>JAYFOA010000080.1:0-47775 GCA_034933145.1 Clostridiaceae bacterium
GGGGCCCCCCTTCCAGGGTATGCTGGTTGCTAATAGGGGTTGTTGGTGTCGTTGTCGTTCTTTTTGCGATTGGGGTTGCTGGGATTGGTGTTGGGGTTGCTGTTCGGATAATTCTTGTTCTTTTCCATGCGGTTAAACACCTCACATCAAGATTACGTTCCTATTGTTGATGAAAAAGCCGTAAATATACATTGGGGTTGTCATTCGCATGAATTTATGATAAAATACGCTATCGGATTTTGATTATTTTTCATCATAATGGAGGGGGATCCCAATGTCCGGACATTCCAAGTGGCACAATATTCAGAAAACGAAGGGCGCTGCCGACGCAAAGAAGGCAAAAATTTTCACGAAATACGCACGTGAGATGGCGATTGCCATCCGCGAGGGCGGAAGCGCCGACCCCAACGCCAACTCAAAGCTGGCTGCGACCATCGCCCGTGCCAAAACTGAGAACGTACCCAATGACAACATCAAACGTACGTTGGATAAGTACAAAGCCGGCGGCGCGGCAGAAAACTATGAGTACGTCAACTATGAAGGGTATGGCCCCGGCGGCATTGCCGTCATCGTGGACTGCCTGACAGACAATCGCAATCGCACGGTGGCCGAGGTGCGCCACCATCTGGACAAATATGGTAAAGGTATGGGCAACGCCGGCTGCGTTTCCTGGCAGTTTGACAAAAAAGGCGTGCTGGTCATGGACGGCGAAGACAAGGATGAAGAGGCCGTCATGATGCAGGCCATCGAGGCCGGAGCAGAGGACTTTGTCTCAGAAGACGATGTGTTTGAGATCTATACTTCGGTCGAGGATTTCGAAGGCGTCAAGGATACGCTGCAGGCGGCGGGCTTTGAGTTTCTGGAGGCGGAGATCCAGATGGTTCCGCAGAACTATGCCTCTCTTACCGACGAAGAGGACATCAAGAACATGACCAAGCTGCTGGAATCCCTGGAAGAAAACGACGACGTTCAAAACGTTTGGCACAACTGGGACAACGAGGAATAAAATGGCTTTTGCGGCTACGGCCGCGTATGGCGCCCGGCGGAGAGCTCTCCGTCGGGCTTTTTTTATATTCCCTGTCCTTGCGTGGATTCTGAAGGAAACTGCGGAGGCCGGCTGCTTCTTGCCCAAAGCAATTTTGTTATGTTCAGGTGCAAGGGTCTGGCAGAAGTCAAAAAATCCACAAATCTAGTCCAACAGCAATAAGTACACTTGAAAGGGCAAAGCGAGGCTATTTTGCTGCCCGAGAAGCGAATTTTTTTGCAAATGTAATTTTGTGATAAATTATTAAGTATTCAATGGAGAAAATATTAATTTAAAAATACAAATACATATAAAATAAACAAAATTATCGTAAAATAAGACAAAATATAAAAATCTGCTTGACGGTTCTTCTAGGGGGGGGTATAGTCAAAATAAGGATGACGGCCGATCATCACGACCCGGAGAATACATCCGCAAAACGATATGAACGTTAGGATTGAGAAAGAGAGGATAACTATGAAAAAAGGCACGAGAATTGCTTCCCTGTTTCTTGCGATGATCATGGTAATGGCATCGATGTCTCTCCTCGCTTTTGCACGGGCTGAGCGGTGCCCCCAGTGCAACCAAGGCACCCTGCTGGTAAGTACGACCTATTCCACATGGGTGAGCACCGGAGAACAACGGCCTTGCACTACGCATCCGTACGGCACAGATCTACAGCTTATGCGCACGAAGACCGTGACATACGAATGCAACTACTGCAGCTATGGCGAAATTGAAACCAGCACTCAGTATATGTGGGAATGCCATGGTTATGAATAAAGTGAAGCGTCTCTGAACTCAGATCATAAACTTGTAGCGAGCCGGGCCCCATGCCCGGCTCGCTATGCAATAAGCGAACAGAGAAGAGAGGGATGAACATGAAAAAGCTGTACTGCTGGGTTCTGGCACTTGCGCTACTGCTTTCGGGCTGTGTGCAGACGAACACGCCGGGCGGGGACGCCGCCAAAACAGAAAATTCGCCAGCCGCGCCCGAGGCGGAAGAGCTGCTCGAGACGCTCTGTTCCGCAGAGTATCAAGGCCGCGCGGTTGGCGGCACGGGCAACGCGCTGGCTGCTGAATATATTGCCTCCTTCTTCGGAGCGCTCGGCCTTGAGCCGCTGTTTGACGACTTCCTCCAGCCCTATGAGGAGCAATGTGTGAAGACAGAGCAGGCGGAGGCACACGCCGCGCTGATCGCTTCTGATGGGACACGCACGGAGCTGACAGCGGGGACGGATTTCATCTTTTACCCCGTCTATGAAAGCGTTGAGGTCACGCTCTCAATCTCGGAAGACGCCTCTGCCTGCACGGATGGAACGGCTTTTTTTTATGCAGAGGATGAGCAAGAGGCGCGGAGTTTTTCTAGCGACAAGCCGGACAGCTTCTCAGTCGGCTGCGCCGACCTGGAGGAATACACGAGCCTTAACAATAATACGGATCCGGACAGGGGCACTTTTCTCCTGCTCGCGGAGACCTATCGCGCACAGCTGCGCGCGAAGGGAACGAAGCTGGAACTCTCGCTGTCACCCTGTCTTGAGGAGGAAACGGCGAGCAATGTTGCCGCCGTCCTGCGCGGGAGCGAAGGGAAAAACGCCTTTATCGTTGGTGCCCATTTTGACGGCACCGGTGTCTGTGGGGAACGGCTCTACCCTTCGGCATACGATAACGCCTCCGGCACGGTCGCGATGCTGGAGACCGCGCGCCTGCTTGCCGGCGCGGAGCTGAAAAACGACGTGATCTTTGTTGCGTTCAACGGGGAAGAGAGCGGGAAGGACGGAGCATCGGCGTTTGCGAATCAGGCGCTTACCGGGTACGAGCGGGTCAATCTTATCGATTTTGACTGCGTGGGGCATCGGGACAGCGAGACATTTACGGTCTTTGACGATTACGGCCTAAACGCGCCGCTCAGGACGGCGCTGATGGATATTCTCGGTGATACGAGCGCCGGAGGGGATGATATGGCGAGCGACGGAAGGGTATTCAGTGATTTTGCCAACGTCTCCTGTGTTACCGTGTCGGACTTGGATATTGACGGCCTGCTTGCGCTGTCGCCGATACATAGCCCCGGGGACGTGCCGAAGCGGATCGACTTTACGCGGATCCGGGAACTTGCGTCCGCCGCGGCGGAGATCATCCGGGCAGAAACGCTCTACGAGCAGGATGCGTCGAAAGTAGAAATTGACGAGCGGACGGGGCTGCTGATGCCGGAGCTGGAACAGTACCACCAACTGATCGATGAGGGTACGCTGAACGCGTACACGCAAGCCTATGTATACAGCACCGGGGCGGACGGCTCGAAAGCGCTTACTGGGGAAATGAAACGTCTGCTGAGCGCCGAAGAGCTGGAGGCGGCCTGCCCCGGCCTCGGAGTGCCGGAAAGCATCGGCGACTATCGGTTCGCCTATGCGGAGCTTCAGGGTATGCTCGATGGGTCACAACAGTACAGTATGCGCATCACGCTGCCGGAAACGCTTGAGGTCGGGACGCTGATCGATCTGACGGGGCGGATCACGCCGGTTCGGGTTTTTGTCTATTATCTGGCGCCAGACGGACGCGGGATCGAGGTCGTTGCCGGGCCGACGACGAAAGACTCCTTTACCGAGATGGAAGACGGCGGCGCGCTCGACCCGGCGCTGAGAGGCGTACAGCTGATGCACACTGTCAAGCCGGAGGTGGGGCTAGACGGCTATTGGCGGCTCGGTCTACCACAGGAGAACGAACGGGTGATCTATGTTGGCTTTTTCGACGGTACGAGCTTCGTCCAGCCGGTCACGGGATGGGAAGAAGACCAGTGGCCCCATACCCGCTATCTTACGGCGGATGAGCTGCTGGCGGAGTTTGCGGCTCTCGATCTGACGCCGTTTGAAAAGATCTGCGAGCAAATACAAGGTTCCTGACCCAACAGGTTTTGGCATCGCGCCCGGCGGGAGAATTCCTGCCGGGCATTTTTTTATATTTTCGGTAAGAGGGGCTATGGTCTGTTCGTATGCCTTCCTTATTCAGCGCTAAGCGCCAGAGCCGGAGACAACGTAATTCTTGACGCAGCTATCGGCGCTATGTTATACTGAATGAAACAAAACGGATGAAATATACAGCCGCTCTTTACTTGTTGAAGAGCGGCTTTTTGTAAAAGGTAGACCTGATATGAAATTTGCAGCGGTTCAGATGGATTGCGTTTTTGCGGATGTGGAGGCCAATCTGGACAGGGCGGAGACATTTGTCCGGCAATCCCGCCAAAAGGGAGCGGACCTTGTATTGCTGCCGGAGTTTTTCCCGTCCGCTATTGGATTTTCGCCCCAAATGAGCCCTGTGGCCCTGCAGGGGGAGCAGGTCCGCGAAAGAATGAGGCGGCTCTCCGCTGATTCCGGCATGATCATCGGGGGTTCATATCTGATCTTTAACGGGCAGGACGCTTACAATACGTTTGATTTGGTTTTTCCGAATGGGGATATTTTTTCACACCGGAAAGATATTCCGACGCAGTTTGAGAATTGCTATTATACCGGCGGAGATACGGAGCATATTCTTCATACGCCCATCGGGGAAATCGGCATAGCCCTGTGCTGGGAAATGATGCGGTATGACACCGTAAAAAGGATGTCCGGGAAAGTGGATTTGGTGCTTGCGGGCTCCTGTTGGTGGGATCTGCCCACGGATGCACCGGCCGGACGGGAACCGCTGCGGGAATATAATCAGAAACTCGCGGCGGAAACGCCGGCGACCTTTGCAAAACTGCTTCATGTTCCGCTGATTCACGCAAATCATTGCGGGCAAGTGACCGCCTGCCGGTTTCCGTCGGGTGACCGGCAGCAGACGCGGCAGCTGGTTGGCGCCGCACAAATCATTAATGCTGAGGGAAACGTAATCGGGCGACGGAGCTTTCGTGAGGGAGCGGGGATTGTTGCCGCTGAGCTCCCGCTTGAGAAAGCACGCCAAACACGGAAAAGCGCGGATATCGGAACCGACCGCCGGTGGATTCCTGACCTGCCGGATTCCTATCTGGAGGCGTGGAATAAAATGAATCCGCTGGGAAGCGATTATTATAAGGCAAAAATACGCCCGTTTTATCGCGAGCAATTTATGGAGAATCGGCCAGAAAATTGCTGAACCTGTGCGCGGCACAAGCGGAATCCAGGTACACCGCAAAGCTTGACGCGCTTGTTCACGCTATGCTATACTTATATATTGTGAATTTGACTCAAATCGCCCGATTGAGGTGACTGCCTTTGATTGACCTTTCAAAAATCAGGAATTTTTCCATTATTGCGCATATTGACCACGGCAAGTCTACGCTGGCCGACCGGTTGTTGGAAGCGACCGATACTGTTTCCCAACGGGAAATGATGGCACAGGTACTGGACAACATGGATCTGGAGCGGGAGCGCGGTATCACGATTAAAGCGCGTGCCGTGCTGCTGTCCTATAAAGCTGACGACGGGGAGACCTATCGGCTCAACCTGATCGATACACCGGGCCATGTGGACTTTAACTATGAGGTATCCCGCAGCCTCGCGGCCTGTGAAGGCGCGCTTTTGGTGGTGGACGCCGCACAGGGCATTGAGGCGCAGACCCTGGCCAATACCTATCTGGCGCTGGACCACGACCTGGAGGTCCTGCCGGTCATTAACAAGATTGATCTGCCCTCCGCCGACCCCAAAAGAGTCAAGGAGGAGATTGAAAACATCATCGGTATCCCTGCCGCGGATGCGCCTGAAATCTCCGCCAAGATGGGTACCAATATCCACTCCGTGCTGGAAATGGTTGTACGCGACGTACCACCGCCAAAGGACGATGGCGGCGGCCCGCGAGCGCTCATTTTTGACAGCCAGTACGATTCTTACCGCGGCGTTATCGTCTATGTCCGCGTGACGGGCGGTGAGTTCCGGCCGGGGATGCGTGTGCGCATGATGGCCACAGGCGCGGAGTTCCAGCTGGTGGAGTGCGGGTATCTCCGACCCTTCGGTATGGCGCCGGCGGAAAGCCTGTGCGCCGGCGAGGTCGGATATCTGACCGCCAGCATTAAAAATGTCCGCGATACCCGCGTGGGCGATACTGTCACCGATGCCGAAGCACCGGCGAAAGCGCCGCTCCATGGCTACCGAAAAGTACAGCCCATGGTCTTTTCCGGCGTCTATCCCGCCGACGGAAAACGCTATCCCGACCTGCGCGACGCACTGGAAAAGCTTCAGCTCAACGACGCATCGCTTGTATATGAACCGGAAAGCTCGGCCGCGCTGGGCTTCGGCTTTCGCTGCGGCTTTCTGGGTCTGCTCCATATGGAGATCATACAGGAGCGGCTGGAACGGGAGTACAATCTTGACCTGATCACCACCGCGCCCAGCGTTATCTACAAGATTACACTGACGAACGGCACGGAGGTAGTCATCGACAACCCACTGAACTTTCCGGACCCCAGCCTGATTGAGTGCGCCAAGGAACCGATCGTCAAGGCCAGCATTCTTACGCCCACGGAATATGTGGGGAATCTGATGGACCTGTGTCAGGAACGGCGCGGCGTGTTCAAGGACATGAAATATCTGGATGAAGGCCGCGTGGAGCTGCACTATGAGCTGCCTCTCAACGAGATCATCTATGACTTTTTCGACGCGCTGAAATCCCGCACACGGGGCTATGCGTCTTTGGATTATGAAATGCTGGAATACCGGAAATCCGACCTTGTGAAGCTGGATATCCTGCTTAACGGCGATGTGGTGGACGCGCTCAGCTTTATTGTCCATACGGAGAAAGCCTATGCCCGCGGACGGCGCATCGCGGAGAAGCTGCGGGATAATATTCCGCGCCAGTTGTTTGAAGTGCCGGTGCAGGCCGCCATCGGCGGCCGGGTCATCGCACGAGAGACGGTCAAGGCGATGCGCAAGGACGTGCTGGCCAAATGCTATGGCGGCGATATCACCCGAAAAAAGAAGCTGCTGGAAAAGCAAAAGGAAGGCAAAAAGCGTATGCGCAGCCTGGGCTCCGTCGAGGTGCCGCAGGAGGCGTTTATGGCGGTGCTCAGGCTTGACGAGGATTAAGGAGCTTACTGCGTACTCTCAGGCTATCCGGCACCTCGACGGCGGCGCTTCTGCGCCGCGCGGCGGTCGCCGCGTCCGCATCGGGCGATTTATTCGGCCGATGCGCATGAGATTCCTTCAGGGTTCCCGGCGGAGCAAGTTCCGCGGGGGCGGTGCCGCAGGAAGCGTTTATGCCGGTGCTCAGGCTTGACGAGGATTAAAGCCGGGCGTAGCATCATGCCTCGGGTAATTGCCGCACGCGGATATCTGTAAATTGCCCATGTACACTGCGGGAATAAAGCTTCGCGGCCTGCGTGGCCACCGGTGCCTGCTTTTCAGCGAAAAAAGCAGGGAAAAGCGCCGGGGGACGTTGCAAATGCGTCCCCGGCCCCATCCTCGCTTGTCTGCTGGGTCCGGATGCGCGCAGTTCGCACCTTACGGGCGGGAGGCTGCGCAGGTACTTTGGGACGGAGGCAGACTTATTTTCGCGGGCAAGTAGGATCCGGTGGTTTCGGATCAGGCAAAGGCCGGCGGAAGGCAGATACTTTTTCTCTCAGAATTTTCGCGGCGGGCTGCGGATCTGTCCGCCGCGCAATGTTTGCGAGGCATATATGGAAACATTAGGAATTTACATCCATATCCCTTTTTGCCGCAGCAAATGCGCGTACTGCGATTTTTATTCGCGCTGCGACTTTGACAATCGATTGCTGGACCGTTATCTGGCGGCGCTGGACCGGCAGATCGAGGAGACGTTTCCTCTGGGCGGACGGTATACGGCCGATACCATCTATATCGGCGGAGGCACGCCGTCCGTGATGGGCGGAAAGCGGCTGAGCCGGCTGCTGCATACGCTGGAAAAGCATGTGAAAATTGCCAAGAATCCGGAGATCACTGTGGAAGTCAATCCGGAGAGCACTGACAAAGCGCTGCTGAAACAGCTGCATGCCGCCGGTGTCAATCGGCTGTCCATGGGCGTCCAATCTTCCGATGACGGAGAACTGCGCGCCATCGGACGCATCCATGATTTCGCACGGGTGAAGGATGCTGCCGCACTGATGAAACAAATTGGATTTACCAATATTTCTCTTGATTTGATGTACGGCCTGCCGGAACAGACCATGGAGGGCTGGCAGAAGTCGGTAGAGGATGTGCTGGCGCTGGAGCCGGCGCATCTTTCCTGTTACGGCCTGCGGCTGGAAGAACATACGCCGCTGTTTCAAAAACGTCCGGTTCTGCCCGATGACGACCTGCAGGCGGAGATGTACCTGTGGGCAGTGGACCGGCTGGCGAAGGCCGGGTATGCGCAATATGAGATTTCGAATTTTGCCCGGTCGGGCCTGCGGGCACGGCATAACAGCAAATACTGGGACCTCTCGCCCTATGTGGGGCTCGGCTGCGCGGCTCACAGCTTTTATAACGGACGGCGCAGCAAGGTGGTATCTTCTACCGAACAGTACCTTGCCGCGTATGAGGGCAAGGGCGGCCGGGTGCTGGAGGATGCGGACGACTGTTCTTTTATCAACCGAATCGGCGAGTATATCATGTTGGGGCTGCGGACAACCGATGGGATCAGCGGACAGGATTTTTTCAATCGCTTCCGTCAGGATTTTACGCCGTATGAGGCGCGCCTGCAGTTTTATCGTGAGACGGGATACACCGTCTGTGACGGTGGCCGCTGGTATCTGACGCCCAAAGGCTTTCTGGTTTCCAATACCATCATCGGCGCCGTGCTGGACGGCGCATGCGGAGAGGAGGAAACGCCGCGTGTTTGAATCCCTGAGCGGGCTGCTGACGCCCTACCGCTCGGTTTCCATCATTGGCATGAGCAAGAACGCCGGCAAAACCACGGTGCTTAACCGGATCATACAGGAGCTCTCGGAAGAGGGCGGGGTTCTGGGCCTTACCTCCATCGGCCGCGACGGCGAGGCGGTGGATCTGGTCACCGGCACGAAGAAGCCGGGGATCTATATCGCGGAGGGAAGTCTTGTAGCCACCGCGGCTGATCTGCTTCCTCTTTCCGATTTTACCCGTGAGGTAATTGACACCACTCCATGGTATACTCCGATGGGCCAGGTGGTTCTTCTGCGGGCCCGCAGCGATGGCAATGTGCAGCTGGCCGGACCGTCCATCACATCCCAGCTTTCGGAGTTGGCCGGCCGGTTTTTTGAGCTGGGCGCCGACAAGGTGATCATTGACGGTGCCATCAGCCGCAAGACCCTGTGTTCCCGTCGGGTGACCGAGGCAACGGTGCTGTGCACCGGCGCGTCCTATCACCGGGATATGGAAGTCGTGCTGGAGGATACACGCCACGTCTGCGCGCTTTTGACGCTGCCGGAGGTGGCAGATCCCACGGTGCGTAAAGCGGCGGAAGGAATGGACGATCCCCGCGGCGCGCTGCTGATCGGGGACAAGGTTATGCCGGTCGACGGTTCGCTGGAGGACGCCCTCCGCAGCAAAGCGGCCGCGGGGGTAAAATATCTGTTTCTGGGCGGCGCGCTGACCGATCATCTGCTCAAACCGCTGCTGATGTCGAGCGCGCCTATGAAAGGTCTGTGCCTTGTCGTCCGCGACGGCAGCAAGCTGCTTCTCGGCGGTGACAGCTATGAAAAGCTACGGCTTCGCGGCGCATCGCTCCGCGTTCTGGACAGCGTTAATTTGGTGGCGCTGACTGTCAACCCGTTTTCTGCGTATGGGTTCAGCTTTGATCCGAAGGAATTCCGGCGCCGGATGGCGGAACTTGTTTCGGTGCCGGTCATCGACGTGGAGGAAGAAGAATGATCGAATTATCCTATCAGCAGCAGGAGAACATTGGCTTCCGCTATGTGCTGGATAGCCTTTCCCCCAATTCGCCCTACGGCGCGGAACAGATCAAAGCACTGCGCCCTTACCTGCCGGAAGAGCGGGAAGAGCTGCTGCGTCAACTGCATAACCTGGGCCGTGTACTGGAAAAGCAAAGCGGCTGCGCTATCCAGATCGGAAAGCTGCAGCGTATCCTGATGTGTATGAAAAACGTACGCCGTGCGGCGGAAAAATGCCGCGAGGCGGCGCTCAATGAGATCGAGCTGTTCGAGCTGAAGCGTTTTTTGCTGGACAGCGCCGAGCTGCTGCCCCTTTGGCGGGAAATACAGGCAGTGCTGCATCTCGATTGCATCGAGATGAGTGATACCTCTGCCGCGCTTAACATCCTAGACCCGGAGCATAATCGGGTGGCTAGCTTTTATATCAGCGAGAGCTATTCCCCCCGCTTGCGCACGCTGCGCAAGGAAAAGCGGGAGCTGGAGGAGCGCATCCGCCGCGCGTCGGGTGAGGAGAAGGATGCCCTGCGGCAGAAACGCCTGCTGGCGGCAGCTGATGAAGAGCATGAGGAACGCCGCGTGCGCGGAGAGCTCAGCGAATCTCTGCGCCCCAGCCTCGATCATATGCTGTCCAACATGGATCTGCTGGGTGAGCTTGATCTGACGCTGGAAAAGGCCGCCATGGCCGCCCGCTGGGGCGGGTGTATGCCCGAGCTGACCGACGGCGGGGTTGAGTTTAAAAATATGCGGAATCCGCAGATTGCCGACGCACTGGAAAAACGGGACAAGCGCTTCACGCCGGTCTCCATCGCGCTGAATCGGGGGGCGACCGTGCTGACCGGGGCCAACATGGGCGGAAAGAGCGTGGCCATGAAGACGGTGGCGCTTAACCTGCTGCTGGCTCAGTGCGGCTTTTTCCCGGTGGCGGAGCGGGCACGGGTGCCGCTGTTCTGCGGCATGTTCTTGATTTCGGAGGATCTGGAGTCGGTAGACAGGGGACTTTCCAGCTTCGGCGGCGAGATCGTCCGGTTTAATTCCGTGGTGGAACGGCTGAAGGAAGGCTTTTCCCTGGTGCTGCTGGATGAGTTTGCCCGGGGAACCAACCCGGATGAGGGGGCGGCGATCGTCCAGGCAGTGACCGAATATCTGGATCGGCAGAACGCGGTGGCGCTGCTCAGCACCCACTATGACAACGTGGCTGAACACGGAAGCGCACATTATCAGGTCATCGGTCTGCGCGACCTCGATCTGGAGGCGCTGCGCTCTGAGCTGGCGATCGCCGGGGAGAGCGAGCGGGTGGGACTGATCGCCCGGCACATGGACTACGGCCTGTACCGGGTGGAAGGAAAACAAAACTGCCCGCGGGATGCGCTGAATATTTGTCGTTTGCTGGGGTTAAAAGAAGAAATTCTTTCTAAAATCGAGAGATCTTACTGACGCCATACTGAAAAAAACCTATTGACTTTTTCGACGGGAAATCATATAATATTATTTGTAAAAAGATGTTACTTACGACAATTGAATAACCGGATAATAGAGGCGCGGAGCACAAGGTACATCGTTTATGGCAAAGGGGAGCAGCCCTGATGAGACGATCGAATGTATGTTCCGCCGAAAGAGGCCGCCGCATCCTCCGGCAGTCGCTTGGCAGCGTCGCTCAGTGTGTCGCTGCTGTCATGGTCAACATGAAGCGCTATTGATCCCTGCGGCGTGTTCCGTATGGGTCGATAGCGTTTTCTGGTTTCGTGAATCTTCATGGAACATGGAGCGCTATTGCGGAAAGAGGCGAGCCCTTTCTGTATGCGCTCCTTTTTTCTCGTCGTTTCCCCAATTTAAATATATGCCATTATATTTTTTAGGAGGTAAATTAAAATGAAATCCATGATTCGTGTTCGTATGGGTGCTGAGGATGCACATTACGGCGGAAACCTGGTTGACGGCGCGCATATGCTGCATCTGTTCGGCGATGTGGCCACTGAGCTGCTGATCCTGAATGACGGTGATGAAGGCCTGTTCAAGGCATACGATGAGGTCGAGTTCATGGCTCCTGTCCATGCCGGCGATTATATTGAAGCCACCGGCGAGATCACCAACATCGGCAATAGTTCCCGCAAAATGACTTTTGTCGCGAAGAAAGTCATCACCCCCCGTCCTGACATCAATGATTCTGCCTGCGACATCCTGAAAGAGCCCGTCGTTGTCTGCCGCGCCAGCGGTACCTGCGTTGTCACCAAGGACAAGCAGCGCGGCAAGCAGATCTGAGGCCGAATATGGAAAAGCTGATCATCACCGCCGCTATTTGCGGCGCGGAAGTTACGAAGAAGCAGAACCCCAACGTCCCGTATACCGTGGAGGAGATGGTCCGCGAGGCGAAGAGCGCTTATAATGCCGGCGCCGCCATCATCCACGTTCATGTCCGTAAGGACGACGGTACGCCCACCCAGGACCGCGAGCGGTTCCGCGTGGTTATGGATGCTATCCGCAAGGAGCTGCCTGACGTCATCATGATTCCGTCCACCGGCGGTGCGACTGGCATGAAGCCGGAAGAGCGGCTTCAGCCCACCGAACTGTTCCCTGAGATGGCGACGCTGGATTGCGGCACCTGCAACTTTGGTGACGAGATTTTCGATAACACGATGCCCACCATGCGCGCCTTTGGCAAGCGTATGATCGAAAATGGGATCAAACCCGAGTATGAGTGCTTTGAAATGGGCCATTTGGACACTATTCTGACCATGGCGCGCAAGGGCGAAGTTCCTGGCGCCCCAATGCAGTTCAACTTTGTGCTCGGTGTGCCCGGCTGCACCCCTGCCACCGCGAAGAACCTGATCTGGCTGGTTGACGGCATTCCCGCCGGCTCCACATGGACTGCCACAGGCGTCGGCCGCAATGCGTTTACATTGGCTGCGCCGGCCATCGTTATGGGCGGCAACGTCCGTGTTGGTTTTGAGGATAACCTGTATCTTTCCAAGGGCGTTTTGGCCCGCAGCAACGGCGAACTGGTCGAAAAGGTCGTACGCATGTCCCATGAGATCGGCCGTGAGATCGCCTCTCCTGCCGAAGCCCGCGCGATCCTGAGCCTCCCGGAAAAGAAATAACCAGAAAAAAGCGTATCTCCGCAAAATTCAGATAAACTATTTATACTATTTTAGGAGGAAAAAATTATGGCCATGAAAGGCAACAAGTACGGCACCCACCGCGTGATCGAGCCCAAGGGCGTTCTGACCCAGGCGGCGTACAAGATCGACAACGACATGAGCAAGCATTATTCCAATGAAATTATCTGCGACGTCATCTCCCTGAATGTTGACTCCGCGTCCTTTACGCAGATTTCCGAAGCCTGCGGCGGCGACGAGAAGAAGATCGGCGAAATGATCATGGGCATCGTTGCCGAGCGCGGCAAGCAGCAGAACCCGGTTACCGGCTCCGGCGGTATGTTCATCGGCAAGGTCGCCTATATCGGCGAAGATCTGAAGGATCGCGACCTGAAGGTCGGCGACAAGATCGCCTCCCTGGTCTCCCTGTCCCTGACTCCGCTGCGCATCGACAAAATCAAGGCCATCCATAAGGATATCGACCGCGTTGACATCGAAGGCCAGGCCGTCCTGTTCGAGAGCGGCATCTATGCCAAGCTGCCTGACGATATGTCCGAGCCCCTCGCGCTGGCCGCCCTGGACGTGGCCGGTGCCCCGGCACAGGCCCGCAAGCTGCCCAAAGAGGGCGACAGCGTCCTGATCATCGGCGCCAACGGTAAGTCCGGTGTTCTGTGCGGCTATGAGGCCATGAAGAAGGTCGGGCCGAAAGGTAACGTCGTAGGCGTCGTCCGCAACCCGAAGCAGGTTCCCGCTCTGGAAGAGCTGGGCGTCTACAATAAGGTCATCGTTGCTTCCGCCACTGAGCCGGTCGCCGTTCTGGAAGCCGCTCTGGCCGCCAACGATGGCAAAGAGTATGACATCTCCATCCTGTGCGTCAACATCGAGAGCTGTGAGATGAGCGCCATTCTCCCGGTCCGTGATGACGGCCTGGTTTACTTCTTCTCCATGGCGACCAGCTTCACCAAGGCGGCTCTGGGCGCCGAGGGCATCGGCAAGGACGTCACCATGATCGTCGGCAACGGCTACACCAAGAACCATGCCGAGATCACGCTGAACGTGCTGCGTGAGAACCCCAAACTCCGCAAGCTGTTTGACGAGAAGTACTGCTAAGCATTCACGGGGCCTGCGGGGATTCTTCCCCGCAGGCTTCCGCCTGTAAAAACCCGTGGAGGCGGCCGAAAGGCAGCTTCCGTAAGCAATTACGAAAAGGAGTGCGAACCATGAGAAAGAGCAGAGAAAACGGCCTGTTCAAAGATGTTCCCGCTAAAGATTGGGACAGCTGGCAGTGGCAGGTCCGCAATCGAATTGAGACGCTGGATGATCTAAAGAAATATATTAAGCTTACCCCGGAGGAAGAGGAAGGCGTCAAAGCGACACTGGGCAAACTGCGTATGGCGATTACGCCTTATTATCTGTCTCTGATCGATCTGGATGATCCTTATGATCCTATCCGTAAGCAGGCCATCCCCACCGGTGACGAGTTGGACTATGCTCCCTACGAGGATGCCGATCCGCTGCATGAGGATACCGACTCTCCGTGCCCGGGTCTGACCCACCGGTATCCGGACCGTGTCCTGCTGCTGATTACCGATCAGTGTTCCATGTACTGCCGTCATTGTACGCGCCGCCGCTTTGCCGGCCAGAATGACGCCGAAGTCCCCATGGCTCAGATCGAAAAGTGCATCGATTACGTCCGCCATCATCCCGAAGTGCGCGACGTACTGCTCTCCGGCGGCGACTGCCTGATGGTCAGCGACGAGGATCTGGAGCACATCATCAGCGAGCTGCGCGCGATCCCGCACGTCGAGATCGTCCGTCTCGGCTCCCGTACACCGGTGGTTTGCCCGCAGCGCATTACCCCCGAGCTGTGCAATATGCTCAAGAAGTATCATCCCATCTGGCTGAATACCCATTTCAATCATCCCAATGAGATCACGGAAGAAGCTGCTGCGGCCTGCGCCCGTATGGCAGACGCCGGCATCCCGCTGGGCAACCAGAGCGTGCTCCTGGCCGGTGTCAACGATTGCGTTCATGTGATGCTGAAGCTGGTCAACGAGCTGGTCCGTATCCGTGTCCGTCCGTATTATATCTACGCCTGCGATCCGTCCCTGGGCCTGAGCCATTTCCGTACCCCGGTTTCCAAGGGCATCGAGATCATGGAGGCGCTGCGCGGCCATACTTCCGGCTTCTGCATTCCGACCTTTGTGGTCGACGCGCCGGGCGGCGGCGGCAAGACTCCGGTCATGCCGACCTATGTCATCTCCCAGACGCCGCGTAAGGTCATCTTGCGCAACTTCGAGGGCGTGATCACCACCTATACCGAACCGGAGCACTATGTCCAGAACTGCCACTGCGACGTCTGCACGGGTAAGCGCAAGGTCGAAAAGACCGGTGTCGCCGGTCTGGCCCAGGGCATCGAGCAGAAGTATCTGGAACCCACCAAACTGGCACGCCGCGACCGCCACAATAAAGCGTAACTTAGGGCGGACGGAGTTATGGAAAATAAGCTGAATCTGAATCAGGAGTTGGTCGACCGGGCGCGCGCAAGCGCCGCCCGGGTCGCCGACGATGTTCAGGGCTTTATCGACGTTCATACAACGGTCACCGTTGAGCGCGCCGTCTGCCGCCTTTTAGGCATTGACGGTGTCAATGACATGGATGTGCCGCTGCCCAACGTAGTGGTGGATCATCTGACGGAAAAGGGCCTGCTGGCCGGCGGCGCTGCTTTCTATGTGGGCAATGCCATGGCGGAATACGGTATTGCGCCGCAGCAGGTAGCCGAGCGCATCAATGCGGGCGAGCTGGACCTTAATCGCGTGCCGGTGCATACGGCAGAGGAAATCCGCGGGGCTATCATGCCGGTGGCCAAAGCCGCGGTCGAGCGTGTCCGCGGAAACGTCCATAAGCGCAACGAGTTTCTGAAGGAATTCGGCGACAAGGATGGCCCGTATCTTTATGTCATCGTCGCAACCGGCAATATCTATGAAGACATCACGCAGGCGAAGGCCGCGGCCAAGCAGGGTGCCGACATCATCGCCGTCATTCGTACCACTGGACAGAGCCTGCTGGACTATGTTCCGTACGGCGCGACAACTGAGGGCTTTGGCGGCACCTATGCCACGCAGGAGAACTTCCGTCTGATGCGCGCCGCGCTGGACGAGGTTGGTATTGAGGAGAAGCGGTATATCCGTCTCTGCAACTACTGCTCTGGTCTGTGCATGCCTGAAATCGCGGCCATGGGCGCTCTGGAGCGGCTGGACGTCATGCTCAATGACGCGTTATACGGTATCCTGTTCCGCGACATCAACATGCAGCGCACCATCGTCGATCAGTATTTCTCCCGTATCATTAACTCCTTTGCCGGCGTCATCATCAACACCGGTGAAGACAACTACCTGACCACCGATGACGCCATCGAGAGCGCGCACACCGTCCTTGCTTCCCAGCTTCTCAATGAGCAGTTCGCCCTCCGGGCTGGCCTGCGTGAAGAGCAGCAGGGTCTGGGACACGCATTCGAGATGGATCCGAGCGTGCCGAATACCTTCCTTTACGAGCTGGCGCAGGCACAGATGGCCCGCCAGATCTTCCCGAAGGCCCCGCTGAAATACATGCCGCCCACGAAGTTTATGACCGGCAATATTTTCCGCGGGCATGTGCAGGATGCTCTGTTCAACATGGTCACTATCCTGACCGGACAGAAACTGCATCTGCTTGGCATGCTGACCGAAGCCATCCATACGCCTTTCATGTCCGACCGTGCGCTGTCCATCGAGAATGCGCAGTATATCTTCCGGACTATGAAAGACCTGGGCGACGACATTGTGTTTAAACCCGGCGGAATCATGGAGACCCGTGCCAACGAAGTGCTGCAGAAGGCAGCTGATCTGCTGGGAGAGATCGAGAAGCTTGGCCTGTTCGCCACGCTGGAGAAGGGCATCTTCGCTGATGTCAAGCGTCCGCGTGACGGCGGTAAGGGTCTGGCCGGCGTCGTAACCAAGAACAACGAGTATTTCAACCCGTTCATCGAACTGATGAAAGGGGGCGTGGCAGAATGAGTTCCGGTCTTTACAATACCCACAAGACAAACTTTGATACCACCCTCGATTTGACAAAAATTAAACCGTACGGCGAAACCATGAACGACGGCAAGGTGCAGACCAGTTTCACCCTGCCGGTTAAGGATGACGAACGGGGCGAAGAGGCTGCCCGCCAGATGGCGCGGAAGATGGGCCTTGAAGAGCCGAATGTCGCCTATCATGGCGCGCTGGACAAAAACTTTACGTTCTATGTGGTCTATGGAAGCTGTGTGCATACGGTCAACTATGATGAGATCAAGGTGATCACCGTGGAAGATGAGACCATGGGCATGGACCAGATCAACGATTATATCCGGGAACACTTCGGCCGGAAGATCGTTATGGTCGGCGCTTCCACCGGCACCGACGCCCATACTGTGGGCATTGATGCGATCATGAACCGGAAGGGCTTTGCCGGCCACTACGGTTTGGAGCGCTACGAGATGATCGAGGCATTTAACCTTGGCAGCTCGCTGCCCAACGACGAATTCGTTAAGAAGGCTGTTGAGCTTAAGGCGGATGTACTGCTGGTTTCACAGACCGTGACACAGAAGGATGTCCATATCCAGAACCTGACCGAGCTGGTCGAGCTGCTGGAGGCAGAGGGCCTGCGCGATAAATTTGTCCTTTGCTGCGGCGGCCCGCGCATCACGCATGAACTGGCAAAGGAACTCGGCTATGATGCCGGTTTCGGACCCGGCAAATATGCCGACGACGTGGCCACCTTTGCCGTGACCGAGCTGCAGCGGCGCGGTCTCGGGAAATAGTTGGATAGGAGAATTGACAGATGAAAAATAAGTTCATTACTGCCAAGGAAGCTGCCGCGATGATCCATGACGGCGATACCGTCCTGGTTGGCGGCTTCCTCGGCCACGGAACGCCGGAACTGATCATGGATGAGATCGTTGCCAACGAAAATATCCATGGAATCACCGTCGTTTCCAACGATGTGGCTTTTGACGAGGGCAAAGACCCCGGTCAGGTTCGTCCGGGCTGCGTGGGAAACAGCAAGCTGCTGAACGCCCACAAGATCAAAAAGCTCATCAACTCCCACATGGGCACCAACCCCGAAGCCGGGCGTCAGATGGCCTCCGGTGAGATGGAAGTGGAACTGAATCCCCAGGGCACGCTGGTTGAGCGTGTCCGTGCCGCCGGTTACGGGTTGGGTGGCATCCTGACCCCCACCGGCATCGGTACCGATGTCGCCAAGGGAAAGCAGGTCATCAATGTCGACGGCAAAGACTATCTGCTGGAAAAGCCGCTGGCCGGTAATGTGGCCATTGTCCGCGCCTCCAAGGTCGACAAGTTCGGCAACTGCTACTTCAACGGTTCCACCCGCAACTTCTGCGCCGTCTGGTGCATGGGCGCGCCGGTGTGCATCGTAGAGGCCGAGCAGGTCGTCGAAGTCGGCGAGATCAAGCCGGAGGACGTTCATGTTCCTGGCGTGGTCGTGACTTATATCGTGGACGGAGGTGCCCGGAAATGAGTGATCCGAAAGTAGTTATTGCCCAGCGTGCGGCAAAGTTCTTTGAGGACGGCGACGTCGTCAATCTGGGTATCGGCATCCCCGAAATGGCCGGCAACTATGTTCCGGAAGATATTCACATTTATATCCAGTCAGAAAACGGCATCCTGCTGATGGGCCCCCACGCGGAGCACGGCACGGAGGACGTGGATGTCAGCAATGCGGGCGGCGCGTATGTCACGGTGCTTCCCGGCGCATCCTTCTTCGGTTCCGATATGAGCTTTGGACTCATCCGCGGCGGCCATGTCAACAAGACCTTGCTGGGCGCCCTTCAGGTAGACGAAGAAGGTTCGCTGGCCAGCCACATTATCCCCGGAAAAATGGTGCCCGGCATGGGCGGCGCCATGGACCTGGTGAGCGGCGCCAAGTGCGTTATTGTCACCACGACCCATACCGCGAAGGGTGATGCCCCCAAGATCCTGAAAAAATGCACCCTGCCGCTGACTGCCTATCGTCGTGTCAACTGGATCGTCACCGAACTGGCCGTGATCGAAGTCACCAAGGAAGGCCTGGTTCTCCGTGAGGTTCACAGCGAGAGCAGTGTGGAAGAAGTCGTCGCGAAGACGGAAGCCAAGCTGATCATTCCCGAAGATATCAAAACGTTCTGATTTTTCAGACACATAAAATGGCGCCCGGAGTTTCCGGGCGCTGTTTTTTATCTGCCGCTATACTTTTATCTTAGGATGAGGATTCCTTTCATAAATGCGGTCTCATTATGCGTCTGGCAGATGATCTGCTGTTCCGCGGCGGTGCAGCCAAGGAGAATTTTGATCTCCGCATCCCGCTTCATCCGGTCGACCGTGCAGACGACGGCATCAACCATCGGCTGCGGCCGGCTGCCCCGCCACACATCAATCCCGTTTCCATCCATGGCAGAGGTGTTTTTCAAATATCCGTAGTCCAGTGGGTAGACAAAGTGCGGATATTTTGGATGCGCGGTGCCTTTCGGCCGGTCAATCACCACCTCGGATTCTGAAACCAACTGGTCGAGCAGCACCCAAAATCCTGTCTCGTCAGGCATCCCTTCGGAAGAAGTGGTTTCCGGCAACTGCGCGCTGAGCGGCAGCGTGAACTCGATTTCGTGTCGGAGAGGGATACCGTGCTCCCCCAGAAGTGGAATCTCCGGCTTCAGGGTACGGGAAACCGACAGTGCGTCATGGAAAAGCTGTGTCATATCAAAGCCCAGCCGCTGATAAAAGCGGATGGCACGGATGTTGTCATTGGTGGTGATCAGGACAATTCTTTTACAGCCGCGTGCCAGCGCAAGATCGATGATACACCGGAGCAGCCCGGTACCTATGCCGTGGCCCTCCCAAAAACTATCCAAAGAAAGCACTTCACAGGTATCCCCGCGAAGTTCATAAGTAATTAGCCCCAAGATTTCATCACCCCGGATGGCGAAAAAGCCTTCCGCAGCTGTCATGTCATATTTTTTACCACGGATGACGATCACGGAGGAATACCAGCGTTCGGCGATCAGACGGGCCACAAGCGGACGGGAGATTTCTCCCACCGGCAGGTAGGTGATATTTTCGTTACACATGCAGAAGCCTCATTTCTTTTGCTCACACTTGTCGTCTGTGGAAGCGGGGGCTGCGGAAGATGTAGAGAAATACAGGGGGGAAGTGAACTCCCGTTGGCAGCGATGTGGAAGAATGCGGCGGCGTTGATTTTCGCATATGGGAGGCGGGCGTTCCTACCGGAGATGTATGAAAGCAGATGGTATAAAATTCAGGTACTTATCGTTATCTGCTTTTCAGCATATCATGTTTTTTGTGTTCTGCACTGTGGCCCCCCTTGTCATCGGGTGTTGGGTTTGTTATACTGCAAAGGAGAAGGGGAGAATCTGCATGCCGGACGTATTGTATCACGGTTCGCCCGGCACCGCCTTTTTGCGCTTGTGCCGGGTATTTCCCGCTATATTGAGAAGCAACGACAGGTTTGTCTGACTTCACTGCTGCCAATGGCGCTATTGTACTGCGCCCGGCACTTTGAATATGCCTGCGGGTATACAAAGGACGGGCTCATCTATTACATGGAATATTTCCCCGATGCGCTGGCAGAGATCTATGCAGGGAAATCGGCATCTCTGTATCTATGCACTTCATGTGTGGACTTTGCACAGACGGAGATCCCGGACGAATATGTTTCTTTCGCCCCCGTGCCGGTGCAGGAGGAGCGGGACGTACCCGATGTATAGGAAAAGCATTGCTCAGGCAGGAGAGGGCGGGCACGCTGCGGATTGTGCGGTGGGGGGAGCTGACAGACGTGCAGAAAGCCTGGATCGAAAAGGAAGAGCTGCAGACAATTTTGGAAAAGGGCCTTTTAAACGGCGATTCGGTATTTCGTAATATCTGCGGAAAAAATATCCCGGAAGCTGGGTCCGGGCACAGAATTGTATAAACGGAGGAGAAAAGAATGAGTAACCGAAAGATGCTGATCGTTTCGGCACTGATCTGTTTTGCAGTGGCGCTTGTTTTTCTGGCAGTATTTTTTATTGTGCAGAATAAACTTTTTCTGACATTAGGCGGGCTTTGGTTTGGAATCGGCGGCATCGTCCTCATCTCGGTAAAGCTGGAAGACATGACCCGACGTGGGAGAAAAAAATAACAAAATCCGTATGTCTTTGGATGGTACGCCGGCCGTATCGGTGTGACGCTGAGCCCGTTTGCATTGGGCCCAGCGTTCTTTTTTTCTTGGTGGCACAAAACGTAGGTTTAGATTTACCTAAGATAATACAGCCGGGCCGGAAGCAGATCCGGCTTCCGGCCCGGCTGTATTTTAGCAGCGCACGGAGCGCTTTATGGTTCAAAAATATGATCCGGCAGATTATGCGCGGTGCTTTCTGTGGTCAGCCACAAAGCCACAGCATTATCGCCGAGCTGTGCACGCAAAGATGCTGTATCGTCGGGGGAGCTGCAGCGAACCCACACTTTGCCGAAGGCTTTTGCCAGCAGCGCGGCATCCTGTCCCGCAGCTTCATCCGCGCCGCCTGCGGCGGCCGTATCAGTCAGCAGACAGGAAACCGTCAGATCATCCCGCTTCAACTGCTGCGCCAGCGATGCCAGCGCCTCGGCCTTTCCTACGGACTGCGTACCGTAGTTGATCAGCTCAGTTTTCCCGCGGGTCGGGAACTGAAAATCGGTCAGGATAACTTCGCTAAAGCCGGCATCTGCGCAGCTTTGCAGCAGGGCTTTCAAATATTCGGCGGTACCGGTCGCATACGGACTGAACCAGCTGCAGTAATCCCAGTCCAGCCAGATAGAGCCGCTCTCCACCTTCAGGGCGCTTGCCCGGTCGATATACCGTGGCCGCAGCGGGTCAAGCAGAGCGGAAGCTACGGCAATTTTATACGTGTCGCTGCCAGAGAGGGCGGAACGGAAGTCCGCAGCTACATCGGCGGTTCCGTTTTCTGCATTCATGCTGTCGGCAACCCACATCACGCCGTCCGTACCTTTGACGGTTACGGCCAGCGCATCATAGGAGGTGGGCAGCGTCTCGCCGGAGATTATTTGCTCAGGTGTTGCCAGCAGGGCAGAAAACGGTTCTCGTTCTGACGGGCTTCCCGGAACGGGATCTTCGGGGGTCGGATCCGGGGTGGTTGGGCTGTTTGAACTGCCGTCTTCGATCACCAGGGGTACATCCTCAGCGGAATCGTCCTGTCCGATATCCGTATCCGGCGTTTGGGCCTCCTGAGTTGGCTTCTGGAAATCAAAATAGAACCCGTCAGGCGTAAATACCACATGGTCCTGCAGGATCAGGGCAGCCGCGGCGGCGAGCACGATCAGCACGGTCAGTACAAGCAGCACAATCAGAAGGCGTCTGCGTTTTTTCCGTCGCGTGCCGCGGTAGCTGTTGTAATAATATCCGATAGCAAACCCCTCCCCAGATAGCTTGAGCCGCCGGGCGGCCTGTGCCGCCCGGCGGTCGTTCAGATCAATTGTTTATTGCGCGGCGTCCTGCCGTTCGTCCACTGTCTTGGCACGGCTTTCACTGGCGTTGACAATCAGATGACGCGGGCAGGCATCCACACAGGCACCGCAGTTGATGCATTTGGAATAGTCGATGGAAGCCAAGTTATCGGTAACTGTGATGGCCCCTGTCGGGCATTTCTTGGTGCACAGCATACAGCCGATACAGCCGATGTTGCAAATCTTGCGCAGCTCAGCGCCCTTCTGCTTGGAGCTGCAGCTGACGAATACATCCTGCTTATCGCTGACGATGGAAATGATATGCCGGGGGCAGGCCGCCACACAGGCGCCGCAGGCAACGCAGTTGTCCGCATGAACCACGGCAACGCCGTTTTCCACATGGATTGCGTCGTACTTACAGGCTTTGGCACAGGAGCCAAGACCCAGACAGCCATAGGTGCATTCCAGCGGTCCGCCGGCTACCTTGGAAGCGGCGAGACAATCCTGAATGCCTTCGTAATTGTATTTGCGCTTGGCGTTTTCGCCGCCGCGGCAGTTGACATGAGCAACCAACCGATCGATCTCGCCGGCTTCGACGCCCATGACGGCGGCGACCTTCTCGGCGACGGCAGCACCGCCCACCGGGCAGCCATTGATTTTGGCGTTGCCGGCAACGATTTCAGCGGCGAGGTTGGCACAGCCGGCATAGCCGCAGCCGCCGCAGTTGGCGCCGGGCAGGCATTCGAGCACGAGAGGAATGCGCTCGTCCTGCTTGACCTCAAAGATCTTGGCGCTGACAGCCAGAACGGCGCCGAAGAACAGGCCAAGGCCACCCAGGATCAGGATCGGAAACAAAATTTCTTTCAGCATATCGGGCACCTCACATGATCTTGAGGCCGGAGAAGCCCATGAACGCCATGGACAGCAGGGAAGCCGTCACCAGCGCAATGGGGAACCCTTCAAAGGCCTTGGGATAGTCAGCAAACACCAGCTTTTCGCGGATGGAAGCGAACAGGACGATCGCCAGAGTAAAGCCGATGGCCGCGGAAGCGCCAAAAATCACCGACTGGATGAAATTGTAGTCATACTGGACATTGAGCAGTGCGACGCCCAGGACGGCGCAGTTGGTGGTGATCAGCGGCAGGTAGATGCCCAGCGCCTGATAGAGGGCGGGCATGGTCTTCATCAGCACCATCTCAACGAACTGTACCAGCGCGGCAATGACCAGAATGAACGCCACCGTCTGCATGTACTGCAGGTGGAGCGGCACCAACACATAGGTATTAAGCACGTAAGTGACGGCCGATGCCAGGGTGATGACGAAGATGACCGCCAGGCCCATACCAAGGGCGGTGTCGGTCTTTTTGGAGACCCCGAGGAAGGGGCAACAGCCTAAAAACCGGGAAAAGATGAAGTTGTTGATCAGGATGGCGCCCAGGGCCAGCGAGAAAATCTCAAGAAAGCTCATGGTTTACGCCCCCTTCTTTTTCATTTTTTTCATGACGACCTGGAACGCAGCAATCAGGCAGCCCAGCGTCAAAAAGCCGCCGGCAGGCATCGCCAGCATCATAGCCGGCTGGAAGTGGTCACCGAACACGGGCAGACCATAGATCGTGCCGGCACCAAGAATCTCACGAATCGTGCTCAGCAGGCAGAGCGCAAAGGTAAAACCAAGCCCCATGGTCAAACCGTCAATGGCTGAGGGAAGGACGCCGTTTTTCGAGGCGTAGGCCTCCGCGCGGGCCAGGATGATGCAGTTGACCACGATCAGAGGGATAAAGACGCCCAGAGAATTGGATAAATCAGGCAGATAAGCCTGCAGCAGCAGATCAACCACCGTTACGAAGCCCGCAATGACGACGATAAAGCAGGCGATGCGGATCTTGTTGGGGATGATCTTCCGCAGTGCAGAGATCGCGATATTTGAGCAGATGAGCACGGCGGTGGCCGCCAGACCCATGCCGATACCGTTTTTCAGCGAAGTGCTGGTTGCCAGAGTCGGACACATACCGATCAGCTGGACAAGTACAGGGTTATTGGTAAAGAGCCCTTCCTTGAACTGTGCCAAAAGCTTGCTCATTACTGTGCACCTCCTTGGTAAGTTGCGGCGAAGTCCAGCGCGGACTGGACGCCAGAGGTGACCGCCCGGGAACTGATCGTGGCGCCGGAGATGGCGACTACATCGGTCTCCGCGGTCTTGCTATTTTTAACCAAGTTAATCGTGCCGGACAGCCCGGTATACTGAGCAAGCCACTCGGCATCGTTGGTCTTACTGCCAAGGCCGGCGGTCTCTGTCATGGAGGTGATGCGGACGCCCAGAACCTTGCCCTCCGCATCAACGCCGACGATCATATTGATCGCCCCGCCGAAACCGTTGGGAGCTACTTGCACGCACAGCCCCCCAAAAGCGCCGCCGGTGCGGATCTCATAGACCTTGACGACATTTTTGTCCGCGGAGACAAAGTCCGTGACTTCCACAAAGCCTTCCGCATCGGGTACGATTTCCTTCATTGCGTTCTGTACCTTTTCGGCCTGAATCGCCTCAATCTTGTCTTTGGTAATGTTGTTGACATATCCGAGGGCGCCGGCGACAACGGCCGTGATGATAAACAAGATGCCGGCCAGACGCAGGATGGATTTACCCATACTCATTTGTTGTCGCCTCCTTTCGGAGCTTTCACAGGCTTGACATAGCCGAATTTGACAGGTTTGGTTGCCTTTTCGATCAGAAACACGCAGGTGTTCATAATCAGGATGGCGTAGGAGACACCTTCTGGATAAGAACCGAAATAGCGGATGAAAACGGTAAGGGCACCGCAGCCGATGCCATAGACGATCTGTCCCTTCCGATTGACCGGACTGGTGGCATAGTCGGTAGCCATGAAGATGGCCCCCAGCATCAGACCGCCGGACAGCAGTTCAGAGAGCATCCACTGCAGGTTGTTGTTGCCCTTGGGGAAGATAAAGGTCAGCACTGCCACGGTACCGATGAAAGACAGGGGGATATGCAGGGTGATGACCCGGCGGTAGAGCAGCCACAGGCCGCCAACCAGCAGCGCCAGCGCAGAAGTCTCGCCCATGCAGCCGCCGATCATGCCCAGCGCCATATCGGAGAGGGAGACGGCAGGCAGCGCACCTTGTTTCAGAGCGGACAGCGGCGTCGCAAACGACACAACATCCGGCGTGGAAAACAAGGGAAGAGCGGTACGTACCTTGACCCAGACGGTCATGAGCACCGGCCAGGAAGCCATCAGAAATGCACGGCCGCCGAGGGCGGGGTTAATAAAGTTCTTGCCGATGCCGCCATAGAGCTGCTTGACGATCACAATGGAAAAGGCAGCGCCGATCAGCACGACCCAGTAGGGAACGGTGACGGGCAGGCAGAAGGCCATCAGTACGCCGGTGACGGCTGCCGAACCGTCGGACACCGTGATGGGCTTGCGCAGCAGCATCTCATACAGCCATTCAAAAAACATGCAGCTGATGACGGAGAAGACTACCAGGCCCAGAGAACGGGCACCGAATACAAAGACTGACAGGGCCAGCGCAGGAACCAGGGCAATCAGTACGTCCAGCATAATCTGCCGGGTGTTGTCTTCATTCCGGATATGAGGGGAGGAACTAACCTTCAGTTTTGTCAGATCTGCCATCTTTCATCCCTCATTTCTTCCGTCGCGCGTCCATGACGCGCTGTTTGGCGGCACGGATCCCCTGAACCAGCGGCAGCTTTGCAGGACAGACATAGGTGCATGCGCCGCATTCAATGCAGTCCAGTGTGTTATAGGTCTCAAGATCCGTGGTCGTGCCTTTTTCAGAACACGTATAGATATAAGTGGGCATCAGATGCATCGGGCAGGCGTCAAGGCACCGGCCGCAGCGAATGCAGGCGGGATGCTTGGCGGTAACGCACTCATCCTGACAGAAAGCGAGGATGGCGTTCGTGCCCTTGATGACCGGCACTTCCAGGCTGAACAGCGGGTTGCCCATCATCGGGCCGCCCATCAGCAGCTTGTTGGGCGGATTGATGAAGCCGCCGCAGGCGTCGATCAGGGCTTCGACCGGTGTACCGATGCGGCACTCCAGATTTTTCGGGTTGGAGATCGCGCTGCCGGATACCGTTACGATTCTGCGGACCATCGGCATGCCGGTGGCGAACAGCCGGTAAATGGCGGCACAGGTATCGACGTTAAATACCGCCGCACCTGCGTCGGCGGGCAGCTTTCCGGAGGGAACCTCGCGGCCGGTCAGGGCATTGATGATCTGCTTTTCAGCGCCCTGCGGGTATTTGGGAACCAGAGGATAGATCTTGACGCTGCCGTCCTGCGGCAGATATTCGCGCAGAACGGGGAAAGTATCTTCCTTGTTCTGTTCGATGGCCAGCTTGACCTCGGATACACCCAACAGCTTGTGAAGGATCTTGGCGCCGCCCACGACTTCCCACGGGTACTCCAGCAGGATACGATGGTCGGATGTGATGTAGGGCTCACATTCCGCGCCGTTGATAATGACGGTGTCCACCTTGCCGAGACCGGAAGAGATCTTGATATGGGTCGGGAACGCTGCGCCGCCGTGACCGACGATGCCGGCATTCCGGATCGCTTTGTTGATCTCATCCGTGGACAGTGCATCCACATCGATGGGCTTGATGGAAGGATCCGGTTCGTCCTGATAATCGTTGTCAATGACGATCGACAGGACTTTTGAGCCGTTGGCATGGAGCCGGGGCTCAATGGCGGAAACCGTGCCGGATACCGTCGCATGGATCGGCGCGGAGACCGGCGCGGGAGAATCTGCGATCATCTGTCCCAGGAACACATGGTCACCGACCTTCACGGAGGGCTGACAGGGCGCGCCGATATGCATGGATACCGGCAGAATTACCTGTGCCGGCGCTTTCAGCAGCTCAATCGCCTTTCCGGAGGTCGCGGCCTTGTGCCCGTCGGGATGGATGCCGCCTTTGAACGTATGTGCCATAGTCTCACCTCACTTAATGATAAGCACCTTATATTATATTACGATATATGCCCCCACGCAAGGGAAAAATCATATTTTCAACAATTTTCCCGCCTCAATTTCGGATATTTTTGATAAATATTTCACATTCCGGGAAGAAAACGCGGCAGAATGGCCGAACCGCCATAAATACTGCACAGACGTCATATCAAAATGTATACAATGGATAAAAACAGGCCGTCACCGGCTGCTGAATCGACTTGAAAAAATTTGGCGGCCTCGGCCGGTATGCAGATCGGCCAGCATCTGATGCAAAATATTATGGGCAGGTTCGGACATTAAAATCGATGCTGTACGGAGTATGGGGCGGAAAATCCATTTGAATGGGGGATAGTATTCTAAGGGGGAATACCGATCCCGAAAAGTTAAAATCGGAGGGAACGCCGGCAACGGAAACAGCCCGCCGGGATACCTCGGCGGGCCAAAAACCAATGAACCGATTTATTTGCCTCGGCTGCGTACAAACCTTTCCATTCGGCGCATGGCTTCCTTCAGCTGATCCAGGGAATAGGCATAGGAAATGCGGACATGGTTCCGGCTGCTTTCGCCAAAAGCTTCACCGGGGATGACGGCCAGCTTTTCGTCGGTCAGAAGGCTTTCGGCAAATTCGCCGCCGTCCTTCGCGTACATGGAGACATCAGGAAAGATATAAAACGCACCCTTTGGCTCAAAACAGTCAAAGTCCAGGCGAAGAAGCGTCTGATACAGATATTTCCGCCGTTCGTCATACAGCTCCCGCATGTAGCGAACATCCTCCGCGCCGTTCTGCAGCGCCTCAATGGCGGCGTACTGGGCAGGCGTGGGCGCACACAGAAGCGTGTACTGGTGCAGACGGGCCGCATAAAGCATGAGCTCCCGGGGAGCACAGCAATAACCGAGGCGCCAGCCGGTCATGGCAAAGGCTTTGGAGAACCCGCTGATGACGATGGTACGCTCCCGCATGCCGGGAAGGGCAGCAAAGGAAGTATGCTCGGCTCCATAGGTTAATTCCGCATAGATTTCATTGCTGAGCACCAGAATGTTCGTATCCCGGACTATGTCGGCCAGGGCCTGCAGCTCGTCTCTTGTCATGATGGCGCCGGTGGGGTTGTTGGGATAGGACAGCAGCAGCATCCGGGTATTGGGCGTGATGGCGGTGCGCAGCGCTTCAGGCGTCAGCTTAAAACCGCTTTCCTTGACGATTTTGAGCGGCACCGCCGTCGCGCCGACAATGGCGGTCAGCGGAGCATAGGAGACGAAAGAAGGCTCCGGGATCAGGAACTCGTCGCCCGGCTGGAGAAAGGCGCGGATGGACAGATCAATGGCCTCCGAGCCGCCGACAGTGCAGAGCACTTCATCCTCGGGGTCATAGGCCAAGCCAAACCGGTGCTCCAGGTAGCGGCTGATTTCCCGGCGGAGGGCGATTAAACCGTTGTTGGCGGTATACCCCGTTTTCCCGCTGCGCAGAGCGTCGATACCGGCGTCCAGGATATGTTTCGGGGTGACGAAGTCAGGCTCGCCTACGCCGAGGGAAATGACATCCGGCATGGTTTCGTCCATGCCGAAGTACTTTCGGATCCCGGACGGCTTGATCCCGGCGACGACGGGGCTGACGACCTTGGAATAATCGATCATACCGCGAACCTCCCTGTACATTCTGAAAATAACGATGATGAACAGGCTCAGTATACCATCCGTAGCCAAACGGTGCAAGGATTCCGTACAAAATTGGCTTGTTTACAATTTCGTTATGGAATTGTGCCGATTTTGCTATATAATATAGCTAAATTCACGAAAACACCGAATGGGGGACATATTATGGCAAAGACCATTCTGATCGTTGAGGACGACGTCAATATCCGTGAGCTGCTGCAGCTTTACCTGTCCCAGGAGGGATACCAGATTGAGACGGCCGGCGACGGACTGGAGGGCGTGCGCGCTTTCAAGCGTCTGCATCCCGATCTGGTGCTGCTGGACCTGATGATGCCTGTGATGGACGGCACGCAGGCCATGCGTGAAATTCGCGCTGTCTCCAAAACGCCGGTTATCATCCTGACAGCCAAAGGTGAGACCTTTGATAAGGTCAACGGACTGGAACTGGGCGCCGACGACTATATCACAAAGCCGTTTGAAATGCGGGAGGTCATTGCCCGCATCCACGCTGTCCTTCGCCGCCTTGATCCGGAGGAGGTGCCGAAGAAGCTGGAGTTTGACAATCTCGTCATTGACAAGGAATCCTACAATATTATCGTCAAGGGAGAAAAGATGGAGATCCCGCCAAAGGAGATCGAGCTGCTTTATTTCCTGGCCAGCTCACCCAACCGGGTCTTTACAAGGGCGCAGCTGTTGGACGATGTGTGGGGCTTCGATTACTTCGGCGATACACGGACGGTTGACGTGCATGTCAAACGTCTCCGCGAAAAGCTGCAGGGCGTTTCTTCCCAGTGGGAGATTAAGACGGTCTGGGGCGTGGGCTATAAGTTTGAGCTGATGAACGCTGGCGACACGGGGAATAAGTGAAAAGCCTGTTTGCAAAAAACTTCCTGATCTATGCGGTCGTGATTGTCCTGGGGTTCGCCATTTTGGGAAGCTCGTTTATCTACCAGGTCAACCGGTTTGCCATAGAGGAGAAGCAAAAGCTGCTGAGCGAGACCGAGAACCGAGCGGTACAGACCACCGCGACGCTATATACCAGTCGGCGCAGTACGGCCTGGCGTGAAGAGTTTACCCGGATTTATCTGGTAAATATGCGCCAGCTGGCCTCGGATTGCGACGGCGTGATCTATGTCGGCGATGCGGGCGGCAACTTGGCCTTTATTGCCACCGGCGTCAACTGCTATATTCAGGAGAATGGAGTGCTGCCTCCGCTGGCGGTACGCAGCGTGCTTGACACCGGAAGCTATATGGAGCGGTCTGACTTCTATGGTTATCTCTCTGAGGAATATTACATCACCGGTGCGTCGGTACCCAATGTTTCCGGCGGGGTGGACGCGGTGGTGTTTGTCGCCGTCCCCGCCTCTTCTGCCACCACCCTGTATCATCAGCTCTCCGGGACTTTTATCCTGCTGACCACGGTAGTGCTGGCGCTGACGCTGCTGGCAACGGTGATCGTCGTCCGCGGCACGGTCCGGCCGCTCAAGCAGATTGCCGAAGCGGCGCGGAGCTTCGGCCGCGGGGACTATAGTGCCCGCGTGGCCCTGCCGGAGCGACAGGATGAGCTGTACGATCTGGCAGCCAGCTTCAACAGCATGGCTTCCTCCATGGAGAATGTGGAGATGACCCGCCGGGGCCTGATCGCCAGCGTTTCCCATGATATCCGCACGCCTATGACGACCATCGCCGGATTTGTTGACGGTATTCTGGACGGAACGATCAAGCCGGAACGGCAGGAACATTATCTCCGCATTATCTCCGACGAGGTCAAACGTCTGGCTCGCTTGGCAAATAGTATGCTGACCGTCTCACGGCTGGAGACAGGCGGTGTACAGAACAGAACAGTTTTTGACATGAGCGAGATGATCCGGCGCATCATCATCAGCTTTGAGCAGGCCTTTACCCAAAAACAGATTGACGTGCAGCTGGAGATTCCGGAAAAACAGGATCTGAATGCTGACCATGACAGTATTTTTCAGGCGGTCTATAATCTGGTGGACAATGCCGTAAAGTTCGTAAATCCCGGCGGGAAGATTACCATACTGCTGAGTGAGCGGAGCGGACGGCTCCAGTTTACCATCCGCAATACGGGCGGAGAGATACCGGAGGAAATCCTGCCGCATGTGTTCGAACGTTTTTACAAGGGAGATGCGTCGCGGACGGGCAGCGGCAAAGGTTCCGGCCTTGGCCTGTATATCGTCAAGACCGTGATCAATCAGCACGGAGGCGACGTATTTGCAAAAAGTGAGGATGGCGAGACCGAATTCAGGTTTTCCGTGCCTGAGGACAGTGGAAAATGACGCGCCGCTGTGATCGGTGGGTGCCGGCCCTTTCAGGGCCGACAATGGGTATCGAATGACAAAAGGAGCAGGCACATGACGGACAATCACGATCGGCCGGAATATGAATATTTTCCCTACAAGTCCTACGAAGAGCTGAATGCGGAAAAAAGGCGCAAGGCCGTCCGCAAGGGGCTTGGCACCATGGGCCTGCTGTTTCTTCTGCTGGTGGCCGTGGTCGTCGGAGTAGGGCTGGCGATGGGCGGATCTCCGCTGACTTTTTGGGAAAACACGGCGACGGGTCCTGTATCTGCGGGGACGGATGTGCCGTCTCAAAGCGGGGATACCGGGAATGGAGAAGCGCAGCCGGCCCCCGGGCAGACCCAGGAGGAAGAAAACGGAGACGAACTGAATCTTTCGCCTGCAGATACGCCGGAAGATGGCGGCGCCGTCTATGTGAAGGACGTCAGTGATGTGGTCCAGAAGGCCCAGCAGGCGGTAGTCGGCGTCACCACGGAAATTTACAGCACTTTTTCCACTGAGAGCCGCGGCAGCGGTATCATCCTGTCGGAGGACGGATATATCGTCACCAATAACCATGTGATTTCCGGGGGCGACAGCATCACCGTCACATTAGAGGATGGTACCAGCTATCCCGCCTATGTGATTGGAAGCGACGAATATACCGACATTGCAGTACTGAAGATTACAGCTGCCGGCCTGACCGCTGCGGAGATCGGCGACAGTGACAGTGTCGAGGTAGGCGAGGCCGCCATCGCCATCGGCAACCCCACCGGGCAGCTGCTGGGAACGGCTACCGCCGGCATCATATCCGGGGTCAACCGCAACGTGTTGGTCAATAACGTTGTCATGAACCTTCTCCAGACTGACGCAGCAATTAATGCGGGGAATTCCGGCGGGCCGCTGCTGAATCAGTACGGGCAGGTAATTGGCGTTACATCGGTCAAGGTCAGCATGACTGGGTATGAGGGCTTGGGATTTGCCATTCCGATCAACACCGTAATTCCTATCGTTGAAACACTGGTGAAAAACGGCTATGTAACCGGCCGCCCGCTGGTCGGCATTTCCGGCAGTGACATCAGCATTATGGCGGCGAGATTTTATGGCCTGCCGCAGGGGATCTATGTCACGGCGGTCAATTCTTCTTCTGATGCCTATACTCAGGGCATCCGGGAGGGAGATATCATTACGAAGATCGGCGATACAGCGGTCACTACCGTGTCCGAAGGCTGCGCTGCCCGCAACGGATATGCCGTAGGGGACACGGTAAAGCTGACGTTTTACCGCAAAGGTAATTATTACTGGGCGTCGGTCGTCCTAGGTGAGCAGACCGACGACAGCGGAAATTATAATTTTTGATGACGTGGATCCGGACTCTTTGAGGTGACCGCCGGATCTGCAGGAGGATACGTATGAAAGAAATTTTTCGCGCTGCTGCCGAGAGTGATCTTGACGCGGTGGCAGCACTCTACCTTCGCTGCGCCCAAGTAGGGCGCACAAACGGCTCGTCCGATTGGGATGATGATTATCCGAACCGTTCTTTTGCCGAAGAGGATCTGCGGCAGAACGGCCTGTATGTGCTGGAACGGGACGGAGAGATTATTGCTGCGGTTACCCTGCTTCCGCGTGACGATCTGGATGAGCTGCCGCTGCCTTGGATCGATGTGCCGTCCTGCGCATTGATGCGCCTGGGTGTGGAACCGACGCTGCAGGGCCAGGGGATCGGCGCCCGGATGACCACCTTGATCACGGAGGAGGCGCGCCGCCGCGGCTACCAGGCCACGCGGCACATGTCGGCAAAGACAAACAAAGTTTCGACTGATCTTTACAGGCGCCTCGGCTATCGGGAGGTGGGGTCGGCCCATCTTTATGATATAGATTTTATTTGCTTTGAGCGGGTGCTGTGAAAAGGCACCGGGTGCAGGTGATGAAGGAATTGAAGGACATGAGCCTTGCAGAATTATGGGAGCTGTTTCCGATCATTTTGCGGGCACACAATCCCGAATATGAAAAATGGTATGAGGAAGAACGTTCCAATCATATCTCTTTATTGGACGGCTATCCGGTTTCCCGTATCAGTCATATCGGCAGTACGGCCGTCCCCGGCCTGATTGCAAAACCGATCGTGGACATCTTGCTGGAACTGGAGAGCGGCTATGATCAGGATGGCGTAACAGCCCGACTGATCGGCGGCGGATGGGTTCTGATGTCCCGGGGGCCGGAGGAGGCGCTGGACCTGAATAAGGGCTATACGCCTGCTGGGTTTGCAGAGCGGGTGTTCCATCTTCATGTACGGCGCTTAGGCGACTGGGGTGAGCTATATTTCAGGGACTATCTGCGCGCCCATCCGGAGACCGCCAGCGAATATGAAAAACTGAAACTAAGCCTGAAAGAACAATTTGAGCATGACCGCGATGCCTATACGAATGCCAAGTCGCAGTTTGTAAGGACATATACAAATGCGGCAAGAGAAGAATTCGGCACTCGTTATTTACGGGAAGGCAAAAGCTGATTTTTATACAGCAGCCCGGTGCCGCGGCGAGGGATCTTCGCCGCGGCACCTTTTTTTTATAGAGAGGTAAAGACAAGGGCCTACAGAAGGCTCCGTACCGTGGGATGGTCGTATTCCATGATCAGAGAAAGCTGCAGCAGCAGACTTTCTACTTCTGCGCGGTATTCATCCGCCGTGCCGGCCGCCAGAAATGCCTGTGCCCGAGCAAATCCCTGACTGATCTCGTCTACGCGGTCGTGATTAACCAGCGCAGAGAAAAAGCTTGTATATTTCCGCCAGAATGCGTAGGCTTCTTCAAAGCCGTAGCCGTCGGAGTAGGCGGCGTCCAGCGATGCGGCCAGATGACTGCAGAGACGGTCAGTCAGACGCAGGGTAATGATGCCGCCGACCAGGATGGCCGCCAGCAACGCCATTGCTACCCAAACACGCCAGCGCATGTGCTCACTCCTTTCGGGAAAAGATCACGTCGCCCCGTTTGTTGGCACAGAGAAGGAACACTTGCTCCAGTGCGGCAGCGCCGTTGGCTTTGATGATCTGTAGCACCCATTCACGGGTCTTTTCCGTCTGCTGAAGCCCGGTTTCGCAAAGGACTCCATCAGAGACCAGGATGCTGAACGGCTCTTCCGGTACGGGTGACAGGCCCATAACCCGCGGCGTTGCCGGGGCGTCTTTGGTTTCCAACAGCAGGCTGAGCCGTCCGTTGGTCTCCACCTGCGCAAGCTTTACCTGCCGGAGATCGAATACTCCAGCCAACCGCAGATCCTCACAGAGATCGTCCAGGCTGAGCCGTAATTTCCGGAGGGATTTTTGATCTACCTGCCCGCAGGAGATGACAGGTACCGGCTTGCCGGTCATCAGACGGCGGAATCGGTAGCTTTTAAGCGACAGTGCGGACAGCAGCACCTCGGCGGCAATAAGTGTCAGGATGGGAACGATGCCGTGTGCCAGCGGGATTTCAATATCCTGCATGGGTACGGATGCAACGGCGGAGACCAGAATGGTTACGACCAGCTCGGTCGGCTGCATTTCACCTACCTGCCGTTTTCCCATCAGTCGGACGGCTACGACGATGGCCAGATAAAGCAGCAGCGTTCGGACAAAAGGCACCAGCAAAGGGATCGCCTCCGGTATCAGGATTAAAAATAGTATGTGCCGGTTTTTCTAAAAAACTCTTTACTTTTTGCAGGAGTATGGTATAATAAATCTCGCGTCAAAACAGCATATGGGCCTGTAGCTCAGTTGGGAGAGCACGCGGTACGGTTTCAGCAACAGTTGTGTAACTCACTTGGCAACCACTCGGTTCGCATCAGTAAAATTGGAAATATTTGGGGGCGTAGCTCAGCTGGGAGAGCGTACGGTTCGCATCCGTAAGGTCGAGAGTTCGATCCTCTTCGTCTCCACCAAGTTCAGGAAAATCCAATTTATTTGGGTTTTCCTGAACTTTTTTATGCGGTGCGTGACTCGGGTGCCTGCATTTTATCTTGCCTTGGATTGCCGGTGCAAAAGCCCTGCAATTCTTCAAAGGATACGTTGAAATCTACTTCAATGTTATAATCTCTGCCGACGCGAACAGCCTTGATGAACTGCGATACTATCATTTTCTTTGCTTCAAAGGAGCTTTTGTCGTACAGGTCCGCCCAGCTTAACAGTTGGTCGTACTCGCGCTTCAATCCCTCCGAGGTTTCAAGTAACTCCTGAAACTCCGCCTCTGCCGTATTTACACTCGTCTGAGCCTCTTGAATTTGCAATTCTGATTCGGATACCAATGTATTCAGCAGGTCGATGCTCAGCTTGCTTTGGCCGCGAATGACTTTGAGGGTTTCATTCTTGTAATCGTCCAGTTCCTTTTGCTTGTCCAACAGATATTTCTTCGCCATCTCGAATTTTGACCTTGCCAGTTCAACATCCTTTTCATGCTGGCTGGAAAGAATTTCAGATTCCGATGCCGCAGCGATCTCGGAAAACTTCATGCGGACGAGCTGATCGACAATGCCATCCACTTTATTTACAGAATAGCCGGACTGCCCTTCGCATTCTCCGGGATGCCTTACGTTGTAGTGACATTGATACCGCATCCTGACTTCTTTTTGAATGGTGCCGTCAGGCATTTTTTTATTTCTCCCACTGGTGGTAAGTGTCAGCCGGTTGCCGCAGTGGGCGCAGTAGATATTTCCCACCAGCAGGGATTTTCCCTTGCAGTTGAGCGGAATGGAGCTATGGGGCTGGGTTCTCTGCCGCATGATTTCCTGCGCCTGGGCAAACACGTCATCGTCGATGATCCGTAGCTCGTCGATATACTGCGATTGACTGTCACCGTTTTTAATGATGCCGGTGTACATAACGTTTTTGATTATACGGTTCAGACTCGTGTTGGGAAATCCTTTGCCATCCCGGCTCTTAATCCCGTTGTCATGCAGGAAGCGGCAAAGACGCTGTGCCCCGTACCCTTCGTTAACGTATTTATGAAAGATCAGGCGAATGATCTCAGCCTCATTTTCATCTACGGCTAAGTCAAAAACCTCGCGGTTGCGCTTGTTGACGCGGCCTTTCTTCTCCAGCTTATATCCGAAGGGGATGGAGCCTCCGGTGTACAGGCCCTCCTCGGTGAGCTGGCTCAGCCTCGTTTTCACACGCACGGAGGTTTTCAGGCTCTCTCCAGAGGCCTGCCAATAGCGGATGTAGTTCATCAGCTTGTCAACATGGGAATCGAAGCGCTGCTGACCTTCCATCGCACTCCAGACCTCAATGCCGTTTTTTACAAACCATTCCACGACAAAAGGCGTTTCATCATCCCGGCGTCCGAGACGATCAAACATAAATACCAGCAGAATATCAAACTTCCCGGCAACAGCATCCTGTTGGATATGCTGAATGGCATCTCGGTCTTTCGCGGACACCTTGAATCCGGAGATACCCTTTTCGGAAAATTCTTTTACAATGGTCCAGCCCTGCGCTTCCGCGAATTCGCGGCAGCACTGCTTTTGCATAGGGATGTCGTCTTTTTCCACCTGTCCAAGCGTGGAAACGCGGTAAAGGCAATATGCACGTTTGGGGAAAGTATTGTTATTTATTAGTTTATCCATATACATTACCTCGCTTTAGATATCTGAAAGATGATGTATATGGCTCGTTTCCGTTTCAATATTCGGTTGTCAAGGAGCAGTGTACATCATCATTATGGCACTTGGTATGAGTACATGCAAACTTGCCGCGCGTCTTATTTTCTTTGGCAGGCGGTAAGCAGAGATTCTTGAATATTGCCAAGGACATTTTCTTTCCTCTTTTCAGATGGGAGATAATTGACTTTTACACGGCATCCCTCTATCGTCAACACCTGGGTTCTTCTATCGGTCTGCTGATTTATTAAAGAAAAGGGTTCTAATGTTTTATGCTCCATAGATGGATGCTCCTTTCGGTTCAATAGTTGGGGGACAGCCACACTGATTTTTACGCAACCATTACAAGAGATACATCCAGAGTGGCTGTCCCTTTACTGATTACTTATCGGTTGTTTTCGCCGTATTTGCCACGCACCCCGGCGCTGGGGATACTGCATAAGGCCGCTACTGGCGTAGCTGTCGCAGCTCTGCGATACCGCTGCTTGTAAGGCTGGCGAATATCGAAGGGCTCCCCCTCAAGTCTGTGGGAGGTCGTGAGAACGTATCATTATCCCCCGCGCTGTCATCGCGCCCGGTGTGCCGAACCGGGTCTAAGGCTTGCGCTTCTCGCTCGGAAAGCTTGTCTTGGATCACCTCCTGAAGCTGTCGTCTTGGCGGCGTGCCTTATGTCGCTGGCCTTCCGGCCACGCGGGTTTTGTGCCTGCAATATGTATATTCAGTTTTCAAACTACAGTTAAGAGTAAAAAATCATCTCTCAATAACCATGACATTTTGGGGGCCTGATAGGATACCCCTAGCGATATTTTTTTAGGAAAATCTCCATATTCCGAAGTCCCTTGCTGATTGACTTACGTACATTTCTGGAATCCACACCCTCCGCACGCGCAATATCGGTCTGGCTGATACCGAGTATGTAATGAGCGTAGATACGCTTGGCCTGCTTGTCCGGCAAAGAGGCAATGGCGGCATGAAGCTGTTCGTATGTAACCTTCCGCTCATAAATTTCGCAGGGCGAAAGGGATACAAAAAGAACGTTGTGTTCAATCCCGTCCTCCTTATCAAGAGAATACTGTGCTTTATATCGGTACATGCGCCGTCTATAAGTCCTTTCCTGCCGCTCAGCTTCAAGCAGGGCGTTCGCAATTTCATCTGATACATCAATGAATATATCTTTGTTGTAGAAGGGGTAATAATCCCGTAAATTAACTTTAGTCATAAGTTTTTCCTCCGTTTTCTGAAATTTTGATGGTGAATCAGAATTTCAGAAGCGGAGGGCTGCGACAGTGAACTATTGATACGTTTGTGTGAAATGAAAAAAATTGAGGACTGCTTTGTACCTCGAACGGTCGTACATTGAAATTCCCTGCCGAACAGAAAAAGGCAGCATTTTTCCTTTTATAGTAAAATGCTGCCTGTCGATAATATGTAATTATATGAAATCTGCTACATTTGCATAGTTCGCCGTCTTTATTTCAACCCCCAGGCGAATTTCATACAAATACACATGGCAAATCCTTTCTCACTGCCATGGCTGTTATGCAAAGCACGGCCTCATGTAGTTGCCTTGTAAAAGCTTATAATGTACGGAAGCCTGCCCTCATGAATGGAGGGCAGGCTTCTCAAAATAATTTTTGCGGCCAGACTATCATAGCACTCTAAAGGTACCTTAGATCCTGCGGCTTTGCGTCCTTACCTTTTGGCAGGTTTGCCCCTGACATTCGTTATTTGCTGTGTTTTCAGGCTGAGAGATTTTATTGCCCTGTACCAGTCTGGCATTAACCGCCCAACTCAGCGTGGGCAGGGCATATTCGGAGATGCTGTCGTAATCGGTAAATTCCCGTATTGCCATGCCACCCTGCGTGGTGTCGTCCTTTGCACTATGCATATCGGTACAGAGTGGTCGTCAACCGCTCTCGTGTAATGGAATCCTCCGGGTTGGTACCGTCGCAAGTGGCGATCCGGCTTCCATCGTATCTACACCGCTGTGCACATTCTGAATGAGGCCGCTATCCTCATTGCTTTGGGATGAACTGATTTCCGCCGCGGGCGGCAAGCCGGTCTTCTGACTGCTCCATTATAAAAACATTCTAAGAGCACAACCGTCAGAAAGACTCAGGGCAATAAATTTGCTTTTCAACGCATCGCGCTCCCTCTCTCCGAGTTTTTATTCCCGAATAAAATTGGTAAAGGTGATTTCTTCTTTTACCGGAAGCTGGACGCCAGCCTTCGCAGCGGACTCCTTGCACCTTAGAAACCACGCCATGTTTCTCCCTAGTCAAAGCGTTGTTCGCCCATGCTCGATCACCTCCGTGCGGGCATGAAAAAGGCGCTCCTTTCGGAACGCCTGAGACGCCGGTTATTTTACCGTTCCTGATCCCGCTGCCGCTTTTTCTGCCAGCCCTCCAAAAGCCGGAGAATGACCTGTTCCATCTGCTGGGGCGTATAGGATTTCGGGAAGTATTTTCGGACCTTATCTCCCGCGATGGTGAGGTCGTTTTTCTCCGGTTTCTTTTCCTCGGACATGATGGCCAGCATACTGTCCTCGTTCAGATGCCCCTCCGCGCTGAACTTTTTCAGCCGCTGGGCCTGGGAGAGCGATGGGGTGGCCTGTTCGCTCTCGATGGTGTCCAGCAAGAGTGTCTGTTCCTCCGGTTTGAGGTACGATAGCTCCACAGCGGGGGTCATGGCGATATTTTTATCGTCCACAATCTGCTGAAGCTCCGGCGTCAGCTCGTTGAGCCGGATAAACCGCTGCACTTGTCTGCCGCTTTCACCGGATTCTTTTCCTATAATTGCAGCACTTTCTAAATTCCCGACAACTTGTCGGGAATTTTCTTTTGATGGTCTACCAGCTTGCCGTCGTATGGCGTCCAACTTCATTTTATACGCCTTGGCCCGTTCGCTCGGCAGGATGTTCTCACGCTGAATATTGCTGTCAACCATGATAATGGTCGCGGCGTCATCGTCCAGATTACGAACAATAACCGGCATGGTGGGAAGCCCCGCCAGTTCGCAGGCGTGTTTGCGCCGGTGGCCGGAAATAAGCTCATAGCCGCCGTCCGCACTAGGACGGACAATGGCGGGAACCAACACGCCGTATTCCTTAATGCTCTCCACGGTTCCCTTCATGGAATCATCATCCCGCACCTGAAACGGATGGTCAGGGAATGGGTGCAGCTCCGAAAGCGGCATATCCATAACCTTTTCCCGCTTGGCGTCCTCGCGGGTTTCCTCCGTGGAGAAAATATCATCGTAACTGTTCAGACTTATGTTTTTGGCGCTGCTTTTCAAGCTTAAGCACCTCCTTTGTCAGCTCACGGTACGCCTCGGCAACCTTGCCCTTCGGGTCATGCGCGTAAATACTCCTGCCCTCCGCACTGATTTCGGCGGCGCGGACGGAGTGGGGAATTTCCACGTCAAAAACCTTCAGCTTTGAGCCGTAGGTGTCCCGCAGCAGGACGCTGATTTCCTTGGCGTAGTTGGTGCGGCTGTCTACCATCGTCAGCAGAATACCGTCGATTTTGAGCTTTGGGTTGATCTGCCGACGCACCTTGTTGATTGTCTGCAAAAGCTGTTCCAGGCCTTTGACCGGAAGATACTGCGCCTGAACGGGAATGAGTACACTGTCGGCTGCGGCCAAGGCGTTGACGGTGAGCATCCCCAGCGAGGGCATACAGTCCAGCAGCACATAGTCGTATTGGCGCTTCACGCCGTCCAGATATTGCTTCAGAATTTTCTCACGGCTCATGGCGTTGACAAGCGAAACCTCCATGCCGGAAAGCTCGATATTGGCGGGCATGAGGTCAACACCCTCGTCATGGTGCAGAAGGCCCTCACCGGGGTCGATGGGTTCTTCGTTCAGCACCTTGCCCATGATCGTCGCCAGCGTCACGGGCAGTTGATCGGGCTGGGGATTGCCCAAGCTGATTGACAGGGAGCCTTGCGGGTCGCTGTCCACCAGCAGCACCTTTTTTCCTTCCTGCGCCAGCCCGATGCCGAGATTAGCGCAGGTCGTGGTCTTGCCAACGCCGCCTTTTTGGTTGGCGATAGCAATTACGTTTGTCATGGTTCAAAATCACCTCCCAAAATAGCGAAATGGCCCACCATTTCTGGCGAACCATTTCAAAGTTTGGTTACTTACTCATATATAGCTTTGCTTAACAATCACCTCCTAAAACGACAAGATTGACAAACACGTCATAAATTCACTCGAAACAGCGTGAAACAGATTGAAAAAAGGAATAATTTCCAGTATAATAAATTAGGATTACGAAATTAAGCGACGTAAGACTACCGGGCCTGTCCCAGCATTTGGATGGCAGCCAGTTATGAAAACCGCTCTGCCATTAGGTAGAGCGGTTTGCGTTATTTTGGGCGAATTCCAATTATACCGTAATGGTATTCATTATCTGCTTCTGAAATATCCCTTTTTCTACCCCAAGCAATCCTATGGGCAGGATTTACGATTCAACAAGGTGAGTAAACAATAATTTTCAGGTATCACTGGTAACTATCTAAACAATGAGAAAGGAGGTGAAAAATATGACATACGAAAAGCCTGTAATTTTAGCACAAAGTACAGTGCGGATGGCAGAGTGCCGCCCAAATAGTAAACCGAGCGGAAGACCCTGTAATCCACCGAAGCCAGGCGGACGCTAAGCGGCCATTCAATCGATGGCGACGATGTTATGCAAATAACATCGTCGCCAGATTGTCAAGGAGAAATTAAGATGTATTTTAAACGGAAATCCAATGTCATATTTAGAGACTATGGATCTTTTGGCTATATAACAGACAATAGAAATTTTGGATATAAACAAGCAAATGATGATGGCAATGACATTGGAGATAAAATTGTATCTCAGAGTGGTGCAGTATTTTTATCTGTTTTAGGGCAAAAACCGCAGACGCTTGATTGCCTAGCCGAAAAGATAAGCATGCACTTTACAAGTGTGAGCATTGAAACAATAAAGAATGATGCTAAAGAGTTTTATTACCTGCTTGAATTGGATGGGTTTATTGTATCTGGTGAAACCCTGCAAGAATGCAACAAAAAAGACGTGGGTTTCTCATACAAGAAAGTAAAACCAAACACGGAAAAATGTGATTGTTCTCTAAATAAAGGTTTTGAAAAATCCACACAAGAGTTTTTTGATGAATACTATCAAAACAAGCCTCAACTCGCAAACTTACATATAGAAATTACAAGCAAGTGTAACGAAAGATGTGTACATTGTTATATTCCACACGAAGATAAAACAGAAAGTATGGACCCTAATCTGTTTTATAATATTTTGGAACAATGTAAAAAAATGAATTTATTACATCTAACGATAAGTGGTGGGGAGCCAATGACCCACGACAATTTTATTGATTTTTTGAGAAAATGTAATGAATACAATTTTTCTGTAAATATTCTTAGTAATTTAACTTTGCTGAATAAAGCCATTCTTGAAGAAATGAAAAGAAATCACCTTTTGAGTGTCCAAACATCATTATATTCAATGAATGCCAATATTCATGATGAGATAACCCAAACAAAGGGGAGCTTTGAAAAAACTAGGAACGCAATATTGACGCTAATAGAAAATGACATTCCTATACAAATCAGTTGCCCAATAATGAAGCAAAATATGAATTGTTATTATGATGTTGTAAATTGGGGGAAAGAACATAACATTAACGTCGGCAGTGATTACGTCATTATAGCAAGATATAATCATACAACACAGAATTTGAGTAACCGCCTGTCCATAAACGATGTCAAAGAGGTTGTTGACCAAAGGATTGTTAATGAGCCTCACTATTTGGAAAAAATGGAAAAGGATACTGAAAAGAAAAAAGAAATGAAGCCGGACGATTTCATCTGTAGTGTGTGTCATTCATCCATATGCATAGCACAAAACGGAAATGTCTACCCTTGCGCTGGTTGGCAGGATTATGTTTTAGGTAGCATATGCAAAACATCCCTTAGTGAGATTTGGAACGATTCAATAAAAGTACAATACTTAAGAAATTTGCGAAGAAAGGATTTTCCGAAATGTATCCAATGTCCAGATAAAGAGTTTTGTACTATGTGTATGATTAGGAATGCAAACGAAGATCCTCAGGGAGACCCTTTAGCAGTTAATGAGTATTTTTGTAATATCGCAAAACTAAATAAAAAAATGGTTCTTGAATGGAAATCTAATTCGTAAATTCTCAGGGCGACCATGAGTGATTTATTTAATCAGTTAATTTCCATATTGTCTATAAATTATTTGTTTTTGTTTATAAACCAATGACAAGCTTGTCATAGTGAGCAACTGGGGAGACTTAAGCATGTTAAGAATTGATAAAGCAATTCTCGATACCAATGCGGTTATCTGCGATAATATTTCGAGATTTGATAGTTCCGAAAGAGGTCTGCTGAGTCAAAACATACTTGGTCATGTGCGAAATTTTGTTGAGTATGTTGCCATAAAAGCATTCTCTAATGGGGTGGATGTTAATCCAAATGATTATAACCTAAACGTTGCCTCGCTTAAAAACATGCAAGCACGCGGCGATTTGCGCTTTCTTTATAGATTCCATGAAATGCTTCAGAAATCCATCTCCCATTACACGATAGACAAGGACGGATCAGAGCGGCTAATGCTGAAATATTATGAGCACCTCTTAAGGATAAAGACATATCTTAAGAATATATACAACCTAGAGGTGCTCGGAAATATTCAGGATTTTCCATTAAATACAGATACTGAGCTCTCAGATTATTATGCTAAGATTGCTGAAAGAATTGAAACTCCAAGCCGCCTAAGCAATCCCGTTCCATATAGTGATAGGTATTATGTACAGAAGGTTAAACCGTTTTTTGTAAACCAGCATATTTATTACGAGATCACCTTCACTGCTGCAAATGCCAAGGTAAGCAAGTTTGATCGAGTAATTGCGTTTACTAAGCATGAAATTATTGATAACTATGCAGTAAAATTCTCCATTCATAATGATGTAATCCATATCCTCGACAAGGATATGATGGTCCAAGTTATTGATAGCTGGTCAGTTTCAATTCGTCCATGCGAGTGGGAGAATCTTTCCGAGATTTTTGGTCCGAGCATAAGTGTCAGTGCAAATGCCAATGAGTATAAGGAACTGATGAAATATCTTACAATCGTAAGAATGTCCTTAACCGAATTAGTAGAAAGCGATCAAATCTATTATGATTCCATTAAGGCTCAAGTATTGTCACGAGCTCAGTCAGTTAAGATATATGAGCTTCTCGATCAATGCCGGGATATTATTGTTAATTGCAAGTCTGGTACTAATGTTATCCGGTATCTACTCCACAAAATGAATAATAGGGTTATAAAGTGGCAGCTATGGAACGAACAGTGCGGCAAACTATCTAATCTTTATCTATCCTACGGTTGCATACCGTTTGATCAGATGCCCTACTGCACTTCTCTACGAAACCACAATCCCCGAATTTACGATCTGCTTGAATCAATTCCAATAGATGGACACGAGCATGAGATTTTTGCGAGATTTATCAAAAAAAATACAGAAATTGAGGGGCGGCTATTCACATCTAAAGAGGATATCGAGGGTTTTGATGATATTGATGGTCTGATTAGCAAATATAATAGGTCACTCTATTATAAACACGCCGCCCGAAGGCTTGAAGTCTATAAGGAACATATTTACATAAAGGAATGCGCCGATGATAGCACTGCGATAATTGAGAAACTGCAGGAGCTTGCCTCGACCGGAGTGTCTCAGTATATGAACTCTGTTGATTCTTGGATAACACATGAGTCTTATGAAATTGATGACGGAAGTAAAAAAGAGGCGCTACGCCAGATGTTCTCCGATTCACATGTTGCGCTAATATATGGATCAGCCGGTACTGGAAAATCAACATTAATTAAGCATATTTCAAATTTCTGGGCGGATAAGAAAAAGATATATTTAGCAAATACACATCCTGCCGTAGATAATATGAGGCGAAAAGTTACTGCAGGGAACAGTAGTTATAGCACAATAGCAAGGTTCCTGTCTAAGAAGAACAACGATACGGACTGTGACGTCCTTTTTATAGATGAGTGCAGCACAGTAAGTAATGCTGATATGCGAAAAGTATTAGAAAAGGCAGACTTTAAATTGCTTGTTCTAGTCGGAGACATTTACCAGATTGAATCGATCTATTTTGGAAATTGGTTCAGTATTGCGCAGAAATTTGTTCCAATAACCTCTATTTTTAATTTAAAACATCCCTATCGAACTAAAAATAAAGAGCTTCTTACGGTGTGGGACCGCGTTCGAAATATTGATGATGCGATTCTGGAGCCACTAGTTAAGAGCGAGTTTACAACTAAACTTGACGAATCAATATTCGAGCATACTGAGAATGATGAGATTATTCTTTGCCTTAACTATGATGGGCTATATGGTATCAATAATATCAATCGATTTCTTCAGAACAGTAATCCAAGTGATGGGGTCCTTTGGGGTATCAATATTTATAAAATCGGCGATCCAATATTGTTCAATGAGTCCAATATATTTTCGCCACTCATACACAATAACTCCAAGGGGAGAATTGTTGGTATTCGCCCCGAGGACCAGCAGATATGGTTTGATATTGAACTTGATGAGTCAATTAATGAAATCGATGCATTGGGGTACGATTTTGAGCTTATAGGTGAGTCTGACGCGGGGAATTCTATTATTTCTTTTAGCGTTAACAAATATCGTAGTACGGATGAGGATGACGACGATAATGATTCAACCGTAGTTCCATTTCAGGTTGCTTATGCCGTTTCAATTCATAAAGCGCAAGGTTTGGAATATGACTCGGTGAAAATCGTTATTTCGAATGAAACCGAGGAACGTATTACACATAATATCTTCTATACGGCAATTACGCGCGCAAAAGAAAAACTAAAAATATATTGGAGTCCCGAGACCGAAAATGCTATCCTCGAACGTTTGAAAGTAAAGAATTCAAATAGTGATGCTTATTTATTGTCGCAGCTTTCTTCGTTAACAATGACATAAACATAAATTATACTTGACGCTATAATATTCTATCGCTTTCCGATTGTTACCCGAAGATTGCGAATATGACGGGACCTGAATAATACTTTATGCGAAATAGTGAGGATTATTATGGAGATTATTACTACCCAAAGTAAAGGAAACGATTTCGTAGAAGTAGATCAGGAATTCTTGCTCGACGAAACGCCAAAGACAAAAACCGTATTTAAGGCGGCAATGCACCCAGGTGGTATTCGTGGAGATATTATACGATATCGGAAAGATGCCAACGGGAATGGTGAGGATCTCGTACCCGTTAATTTTAACTCGCTTCACGAAGGTGAAGGGATTAAAATCACACTGCCTACGGAAGCAATCAGCATACTGTATCAAAAATTAGAAGAACTAAGATTAGTGCTTGAAGAGCAGGGCGTTCACTATGGAGAGCATAACTATACAATTTCCGATGCCAATGCGCTGGTTATAAACGACCAAAATAAAGCAGGTATAATTCGAAAATTGCTTGAGGCTGATTATGGAGAGGAAGTATGGGACCAACTCGTTCAAGATAATCCGGAAATTGCAACTAGGCTGGCTAATTCCAGACTACAAGAGGATAGGACTACCGTGCTTCATAGTTTTGAACAAATGCTAAGCGATAACGCTCTTTCAGAAAATGCCTGGCAAAATTTTTTTGAAAACAACACATGGATATTCGGATATGGACTACGTTATCAGATATTGCGAAATGTACGGAATCAACCTAACTATGGCGGTGCGGACATAACCGGAGCAGGTGGCCAGCGCGGCGATTTCTTAACTGCTACGGAGGCAGAAACTAAATTTACTTGCCTAGTCGAAATCAAAAAGCCAACCAGTCCCCTTATTCAGGGGACAGCATACAGAAATGGCGTATGGGGGGCCAGTAGCGAACTGTCTGGCGCAATTTCACAGGTCCAAGTTAATTGCGCTCAATGGGAAATATCTGGCGCAAGAACAGAACAAAATCATGAGCGATTAGCGGAGGTTAATACTATATCGCCCAAAGGAATCGTTATTATTGGAAAAACGGGCGAGCTAGATAATTGGAATAAACGCAATTCTTTTGAGCGTTTTCGTCGCGAAATACATAACCCGGAAATTATTACCTATGATGAATTATATGAGAGAGCGAGATTTATCGTCGAAGGACAAGCACCTCAAATTTCTGATGAGGCAGATGACGACTTGCCGTTTTGATCCAAATGTTGTGGTTGGTTGACATTTTTGAACCAATAAAGGCGGACGTAAAACGAAAATTGGCCGTGAAGATTATGAGCAAACTCAGCAACTTATCTTATTCGATGAGCTGTGTAGTAAAAACTGCTTTCAACGGATGCGAACGGCATACTAAGCGCATGAGCCACATCCCGCCTTGAAAATCAGATGCGTAACTCGCGTGGTTACCGCGCGAGTTACGCATTTTAGGGACTTTTTCATTTTTGGTTCTTGCCGACTTAAATTCGCATTGTCGGCAAGTCTGAAAACAAAGAAAACGAGCCGGTTTCAGCATCTTTCAAACCATTTATTATAGTTTGAATTGTGCTAAAACCGGCCCGCGCGGTAGAGCGTTCGGTTCGCATCCGAGAGGTCGAGAGGTGCAAATAAAACCACTCAGCGGAAATACATTCCGCAACAGCAACCTGTCAAACCAAAAACTTCATAATAAGCCATGTGGGGGCGTAGCTCAGCTGGGAGCGCG
>JAYFOA010000081.1:0-20437 GCA_034933145.1 Clostridiaceae bacterium
ATCTATCTTCACGATTCTACGCCTTTTTTATAAGGCGTAGAATCGTCGTTTGTTGTAATTATTACCGCTATCTTAGTCACAAACAGTATTACATACCAGTGCGAGTCCTTTCCTACAGACCGCCGTCGCTCCCCCCCAGCAGGGATATTAAGCATATTGCAGCTGGATGACAAAATATGACTTCTCAATGACTAAAAACAGTACCAAAATAATTTGGTACAATATGTAGATTCTATAAGAGGTGACCAACTATACCTGCCAATAGGTGTCAAGACCCAAATGATAAAATTTTGCATAGCCATTTCTGAGTATAGCAAAGCTGGCTGTGTCAAATGCCCTTGCAACAGCCTTAGTCGTGAACAAAGGAATATTGATTTAAGAATCGAGTTGATTCAAGCCGCTGTGTTTTGAGTCACCTCCGAACAGTCAAGCTGTAAATTATTTGTACAAATCCACAGTGCTTGTTCTGATTATACCGCGGGTAGCTACTCCCGCCATATAACAAATTTAATGAAAGGAGAATTAATGAAACCACCCCCTTCGAGATGGTTTCATTATACGTGGTTTATTTGAAAAGACTTAGCTGTTTTTTGCTCATGGCTGTATTGCTGTCTGTTTTCGTAGGCTGCACGCGGAATGAAGAAGAATCCTTGCCATTAAGAACCTATACATTTGAAGCATCTGATGATCCTGTAAAACCCAATATCACTTTAGCGGAGGATGGAAAATTTACATTTGTCTTCTCTTCTTTAAGTAGCTATATAGGGCGGGGTTCATACAGTATTAATGGTAGCATTTTAGAATTACAAACCGAGGACGGCAAATACCACTATGCTTTTGATATAGCTGATGAAGAACTTGCTTTCAATGCGGAAGACTCTTCATCTATGACGTGGTTTTCCAACATAACTGATGGAGATATTTTTAAATAGTAGTGCGGCCCCAACGACGTAGGGAAGATACAGGGCCTAATGGGTCAGCCGGGGGATCGCTCCCCCAGCTCTGCCTTTGCCTATAGATTACTTTGCGTCCAGCGTCTCTGTCAGCCGCTTCAGGAATACCACCAGCTGCTCACGGGTGCAGGGGGCTTTGTACTGCATCCGGCCCTTGCTATCGCCCGTGATGATACCCTGTTCTTCTGCCCAGGCGCGGGCATCGACCGACCAGTCGGACGGTTCCTTTTCGGCCTGCGCCGCCTGATAGGCGTCCGCCATCTTGTTAAACTGCTCCTGTGTCATTTCGTCCTCTTCCTCCTTATCTGGTGCTGCCGTCTCCGGCGGCCAAAAGCAAAAATACTGCTTGCTCTGTGCGTACATGTCCGCGATGGGGGCGTGGCTCCGACTCGCGGCAGAGCTCTGCGGGTCATTGACCAGCACCATGTCTCCGTCCACGCCGTACCACAGGATGTAATGCCCGCCGTTTGTCCACCGGCCCTTGCCCATCGAGCAGACCACCATGCCACCGCTGTTGACGCACGCCAAGGCTTCCGCATTGTAATAGGTCTGCCGATACCGCAGGCCGTATTTCTTTGCCACCTTGCCGAAGAAGGCCCAGTCCGTCCCGTCGTCGGCGGTGCGGGTGCCGGTCTGAATGGCAAAAGCACACATGTCCGGTGGGATCACCGACCGATCCGCCCAGGTGGCGATAATCATCGCCACGCTGGTCTGTCCTGTGCAGAATCTATCCTAAGGCGGATATACCCGTTTTTCAGCTCAGCGTGGACAGTCGTGCCTCAGTTGAGGACTATATGGCGATAGGCAAAAAACTTCGTGTGCTTCGCAAAGAGGGTGTTTTGATTCTCGGTAGCGGAAATATCGTCCATAACCTCGCCAGAGTAAACTGGAATATGGATGGAGGATACCCCTGGGCTGAAGATTTTGATGATTATATTAAGAGCAATGTCCTGAGCCGAAACGATGAGAATGTGATCCATTTTGAGCAGGCCGGTTCATCGGCTTCTCTTGCTTTTACTACCTTAGATCATTTTGCGCCCTTGCTTTATGTGTTAGGCGCATCTGCTGAGACAGATCACGTTCATGTCTTCAATGATTCCTGTGTGCTCGGCGCTCTTTCTATGACAAGCTATTTGTTTGAATAGAAATCAGGCGGACTGAAAGCATGGGCATGGTTAGATTTGTAAAAAAGTGAACTCGTAAAGAACGGCTTGTGTAAAAAAGCGACAGATTGAGTCGGAGTCGCTTGTCTGTATGTTTGGGAGTAGGAATGTGAAGGTATACCCATATTCCCTTTTACCACAAATCGGCTAAAAATTACTGCTATGGCAAAAAGATAAGCGGAAAGGAACACTTACGAAAGATGAATATAAAAGTCAGAGCATATACGGATGCAGACGTATCTTCCATGATTCGTATCTGGAATGAAGTGGTGGAGGACGGAATTGCTTTTCCTCAGGAAGATTGCTTGACCCCAGAAACAGGCTATGTATTTTTCAAGGAGCAAACCTATTGCGCTGTTGCAGAAGACTGCACAAACAATGAAATATTGGGACTTTATATACTCCATCCGAACAATGTGGGCCGATGCGGGCATATTTGCATTGCAAGCTATGCAGTAAGTTCTGGAAGTAGAGGACTGCACATAGGGGAAACGCTGGTACAGGACTGTCTCGTTCAGGCCAAACGACATGGATTCACCATCTTACAGTTTAATGCTGTGGTTGCCACCAATATGCACGCAAGGCATCTATATGAGCGGCTTGGCTTTGAACCACTTGGGACTATTCCCGGCGGGTTCCGTATGAAAGACGGACATTATGAGGATATTTGCCCTTACTATTATCTCCTGTAATTGTTTTTCAAGAATTTTGCTTATACCCAAGGGCGCTGTCAATTTTCTAACCGGCAAACCTATGGGTTTCCTGGATCTGTTTAAGCGCAACTCCCCTTTGGGGGGTTGAATCCACCCTAAAATTTTCCACATCATCGGAAGCCTACGATAATTTTTTTTCGCAAATTTTTTGGCACATATTATTTTCAAATTTCTTATTGACAGAAATCAATTCTCGTTGTAACATAAAGAGGACACCTGATCGGGTGCACTAATTTAAAGAGGTATTTCATGTACAACGACAAAACCCTGGTCTGCAAGGAATGCGGACAAGAATTCATCTTCACTGCCGGTGAGCAGGAATTTTATGCAGAAAAAGGCTTCACGAATGAACCTCAGCGCTGCAAATCCTGCCGTTCCTCCCGTAAGGGAAGCCCCCGCAGCAACGCCGCCGCTCCCCGCCAGATGTACGACGCGGTGTGTGCGGAATGCGGAAAGCCCTGCAAGGTCCCGTTTGAGCCGCGCGGCGATCGTCCTGTATATTGCAGCGATTGCTTCAGAAGATAACAGCCCTGTCCTGACAAGACTGCCGCAGTCCGGATTTTCCGGTCGACGGCAGTTTTTCATTTTCTCCCTTTTTCGATCTGAAAGCGGGTATACTGCCCTGGAAGGTCCTTCCCGCCCAAAGAATGCCGCCGGATGCTATGTGTTCCGGCGGCATTCTTCTTATTTCTCTTTCCGGATATGCGAATCGGGCTCTGTGATATAGCGGTAATCAGCGCTCGCTCTTCTCTGTGCCTTTTGACGTGCCTGATTGATCATGTCAAAATTCTCCATCAGCAGCGATACGACATACGGGCAAAGCGAGTGATCTTTCACCATGGATTGCAGAATAGCCCTGACCCGCCCTGCCGGCAGCCCAGCCCGGTAGGGCCGATCCTCTGTGATTGCCGTAAATATATCCGCAACTGCCATGATCCGGGAGCCCAGGGGGATATCACTGTCCTCCAGGTGAAACGGATACCCTTTCCCGTTTAGCTTTTCGTGATGAAATGATGCCCATTGATTAATTGTCTCAAAGCCCCGGATTTTCTGCAGCAGCCGATAGGTATAAAACGTGTGGCTGCGGATCACATTATACTCTTCGCTGTTCAGTGCGGCAGGCTTGTTCAATATACTTTTGCTGACAGCCAGCTTTCCCAGATCGTGAAGATACCCTGCAATCAGCATCATCTTACATTCGTTTTCTGAAAACCCTGCGAGGGCTGCCAGTTTTTCCGCCGTCCGCGCCACTCCAGCAGAGTGTTTGGCTGTAAACGGATTTCGGAAATCGATAATGTTGGCAAATATATGGGTTAGATCGATCATCTGGTCAAGATCCAGTTCCACCACGTCGAACGTCATGATTTCCGGCAGCAGGTACATCAGCGGCTTATACGTCATGTCAAGCCAGATATACTCTCTTCCGCTGATTTCAAGAAAGGCATCCAGCGGTTCTGACGGGAATATGGCATTCCGCTGTGAAGAAATTTTATCCCGAATAGCTCCGATCTGATCAATCACATTTTCGTTACGATTGATGGAAACAGCAATTCTGTCCGCAAGGTGAAGCACATGACTGAGAAAAGGGACTTCCTTACCGGCAAACCTGCTGCCTTCGCCATCCATCCAAGGTACATGATGATACCGGATGATCTCAGCCGCGCTGCTGAGGGGTGAAAACCCTTCCAGCAGCCTTGCACCCCGAAATGCATGATCATTTGAATTCGGTGTCTCTTCTTCCGTCAGTGAAAGCCGTTCCTCCAGAGAAAACGCGCCTACATCATGCAAAAGGCCTGCAAGCATCAGATTTTTCTGTTGTTCAACAGGCAAATCCATATGCACCGCGATACGGTAAGCCAAATAAGCAACCTGCTGATGATGATATGCCACTTCATGACTGATCAGATCGCTCGCATCCGTCAGACAAATCAGCAGGTCATACATGCTTATCCGCGTTTTATCCAGTCTCGGCATGATTTTCTCCTCAATCATTATCATTTTTAAAATCGCCATGTGCTTGCATTCCCGTGCCATGCTCACATGCAGCACGGGCAGACTTATGTTTTTAGCACATATCTTATTATATAAATTTCGGTATCGCTGGTCAAAAAATAAAACGGAAGCATTTTCCGGTTGAAAAAAGTATCAAAAGAGTTACAATGGTTACAAGGAGGTAACAAACATGAAAAAGCTAATCTGCATTCTGACCGTAGCAATGATGCTTTTCAGCCTGTCTGCGGGAACAGTTGCCGCGCTTTCTCCGGAAAGCACCACTTGTACCGATAGCTCCGATTCAAATCTGAATACAAGTTCTTTTAAATCTGTATATGAATATGTGTTTAATCTTGATTTGAAGGCGCTGTTTGATCGATTCCTGAAATTGTTTGACAGTGAAGCGACCGATACGGTACCGCAAACCGAAGCGGCTGAAAGCGACCTGACAGCGGCTGTTGAGCCCTGTGACCCCACCCTTCCGGCGGTATCAGCCGCCAATTCCTCTGCGGACTGTCCGTCGGGTACGGCGGCAACCACTACAGAGACTACCCCTGCTACGGAAGCTGTAAAAGCGTCCACGCCGACGCAGACTGCTGCAGCCACGGAAACGCCGAAGACATCTTGCGGCAGTACAGAAAACACCTGCACACCGTCCAATTCCTGTACGCAGGCGGCCTGCCCCAAATCCGGAACCCAGTGCGACACAAACGCCTGCACGCAGAACAAGGACTGCAATGGGAATACTGCCTCTAGCGGCAGCAATACCTGCACCCAGTACGGAGTCAACGGAAACTTGTCCGATCTCTGCTCCGGCCTACTCGAAAAATATGGCGTCAAGATCTATGGGTCCAACGGTAGTACAGGCAGCAGCGCAAACTGCAATTCCGGAAGCAATGCAAACAGCAATACCAGCGGCACCGGGAACAGCACAGCTGAACCCCAAAGCCCTGCTTCTACGACAACCCAGAATACCGGAACCGGCACAAATACTCAGTCCAGCGAAGGCAGTGCACAGACCCCGGCTTCTGGCAGCAGCATCGACAATCTGTCCTTTGAGCAGCAGGTCGTCACCCTTGTCAATGAACAGCGGGCGGCCAATGGGCTGGCGGGACTGACTTTGAACGAAAGCCTGTCCAATGTCGCACGTATCAAATCTCAGGACATGCATGACAACAATTATTTCTCGCATACCAGTCCCACCTACGGCTCCCCCTTCGATATGCTGGAAACCTTTGGTATCAGCTATCGTGCAGCGGGTGAAAACATTGCCATGGGTTATCAGACACCACAGGCCGTCGTGGACGGATGGATGAACTCCCCCGGACACCGGGCAAATATCTTGAACAGCTCCTACACGCAGATCGGCGTGGGCTATGTCGCGGACGGCAGCTACTGGACACAGGAATTCATCGGTTAAAAACTATTTTTAGTACGCTGCTTTACCGCACTATTTCGCAGGTGGGGCACAGCTGGCGCTGTGCCCCTCCTGCTTCTTTGTCAATACCGTCAGATATCAAGGATCAGTTAAGATGCAAGTTCAGCTTCGTAAACCGGTTCAGAAGAGAACCGCCGCTGGACGGCCAAGGCGTCAGCCCGCCCCACTGCGTGGAATCATAAACCTGAACACTCTTGGCATTATAAAGGATAAGATACGGGCATTCCTCATAAATCAGCTGCTGCATCTGATTGACGATCTCCTTGCGCGCATCGGCATCAATGGTGATCTGCTGCTCTTTGTACAATCTGTCATATTCCGCATTGGACCAGAAGCAGTCGGAACTGCCGCCGATGGCATCAGTGGTCATGACAGAAAGGATGAAGTTCGGGTCCTGGTAGTCGCCGCTCCAGCCCCAGAAATACAAATCGCAATCGAAACCGCCGTCCACAGAGATAACCTCGCTCTGGCGGGCACTGTCCATCAGCTCCAACTGAATATCGATCCCGATATCTTTACAGTTTTTCTGGACCACGAGCGCTGTGTCTCCGTAGTCTTCTTCAATAACGGCACAACGGAAACTCAGCTTCTCACCGGTAGGCATCTCACGGATACCATCTCCGTCGGTGTCCTTGATGTTATTCGCGTCCAGTAAGGCGGCTGCCTTTTCAGGGCTGAACTCACGCAGTTCATCGGAGGAAGGCTGCCATGCCCACGGGGTCTGCATCGGGATCAGGCCCTTCCACACGACGCCCTGCCCGCCCTTTGCATATTCAACAATGTTGTCATAATTGATGCAATAATCAATGGCCTGACGAATGCACTTGTTGTCACGAATAATCGGATTCCCCTTGGAGGCGGGATCTGTCCACATGTTGAATCCCAGTTCCTGGAACGTAAGCGTTGCGTAATCGTTGAGGGTGACTCCGCTCATCCCTTTGGCATAATCCAGCTGTGTGCCATTGATGCCGCACATGTCAATTTCGCCTTTTTCCAGCGCCTGAAGCTTGGTATCCTCGTTGCTGAAGAAGACATAAATAAACTCATCATAGTCGGGTGCGCCGCCCCAATAATCCTTGTTGGTTTTGTAGCGGACGTACTCGTCTTCCTTATCGTCGACATAAACCAGCGGACCGGTGCCGATGGGATTATCGTTGGTGTAGCTCTGCGCATTGTCAGCATTGGTTTCTTTGCCGAAAATATGCTCCGGCACAATATCGATGAGGCCGACATCCACCATATTGGCTTTGGGGGCCTCAGTGACAATCTGAACGGTGTAATCGTCAATCTTGGTAACGGTAGAAACGCCGTCCATACTGCTCAGATGGCGGGACAAACCATAATCCTTGATGGCGTTCAGTGTATAGACGACATCGTCGGCGGTAAAGTCTTCTCCGTCATGCCACTTCACGCCTTTGCGGAGATTGAAGGTCCAGGTGCAGCCGTCATCGGACACTGTCCAATCGGTGGCCAGGCAGCCAATAATGTTCAGGCTCTCATCCTGCATCATCAGGCCCTCATAGATATTGGAGTGGAAGCAGGTTGTGCTGATGGAATAGCCGGAGGTCAGCGGGTTTTTGCTGTCGGGCCACCAGCCGGTAAAGCCGTAACGGAAGATTTTTTCTCCGGCATCGGTGCTCTGATCACCGCCGGTCTGAGATGTATCGCCGGTCTGTCCGGCATCGCTGGTCTGGTCATCGCCGGTACTTGACGGCGGGGCACCGCAACCGGTGAGCAGGAACGTGGCGCAAAGGATAAGCGCGGTGATAAGAAGCAGTTTCTTCTTCATGTTCGTTCCTCCAATCCTTAATTTGGGATACCGGGCAAAATCCGATATCCAGTATATACTCAACCCGAAGGTCAAATATCAGACGAGCTTTTGAGGATAATGGCAGCACACCAGGTGACCCGGTTCTATTTCCGTATAACCGGGTTCCTCGGCACAGCACCGCTCGGTGGCCACAGGACAGCGGGGATGAAAACGACAGCCGGAAGGCAGATTCGTTGGGGAGGGCGTCTCGCCCTCCAGAACAATGCGCCGCTGCCGCCGCTCTTCCCCCACCATCGCCAGAACGCTGGTCAGCGCCTGTGAATAGGGATGCAGGCAGTTGCCGGCGATCAAGTCGGCGGAACCGATCTCCATGATTTTACCGAGATACATAATAGCGATGCGGTCGCTGATCAGCCATGCCAGCGCCAGATCATGCGTAATGAACAGAAACGCGGTATTCTTCTGCTCTTTCATACCTACAAACAGTTTTAAAATATCGGCGCGGACCGATGCGTCCAGCATGGAAACCGGCTCGTCGGCCACGATGAATTCCGGTGCCATAATAAAGCAGGTGGCAATGGAAACACGCTGTCGCTGGCCGCCGGAAAGTGCATGTGGATAGCGATACAGGTATTCAGCCGCAGGCCGCAGGCCAGCAAACTCCAACGCCTGGATAGCCAGCGCTTCCTTCTCCACCAGCGTGTATTTTTTCTGTTCAAACAGCAGCGGCTCAGTAACGATGTCAAAGACGTTGAACCGTGGATTCAACGATTGATACGGATCCTGAAAAATCATCTGCGCCTGTCGGCGAAATTTTTTCATGTATTCCCGGTTTTTACGCTCAATGGGTCTTCCATCAAACAGCAGCTCGCTTGCATTATAAGGCGTCAGCTGCAGAATCGCGCGGCCTGTGGTAGTTTTCCCGCTGCCGGACTCGCCCACAAGGGAAACGATTTCACCGCGGCCAATATCCAGAGAAATATTATCCACTGCGTGAACAATTTTTTTCTCGTGCTTAATATATTCTTTGAAAAAGCTCTGGCGGCCGGTAAATATCACTTCCAGATTCTTTGCAGAGACGACCAGATCACGCTCGGCCATCATGCCTCCCCCTTTCTCAGGTGGCAGGCCACAAAATGGCCATGTCCGTCGTAATCGATCAGCGGCGGCTCCACCGTGTGACAAATTTCCCCAAGACATTTATGACAGCGGTCGGCAAACCGACAGCCGGGAGGCGGCGTAAACAGATCGGGCGGATCTCCGGGAATCGAATCCACCATGCGCCGCCCTTTATAAATATTAGGGAAGGCGCCGATCAGCTTCTCCGTATAAGGATGCAGCCGGTGTTTGACTACCTGACTCGTATCGCCCATTTCGACTATTTTGCCGGCATACATGACACCGATCCGATCACAGATTTCCGTAATGATGGACAGGTCATGGGTGATCATCAGCAGACTCATGCCCAGTTTTTCCCGCAGGCTGTTGATCAGGTCGATGATCTGCGCCTGCACCATTACGTCCAGCGCAGTGGTCGGCTCATCCCCGATAATCATCTTGGGGTTGCAGGCCAACGCCATTGCAATGATTGCACGCTGGCGCATGCCACCGGAAAACTCATGCGGATATCCATACATCAGCCGCGGGGATATCTCCACCAGTTCAAACAACTCTCGGACACGCGCTTCGGCCTTCTCCTTATTCATAGTCTTGTCGTGGATGTACAGCGCTTCCGCGATCTGATCGCTTACACGTTTGACCGGGTTCAGCGCATTCATCGCCCCCTGAAAAATCATTGACATCTCCGCCCAACGGAAATCATACAGTTTTTCATCCGGCAGATCGGTGATATCCCGCCCGTCAAAAATAACTTTTCCACTGGCGATAATGCCGTTCTCAGGCAAAAGCTTGATGGCTGACAGCGCCGTCGTGGTCTTGCCGCAGCCGCTCTCCCCCACCAGACCGAACGACTGTCCGTGCTCAATATTGAATGATACTCCATCGACAGCCTTAACCTGACCGCGTGTAATTTTGAAATAGGTCTTTAGATCACGGATTTCAAGTAAAGCCATATCCTCACCGCTTTCTCAGTTTGGGGTTGAGGATCTCGTCGAACCCATACCCAATAAATACAAACGAGGATGCCAGCAAGACGATGCACAGTCCTGCGGGAATAAACAGCCACCAACTGCCCGTGGTAATGGCGCCCTGGATTCGTGCCGAACGAAGCAGCTGGCCCCAGGTTGGGATCGTGGGATCTCCGATTCCCAGGAATGCCAGGGTCGCTTCCGCAAGTATGGCATTCTGAACCAGAAGTATGATCTCAGAAAAAATCAACGGAAACACATTCGGCAGAATATGCCGCTTCATGATGTAGGCGCCGGAAGCGCCCAATGCGCGGGCGCGCTCAACATAGTTGCGTGATTTAATGCTTAACGTCTGGGAGCGGATAAGCCGTGCGGTACTCGGCCAGCCTGTCAGGCCCAGAATCAGAATGATGTTGGAAAACTTCTGCCCGAAGATGGCTGCCAGTGTCAGCATCAGCGGCAGCGAAGGCACCATCATGAATGCCTCGGTAATACGCATAAGGACGATATCAATCAATCCGCCGTAATAACCCGAGGCGATGCCAATCGTCGTACCCACCAGAACAATAAGCAGCGTGACAAAAAAACCGATAGCCAGAGATGCGCGCGCCCCATAGATAATGGCGCCCAGCACATCACGACCCATCTCGTCAAAGCCCAGCTTATATTCCGCGTTGGGCGCGCCGATGCGCTGGCCCAAAAAGTACTCCTGATGATCATAATGGTAGATCACTGGGCCAAAAATCGCCAATAGGATGAAAATTAGCAGCAGAATCGTTCCAAACACAGCTCGGCCATTGCCAAAAAACAGTTTCAGATTGGTATTTCGTTTCTGCCTTTTCAGTTCCTTCTCACGGGCATGCATCTGCTCAGAAGTCATCTCTTCTGGCTTACTATTTACGTTCACAGCATGCACCCCCTTATTCCACACGGACACGCGGGTCGAGATAGCTGTACAAAATGTCGACCACAAAATTCGCGATAACAATCGCAAGCGCCACCAGATAATTTGTCGCCTGCATGACCGGATAGTCCTGTCGGCTGACAGAATCCACCATCAATCTCCCCATGCCGGGCCAGGAAAACAATACTTCAATGGAAAAAGCGCCGGTAAACATCAGCGCCAGGCTGGTGACAACGATCGTCGAGACCGGCAGCAGCGCGTTGGGCACCACATGCCGTTGAATGATTTTTTCCCGAGGCAGGCCCTTGGCCCGGGCCGTTAAAACAAAGTCTTCCGTAAATACGTCGATCATGCTGCTTCGCATAATCAGGAAATAGCCTCCGAAAATGGCCAGCGCATAAGATACCACCGGAATAACGCTGTGAAGCGCCAAATCCTTGTAATATTCACCCCATGAGGCAAAGTCCTTACCGGCGGTGACCATCCCATTGATGGGTACCAGCCCCCACTTGACGCCAAAATACATCAGAAAAATCATGGCCAGCCAAAAGCTGGGAATTGCATATATGACCATGGATGTACTTGTCAGTATGGTATCCTTCTTTTTTCCGTGTGCTGCCGCAGCTATCGTACCAAGCAAAAGCCCTAAAAATATTCCCAGCGGCACAGCCATTGCTGCCAGAATCAGCGAGTTGACCGCTTTCCCCCAGACCACCTGGCTCACCGGCTGTTTATAGTTGAATGATATGCCAAAATCAAACGTAACCATGGATTTCATGTAATTCCAGTACTGAACAATCATTGGTTTATCCAGCCCATAGGCTTTACGGATAGCCGCCTGCGCCTCCGGGGTTGACTTGCTCTGCTTGGCCACCATCGTCACCGGGTCGCCGGGCATAATCCGGAACAAAATAAAATTAAATGTGACAATAAAAATGAACATTAACAGCGTATAGAGAAGGCGCCGTATAATAAAGCGTACATTCATCTGCATCTCTCCCCTCTTCTTTTTAATTTTCAAAGTTCTCCTCAAATTGATTTGACCTATTGATTAATTACATAAATTCTGGCCTTACCAATTTACATAAGCATAGTTATTAATACCTATTTTGTCAACCCAGGAATTGCCATGTATATTGAATTTCATTGTTATACTCATTTTTAATCATAAAATTTGTCTAAAACTGACATATGTTTTCTTGCTTATTTTCTGGCCAGCCCCCCGGTTCGACTTTTCATCAAATCTACTGTCTCAATACGCATTTCTCATTTCCCCAAAAGGCGTTTGATCCACTAATGTTACTTCCGCCCATTATAGCTTCTATCATGCCGTAACAGCGCATAGGTTCGTACAAATATAAGATTGAGGTGAGCTGTATGCGCACGCGTGAATTTCCTGCACTCCGCCGGCTTTCGCCGAAAAGAGGAAGCAACCGAGTAAAAAAATACGCGATGTTGGCCGCAATTCCGGTACTGCTGGCTTTGGGCCTGTTCCTGACTTCTCCGGGACAGGCGGTCCTTGCCGCGGCAACCAACCGGCAGCTTCCCATTTACTGCGTCGAAAAGACGGACAATATATGCTCTTTGACTTTCGATGCAGCGTGAGGAGATGTAAACTTGCGCCACGCAGCATAACTCGACTGCCGGTTTTCCTGCCGAAAATCAATGAGGCTGCGCCCCGATTCCTTTTGGAAATCGGGGCGCGGCCTCATTCGGTATTTTCTGTTTATCCGTTATGAAAGCTCGATGATCTTTTTAAACATCTCAATGGCGTTTTCCATAATTTCGTCGGTGAAATCATACGCCGCGGTGTGAAAGGAGGGTACATCTTCCCCGCCGCCAATGAAAAACAGTGCGCCGCTTGTCCGCTTCTGGTAATGTCCAAAGTCTTCCGACCCACGGGATGCCTCCGGCTGTTCAAGCACCGGATAGCCGAGGGCATTCGCTGCCGCAAATACCCGGTCGACGCATCCGGAATCGTTTACTGTCTCCGGGAATGCATCTTCAATGGTAAAGGCACACGAAAGCCCGTATTTCTCCGCCTGCGCTCGGCTCAGCCGTTCCAGGTCTGCCCGCAGTGCGTCCATCTCTTGCTCATGCTCGCCCCGGATGGTCACCAGCAATCTGCCGCTGCTGGCTGCCGTTCCAAATGCATGCTCACCCACATCCAACTGAATCACCGTGCACAGCACCATCCCGGTATAGCGTCCCGGTGCAATCAGTTCCGGGATGGCACACGTTATATGCGCCAGCGCGAAGGCCGGATTTTTTCCCAGTTCCGGCAGACTGGCATGAGTCGGCGTGCCATGCATTTCAATAGTCATGCCTTTGGACGCACAGTTGCTCGTCCCGTGGCGCACGACCACGGTTCCCTTAGGTGCGCCGGTCAGGTTATGATAAGCGTAGATCTCATTGATCCGGTTGTCGGGAATAAAGCTGCGCGCCTCATATGCGCCGTCGCCCGTCTCTTCTGCATGCTGAAACAGCAGAAACACGTTCTTATCCGGCCGCATTGTCTCTAGCTCCAACGCCAACCCGCACAGGGAGGCCGCATGTCCGTCGTGCCCGCATTTATGGCTTACGCCGGGAATACGGGACTTGTACGGAACATCACATAGCTCCTCGATGGGCAAGGCGTCGAAATCTGCCCGAAAGGCCAAATTCTTCTTTTCTTCCCCTGCCCGATAGGCTGCCCAAAACCATTTCCCGCCGTCATGGACCTCCAGCAATGTGTGCTCCCGCAGGAACGCCATCAGTCGCGCTTTGGTCCATCGCTCCTGATTTGACAGCTCCGGATGTGCATGCAGCTCATGCCGCAGCGCCAGGATCTGCTCGTAATTTTTCCTTTCCATTCTAGTATTTAACAAAATAGGTATAGGTATATTCGCCCCAACCCCACTTGCCGGCACCATCAATCGGCAGGTTGCGCAGCGTGGCAGTAGCGCCTTCATATACGGCATAATCCACAATGTTGATATACGGTAGCTCGGTGACCAGGATCTTCTGCATCTCAAAATACGCCGTACGGCGCGCTTCCTGATCCGAAGTCGAAGCACCCTGCGCCAGCAGTTCATCGATGCGCGCATTGCTGTATGCGCCTACATTGCCCCAGCCGCCGGTGCCGACACGGTTCTGCATCGCCGCGGGATCAGGTCCGAGATAGCCGCCTTGCAGCTCGCAGATCCAGTCCCCGCCTTCGACAATCTTGGCTTCCCAGGCGCTGTATTCATAGACCTGAACGGTCATCTCAATGCCGGCCTCTTTGCATTTGGCCGCCACCAGCTTCGCTGTATCCGGATAGCCCGCCACGTCAAACACATCACAGGTCAGGCCGCGCACATAATATCCGTCGGCATCCTTGGTATAGCCGGCTGCTTCCAGCACGGAGACCGCCTGTACCACATCACATTCAGGATAGGTGTCCTCGGTATTGCAGGCCCAAGCCACCGTATGGGGATATGCACTGTACTCAACCGGCATTACACCGCCGTGAGCTTTTTCGGAAGCCTCCGTTCTGTCCACGCATAAGGCGATTGCCTGACGAACCGCCAGATCGGCCACCGTTTCATTCTGGAGGTTAAAGACGATGCGCAGCGGAGAGGGGTAAGTATTTTGATCAAGACGGATAGCATCGTTGGACTTCAGGGATTTCACCTGTGTGTTGGGCACGCTGGCGACCCAATCCAGCTCGCCGTTAAGCAGTGCCTGAAGCGCGGTCGCCTCATCCGGAACGATGGAATAGATAACCTTATCCAGAATGGGGGCGCCGTCATGGTAATCCTCGTTGGCCACCAGCGTCAGATTTTCACCCTTATTATATTCACTGAACTTAAACGGACCGGAGCCGATAGGATTGGTCGTGGCGGCTTCATTGTCTCCCCACTCCTGACCGTTATCATAAATATGCTGCGGCATAATGAAGCAGCCATACCAGGCCAGGCTGGAGGGGAACGCCATATCAACTGTGTTCATGTTAAACACGACCGTCGTGATGTCCGGCGCATCGATACTGTCGACTTCCGCCATCGCGGCATTCAGGGCGCAGGTATCGTGCGCGGCGATATAATCGAACGTATATTTGACATCGGCAGCGGTCACAGGTTCGCCATCATGCCACTTTGCATTGTCTTTCAGATGGAACGTCAGCGTTTTGCCATCTGTGCTGAAATCCCAGCTGGACGCCAGATCTGGGATGACGCTGCTGGACTGGTCAAGCTTAACCAGACGATTATAAAGGTTCTGCGCAGGGCCGTAAAAATTATCGTCGGCCGTAAGGTCCGGACAGAAGCTCATGAGGTCGCCCAGCATCTGAACGGCAATCGTGCCGCCGTCCATCATGGTCTCGCCTTCCGGCGTGGAAGGGGTATTCTGATCGTCGGCGGAAGTCTGATCTCCGGGGGTCTGTCCGTCGCCGGCATCCGATCCGGGCGTTTCGTTGGAACATCCGGCCAGAAGTCCCAGCATAAGGGCAAGGATCAGGATAAAAACGGTTGTTTTTTTCATGTTGTACACTCCTATCCAATTCTATCTATTGATAAAACAGCTGTGCAGTATTATTTATTTTTTCCCCGTTCACCTCCCTGCAAGGCCAGGCATGCGGCATAATGACCGTTCTCCGCATGCTGATACTGTGGATATTTTTCAAAGCATTCCGGCCGAGCCATGTGACAGCGGGGTGCGAAATAACAGCCTGGGCCGGGATCAATGGGGGTCGGAGGCTCTCCTTCGATAGGGATCGGTTCCGTTTGGTCGTCCGGGTCTACAGAGGCGCAGTTGGAAATCAAAGCCTGCGTGTAAGGATGCATCGGAAATCTGACCACATCGTCGGCCGTGCCATATTCGACAATCCGCCCAAGATACATCACAGCGATATGATCGGAAATATATCGGGTCAGCGCGATGTCATGGCTGATAAATGCCAGCGCTGCATTATGCTCCTGCGCCAGTGACTGCAGCATCCGGATAATCTCGGCACGGACTGAAACGTCCAGCATGGATACCGGCTCATCGGCAACAATGAAACTGGGGCTCAGCAGCATGGAACGGATAATCGAAATACGCTGCAATTGTCCGCCTGACAGCTCATGCGGATAACGCTGCATAATATCTTCTGCAGGCAGCAGCCCGCCCGTCTCCAGCCGCTGAAGACAAATCTCACGCCGCTCTGCATCATCTGCTCCGATCCTGTGGATGCGCAGCGGCCGCATCAAAATCTTTTCAATGGTATCCCTTGGAGTAAACGTATCAAAGGGATTCTGAAACACAATCTGCACCTTCCGCCGGAAAGAACGAAAGTCACTCTTTATCATGGCTTCGGTGGACGTACCATCAATCAGAACATCGCCGCGTGTTGGTTCTTCCAGCCTTGTTAGCATGCGTCCGAGCGTAGATTTTCCGCAGCCGGATTCGCCGATGATGCCCAGTACTTCGCCTCTGGCCAAGTCCAAATTGACATCGTCCACCGCTTTAATCCAGCTTTTGGTCTTCCCGGGCAGCACGGAATTTTTGGTCCGGGGATACCATTTGGTCACGCCCCGGATCTCTATATAGCTATGTTCATTGTTCATCTGCATCGCCTCCATAGAGCCAGCAGGCCACCCGGTGTCTTTCCGCCAGCTCTGTCATTGCAGGCTGCGCCTCACGGCAGCGGACGGTCGCCTTATGGCAGCGGCTTGCGAACAGACATCCCGCATGCCTGACCGACATATCCGGCAAAAAGCCGGAAATCGCATTTAGTGCCCGCCGTTCTCCGCGCAGCGAAGGGAAAGAGGCCAGCAATCCCTGGGAGTACGGGTGCATCGGGTTTTTCAAAACCTCCCGTGCAGGACCGGTCTCCATCATACGGCCCGCATACATGACGGCCACCTTGCTGCAGGAAGCCGCTACCACGGACATGTCGTGTGTGATCATGATGCGCGCCATGCTCATCCCCTGCTCCAGCCGAACCACTTCCTGCAGGATCTGACCTTGCGTCACCACATCCAGCGCAGTCGTGGCTTCATCAAATATAACCAGCTGCGGATGGTGCAGAAGGCTGATGGCAATAGAAACACGTTGCAGCATACCGCCGGACATTTCATGGGGATAAATGTGATAGGCGCGTTCAGGCAGGCCCACCATACGGAATAGCTCCAGCGCGCGGGCACGGATGGTCTGCCGGTCTGCATCCGGTTCATGAACGCGGTAGATATCCTCGATCTGGGTCGAAATACGGTGTACCGGACTGAGTGAATTCATCGCTTTTTGAAATACCACGGCAAAATTCTTCCAACGAAGCGCACGAAGGGAGGCGTCGCCCAATGTCAGGATATCTTGCCCCATAAATTCACTCTTTCCGGTCACCTCGGCACTTCCCTGCGGCAGCAGGCGGATAGCGGCCATGGCCAGCGTGGACTTTCCGGAACCGGATTCGCCGACGATTCCCAGCGAGTCTCCGATATTCAGTTCAATAGATGCGTTCCGGACGGCATACACTTTTCTCTCTTTGTTGCGATAGGTTACGCAGAGGTCTTCGATGTTCAGCAGATGTTCCATCATTGACCTCCTCTGCCGTATACATATTTGGGATTCATCACATGGTTCAGGCCGTCGCCCAAAAGGTAGAAAATGATTACGGTAATGATCGTAGCAATACCTCCGAAGCCGGATACCCACCAGGCCGTCGTGATATAGGCCTTTCCCGAATAAATCATCTGTCCCCAGGAAATTACATTGGGGTCGCCCAGGCCAAGGAAGGATAGTGCCGCCTCCGTCAGAATGGCGCCCGCCATGCCGCGAGTCGTATTTGCTACCACGGGGAAAATCCCATTGGGCAGAATGTATTTCATCAGAATCTGGCTCTTGCTTTCCCCCATGGCAATAGCGCTCTTGACAAAGATCCGCTCGCGGAGAGAAAGGGCCTGAGCGCGCATCAGCTTGGCATTTCCGGGCCAACTGGTAATGCCGATCACGATCATCACGTTGGTCAGACTGTTGCCGTACAGGGCCACGATAAGAAGGATCAGAAAAAAGGTTGGAATCATCAGAAACACGTTGATCGCCTCGGAGATGACCACGTCGGCCTTCCCGCCGAAATAACCGCCGATTCCGCCAATCAGGATGCCCAGGGCGCCGGAGATCAGCGCGGAAATCACCGCCACCTTCAGCGAGGTGCGCACCCCGTAGATCACCATACTGAGTACATCCTGGCCCATATGGTTGGTGCCGAAGAGATGCCCATTGACGCCGAGGCCTGCCAGGCTGTCATCGCCGTATACATAAGGATCAAATGGAGCTACCAGCGGAGCGGTGATCACCAGAATCAGCAGAATCACAATTCCTATGATTGCGGCCTGAAGCTGGTGGTCGCTGCGAAGCGCGGCCTTCCACTGTCGAAGCGTCGCGTTATTCTTTTTCATACTCTTATCCTTATTCATAGCGAATCCTCGGATCAAACAGTGCATAGGTGATATCGACAAGGATCATGACCACGCAAACCGCGATGGACATTACGAGATAAAGTCCCATCAGCATCGGATAGTCCCGCTGATTGATCGCCGTCAGGGTCAGGCGTCCCATACCCGGCCAGGAAAATACGATCTCAACCAGCGTGACACCTGTCAACAGAAAAGCCATGGTAATGCCGAAGATCGTAACTGTCGGTAAAATCGCATTGCGAAATACATATTTATTAAAAATTTTCTTTTCACTCATCCCGGTCGCCCGCAGCGTGGTGATAAAATCCTCATTGGATACCTGCAGGACCGATGATTTGGCGATGCGGAAATACCCCGGCATAGTAATCAGCGCCAGCGTTCCGCACGGAAGCACCAGATGGCGGAGCACATCCATAACATGCGCCGCGCCTTCATAACCGGCCTTGACATCAACCATCCCCTGCGTTGGCAGCCAGCCAAGCCGGCTGGAAAGCAGAATGATGAGCATCAGTCCCAGCCAGAAAGAGGGCATCGCGTCCAGCGTATAAGAGACCCCTGACAGTACGGTGTCGCCCAAAGAGCCCTCATGCTGCGCAGAATATATCCCCAGCACCGTTCCGACGATCAGCGCAATCAATGCGGCCGACATCCCCAAAAGCATGGTGGGCATGACCTTTTTTGCGATTGTCTCGTTGACGGAAGTATTGTAAATGATGGATGTTCCCAGATCGCCTTTGAGCGCATTGCCCAGATAATTAAGGAACTGCTCGCCAAGGGGCTTATTCAGCCCCCATTTTTCTTCCAATGCAGCCCGGAGTACCGGGTCATTGTTGTCCTTGCCCATCAGCGTTTTAATCGGATCTCCCGGGGCCGCCTTAATAATTACAAAATTGAGAGCAAATACCAAAAAGACCGTCAGTAGGCCGCTGAAGATCCGGCGAATGATAAAACGTTTCATATTTCACCTCCGGATGCGTCAATTCATTTCTCAGCCGGACAGCCGGCACAGTCCGCCGGCAGATCGGTTTCAGCCAGATGCAGCAGCCCGCGTGCCTGCTTCAGCAGTATCGGCTGCAGGCATTTCGGCAGGTGGTCCTGATGCCCCCGGTGCATGATGAGGCACTCCTTACATTTGCCGTGCCAGCGGCAGGGCTCCTTGCAGGGGCAGTGATCCCTCTCCTGGAGGGCGCGGTCCACAAATTCTTTGTCCATCTGCCGTGCCTTTTCAACTTCACCGTTCCGGTAACATTCAATGGTTTTTTGGTATTCCGGATTTCCGTCGATTACAAAGCTCACTTTAATTCCCCCGTTTTTCTAAATATTCCAACACGATAAATGCACTTTCAAGCTGCACGGATATCAGATTTTTGATCGGAACCACATGATAATCCAGATGTGCCTCCAGATGGTCGGCCAGGCGGCGGAGTGCCGTCAGCGCCCGCACATAGCCTTCTTCCAGTTTTTCCCGTTTCTCCGGATCCGGATCTTCTCCGCACCGCGCAAGCTCAAACTCATTGGCACGGACAAGCATTCCGTACTGAAGCATTTTATAAAACTTCGATATATACAGAGTGTCAAGTTTTTCGGCTACGGTTGCCTGCCGGGCAAAGGCAGGGTCATTGCAAATCTGGTTCCGTTGGGCCGCATGTTCGCTATCGGCAGAAAAACATTCTACAGCCAACATGAAGTGGTTGTCATTCTCCAAATATTTTCGGGAGACTGCAAGAATTTCCCGCAGCTCCCTGGAAAGCATCTCACTCTCCGTGATCTGCTGCTCAAGCAGTTCTCGCCGGGTTTCCGGTACCGGCTTTTCATTCGAGATCCGCCGATCGAGAAAATATGGAAGCTCCGTCAGCAGTGTAAACGAGTCATAACGTTCTTTGGCATAAGAGGCGCTGTTGTCGCCCGACCACATCCGAAAATCTTTTCCCTGCATTTTCTCTGCGGAATACTTTTCCGCAAAGTCGTATTCCTGACGGATACCACCGCATTCAAAAATCG
>JAYFOA010000082.1:0-43924 GCA_034933145.1 Clostridiaceae bacterium
TCGGGAATCCATATGTTGCCGCCTGCGGAACAGGCTGCGGGCATTAAAAGCCTGCACGAAAAAGGGTGTTCGATCCGGCAGCTTGCCCGACTTACCGGCATTTCAAAAGGACGGATTGAGGGGATGTTAAAGTAACGAAAGACAAATGAACCGTCCCCTTGTCTTCCAACGGTATATGAGAGGGACTTTTTTCTTCCGGACAGGTGAACAGCTCTGCATCTCTTTTGCAAGCATTATAGCAGCATACGCCGAAAGTTTAATGATTGGGTTTCCGGTAACCCAGCAAAATAGGTATATACGGCTGTGACAAAACGCAGCTGCACCGGTTTTAAAACAGCAGAAAATATCATGCAGGTTCTCCCCTGTTTTGCTAAACTAAAGAAAATGAGCGCAGGGAGGAACTTATATCATGCCGACAGTACAAACCCATACCGCAGAGCTTGCAGGAACAAGCTATGAAATCGGATATCAATTGGGAAAATTGACCTCGCAGATTCCGCAGCTGCGGGCAACACATACCACCGGCGTGGAGGGCTTTGGATCGGAACAGGCAGAGGAGGCGGCAAAGCTGTTTGACCGCTGGTGTCCCGGCCTTACCGAGGAACTTCATGGCTTTGCTGACGCATTGCACGCAGAGCGCGAGCAGATCTTTTTTTATGGGATGACCTATCTGATTCCCCGATGCAGCCATATCGCGCTGTTACCCAGACTTACCGCCGAAGGAAAACCGCTGCTTGCACGCAATTACGAGTTCAGCCATGAAGCAGAGGATTTCTGCCTTGTCAGAACCAGCGTAACAGGGAAATATGCACACTTGGGTACCAGCGTACTTCAGTTCGGACGGGATGATGGTATGAATGAGCAGGGACTTACCGTCACAATGAGCTCCTGCGGTTTCCCGGTGGGGGCGCTGCCATATATGCGGGCCCCGAAGCTCAGGGGACTCCAATTTTGGGTGGTTATCCGTGCGCTGCTGGAAAACTGCAGGGATGTAAGGGAAGCGCTCGCATACCTAAAGGGGATGCCAATTGCCTACAACCTCAATTTGATTTTGATGGACAAAGCGGGCAATGCCGCGCTCGTTGAAACACTCGATGGACGCACCGCGGTCAGGCAGATTGGTCCCGATTCGGCAGAACAGTTGCTGTATGCAACCAACCATGCTGTCTTACCGGAGCTTGCGTCTGTGGAGCCGCGTGTGATGGCTCATTCGGCAAGGCGGTACGCGTATATTCAACAGCAGCTTGCGGGTCAGGACCATGTCACAAAGGAGCAGCTAAAAAAGATGCTGCTGAATAAGTATCCGGAGGGTCTCTGCTGCCAGTATTATGAGGAGTTTTTAGGTACCACCAAGAGCATGGTGTTTTCACCGGTGGATGGAACGATTGAGCTTTGCTGGGGCGGACGGGCTGAAAACGGATGGCATACTTACGATGTTGCCCGACCGCTGGAGAATGGCATGCGCGCGGTACAGATAATGTTGGAGACCGCAGCTCCGGGTACTTACGATTGGCAGCCGATCACTTAAAAGAAGGAGGATTGCTGTGGACTACCGAGAGGCGTTGGAGCAGGCGGTAATGTACATTGAGACCCATCTTGGCGCTGATATGAAGGTAGAGGATGTGGCAAAGGCCGCCGGGTACTCTTATTATCATCTGAACCGGCAGTTTACAGCTATTCTGGGGGAAAGCGTGGGAAGTTATATAAAGACGCGCCGGCTGGCCGATGCCTCCAAAAAGCTTCTCTTTACCAATCGGAAGGTTATTGATATTGCCATAGAAAACGGCTTTGATTCCCCGGAAGCATTCAGCCGGGCGTTTAAAGCGATTTATAAAGTCAGCCCCCAGACATATCGGCAAAATCGTTTGGATACCATCATTGGCAGCAAAGAACGCTTGGATACCGGACTGTTAAAGCATCTGACCTGCAACGTGACGGTGCATCCAAAAATTCTGGAACTTCCGGAGATTATGGTAGCCGGAGTTCGGGGTACGACCACGTTGCGGGACAATCGCCTGCGGGCACTTTGGGAACGCGCCAATTCACTGTATACGCAGATTCCCAACCGAATTCCGGGCGGGCGGGCTTTTGGCATCTGTGAAGCCTGTGAGAACAATACACTCTATACGATGAATGAAGATATTTTCTTCACGGAAGTGGCAGGAACGGAGGTGTCGTCCTTCGAGGGACTAGCAGAACCTTTTGTGGCAAAGACGATTCCCGGCGGCCGCTATGCCGTCTTCACCCATCGCGGTACTCTGCGGATGCTGCCTCAGACCTTTGACTATATCTGGGGTACATGGTTTCTTACCACAAAGGAAGAGATGGATGGGCGGGAAGACTTTGAACTTTACGACCAGCGCTTTCTTGGATATGATCATCCGGATTCTGAAGTGGATTTATATATTCCGATCAGATAGGGTGTAAAATATTCAAGGTTGGAAACGTGAAATGTCCGCCTGCAACCACATCAGGATGTGCGCTCAAGTTATGCCGCGCCAGTTTAAAAAGGCACTGTAGCTTTAAAGTTACAGTGCCTTTTTGCGTCAGCTTAGATAGAATTTACCGTCCGGCATTTGTAAGAGGTAAGGAGCTGTGGCGATTTACGGACGGTTTTGCTGCCGGCGAATATGTGTGCGGACTCGCTCTGCATACGCATGGTTGGATGTCAGCAGAAACCCGGTGATCTCCGCCACAATGGGGATGATCAGAATACAGCCGATGTTTGAGATAACAATCAGCGAAAACTCCGCGAAAAATGCCTTGGAATTGATGAGCGATTCAAATGTATAACCGTATTGCAGGAAAAGCATCGTCTGCATCATGGTTTCCCCGATTCCGGCAAAAAAGACGGTGTTGACCGTGGTGGCGAGAATGTCACGGCCCACTGCCCTTCCGGAACGGACCAGCTGCCGGCAGGTGAGGAGGGGATTGTTGGCATAAAACTCGGTAACCGACGAGGCGATGGCGATGGCAGTATCCATCACAGCACCCAACAGGCCGAAGATAATGACGGAAAAGGACAGATCCATCATGGAGATGTGGATGTTCAGCGACAGGGACCGGCTGATCTCTTCAGAGAGATCAAGCTCGCTGTATCCTGCAATTTTTGCATTTGCGCTGATGATCCAGGCCAGAATGCTCAAGAGGCAGAGTACCAGGACCACCGAAAATACGGAGGCATAGGACTTGACATTCACACCGTTCTGCTGTACCAGCGTAACGGAAATGAAGAGCACGCTGCCTGCAAGCGTAACTGCGATCGCATTGATTCCGAGGCAGATAAGGTAAACACAGAGAATGAGGACAACGATGTTTTCCATCAGGGCGACGAACGACCGGCCGCCCCGCTCTCCGCCGACAAGCAGCATAAGGACAAGAAGGAGAATTCCGAGCACGATCAGCATGGGGACTTCCTCCTCCCATTCATCAGCAGCACCGCCGTCAGCCCGGAAATCGGGATCGCCAGCACGATACCGATGGAACCGATGAGGAACCGGAGCAGCTCAAAAATGATATTGAAGCGGATCATGCTATACAGCGGATAGCCGTTTATGACCTTCAGAACAATCATGGGCAGGCTTCCGCTGATATAAGAAAACAGCAGAACGTTGATCATCGTCCCCATGACATCGTGTGCGATCTCACGCATTGAGTGAAGAAGGTCTTTTTTCGCAAGGCCGGAGGAAGTTCTCAGCAGCTCGGCAACGGCAGAATGTACAGTGATTGCCACATCCATGACTGCACCAAGGCAGCCGATGAGGATTCCCGCCAAGAAAATGCGGTCCAGATCCCGCGGTAGAAAGATATAATCCATCAGATGGTATGGCGGGGCCTCCACATAGGTAACGGTCAGCTGATAGAGGGCGTAGGTCACACCCAGTGTGAGCAGCGTTGACAGAAACGCACCAAGCGTTTTTTTAGAAAGTCCGCCCGACAGAAACAGGGTTGTCAGCGTAAAGACGAAAATCATCAGAAGGCACAGCCGGATAAAGTCAGTCCCCTTGAGATAAAAGAGGATGGAAACGACAAAAACAGCAATATTGATGCAGAAGGCAGTCAGGGTGAAAAATCCTTGTTTTCCGGCCACTGTAATCATGCCAATCAAAAACAGGCCAGTCACCAGTGCAACATAGATGTCACGCTTGACGCCAGTGATTTCAGCGGTCAGCGCATTGCCATCGCTGCTCAGGGTGACGAACACCTTGTCCCCCTTCCGATACCGTTCGCTTTTGACGCCGGATACGGAATAGCTGTTCTCGGCACCGGCGGTATGCCCTTCTTCCGGGCCGTTTTTAATGAGCAGGCTAAGGCGTTGTGTATAGTATTGCTCGGATTCTCCATTGGGACCGGTCTCAGTTTTCCAATAGCGCTCGTCCACCTGGATCACAGCCGCGATGGTGGAATGATAGAAATGCTCGTCATGCGCGACGCCATATAGAAGAGCGAAGAATATCAGGATAGCGCCGCCCAAAAGGAAGGCCTGCCGCCGGTGGCTTGATATATATGTTCTGAGAGCGTTCATACAGCGCACTCCTTTCCCGAAGTTTTTGCCGGATGAAGATTTGTGACTGCGGACAAAGTATAATGCCGGAACCAAACAGCGTCAATAGTCGCATGGTGCCACAAGTAAATTTTGAGTCTATCCAACCGTTTTCTTTGCCAACAAAATATTGATTTTTTTGGCAGCACAAATTATAATGACTATAGTCAGCTATCATCTGCCTATACCTGTATGGCTGTCAGAATGTCTTGCTCTGTCGGCTATCACCCTAAAAAACAGGAGAAAACCTAAAACCACGAGGGAAGAGGAGAAATCGGATGGATGCGAAAATGTCAACCGGACGAAAACGGAAGGCCGCTGAAACAAAAGATAAAATTTATAAGAGTGCTTCCTCATTATATAAAAAATACGGATTTGAAAACGTCAGCGTGGACGCAATTGTAAATGAGGCCGGTATTTCCAAAGGGGCGTTTTATTTGCATTTCAGCTCAAAGGATGCCCTGACGGCCGCACTGATTATGGAATATGTAAGCAAGCTGGATTTGAGTTATAGAGCTTTTATGGAGAACTTTCCCAATGATGCGAGTGCCCGTGATGTACTCTTATCGCTGGTCGGAAGGATTGCGGATGCAATAACAAATGATGTCGGGTATTGTCTGATAAGAATCGTCTATCGACTTCAGATTGACCGGAATAGTGAAACGGATGCATTGCTTAGCTATAAGCGGAAGATTTATGCTGTGTTCAGCAGTCTGATCCGGCGTGGTATTCAGCAGGGTGAGTTTGCATCAGGGCTTGATGCCGACATTGTTGCGGAACAATCTATTACGATCCTGCGGGGATTTACCTATGAATGGTGCATCCGATACCCCGATTTTCAGCTGAAAGAGCAATTATTGCGGCATTTCAATCTGCTTTTTTCGGGCATCGAAAAACAATGATGCATGATATAACCTGTGCCGGCAGGAGATATAAAATGATTGTAGATACCTGGTTCTTTTAAATGTTTTTAATAAATAACATATGATGGATGGAAATTGAGAGGAGACCGGAATATGAAAGGGAAACGTCTTTTATCACTGGCACTTGCCGTCTGCATGATTATGACGATGCTGCCGGCAATTTCATTGTCCGCTTTCGCCGGCAGCGGCGAAGCGGATATCAGCGATATGAACGCACTGGACGCACTGGGTATTGACACTTCAAAAGTTCCGGAGGGTGTGGATCTGGACAGTCTGGACAACCCCTATGGGCGAAGTGATACAACGGTCAACCCCGTATACGAGTTGTTTATGCAGGACAGCTCGTCCAGCATTCTGTACGGACATAATAAGCCGGTAGGCAGCACCTGGGATAATTTTTACGCATCAGGCGACACAAAGAGCGCCGTACCGGCAAGCTATGCGGCCACTGCCGTTGCCTCCGGCAACTTTATCAAGGATGCCTCGCAGTCTGGACAGACGGTTACTGTGGCCGCAAAGGGAATGAGTCCGGCCGGCGGGCTGGATCTGTATTTTTCTGATCCGGTGACTGGGACGAACGGAGATGCGCGGACACTTATCAATCCCGGCGTGACGATTGGCAATACCGGAAACCAGATGGATGAGAATTTTCAGGCAGACAGCTATTTGCTGCATAATTACCTGAAGGTTGCCGCCGGAGATTACGATAACGACGGTATTGATGAAATCGCCGTCTATGTTCCCCAGCAGGGGAGCTCCCGTGTGGAGATTTACGACCTGCAGGTCGGCAACGATTTCACGGAGGAGAATGCCGGTACCTATTATCTCACTTCGGCCCGCTGGGCCAAGGCGTGGACCTATTATTTTAATGAAAGTCCCTACGTTTCCAACATGGTCTCCCTGACCAGCGGAGACTTTAACCGCGACGGCACGGATGACCTGGCCCTGACTTGGGGCTATTATTACGGACCAACCAAGTATACCAATAGCAAAGCCGTCGTCCTTTGTGGATCCAAGACCTCCATGCTGCAGAAGTCAGTGAGCATCGGCCTGGAGTATAACAATTCGCTGATCGTCCGCGGCGCTTTTACTTATGGCGATGTGGATGGCGATAATGTGGACGACCTGATCCTGGGCGGCCAGCTTAACAGCGATATTGCAAGCCGGAACCTCAACAGCCGCTTTGTTGCTGTCTATACATACAATGGCGATGACGATACGTTTATCCAGAGCGTGGCGAAAAACTTCGACCTCTTTTCCAAGAATGAAAACGGAGATTACGTTTATCCCGTGATGTCGGAGCACAATAATATTTTTTACAGTCTGCCGGTTATGGCGGCGAATGTTACTACCGTCAACATGCGGGGCGTGGGATATGCTTCCAATATTTATATCGATAGTCTGATCATTGATTATGGGGATAATGGGCTGGATCTTCTCGCAGCGTTGGATCAAAACGCCAATTTTAATACGCATATCAGCCAGACCTATGCGCCCTGGGTCCGATCCTATCCCGGCCGGTTCTATACCGAATATGGCGTGGTTGCCGCCGACTTTACCGGTACATCCAAGCAGACGCTGGAGGTGATGCTGAACTATTCGGCGGAATATTACAGCCAGAAAGTCAGCTATTCCGTTCCGATTTATGCAAATTGGTGGTTCTGGCTGTGGGGCATCAAGTCATGGTCCCTGACTACGGAGGAAAATGTATTTTCACTATCGGCCGACAATGTAGCGGTACGGGTCGAGGGGAAAATGACCGAGGTCAAGGACTCGGGTACCGGGGCGGTAACGGGGTATGATTTTGACGTGAACTCGGTCGCTGCCTCCGTTGGGTCCGCTGCCGCCTTCTGCAAACTGAATACCGACAGTGACACGTCGTTCATTGTCTATACCAATGAACACGGTGTCATCTATTCAGACCCTGAGGTGTTGGCGGTGCTGGCCTCTCCTCCGTATTTTGAGGATCTGAGCAGCGGGAACTTAAGCGGAAGCTATATGGAATCTTCCACCGGCTTTTCCAAGACGACGGGGAGCGGATCGGAGCATACGACATCCAATACGCTCAGCATTGGTGCGTATGTATCCTATCAGCATGATTTCGAGGTATTTGGCCACAAGGTGGCCGGCATGGAGTCCGAACTTTCCTATACCCATGGGTGGACCTGGGAAACTTCCAAATCGTCCATGATGGAGATGACGGTCTCTTATGAAACCGTCGCGGGGCAAGACTCCGTGGTATTTTATTCCATCCCTATGGAATATTACGTTTATGACTCCTATGTACCAGTGATGAACAGCGACGGTACCGTTAATCATTATGATAAACAGAAAATGTCCGTTAATATTCCCCATACGGCGGCAGTAGTGGTGCTTCCACTGGAAAAATATGAAAAGATCGCCGCGGACTATGAGGAGCTTCCCCAGATTTCCGGCACGGTGCTGACCCATACGGTAGGCGACCCATCCACATATCCATCCAGCGTGGCTGGGTACAGCAACCCTATTGAATACGACGGCGATTATGCCGGCGTGGATTACAGCGCGTCCGGCGCCAGCATTTCGCAGGAGATTGCCATTACGGAGGAAAACGGGAAAGGCCTCACCAACACCAACTCGGTGGATTTTAAAATCGGTGCGGGACCTTTTGACTTTATCTTCGGCGTATCGGCCGGATATGAATACGGTTCCAGCAAGGTGACGGTTACCTCCAAGGGGAGCACCTACTCCGGAACGGTGTACAACATGCCGGCGGAGGCTGAGGAGTATGGATATTACTATGCCTGGAAGCTGTTTACCTATACCTATGCGATCAATGGCTGCACGTTCCCTGTCGTAAACTATGAAGTGAAGGACGTAACGCGCCCCCCCTACCTGCCGAAGGATTTTGCACAGGACAGCACGCTGACTACCGACAGCTGCAACGGGCTGACCTGGTCCTATGCTTCAGATGCGGCCATTTCCGGGTTCCAGATCTATCGCTATTATGAGTTTCCGGACGGAAGCGGCAGTTATGAGCAGCATTTTGTTGCAGCGTCCGATGTTTGGTATACCACAAAAGATGCGGACGGATCCCTGATCCGCCATTATAAGTACTGCGACGAGAATCTTGCCGATTATACAGATTACGATTATCAGATCCAGGTTATCCGTGCTGCCGTGCCGAAAAGCAGCATCGTCAGCGATATCCTGACGGCCCGGACCAAGGCGGATAAAGGGTATCCGACCATTTCACTGAACGGCGTTACAAAGAATACCATAAATACATATGACGACGACGGAATCGTGACTGGAACGGTCAGCGATTATTCCTTACTGGTCTATCCGGACACCAGTAGCACGGTCGCGGTAAATATTGCGGAGTCCTATGATCAGACGCCGCGCTACCAGTGGCAGAAGCTGTCTGATGATGGCTGGACAGATATCGTCGGTGCCACAAAATCCAGCTATACATTTAAAAACTGCGGCTTTTCCAGTGAAGGCGAATATCGGTGCCGCGTCAACGTGATTTATGAGGATGAAAGTGTCGGGCAGGTCTATTATATTTCCGCCTATTCCGACCCGTTTACGCTGAATTATTCCATGCGTACGCCTAAGGTGACGGACGGTGGGTTTGTTTCGGACATCGGGGCCAAAACAGTCTCTCTGTCGCTTAAATCCGCACAGGAAAACCACACGTTTGCCCCTACCGGCAATGTGATTTTTACAATCACAGGCGCCGATTACTCGGCCTCTTATGCTGCGGCCCTTGGCGAGCCTACCAGCGAATATGTGGCGACGGCTACCCTGAACATGGCGGAGCTGAGCCTGCCTGACGGCGTTTATGAAATTACTGCCTATTATGCCGGCAGTCGTGTATTCAGCCCGCTTTCCGCGGCGGAACCGGTCTATTATGTGGCCGGAAACGGCAGCGGGTACCTGCTGAATGTCGACAGCACGTTCACTTACGGTGACGTGATCGCACCCAAACTGATGTCTGTCGGCGCCACGAGCGGAACCGTTGAATCCCATGAGGTGACTACCGGACTAACCTATAAAATCTTTGAAAAAAAAGCAGTCACCCATGTGGGATCGTATACCGTTACTTATCGTCTTTTGGGCATAGTGCTTTTTAAGCGTACCTATTATTACACCTATATCACATACGAGGACCAGGTGTGCCCCCAATTTGTACAGGGTGACGGATCGCTCACTGCGCGGACGGTGGGCAGCTATACGCTGAAAGCCTATGTAAATGAGACAGAGGTCGCAGCCAGGCCCTTCGTCGTCAACCGGAAGGACATCACCATCGCTCTCAATCATACGTTTACCGGTGTGGCGGGCAACAGCTCGCTGACTCATCCTACTTGGGCTGACCTGACGCTGAATCCCGCAGATACAATATTGCCGTACGGCAATACGATTGAAAATCTCGGCCTTGCGGTCAGAGCCTACGACACCGCCGGCAGGGAAAAGACCATCAGCCCCGAAACTGACCCCGGTTTGTATATGATCATCGGTGCGGCAGGGGGTACCCCCGGCGCCGACTATAGGAATTACAACATCAATTATATTTCCAGCACCTATACGCTGACCGGGCCGAAATACGACATGACGATTGTGTCCAAACTTTTTGGGAGTGACAACGCAATTGTCGGTACGGTGACTGTCAGCCGGCCGGAGCTGAAGGATGACAACGATCAGCCGATCGTCATGACAACCACGGCCACTGAAAATCAGTGGTACGGAGATGATATCTTTACCGCCGGTACCGCTGTCACCATCAAAGCCACGCCGCAGACTGGCTACCGGGTAAAAAGCTGGACGGTGAAGACAGAGACCGGTGAGGTCGTCACCCCCACTTCGTCGACGGTATTTACCTATGAAACCACCGCAAATAATGCGATCATCACAGTGGAGTATGAGCTCGCACAGAACCGTCTGTTTTTCCGGTCAGCCAGCAATGACGGGCATGACGGAACGGTGCAGGCGGTCGGCAACGCCATACAGAGCGGTGCTGTGGTACAGCCGAATGCCACGTATACATTCCTTGCTACGCCGGCAGAGGGATACCATTTTGTGGAATGGACGCTGGCAGGCAGCATCAACAGCAACTTCTCCGGCGATTATGATCCGGCAACCGGGACATCCACGGCCACCATCACCATGGGTGATACAAATACCACGCTGAGTGCTGTGTTTGCACGCGACAGCTATACCCTTACCTTGAGCGGTCCGCTGCAGGCGACTTATCAAAAGGATGACGGCTTTGGTGGCGTAGTGGAGACGACCGGTACAGGAACCCTCAGCATTTTGGGCGATACGGAGATCACCGTAACGCCCCGCACGGGCTATAGCCTGGCCGCCGATGCGATCTGGTATGCCAACGGCGTACAGGTGGCTGAAGGAAACGCCAGCTATGTGTTTGAGATCAAGGGTGATACGGCGATCGAGGTCGGCACGCTTCAGAACAGCTACACCGTCACGGCAGAAGCACAGGTTTCCGGTATGACCGGAACCACGAACAATACGGTTGCCGTCCGGGTCAATAATACGCCGATGGCTTACACCGAGCCGCTTTCCGTGGCCGGCGGCTCGACGCTGACCTTTACGGCTGTGCCTGCGTGGGGGTATGTGTTCGACCACTGGAATGTGAAGAAAGACGGCGTGAGCAGTACCGCAACCGGCAAGACGCTGACAATTTCCGAACTGGGGGCAAATACGGATGTCATCGCGGTATTCACGGTCAATCCCGACTGCTATACCATTCATGTTTCGTCCAATGCTGGCGGTACGCTTACCTACACGGTAACCTATCACGGAAGCGGCTATTCAGACGCCCCTGCCAATACGGCGGTCGCAGCCGGCGGCACGGATGTCACCGTTTATGGCGGCGACACATTGACCGTCACCGCGCAGCCCTCCCCGAACTATATGCTTCGGAGTTGGACGGTGGACGAGACGGTGGATGAAACGCCGGATGCGACCCTAGCGCTGGATGCGATCTCCGGGAATCAGACCGTGACGGCTCGCTTTATTCCCATGGCCTACGCCGCAGTGACCTACACCGCGGGAGCTGGCGGAAGCATTGTTTCTGCCACCAGCGACGGCGTGCCGTTCAGCAGCGGCGCCCAGGTGGGCAATGGTACACGAATCGTCGTCACTGCACTTCCCGATACCGGGAAGATGGTTTCGGGATGGACATTGGACGATACCCCTGTCCTGAATGCGGACGGAACCCCCTTTATCGGTGAGGTGCTGACGATTGACAGTCTGGATGCAGGCGCATCGGCGGGGATTGCTGTACAGTTCGCCGATAAGGCCGAATGCACAATAACTTATACATTGACAAACGCCACAGTAAACAGAACCTATACGCCGGCGACCTATACCGGGAAAACCGCCGGCACCGATTCTATGGATTATGTAAAAAGCGGTACCCGGGCGGTATTCACTGCTTTGCCGGCGGACGGCTACCGGATTATTTCGATGACTGTAAGCGGTGGAGGCACAACGTTTAACGGTACAGACGACAATGGCGACGGCATCTGGAGCTATACCGTCCCGACGGTCAGCATGGACCTGGAGGTTACGGTAATCACGGCAAAGCTTTATACGGTTGCGGTCGGCAGCCTGGCAAACGGCAGCATGACGATTGCCACGGAAAAGGACGAAGGCAGGGCCATCGAAGGCGAAACCATTACCCGTAAATCCGTGACCCCCGATCTGGACTATACCTTCGGCGGCTGGTCTTATATAGAAGGCAGTAACATTACAGGCACTACATTTTCCATGCCGGCGGCAAATACGACGGTTTCTGCCGAGTTCATCCCGGTCACTCCGGTGGGAATTTCCTATAGCATCTATGATACCAACGGCAGCGCAGACGGCGGCCTCAATGGCACCATCTCCGCGGAAGTAGCCCGCAGTGATGCAGGCGGTGCCGCGGTGGACGGATATCCCTTTACCGATGACGACGGCAGTCTGATGGTCCACCGCGGATATGCCGATACGTATGTAAGCTGGCCGGCGCCGGTTGTTACCTTCAAGGCCTCTCCAGCTGACGGATATATGGTTAAATACTGGTATGTGGACGACCAGAAGGTAGAAGTGGGCGCCTCGGACTATACAGTCGGCCCGAATACGCTTACCTTTGCGGTGCCGCAGTCTGCAGCGGACACCTGTAAGGTGCAGGTACAATACGAGCTGATCGGCGATAAAATTACCTATGCTGCTGCGCCTCACGGCGTAATCACCGGTGCGGTACTTACCAGCGCCTACGGCGAAGTCGTCTCCCTTTCCAGTGGGGATACCCTGACGATCAGCGGCACCATCGCTTTTACCGCCAAGCCGGACAGCGGATATCAGATAGAGGGCTGGTATGTCAACGGCGCGAAGCAGGACGGGGAGACCAAAGCTATCTTTAATTACGGCGCCAAAGCCGGCATCGGCGCGTCTGTCTCCGTAAAGTTTGAGCGTGTATCGTATTCCGTTGCCTACGGCGGCGCCAACGGTACCGTTACGGCTGAGGCGGGCGGTATGCCTCTTGACGTCAGCCCGGCTACAGTCGTAGGCGATACCATCGTGACCTTTACCGCTGTGCCGAATGCCGGCTATGCCTTCCGCGGCTGGAAGATCAACGGGAGCACCAGCGGCGAGACCTCGGATACGCTGACCCTTTCCATCACCGGGAGCACTGCAATTGCCGCCGTATTCTCGGCGGATGCCAACTGCGTCGTTACCTACAGCGTATCTGGCTCCGGCGGTACGCTCTCGGCGAAGAAGGATGGCTCTGCGTTTGCAAGCGGCACACTGGCTGCGGCAAATGACATCATCATCTTTACCGCGAAGCCGGACACGGTGTCCAGCGGAAAGGCCAATAACTATCGCGTGGTTGGCTGGACGGTGGGTGAGCAAACCATCATGACCGGTAATACCACCTACAATCTGACGGTCAGCAAAGCGGTGAATGTGGCTGTCGCCTTTGAACGCTATGACTGGGTAGTTACCTTCGGCGTCGCCGGTGGAAACGGAACACTGAGCGCCGTTGCGGGCTCCGCCCTGATCAGCAGCAGCTCCCGCGTTGCAACCGGGAAAACGGTCACCTTTACGGCCACGCCGCTGGCCGGTTATCAGGTCAAGTCCTGGACCGTCAACGGCGGCACGCCAATAGAGACCGAGAATCAAACTTATACAGTCTCAAATATTTCGGCAGACACCACCGTCTCGGTGGTATTTGAAGCGGTGCCATACTACACCGTGAACATCACTACCAGCGGCGTCGGCTACGGCTCGGTCAGCGCAAAGGTCGGCAGCGCTGCGGCGGTGTCCAACGCGACCTCCGTCCTGGTGCCGCGCCATGGGACGGTCGTCTTGACGGCGCTTCGCTATAATACGGACAATGCTTTCAACGGCTGGACAGTACCCGCCGGCGCGCCCTGCACCGCGACAGAAAACGGCATTGTCCTGACCCTTCAGAATGTGACCGATAATTTGACGATCGATGCGGCATTTGCCCCCGCGGTCATGATTGAGCTTTCGGCGGCCGAGACCGACGAACACGGCACACTGAATCTCGCCACGGTACAGGCGGGCTACCTCAGCGCCGGCCTGATGAATACCTATGATTTGACAACTGCTTCTGCCGTCCGGATTACCAGCGGCATGGATGTGGTCATTACGGCGGCACCTGACAGCGGCTATATGGTGAAAGAATGGACGGTCAATGGCGTTCCGCAGGATGAAATCTCCCGGACGCTGACGCTGCAGAATCTCCGGACAGATACCGCAATTGGCGTATCCTTTGAACCGGAGGTACTCTATTCCATGCCTGCCGATGGCAGCCATAGCGCAAGCGGTGAATATTATTCTGTCACCGCCGGCGAAAAATCGCCGGATGATCAGGGCACCGACCGGCAGATCCGTGACCGGGGCGCGATTGCATTCACCGTTGTCCCCGATGTGGGCAGCTATATGAAAACGCTCACGGTTTGCGGCGTAAATTGTCTGACGGCAGCCGGAAGTCCGGCGGGAACCCTGCAGAATATCGTTACTTCTGTCCAGAACGCCGATGGAAGCCGTACGATTACCGTGAAAAATGTGAAAGGCGAGCTGGCCGCTGACATTGAGTCTGTATATCCGGTCATTACGATCCCGGATACGACCAACGGAACGATTGCGGTGACCTATACCGACGGCAGCGGCGCCGTACAGCCGGTGTCATCCGGCGACAGCCTCCCGGCAGGTACGGTGCTTGACATTACCGCCGCCCCGGACAGCGGGTATACGGTGACATGGGGCGGTGCTGCTTCCGGAAAATATGGTACTCATTTTACGCTGACCGTTCCAGCCAAGGATATCACGCTTACAGCGAATTTCTTCATTCCGTCAGGCGGCGGCGGATTCCCTGCCGGCGGGACCGGGACGGAATCCGTCACAACGAATACCGCAACGAATAGTGACGGCTCCCAGGCAATCACCGTAACCGTTGCCGCCGCACCTTCCGTTTCCGGCGGTATGGCTTCTGCGGATCTTACGGAATTTTCCGATATGCTGATGGAGCAGATCAGGGCAGCGGAACAGGATGCGTCCGGGACACATAGCAGTACGGTTCTTGTGGATGCTACGGTCGATGGTGCGGTCACCCGGACCCAGGTGACGATGCCGCTTTCCACGCTGAATGAGATCGTGGATGAAACTTCGGCGACCATGACCTTCCGAACCAATACTGCGCAGATCGTTCTGGATCAGGCCGCACTTTCCGCCATTGCCGGTCAGGCATCCGGCGATACGGTTACGCTTTCTGTTGAAGAGGCAGATGTATCGGCGCTGCCGAAGGACGTTCAAAATGCGATCGGTGACGCCTATGTCATTGATCTGACGGTTTCCGGAGCAAGCGGTGCCATCAGTAATTTCCAGGGCGGCACGGCAACGGTTCGGATCCCGGTTCCGAAGAATGCGGCAGGCGAGCGGATGAAGGTGGTCTATATAGCAGATGATGGCACGCTGCAAGAGACAACCGGTTCGGTGATCGTCGTTGACGGCGTGGAGTATTATGAGTTTGTCACGGGGCACTTCTCCCGGTATGCACTGATTGAGCTGCCGCCCTTTGCGGATGTAGCGGTTGGCGACTGGTTCTTTGGCGCTGTGAACTATACCTATACCCACAGCCTGATGAACGGTATGACCGATAGTACCTTTGCACCCAATGGGACGACGACCCGGGCTATGGTGGTCACCGTGCTGTGGAGGATGGCCGGCAGACCGGAGGCGACCGAAGCCAGCGGATTTTCCGATGTGGCCGACGGGCTTTGGTATTCCGGCGCGGTCACCTGGGCAAAGGAACAGGGCATTGTCGACGGAATCGGCGGCGGAAAATTCGCGCCGGAGGCATGTATTACCCGTGAGCAGCTGGCGGTGATGCTCTGCAATTACGCCCGGCTCCTGGGGAAGAATATCGGCACCGCGGAGCTTACGCAGTTCATCGACAGAGAAGCCGTTTCGACCTGGGCGGCGGATGCGCTGCAATGGGCCGTTTCCGCCGGAATTATCAATGGCATGGACGGAAAGCTCAATCCGCAGGGCGCAGCTTCCAGAGCGCAGATCGCCACGATGCTGATGCGGTTCTTGGATGAAAGCAATATCTAAGCGGCAGATCGATAAATAAAAAGCTGCTCCCGGTTTCGGCCGGGAGCAGCTTTTCTTCATGGCTGCATATAAAATGAAACTGCGGGAGATCGGGGAAATAGAGAAGCCTGATACCGGGAGGGCAATGGGGTAGACAGCGATTGAAAGATATTGCCGCCGGGATATCCACGAGAGAAAACCGGCTTTACAATAAAGACAGTTCGGTGATCCGGTCCCGACCGCCCGTTTTGGAGAGATACAGCGCTTCGTCAGCCTTGATGAGCATTTGCTCTGCATCAACAGCTTCGTTGATTCGGACAATGCCGATGCTTACCGTCACGCGGCAGCGGGTGTCGTCCTCCTCGTTTTTCAGGGCGCTCATAAACCGGCCGAGAATTTCTTGGGCTTCTTTTGGGGTGACCGTCAGTATTCCTAAAAATTCATCACCGCCCCATCGGGCCGCTATGCCATATCCGTCAATGGTTTTCCGGAGTCGATCGGCTACCTTTGCGAGGACGGCATTTCCAAATAGATGGCCATAGGTATCATTAATGTTTTTGAAATGGTCGATATCAAACATGAACAAGGTTTTTTCCTGGTCAGGATATTTTCGTATAAATGCCGAATACTGACGGAAAAACAATTTTCTGTTCCATAGCCCGGTCAGCTCGTCGGTGTTTTCTATTTTTATCGTACGGCGCCTGTAATGGACAAACACGGTTGTGGTGACAATGATGCATACGGCAAGGGAGATAAGCATGTAGGCCGCGTTGTCAATGATCATTTTTTGAAATGTGCTGCTGATAGAGGCGGTGTCCTTCTCGAGTATCAGATACCAGCCGAGGGTGTCCACATAATTTGTTATCAGACATTTCCGGGTGCTGCCGGAGGTGAACCACTGCAGCTGCGAATCTGCGGACGGGGTCATCGCGATTTGGTCGCTTATCCCTGTCCGTTCGGCCAGATCCTCCGGATTAATAAAGATATCGGTACCGCTCGTATAGGAAGTTTCAGTGCCGCCCGCATTAATGATGTAAACAGACAGATCATAGTTTTCTGCATAGGAGTGAATCGTATTCTCTATAAAAGAGGACTGAAGTCCGACTCCGATTACCCCCAGAAGATCGCCGTTTTCTCCTGTTACCCGAAAGTTGATAAATATGGTGACGGTGTTGTCATCGGTCTGGTTAGTGTCGACGACTAGGTCATATTCGCGATTGGATGCGATAAAGTTGTAATACCAAACATCGTGTGTGTCGCTTTCTGAAATGGTTTTATTTAATCCGTCCTGATAATAATAATTGCCGGTCTGTGCCGAGACGCAGAACACGGTCGTATAGTCATACTTCAGCTGATAGGCTTTCAGATATTGATACAGCTGGTTTAAATAGACGTCATCCTGCAATTTCTCCGGCTCTTTGAGCAGCCATCCCTTGAGAAACTCATCATTTGCCATAGTTTTTGAGACCATGACCGGTTTGCTCATAATGGTATCAATATGATACAGAATGTCGTTGTCGGCAAGGCTTACAATGTCTTTCAGATGTTCTTCTGCCAGATCCTGATATGTTTTTGTGTTCGTATATATCGCGCCTAAGAACCCGCCCATGAAAAAAAGAATAATGATCAGATTGCTGGTCAGAAACATATGCTTTTTCACTGTCGTTCCCTCCCTCAACCGCCTACTTTCTGCAGCAAGGCAGAAAACCGAGGTCAGTCCGGTTTTTTGATTGACATTGAGATTGCGGCCATATTTTAAGGTTGCAGACTTTGGATTTTTTTAAAAAAATAGTAGTCTTTTGTTTATGACATTTATTGTTTTACTATAATATATAATCGATTAAAAAGAAAGAAAAAATAAAGTTACGACCTTTTTGGATAATATTCAATATGTGCAGGGTATTCATATCCGCTCCCGGACGTAAGTAGCTGGCGGCATCAACCCTGTTGGCGGTGGCCGGGAATTGCTTCTCGCCATGGTGGGAAAATCAGACCTCTATATATGCAGAAGGCACAGGATACGATCGTATCCTGTGCTTTTTTATGCGGATCTCCGGGTTTTCTTCGGATGCGAGTCTATTTCAGACCGCCGGTTTTGCTATTGAGTCGGCGGGTCAGAATCCTGGCAAGCAGGCTGAAGCTGAGTACCATAATGACCAGTACTGCCGCGGAGAAATTGGCGATTTCCGTCGAATTGGGATTCAGACTTCCCTCCGTCCGCAGTACCCAGATATGGAGTGAAAGGGTCTCTCCTGGGCGGAAGGGATTCAGTGGGCAGGTGGGAGAAGTCAGATCCCAATTGGACCAGTTGATGATGGTGCTTTGCCCGGCAGTATAGAGAAGTGCGGCTGCCTCGCCGAAACCGCGGCCGGCTGCAAGGATGACGCCGGTGACAATGCGGGGGAAGCAGGCCGGCAGCATTACCCGATAAATGGTCCGCCAATGGGAGGCGCCTAATGCCATGCTGCTTTCCTTATATCCGCTGGGAAGCGCAAGAAGCGCATCTTCCGTTGTGGTCGCAACCAGCGGGAGGCTCAGGATTGAAACCGCCATAGCGCCGGCCATCAGGTTCCATTTTGCCCCGGTCATCAGGATGAATACGAGATATCCGAAAAGGCCAACCACGATGGAGGGCAGGGATGAGAGTGATTCGATGCACACGCGGAGGAATGCATTCAGTCGTCCTCGTTTGGCGTATTCCGCCATATAGATGCCCGCTCCGACCCCCAGCGGAACACTGACGATCAGCGATAGAAATACCAAATATATAGTATTAAAAAATTGATTTCCGATGCCGCTGCGGTCAAACCGCAAAAATGTCGGGGAAAAGTCAAGGAGCCCTTTTCCGATAATATACCCTGCCAGCAGAAGAAGCAGCAGAAGAAAGAACCCGCTGGCGGCATAAAAGACGCCTGTCATTGCTTTGTCCCGGGCTCTGGCTCTTGCCAGAAGCTTATCCGTTCGACTACTGTGCATGATACTTCTTCCCCTTTCCGGAGATAGCGTGAATAATGAATATAAACAGCATGGAGATAAGGAACAACAGCAGAGCCATGGTCCAGAGGGCCAGGTTGTGCTCCCCGCCATCGGCGGAATTGCCCATGTCTGCGGCGATAGCTGTTGTCAGGTTGCTGGTCGGGTAAAGCAGACTTTGGGGAAAAGCCCTCGTTTTGCCGATCACCATAGCTACCGCCAGTGCCTCGCCAAAAGCTCGCGCCAAGCCTAAAACGACGCCGGTGATAATTCCCGGGCCCGCGGCGGGAACCATTACATGCGATATGACCTGCCAACGGGTGGCCCCCAGGCCGTAGGCGGCATCGCGGTAGTCGGATGATACGCTCCGGATAGCGTCTGCCGCGACCGTCGTGATCGTTGGAAAAATCATGACGGCCAGTACGATGGCTGCCGCAAGAACGGAATAGCCGCCCATCGGTGCATGGAATACGTCGCGAACTACCGGTACCAGGACGGTAAGTCCGATCCATCCGTATACAACGGATGGAATCCCCACATAAATTTCGACGGCCGGCTGGAACAGACGCGTTCCCAGGTTTGGGGAAATCTCTGTCATAAAGATCGCCACGGCAAGGCTGAACGGCGTCACCAGGAGCAGGGCAAGCCCACAGGTCAGAAGAGAGCCGAAAATATAGATTGCCGCCCCGACCGATCCGCCGCCTTCGGTGGCGCTGTCCATAGGCGCCCACTGAGAAGAAAACAGGAATTCCCATACCGTATGGTGGAATTTTGAAAATGTTCCCGTCCCTTTTACAACGAGAAACAGGCCTATGGAAAGCGTCAGCAGGATAATCAGCAGACCGCAGGCTGTGACGACTCCACGCCAGAACTTTTCTCCTTTGCGTCTGCGTGGTGCCATTTGATGGATCGGTATACCTGCTCCCTTTATAGATGACACGATCATACCTTCTTTCTGCGTACGAGTACCGGGCAGGCCGCTCCGGCCTGCTCGGTATTCTTTTGACTGCGATGTCCTCCGGAGCATCCTTATTTACTTATTATGGCTTTCGATCGCCGCGGAAGACATCTGGGAGGAAGCTCCGTAACCGAGCGATTCGATATTGGAGGCGAACTCATCACTCATCATGTAGCTGATAAACGCCTGCGCGGCTGTGCTGCCTTCACCCTTGGTGTACATGTGCTCATAGCCCCAGACAAGATAGGTGCCGTTGTAGGTGTTTTCCAATGAAGGGGCAACTCCGTCGATAGACACGGCTTTTACTTTGTCATTATTGACGAGATAAGAGAGAGCCACATAGCCGATAGCGCCCGGGTTGTTCTGGACGGTCTCCAGCAGGGTGCCCGAATCGTCAGTTTCCAGCGCAGCGTTGGAGGCTTCCTCGGCGCCGTTGAGTGCCCAGGTTTTGAACAGGGCGCGGGTGCCGGAGGAGGCGGGACGGGTAACCAACAGGATATCGAGGTCAGGGCCGCCGACATCCTTCCAGTTGGTAATTTTTGCGGTGAAGATGTCGATCAGCTGCTGCGAGGTAAGATTATCGACGGTCAGGGAAGTGTTGACAACAGGGGCCATGGTGATGGTGCAGACCTTGTGGTCGGTCAAACCGGCGGCAGCAGTGGCATCCAGCTTTTCTTCGGCAAAGACATCGGAGTTGCCGATATCGACGGATTCTTCTGCAACCTGCTTGAGGCCGGTGCCGGATCCGCCGCCGTTCACCACGACGGAGCAGTCTTTATTCTTATCCATAAATGAGTCGGCGGCGGCCTGCGCGAGGGGCAGCAGCGCGGAAGAGCCGGAAGCCGTGACGGTACCGGAAACCGCGGGCGTATCGCTTGCAGCAGGTGCACCGTTTTCATGGGCCGCGACCGCTTCGGCGGACATTTTGGAGGAAACGCCGTAACCGAGGGATTCGATGCTGGCGGCGAACTCTTCACCCATCATATAGCTGATGAACGCCTTCGCAGCTGTGCTGCCTTCACCTTTGGTGTACATGTGCTCATAGCCCCAGACAAGATAGGTGCCGTTGTAGGTGTTTTCCAGCGTGGGTGCGACGCCGTCGACAGACACGGCTTTTACTTTGTCGTTGCTGACAAGATAGGAGAGGGCCACATAGCCGATGGCGCCCGGGTTGTTCTGGACAGTTTCCAGCAGGGTGCCGGAATCGTCAGTTTCCAGCGCGGCATTGGAGGCTTCCTCAGCACCGTTGAGTGCCCAGGTTTTGAACAGGGCGCGGGTGCCGGAGGAGGCGGGACGGGTGACCAACAGGATATCGAGGTCAGGGCCGCCGACGTCTTTCCAGTTGGCAATTTTTCCGGTGAAAATATCAATCAGTTGCTGTGAGGTAAGGCTGTCGACGGTCAGGGAAGTGTTGACAACAGGGGCCATGGTGATGGTGCAGACCTTGTGGTCGGTCAAACCGGCGGCAGCAGTGGCGTCCAGCTTTTCCTCGGCAAAGACATCGGAGTTGCCGATATCGACGGATCCTTCTGCAACCTGCTTGAGGCCGGTGCCGGATCCGCCGCCATTCACCACGACGGAGCAGTCCTTATTCTTCTCCATAAATGAGTCGGCAGCAGCCTGTGCGAGGGGAAGCAGCGCGGAGGAACCGGAAGCTGTGACTGTGCCGGAAATACCCGTCTGGCCGGCGTCGGTGCCAGCAGGCGCCTTACTGCAGGCGGCAAGGCTTATGCAGACGGCCATACTGAGCAGCAGTGCAATTGTTTTCTTCATGTTTCCAACCTCTCTTACATGATGTTTTGTTTATGTTCGTTTTTCTACGCATTTATTATGGCACAAGAAAAGCGTTCTTTCCCTGCGCCTTTCGTAATGATTATGTTAAATGTAAGTAAAGTCTTGCTGCGGCCCGGCCTGTGTTTCCGCCGAGAAAAGCGGGGATTGGTTTGCAAAAAAACAGGCCTCCGTTTTCGAAAAACGAAACGGAGACTTGTTTTGGATATTTCGGTATCGGCTATGGACGGATGTCCGGCTTGGCTGCTTTCAGGGGCAGAGGAATGCTTCCACCCGGACGGCCGCATTTTCACGAAGATTGTAATAATAGAACGGATAATCAAAGCTGTGGAATACGCCTTTTCCAAACACCGGATTTCCCGGCGCCCAGGTATCCACATCCACGATGCTGCAAATAAGCGCGCCTTTTTCGCTGTCCACGGTTGCGTCCGCAAAGTTCATGAAACATTTGATTTCTCCGTTTTCGTCGAGGACCACCGAGCCATCCGGATGAAGCAGGATAGAGCCCAGATTTTTTTCCGCGCCTGCCGTCGTGCAGTCCCGTGTCCATGTGATCGGGTTGATAACCAGCGCACCTTTTTGAATGACCGGGTTTGTTCCATCGGCGGTCGATGGCGCCTGCGTATTATAGGAAATAATGACGCCCGTATCGTCGGCGCTTTCGGCAAACTTAAGATGCGGGTTTGCTGCCAGATAATCTTCCGTGACCGAGTACCCGATCACATAGGCAGCGATCATCCGCTCATAGACGTCTGGATGTTCCTCCATATACTCCGAAAGCAGATACAGCAGCATGTTGGAACCCAGCGAATGACCTGCGAGGATAAACGGGCGCCCATTGTTGTAATGCTCAATATAATAATCGAACGCTGAAAATACGTCTTCTTTGGTAACGCCGCAGAGCAATTGATCCTTGTCTTCCTCGGAAAGCGATAGACTGGTTACTGCATCCGGCTGCCGGTAATACGGTGCGTAGATGTTGCCGACCGTAGAGAACGCTGTCGCCTGGCGGTTATACGCAGACGCTGCGTTGGTCCGCATGAGCGGATTGTCTATTCCGCATACGACCGGATCGTCCGGTGAAAACCTGTAATACGCCGTTGGGCAAAGATAAAACACATCGACATCATACTCGGCCGTTTCCGGAAGAGACAGCCAGTTAGCGGCCGAGGAATAATCGGTTACCACAGCCTCCGGTGCTGATTTCGCCTCATCGATCAGTCCTGATTTGACCAGAAGCCGCTGGACGATGACCGCCGTTTCTGCGCGGGTGATGGCATCCTGCGGCGCCAGCGTACCATCTTTTCCGGTGATGATGCCTGCCTTGAGACAGGCTGCGGCGCCGGAAGCAGCATACGCCGAAACTTCCGCCGCATCAGGATACTCCGCCAGCAGGGACGCGATTTCATCGTCAGAAAGTCCGGCATCCAGCCCTGTAATATTCATCGCTCTTGCAACGACGGTCATGGCCTGCTCGCGCGTGATCTTGTCGGACGGCCCGAACGAACCGCCCGGGTAACCGGACATCAATCCGTACGATGCTGCCGTTTCAATCGAACCGCAGCACCAGTCCGAATCCGATACGTCGCTGAACGTATTTTCGCCGACGCCATCCGGAAGACCCAGCACCCGCACGATGATTGTCGCGAACTCAGCCCGGGTAATGCTCTCGTCCGGCTCAAACGTATTATCGGGATATCCGCTTATAATTTCTCGCGAAGCCATATCGCTAATCGCCGTTTCCGCCCAATTCCCATCTGCATCCGCAAAGGAAACAGGGTTATAAATCAGCGCATATACGCTGTTGGTCAGACTGTTAATCACCGCATAATAAACGCCGTCAATTTTGGTGATGTAGGTCGGTACATGGCGGACTGTTTTGCCAGACTCGACGACGACGGCCGTCGTAATCTTTTCAGGGTCGACGCCGTCGGGAATGGCAATGGTGCGCTCCACATAGGAACTGAAGCTGTCAACTTCGACACTCTGCCCGCCGCAGGAACAGGTAACGGTAAATTCCACAGCCGGTACCATAATTGAAAATCCGCCGTCCTCAGCAGCATTTTCGATAATAGCCGCTGTTTCGTCCGAAGGTGCTCCCATGGCTATCGTTATCTCAATTTCTGAGGTGTCCGCCCCAAGCTGCCCGGCAATCGAGTCAAGATCGATTTCAGACGCGGGCAGCGTATAAGTCCCGTATTCCGTCCGTATTTCAAGGATATCAGAGCTGTCGGCCATCATCTTAATACTGTCGCCACTTAAAGTAACGGAAACGGTATCACAATCGGTCGTGACCGGGATGGTGACGGTTGCGTTTTCCCCGGCGCTGTCCAGCGCGTTTTCAAGCCTGCCCGAATCTATCGAAACCCGCGTTGTCGAACTGCCGTTTTCGGTCGTTGTTTTTGTGTTGACCGTACTGTATTTTTCACCGTTCACTATTAGACTGACCGAACTTGTATTTGTGCTTCCGCTATCGAATGAAAAACTTGTATCAGCTGAATCTACCTGCAGCGTTAAGCTTGCATTAGCTGTTGCTGTTGACGAGTCCGTTACTGTTACCGATACGCTGTATGAACCGGCAGTTGTCGGTGTGCCGCTTATTTGACCGGTACTGCTGTTAATACTTAGTCCATCCGGCAAACCTGAAGCGCTCCATGAATATGGAGTTGTTCCACCAGTGGCCGCAAGTGTCGCACTGTAGCTCGTCCCTGCTGTTCCGGACGAGAGACTGCTTGTTGTTATTGTCAGGGGATCTGTGGCCTGAACAGTTGATGCCAGAATAGCCCAAGAAGCAACAGCGACAAACGTATCGTCACCATACGCTATTCCTTCTATATAAGACCTATAAGAAGTCTGATTTGGCCACGCTGACCACGTGGCACAATCTGCTGATGTCAGAATAGTCCCATGAACATCAACAGCTACAAACATGCTGTCGACATATGTTACGTAACAATAATGAGTCGTATCAGGAGTCGGAGCTGACCATGAAGTACCGTCTGTTGACGTCAGAATAGGCCCCTCACCATAACCAACAACCGCAGCAAACCTGCTGTTTCCATATGTTACGTTATTTAAATAATTAGTCGTACCGGAAGTCTGAGCTGACCATGAGGCACCATCTGTTGACGTCAGAATAGTCCCTGCTTCACCAACCGCAACAAACATACTGTTTCCGTATGTTACGTTATTTAAATAATTAGTCGTACCGGAAGTTTGCGCTGACCATGAGGTTCCATCAGACGACGTCAGAATAGTTCCTGCTTCACCAACCGCAACAAACATATTGTTTCCATATGTTACGTCATATAACTCATTAGTCGTACCGGAAGTCTGAGCTGACCATGAGGCACCATCTGTTGACGTCAGAATAGTCCCTTCTTCACCAACAGCAACAAACTTACCATCAGCATACGTTATTCCGTTTATATAATTAGCCGTACCGGAAGTCTGAGCCGACCATGAGGCACCATCTATTGACGTCAGAATAGTCCCCTCATCATAGCCAACCGCAACAAACATGCTGTTTCCATATGTTATGTCACACAAATCATAATACGTATCGGAAGTCTGCGTTGACCATGTGGCACCATCTGATGACGTCAGAATAGTCCCTGAATAACCAACAGCGACAAACATACCATCCGCATACGTTATATCTAATAAGCGCATAGTCGTACCGGAAGTCTGCGTTGACCATGTGGCACCATCTGACGACGTCATAACTTTTCCACTATAACCAACGACAACAAACATATCACAACCATACGTTATGCCGCAAAAAAATTGAGTGGTATCAGAAGTCTGAGATACCCATGTAATTCCATCAGCCGACGTCATAATAAGCTCGTTATAACCAACAGCAACAAACTTACCATCCGCATACGTTATTGTTTGAAATATATAAATCGTACCGGAAGTCTGCGCTGACCATGTGGTTCCATTTTCTGACGTCAGAATAGTTCCTGCTTCACCAACCGCAACAAACATGCTGTTTCCATATGTTACGTCATATAAAATAATAGTCGTACCGGAAGTCTGAGTTGTCCATGAGGCGCCATCTGCTGACGTCAGAATAGCCCCATATTCACCAACAGCAACAAACATACTATCAGAATACGTTATTCCGCATAAACTATTAGTCGTACCGGAAGTCTGGGCTGACCAGGTTATCCCATCTGCTGACGTCAAAATAGTCCCTGAGGAACCAACCGCAACAAACAAACCATCCGCATACGTTATTCCATTTAAAGAATTAGCCGCACCGCAATTCTGAGCTGACCAAGCGGTCCCGTCTGTTGACGTCAGAATAGTCCCTAAATAACCAACAGCAACAAACATGCCGTTGCCATATGTTACAGAAGTAAGTTCGTTTCCTTGTGGAAGAGGACTTATCCATTCCCATCTGCCAAGCGAAGTTGATGCTTTCTCCGCATAGGCAGGAGTCTGGAATAACGGCTGAATCAGCATACAATTGATCAAAAAGAATACGAACAGCCGAACAACAGATCTTTTTCTTTTCCCCGCCATAATGATTCCTCCATAACCTTTTGACTTAATACCTTCCGTTTTACGTTCATTTCTCCTCTTTGCATAAAGTCCGGCTTTCAGCAGAAAAAACCATTTAAACCCGACCACTACTCCAATTTTAGCATTTTTTGACGAAAAAACCCGAAACCTTACCAAATGGTAAGGTTTCGGGTTCCATTTTTCAGTCGGTAGCATTTATGGTTTGTCAATTATTCCACAGGTAAAACCAAGGCGATTTTGGTCCCTTTGCCCGGTTCGCTTTCCACCTCGATTCTGCCATTCAGGCTGTCAACGATCCCCTTGACGACGGCAAGGCCAAGGCCCAGCCCCTCCTTTGTCCGGCTGCGGTCGGCTCGGTAAAACGGCTCGAAGATTTTTTCCATCTGCTGTCTTTCCATACCGAGCCCGTTGTCCTGTACGGTGAGATATATTTTTTGGGGCTCCACCCGGCAGGAAAGCGATACAGCGCTGCCTTTCTGACTGTATTTGAGTGCGTTGTCCAGCAGATTACCGAGCATCCGCTCAAGTTGAAGCGGATTGATCGGAAGTGATGCTTCCGGTCCTTCCCACGACGCGGAAAAAGCATATCCCGAGATTTCGCTCAATGCGGAATAGCGGCGGGCCGCCGTATCAAAGCTGTCGCGGAGGCTGGCCGGGTATGCCGGGGCGGCCTCCGCTTTCAGATTTATAAAGCTGCTGATGTTCTCTGTCATCTTTTCCAGTTCCAGCGTGGCTTCCGTGCTCATTCGGGCGCACTCCTGCCGTTCCTCCTCGGTCAGCGGGTACTTTTCAAGCATCTGGTTGTTCATTTTGATAACGGAAAGGGGAAGCTTCAGATCATGACCGATCCCGCGCAGCAGGGCGACCCGTTCATATTCATTCCTTTTTTCCTCCAACGCCTGCAGTTCCCGAAAAAAATCCTGGATGAAGACGGCAAAAAACAAAAACAGGTAGATCTCGGCGCCCAGATAGGCGGGGTAGATATAAAAGTCAAGCCCGCCGCCGCGCAGGACTCCCGCATTGATCAGAAAAGCATAGGTCACGAGCGCCGAATAGAGTGCGTTGTCCACAAAAATGATCGCACAGTACCGCTTTTTCTTCACGCAGCCGTAAATGGAAAGTGCCAGGGCCGCAAGATAGACTATAGTTGTCAGGGCAAGGTAAAACCTGCTGGGACCTCTGATTACGCCGTTGATTGCCGTCAAACCGGCGCCGAATGTCAGGAGAGTCGCTTTTACACCCCGGCTGATTGCTATATTGAGCAGATAGATCATGACGGCAAGGGGCATAAACAGGTTTGCCGCGGATAAAAGGGAATTCCAGACGGCGTAATTCTGCGCGGAAAAACCAACGATCCGGGCAAGGGCCGACAGTTCACCTGTACATACGGCTTTTATAATGGAGACTATTCCGATCAGGGTGAAGACCAGGAAGAACCGGGCACCCCGCTTTTTTATGTACAGACCTGCCGCGGCAAGTGTCATGAGCGCCATGAGAAAAAGCATCAGGGCGTTGCAGACCAATCGCGTTTCCACCCGGTCACGCATGACCCGGGCTTGCGCCAGATAGACGTTAATGCCGGAAACGCCGGGGCCTCGGATCTGGAGAATGGTCTTTCCATTGCCATCCGAAGGATCCCCTGTGCTAAAAAGTTTATAAGCATAGCCGCTGTCGTATTTTGCGGCATGGCTGTCTATATTCTGACTGGCGAGGACGCCGTCCAGATAGATTTCATGGGCAAACGTCAGATGATCGACGAGGACGGCATACGGTTCCGAGTCTTTTTGCAGCGTAATTGTCAGCGTCAGGCTCTGTGTGCTTTCCGGATGAAGACCGCCGACTTTATACAGCGCTTTGGCCAGGGAATCATCGGGTGCGATCTGATTTATTTCGGCGGGAATTTCATGCCGAATGCCGGCGTTTACCATGTTGAAGCACAAAAGGCATACGGCGAGGATGAGGAAAAAGGAAAAGAACAGCACCGGTGCTTTCAGCGGCCTATTCATCTTCGCCGTCTCCGGCCACGGCCAGTTCATAGCCCCTGTTATAGATCGTTTCAATTGTGACCGTGCGGCTGCCTACATCGGTCAAATTTCTGCGAAGCCGTGCGACCGTGGTCTGCAATCGCTGGCTTTCGTCGATGCCTTCAAAGCGAAGCTCGTAGGCTTCTGCTTTATCCAGACAGCGTGCCTCCTCATATCTTTCACAGAGGCATTTCAATAGCCGCGTTTGGCTCGGCTGGATTTGAAAGGCTTTTTCCCGACAGGAAAGCAGGTTGGTTTCTATGTTGAAAGAAATATCCCCGACGCAGTATTCTTTCCGGTTCGAAAGGATGCGTCGCCGGATTGCAAAAAGCTTATATACCAGTTCATACAGGTCAAACGGCTTGGTTATGTAATCGTCGGCACCGTTTTCATAGGCCATCCGCTTGTTTTGCGCGTCGTCCAGGGCGGTCAGCATGAGGATTCGGGCGTCGCCGCTTTCGCGGAAGCGGCGGAGGAGATCACAGCCGTTCCCGTCCGGCAGCATGATGTCCAGCAGGACGATGTGCGGCTTTTGTGCGGAAAAGAGCCGGATAGCGTCATCGGAGTTAAAAGCGCCTGCCGCGTCATAGCCTTCCTTATTAAGCATATTGACGATGCTCTTGTTTAAAAGCGGATTGTCCTCCACGGCCAGCGCTTTGATCTTCATCCGTTTCCCTCCCTGCATATGTTCTGTCGTCATTATAGTTGATTTCTCGACATAAGGTCAATATGAAAGGGACAAACCAAGCACTGTGGAATTCCCCGAACATTTAAAGGGTTATCATGTAAAAGCCGGCGAATGATCTCCGCCGCCGATCAAAAGTTTGCGGATTTCCATCAACAAGACCGGTATAGCGATATAGAAATATTCGGCAGACTGCCCCTTGTCGTGACAAATGACGACACCCAAGATTCCCGTCGCCGAATGGTAAATATTGTGTTATAATAGCGGTGCGGGCAGTTATGCCTATGCCGCTGAAAAACGGCAGAAGGAGGGGTTTTATGCAGCGTGGTCATACGGGCGATCTGCATTATTATTCCAATCATCTTCTGCGGAAACTACGCATGATACGCACGGCATCGGCTGCGGTGATCGAAGCACCTTCCGGCTATGGAAAGACCACGGCGATACGCGATCTGTTGGCCGAAGTGCAGCAGAACACACCTGTTTACTGGTTTACGGCGACAGATGAAACGCCGGATGCGGGATTTCAACGGCTGTGCCGGGAAGTTGAAAAGATTGATAACGCGGCGGGGCAGCGGCTGATGCGGATTGGACTGCCAAATGCAGCCACGGTCGGCGAAGCCTGCGATGCACTCCGCTCCATAGAATGTCAGAATGAAACCTATCTTGTGATTGACAATTTTCACTATATGCAGGGGGTTCTTTCCTCCTCCTTCCTGAAGGCGGTACTGGAGCATGGAGGAGAAGGTCTGCATATTATAATTATCGCGCAAATGCTCACACGGGAAATGTTGTCCGCCGTTTCCGGCAGGGGAATCCTGCACATTACCGTCTCCGACCTGCGGCTGGATAGGGAGGATATTCGGCGGTACTATGCCCTCTCGGGCGTCGACCTCTCCGCTGAAAATGCCGGACAGATCGCCAGATATACCGAGGGATGGATCATTGCGGTTTATCTGCAGCTCTGCGCATACCGCATAACAGGCTCATTTTTCGATACCTCAGGTATTTACGCTTTAATGGAGCGCCTTATCTGGGATACGCTGACAGAGGCACAGCGTACCTTCCTTCTGTGTCTTTCTCCTTTTGAGACAGTTACGGTACCGCAGGCCTGCATGCTTTTCGGATTCGACACCCTTCCCGAATATGCGCAATCGGCGCTGAACATCCCGTTTATCCATTATTCCTTTGCAGAACAACGGTATGATTTTCACGATATGCTGTCCGAAGTCTTGGTCAGAAAGCGGAAAGAGCGCGGCGGGGGCTTTGAGCGTGAATGCCTGGTAAACGCCGGAGATTATTACAGGAAAAAGGGAATGACGGAAAAGGCTCTCGCCCTCTATGTACAGGCCGAAGCATATGAACGGATTTTCTCCCTTGATCTTTCGGACCTTCTCCTGGGGGACATCGGCGGCCTCCCATTTTCAGAACTGGCAGTACGCATCGTTCGCACCTGTCCCGGAGAAATCAGGGACAGGCATCCGCTCTCCCTGCTTCAAATCGCATGGGCATTATTAATGGCGGGGAAGCATGCGGAGTTTGACATATTGATGGAAAAACTGCGCGAAAGGCTTGAAAAAGCGTCCACCGAAGATACGGCGCATCTGCGCGGGGAATGGTGGCTGCTCTCCGCCTGGCGGCGGCTGCCGCGGATTGATGAAATGATAGAATGCGTTCATCGGGCCGTCCCGCTCTTCGGCGATACCCGCTCGCAGGTAATTCTGCCTTCCGCCCCCTGGTGCTTTGGAGACTATTCCCAGCTGTCAGCCTTTCATACCAGGCCGGGGGAAGCCGATCGGGAGGTCGATGCACTGGCAGAATACATAGCGCTTTATTCTCCGCTGACGAACGGGCATGGAAGAGGCGCAGATGTTTTGTTCCGCGCCGAGATCGCCCATTACCGCGGTAACCTGGGGGAAGCGGAGATATTGGCGTACAAGGCCAGCTTTCTTGCTGAATCCAGTCGCCAAGGTATGATACAGCTCGGTGCGGCACTTCACCTGGCAGAAATTGCTGTCGAAAAATCTGATATGGTGAGATGGCAGCTGGCCATTGACTCCATGGAACGGGCGGCCTCTTATCCGGAACAGAGCAGCTTTGTGCTGCGCAGCGCCGTAGAGATGCTGCGTGCTCTTTTGTTCAATGAGCTTCAGCATCAGGAGCGAGTCAGCGACTGGTTGAAAAACGGGGAAACAGAGGGGCGGATTCTACCGGCAATGCGGCGGAACGCCCTGTTTATCCGGCTGTGCTATTTCATGCAGGAGGGAGAGAACTCCCGCCTTGCCGGGATGGCCGAGGCGGAACGGATGTCCCTTCGGCCTGAGCATGTGCTTGCGGATATACTGTTATCCCTGCTCGCCGCCATCGGCTATCTGTCGGCCGGCAACGCGGCCCGTGCGGAAGAACTTTCAGCGCACGCGGTGGAAATCGCGCTGCCGGATGGTTTTACCTATTTGCTCGCTGTCTATTACTGGATGCTTCAGGGACTCCCGGAAAATCTGATCCGAGAGCGCTTTCCGGAACACCTGACCCAATTTATAGAGATAAAAGAGCGATTCATTGCCGGATTTACCAAGCTGCATCGGGAGGTTACGGCAGGGGAGCTGCCGGACGAATTGACCGTGCGGGAGCGGGAAGTAGCGGTGCTGGCGGCATCGGGCCTGCGCAATGGTGAGATCGCGAAAAAGCTCTTTGTATCCGAAAGCACGGTTCGTGCCCATATGCGCACCGTCTTTCAAAAGCTGGATATCGACCGTCGGGCTAAGCTTGCGGAAAAGCTGAGATAGGGGGTTGCTGTATGAATGATCAGGTGAAAGCCTATCTGCGCGTGGAAGTTGTTGTCTCGGCTGCATTCAACTTTTTTATCAACGGCATGATCGCGTCGCTCATCTACCATAAGGTTGATTATGTACCTGCGGACCCTGTCAGTATCGGCGTGGATCTGCTGCTTACCTGCGTGCCTGTTTTTATTCTGACCGCACTTTTTGACAGCGCGAGCCTGCGGCGTGCAAAAGTCACCGGTCTGTATGCTTCCGGACGTAAGCATGTTCAGGAACTGGGCAGGCTGTTCCGGTGCCCCCTGCTGTTCGGCGCGGCGGCAGGGTTGGCAGTAGCCGCTGTTCTGACAGCCCTGGCGGCACCGGTACTTTTCTTGCTGGATGTTACTACAGTATCCTTCTGGACCTATATCGTGGCCAAGCCGGTATTCACCGCGGTTCTGGGCAGTGGCGGTACCCTGCTGATGCTGTATATCGGCATATGCGGCGGAGAAAGGTCGGAGAAATAGTCCGTTTGGACGATGCGCATGGAGAAATCCCATCCTACAATATCTGTAGGATGGGATTTTTGTATTCCGGGGGTGAAAATATGAGCTTTATCAAATCTGTCGTCCCCATGAAAGATCACCGGCTGTTTATGGAAATGGAGAGCGGGAGCAATGTAATCGTGGATCTTTCTGTCAAGCTGAATACCATAAAATATAAGGATTTGGCGGATGAAAAGATGTTTCGGAGCGTAAAAACAGACGGCGACTATGTTATCTGGGGGGATGGGCAGATCAAAGTTACGGTCAAAGAATTGCTCGACATTGTCCTGATCGGCGAATACCCTGGGCAGAGCTGAAGCGGCCCGCACTTGAAAAAAGGAGGAGATCAGATGAAAAAGCGATTTATCGGGATTTTACTTGCGTTTGCCATGCTGCTCAATACCATACCGGTTACGGCGCTGGCCGCAATCAGTGATCTGATGGGAAATACGGACGCCGAAAACAAGGAGATCCTTAGCCAGCTGTCCGGATTTACCGGCGGAAGCAGCGATGAGGCATATGCCCTGCTTAACAGCTTAGGCCTTCTGGACGAAGAGGGTAATCTGAACGTGAGCCAAAGCGTCGTGCTGGACGGGCAATACATGACGCTGGAGGAAGTTATGGCGATGCTGGAGGATCCCGGTACGGATCTAAGCCGCATCGCGGAAGTGGACGGTACGCCCGTTGCACTTGGAGACCTGCAGACCATGATCCAGATTGAACAGGAGCTTGCACGTATTCGGGATACCTATTTTTCAGATACGGCTTTTACGCAGGAGCAGCTCGTTCAGCTGGAAAGTCTGATGGGCCAGATCGAAAGTGAGGGTATCACAGCAAACCTGTTGGGCGCACAGGATACGGATCTGGTGCTCAGCATCACGCCGGATCCGGGCAATCCGACGAGCATCACATACCCGTGCTTTAATGTTACCTTGAAATACAACATCAGCCTCGCGGGCACGATGCCTGAGAGCGGGGTCATTGGTTTTTCATGGAAGCGTGTTAAGGGGCTACTGCCCGACGGATATTGCCCGGCGACGCTGTATTTAAAGTTCGGCCCCTGGGATAAGCTCTTCATATCGGAGGGCACCTGCTTCAAGACGGACCCTGAAGATCCCAACTTCACCATCACAGACATTTCAAAATTTTCCGGCGTGCTGGAGCTTACGTTGAAGACCGGGGACCTGGCAAACACGCTGGGCTGCAATGTCAGCGGTACGCTTAACAGCTTTATCGAGTTTTATGACGCCGATGGCCTGAGTTTCTCTGCCGACGGAACCACCAAGACCGACTTGCTCACATTCCCGGTCACGGTCTCAAAGCAATACCCCTTTATAAACGGCGGCTACGAATGGATGACTTCCATAGCGGGGGTGAGCAATTACGACAGGCCTATGACGGTTGACGCCTCGGGCTATGATGAGAAAAAGAACCCCCGCTGGAGTCTGATCGATTTAGCCGACCACTCTATGCTTTTGAATTTTGAGTCGCTGGAGAAGACCGTCAAGGAAATATACGGAAGCCAGCCGGCGCTTTACAGGGTGGACGCCAGGCTTGGCCTTTATGAGTCCAACATACTGCCAGAAGATCAGAGAGCCTACATGTCCGGTGCCATGCCGGTGGGGTACGACGGATACGCCATGGATATTTCGCAGCCTCTCGGGCTTGAGCGCTATTTCTGGGCCCAGATCCAGGTTCCCGATCCAGCCAACTTTTACGAGCTTAACCTGAACTCCAATCCACTTATTGGTGCCACCCCATCAGGTACCACCCAGACTCCCTATATCCGTATCTTCCCCAGTCTTGACACCCTGAATCAGGGCATCACGCAGAGCGTCTCCATCATCATGCGCGCTTCCAACGGATACGCGCCCTATACGCTGAATACCGTCTGGCCAAAGACGGAGATCAGCAACCCGGTTTTCTCCCGAGAGCCTAACGGTGGGGGCACTGTCGTTACTTTTACCGGTGCGGGAAAGCAGAGGACCGTTTCTTCTGCAATTTCAGTTTATGACAATACGGCTCCCTCCCTTACTTCGGTCGAAATTCCTGCTGGTACCTATACCACCGGACAGTATGTGCCTATCCTGCTCACTTTTTCTGAGCCGGTCCTGGCCTCTCAGTTGATCTTGACTATCAATGGGAACGACGTGACGGCCACGCAGCTGAAAATGGATACCACCGGCCGCAAGGCGGCGGCGATGTACCAGGTCAGGGAGATGGATGATCCCATCCTCCATATTACGGCTGTCAAGAACCTAAAGGATCTGACGGGCCATACCACCGCGCTGGAAAACAACGGCGGTAGCGGGTGGGATTTTACGGATTCAGTGGTTCTCCGCAGCACGCTGATGAAAAATGCGGTGACCGGCGTTTCCGCGTCCCCCGCCGCCATCGAGGCAAATATGCTGGGCGACGGCGTAACGGTCACGCTGGCGCTCAATCAGGCGGAGGCGTACCGTACCAAATACGCGGCTTATAATCAAAGTGCCGGGAAGGCCCCCTTTGCCGTCCGCATCACCAATCTGACCACCGGAGAATCCCGGACGGTGGATACCGTATTGATTGATTCGGATGGCACAATCTCCGCGGCGGCGAAGATTACGGACCTTTCACCCGCAGCCGCGGATGTTACCTATCAGGCAGAGGTCATCGCCTACGAGGATACTTCCGATACGACGGGCACACTGATCGAAGGCAAATCCGCCACGTTTACCGCAAAAGCCGTTATTTTCGTTGACGGGGTGACCGTGACCTATCCGACGGGAGATCAGGCGGAGCTTTCCCTTACGGATACCTACCGACCCCGGTTGGACGTCAGCTTTACCGGAAGCCCGACCTTTACCGACGGAAGCTGGACAACCAGCAACCCCGACATTGCCACTATTGACGCAAATGGGCAGGTGATTCTGACCGGCACCGCCGTCGGAGAGGTATACTTTACCTTCACCGCCGCCAATGGCGGCCTGACCGATCCGGATACAGGGCACTTTAATTCCGGTGATTCTAAAAAATATACGGTCGTCGCTGGCGATTCTCCCGCGCTGGTGGTTCCGGCCGAGGCCAACTATATCATGGCACGGCGAAATGCCGAGGCCGAGGTGCGCTGGAGCAGTAACTCCGCTTTCTTTTCTTCCGATGACTTTGTGTTTACTGTCGAGCTCTTCCGCGGCAGTTTAACGAAAGAACAGATGGAGGGCGAGACGCCCGTATATACCGATACAGCGGAAAAGACCGCTAATCGGCTTTTGATACCGGAAAATACGCTTTCCGCCCTTTCGACAAACGGTATTCCCGCTTATACCGTACGGATTTCCATGCCACACCCGATGCTCTCCAGTGAGACGCTGTCGGCGGTTTGTTATATCGTTGTCAACCCCGAGCCGGCCGTCGTGCGACTTGCGCGCCCCTCCGGCGGGCTTTATCTGCTGGATAGTCAGACGGCGGAGATTGGATGGACGATCGACCATTATGTGGACGGCACGACCGGTGATCTGCGCATCGAACATATCCGCACGCAAAATGGGCAGGATGTGAAGGATACGGTGGCAGTACTGCCGGTTACCGCGCAGAACGGCAGCTATACTCTGATACCCGATGAAGTCGACGGGCTGAAGGACACTTATATGGTAACCTTGCGGGCCAGAAATTCTTCTGACGAAGGGTATAGCAGCGATTCCTTCCCCCTCTACGCTTATCATGCCGATGCCCTGGGGCTTGAGGTAGACGGACAGAAGGTCACAAGCCTTACCATGGATAATGAAGGCGCGGTCAGCGGCACCCTGCCCACGGACACCGGCGATATTTTGGCGCTGCGTGAGGAGCTGGCGCTCATCGAGTACATCGGCATCAACTACGGGGATTACAGCTGGAGTCAGCTGAAAGACGGAATCCGATGGTCGACCAGCGACGACGACACGGTCAGTGTCTGCTACCGGCAGGGCGGGCTCTATATAGACCTCTCCCAGTTCACCATGGATACCTATCTGCCGGAAACGAAGATGGCGCTTTCCAGCGTGAAGGACGGCACAGCCACGATCACGGCCACCCACGCCAATACCGGAATGAGCGCATCGGTCACGGTGGACGTCCATACCCTCCGGGGAAAGTTTTATCTCTTCCAGCTTACACCCATGCAGAAGACAGAGCTGAGCTATACCGACGGCAAGGGCGTTTCGAAGACTGTGGAGACAAATGACGATGGCGTACTGGCGCTGTATGAGCCGGACGGGATCGCCACCGATATCCGGCTTCGGGCGACGGGCGGCGACGGCTCAGTCTGGCTGGGAACTATTTATCACGAAAGTCTGCTTTCCGGGGAACGGGACGCGACGCGTCTGCAGCTTTATCCGCTGAACACATTTCATCTTCGCCGGGCGGCCAGGGTGGAAATTTATCTGAAAAAGCCGGACGGCAGTCCATACGAAGGCAGCCTGACGCTGCGCGGCGGCGTATATAAAAATGATGGCTACTGCCAGGATGCCGGGATTCTGGGCAATGCCATCCTGGATGTAACGCATCTACTGAAGGACGGAAAAGAAGCGCAGACCGTCACGGTCGGCGCCGATGGCAGATTGACGGTCTATATGGATTCTACGCAGTTCTGGTCGTCTGAGGCGGGGGAAAGCAATCTTGCGGGTACAGCGCTGGAGCCTACGGACGATATCCAGTACATTTTTGAACTGACCGGAATGAGTAGCTACTATCCTCTCTTGGTCTACGCAAACGGCAATCTGACCCTGGACGATCTTGTCCGCAGCGCCGGCAGCGTGGTCTCGCTGGAAAGCAGCACCGGCACGCCAAGTTTCTTCGTTTCCAATCAGACGTTGGATTACGGGCTTTCCGGCGGTCGGCTGATCGATGTGCGCGGCAGCGCAGGTCATATCGGCCCCAATGAAGCGTATCCGGAGGTCAACCTTATCACGACCGTTATGCTCTGGGGAGAGGATGGGACGGCATCTGATTACAAGCTTGCGCTGTGCGACGAATACGGCGGTGTTCCAAAGGCGCAGAGCAGCCGGTTTATCCGGTATCCTTTCTCCAGTATTCCTGTGGTCTGCAATACGCTGACGCTGTCTAAGGCGACGGTGACCGACTCTGGCTGGATTGCCGGAGGCCGGGATGCGGGGCTGAAGGCGCGTCTTTCACAGGGAGGCGTCATGCGGATGGAGTTACCGCTGTCGCCGCGGGTGACCGATCTGACGCAGGTACCCAAGCTGACCGAGTCGGATAACATCACCGGGATGATGCTCGAGCTGCAGGGCAAAAGCGGTGTGGGTGCCGGCGCAGATATGAGCAGCACGAACAAGATAATTAACGGTTTAATGGAACTGATGGGTGAGCTGAGCGGCCCGGTGAACGGTTCCAGCTTCAAAATGCTTATTACGCCCGGAAAAGACAACGCGGTATTCAACGCCTTTATCTGGGCGGGTTATGACAGCCTGGGCCTGGACGAAGTGGACTATGATCAGAACGGCCTCGCCCTTGACTACAAGCTTGCCGAATCCAACCTGAGCACGGCACCCAGCCTCAATGACCTGACGGATATGGCCAAAGGTGCCTATGATCCGGGGAAGACCTACGACGAAGCCGCAACCAATCAGCAGAATGGGAAGGGCAGCAGTTCCACCGACTTCGGCGGACAGCTGGAGGGCTATTTTGAGGCGCAGATCCAATATAATTTTGAAAAGGGAAAATGGGAGATTTATGTGCTGGGCGGCGGATTTACGGCCGGATTCGGCATGAGCTATACCTATACCGTCAACGCACAGGCGGGGCCGGTTCCGCTGACAGCCACCTTCAACGTCGGCGGCAGTCTGCAGATCGACTTTAAAGTGGCCGTCCGCTACAGCGAGCAGGGCGGCCTGAAATGGGCCTCTACCGTGACGGGAGATTCGGTCAACGATTATCTGACCACCCTGCGCATCAATGCCTATGTGAACGCTTTCGGCGGCCTCGGCTTTGATTATTCGGTGGTTGCGCTGAAGATCGGGCTGTTCGGAAAGATTACCTTTGATAATCAGAACAAGTTTCTGTCACGGACCTACCTTGAAGACTCAACCCAGCGCCAGCTCAATGGGCAGGCTCTCCAGCTTTCCGGAGAGGTGGGGATCAAGTTCGTAGCGCAGTTCCTTTTTATCTCTTATGAATGTGTGCTGGCCTCCGGCTCTCTCAGCACCACCTTCAAATTCAATGATTGGGACACCATCAGCGATTATTGGGAGAATAGGGGCAGCGGGCTGAGAATGTCGGCGCTGGCAAGAAGCGCTGCCGGGAGCGGCCTTGTTCCGGTAAGCGCCTCCGCCACCCTGCAGAGCCGGGATTATCTGGAACGTTTTGCAAGGACCTGGGGAGCGGAAACACGCCGGATGTCGCTGCTTTCTCTTGATGCTGTGAATGCGCTGGAGCCTCTGCAGACCAACGCATATCCCTATTCGCTGCCGCTGGTATCCGACGATGGACAGCTTCTGCTGTATGCCTTTGACAACAACAGCACGGATGTCGGCGACACAAGAATTTACGCTGCGCGCCTGAGCGGCGGCAGCTATCCGCAGGGGAAGGAGATCTCATCTCCGGCCGGCTTTGACGGCTTCGGCGACAGCGGATTGGATCTTGCAGGCAGCGCAAATTTTGCAGCCGCTGCATGGGTCCGGCAGAGCACGGAGTTCTCCGACAAAGCGGCGGGACAGACGATGAGCAGCGCAGAGCAGGCGCTATTGATGAATGGCACGGAGATTGTGGCCTCCGTCTATGACGGCGCCGACTGGACCTCGACGCGCCTGACGAGCAACGCGAGCCCCGATCTCGCACCTGCCGTGGCGGCAAACGGCACCATCGCCATCGCCGCATGGCGCAGCGTATATTCCGGCGACGCGGATGAGCTGATCAACTTTACGCAGCAGGATTATATTCTTTACAGCATATACAGCGGAGGCGCCTGGAGCGAGCCGAGGCAGCTTTATAACGGGACTTCCGGTGCTGTCAAGGGCATTGACGCAGCTATGCTGGCCGACGGTACCGCCGCCGTTGTTTATACCCTGGATGCCGACAGCACGGACGCAAGCTCCGATGATTATGAGATCGGTTATGCGATCGTGGATACCGCGGGCGCACCTGCCTTCAGCGCCATCATCACCCAGGATAGCTGGCCGGATGAAAATCCCCAGGTCGCCGCCGTGAAATTCGCACCGGGTGACGAGCGCTTCATCCTTGGCTGGCATAGCGTACGGGACGGCCTGAGCGACATCCGCCTGGCGGCTGTCGATGGCGGCGGCGCACTCTCAAACAGCTTTATTGAATCTATTGCGCAGGCGGCCGGAGGAAGCGGAGTCACGGTGGACGGGAACTTCCGGTTTGCGAAAATGAGCGGTGATATAAGTGACATCGGGAACTTGTCCCTCCTCTGGCCGGAAAGCAGGGAAAATGACACGGGTGAGACCGATCATGGAATTCTCCGCGCGGTCAAATTCACCCGGGATGGGAGCAATATCGGGATCTCGGCCGCACTCGACGTGGCGGAACTTCCTTCACGTACGCTGCTGGATCATTTCGATGCTTATGTGGCCAACGGCGATGGAACAACGGTCAAGGCCGTGATCCAGGGGTCGGAGTACAAGGAGATCGACCTGAGTGATCCCGACACATATACCATTTACCAGGATTTAAGTGGAAATGATGTCTATGTGGCAAACGAGGAGGTAAAGCTCTTTACCGCGACGGCGGCCTATGAAAACCGCGTACAGCTAACGGCCCTGTCAGTAGATTATGCAAATCTGACTCCCAATGCGCTAACCCCCATTCAATTCACTCTGCTGAATGCCGGTATGGATGCGATCGACAGCGTCAGTGTTCAGATTGAAAGCACCGCTGTTACCTTCGACAATCTGGATCTGCGTCCCAACGAAAGCAAGATATTGACCTGCTGGTATCCTGTGGGAGATGCGATTGAAAATCTTGATTACACCCTGACCGCGAATTTTGGGGGGGTAACAGACACGGTCAGCGGCACGGTGTATCTGGACTATCCCGACCTGGGGATTTCCCAGCTCAGAACCATTTCGGAGGACGATGGGATTCGTACCTTACAGCTTACGCTGTATAACGGTGCCGCTGCTACCCTGGCGGGCGGCAAGAACCGGGCCGTGCAGCTCGGCTTCTATGACGATGCGCTGCTTGACAACATTCAGAGCGTGAGCTGCAGCACACCTGGCATCACCGTCAATGCGGATAAGACCCTGTCCATCTCGGACGAAGCGGCGCTGAGGCTGATCGATGAAGGTGCCCTTACTTTTGAAGTCAGATTTGATATCGGCCGCTATGTGTGGGATGCCGGTCTGGAGGAAATCCCGGAGGCGGGTATTCGTCTTTATGCAAACGTATGGATGGAGGAGACCTGCGGAAGCGAGACCGCAGTCCTGCCGGAATACTACCGCAGCAACAACAGCGCTTCTTTGTTGTTCGAAAGCCCGCTGGCGCACAGCGGTCAGCTGGTCAGTCTTTCCCTTGTGCAGGGCCTGTCGCCGGACAATAAGACCACGGCGACGGTTTCTCTGCACAACAATTCCCTTGGAACCAGGCTTTCCGGAAATCTGATCGTATCGCTGCTTGACGGTGACGGGAATGTGCTGGAACGGCAGCAGACCTATACGGGCGGCACCGGCAGCCTGATCGGCCTTGCCGGTGAGGAGACCGCGAGCCGTGACTTCACTTTCAGTCGGAGCGGAAATCGTATCATGGCAGTTTATGGAGATATGACCCTCACGGACAATTGCGCGGAGCTTTCAGAGCTCAGCTTTGAGGGCCTGGCTGTGCGGCTTTCGGACTTCAGCCTCGACGGAGAAGGACGCTATGTCTGCACTGCGCCAGATACAACGCTCAATTCTACCATCGTAAGCTTTGCAACGCAGGCGCCCGGTGCATCCGTCACTGTAAACGGAGTTACAACGGATGGCTGCGTGAAGGTAGCGCTTTCAGCCGGAAAGTCGGATATCCGCCTGGAGGTGACCTCGGCAGACGGTACAGAAAAACGGACATATATTCTTTCCGTCAATCGGGTCGGCACCGTTCCGTCTTCCCTATATCCGGTGACCGTCGCAGCGACGGAAAATGGCCGCGTTTCCATCAGTCACACCCGGGCATCCGCCGGAACGGAGATCAGAATTCTTGTGACGTCTGACGACGGCTACCTGCTGGATGCCCTGACCGTTACCGACGGACAGGGCAGGTCAAGGACCCTCACTGCGGCCGGAGACGGGCGGTATACCTTTACGATGCCGGCTGACGGCGTAACCGTGACTGCAACCTTTTGGGAAAATCCATTTAACGATGTCGGAGAAACTGACTGGTTCTGCGGCGCAGTGAAGTATGTGTGCAAACACGGGCTTATGGACGGTGTGGGTGCGGGGCGCTTTGCCCCGAATGCCACGACCACCCGCGCTATGCTTGTCACAATTCTTTACCGTCTGGAAGGAAGCCCGGCGGTGACAGGCCCGAATCCCTTCTCTGATGTGGAAGCGGGTAAATGGTATACCGATGCAGTCATCTGGGCTGTCAAAAACGGGATTGTTTCCGGCTATGGGGACGGAAGGTTCGGCCCCGGCGATACGATCACCCGGGAGCAGGCGGCGGTAATTCTTTACAATTATGCGAAAGCCAGGGAATCGTCGCCCGCCGCCGCGTTGGACGGAGAACTGATCTATCCGGATGGGGATAAAGTTTCTCAATGGGCCCGGACAGCGGCAGCATATTGTCAGCTTACGGGTATTATTCAGGGAGACGAAAACGGCAACTTCAATCCCAGAAATGGAATGCGGAGATGTGAGACGGCTACGATTCTCATGCGGTATCTGACCGGACTGTCCGGGATATAGCCGGAGCTCTGGAGGATGAAATATTTACACGGGCTTCCGCCTGCTGGGCAATCCGTACTTTCTCATTTGGCGGATGATGCGTTCGACACGGAAAACAAAAGGCCCGGTACGTCTTCTCGGGTACATTGTCGGCAAAGGCCATGGAATGTTGGACCTTCGTCTGCATAGCGATTAAAAAAGCGGGCGGCAAATAGCGAATGCTATTTTCCGCCCTTGGCTATGGCAATATTGAACGGTAGACAGCAGCTACGATTATTCTGCCGGAGACATAGTCGGAGGCGATACGGAGGACGGATTACATGGCGAGCCCTGTACCGACCCATCGGGCGCAGAGGGATTTTTAGTTTTCTCTTGGGTTTTGCTTCAAAGAATAAAAGCTGGCTGCCTTAGCCGACAGGACCTTATCAGCGTCCACCCAGATGTCCGCCATTTAAAAGATTTCAATTTTTCGTGTGTTTTGCCATAAAAAATAGTATTTTTGCAATACTTTTATATAATAATATTCCGTATAATCATATAATTTGATAGTTAGTATGTCAATTTCTTAAAAAATCAACAATAAAATTGACAATTTAGCCAGCTTTGGTATAATAACTATTAAGCAGACTTGAAAGGGGGGAAATGAAGTGAATGCAGTGACTTTTTCAAAAAGCGAAATGGAAATCATGTCAGTCCTATGGGCCGCAGACAGACCTTTGACACGTTCAGAGATCATTGATCTGGCCCCCCTCAAAACATGGAAGCCAAGCTCAATCCACATTCTCTTAAATAGCATGCTGGAAAAAAAGGCAATTGTTGTTGCCGGCTTTGCGAAAGCTGGTAAGCATTACGGGCGCACTTATGCTCCTGCCTATACAGAAGCGCAGCATGCAGCCATGCAGATTCAAACAATGGAATCCTATCAGGATTCGAAATCCACAGCTGTCAAAGGCGTCATCAGCGCTCTGCTGGATGACTCGGATCTTAGCGATGAAACGCTGAAAGAGCTGGAAAGCCTGTTGTCAGAAAAGAGAAAAAAGAAATGAGTTTGACCGCTTTTTCATTCCTCATGGCAGTTCTCTGGTGTGACGTTTTTATTGTTTTTTTTACTTTGTTCCGGCGCCGAACAATGCTGCTGATGCGCTTTGGGCTTCTGCCGCTGCTCTGCCTGATTCTTACTACACTGCTGCGGCTTTTTCTTTCGACAGAGCTTCCGTTTACAAAGGTGATCCATTCGGATACAATCTATCCGGCCGTACAGAATTTTTTCAGAAAATCTTTGTTTTCTGCCGGAAACCATCAGGTGAGCGTTCTTACCATATTTCTTTTTGTTTGGCTTGCCGTCTCAGCTGTACTGATTATCGATTTCTGGCATGTATGGGCCCGGCACATGAAGGCGGTTTCGGCATATCCACGTGAAACGGATCCATCCGTTTTGTCTGTGATGGGTCATGTGATCAGCAAAGGCGGAAAGCGGCCGCCTGTTCAGATTGCTATAGCCAAAGACGTTATGGTTCCTTATATCATTGGTTTTTTAAAGCCGATCATCGTCATGCCAGATGCAAAATATACAGCTGAGGAACTTGAATTCATTTTTACCGGTTGATTGTAAAATGAAGTTGGACACTTAGCAAAAAATCCATAGTGATTATCCTCGTGGTAGAATGGAGTTCTCACACACCATTTTCCCAAGGGAGGGCAATCACTATGGACTACCAAGATTATATCACAGTCAAAGCA
>JAYFOA010000083.1:0-1762 GCA_034933145.1 Clostridiaceae bacterium
GGCCGAGTTGCGCCGCAGGTTCAGCGCCGACTCCATGGATGAGGTATTTCGACAATTGGCACGTAAAGCAAAGAGGGGGGACTAATGAAACAATTTATAGCATTTGTAAAAAAAGAGTTCCGGCATATCATCCGGGACAACAGGACCTTGCTGATAATCCTGGGGATGCCTGTAGTGGAAGTTCTGTTGTTCGGCTTTGCCGTAAACATGGAGGTACAGAACATTCGTGTAGCCGTCTACGACCCCACTCCCGATGCTTTCACCACGGGCATCGCGGAACGGATACGAAAGAACTCCTACTTAAATTATCGGGGAAGCGTTCAAACAATGGATGAAATGGAAGAGTCGATGCGGAAAGGTGAGCTTGATCTGGCAGTGGTCTTTCAGCAAAACTTCCAGGAGGAGTTGGTGCACTCGGGAGAAGCTGACGTACAGCTGCTTTCCAACAGCTCCGACCCAAACCGGGGCTCCATCGCGGCAACCTATGCCACGGCTATCATAGCGGGATTTCAACGGGAACAAACCGACTTGATACAGATACCGTTTCAGATCCAGACTGAGAACCGGATGATCTACAATCCGCTGATGAAATCATCCTATATGTTTGTACCGGGCATCATGGGGTTGGTACTGATGATCATTTGCACCATCATGACCTCGGTGTCAATCGTCCGTGAAAAAGAGAGGGGGACCATGGAGGTGCTCCTCGCATCGCCGCTGAAACAGGGAACCATGATCTTCGCAAAGACCATTCCCTATATGGTGATCTCTTTTATCGACTTTGTCATTATTCTGCTTCTGAGCTATTTTGTGCTGGACGTGCCGGTCAACGGTAGCCTCCTGTTGCTGTTTTTTGTTGCCATCCTCTACATAACCCTGACTTTGTCGTATGGATTGACCGTTTCCACACTGGTAGACAAACAGGTCAATGCGGTCATCTTCTCGGCTATCACCGCCATGATTCCCGTGCTGATGCTCTCAGGGATGATCTTCCCGGTAGATAACATGCCCGGAGCATTGCAGGCACTCTCCGCCATTGTGCCAGCACGTTGGTTTATTGAAGCCGTGAGAAAAGTGATGATCCAGGGACTTGGGATGACCATAGCCTGGAAAGAAATACTCGTATTGACCGGAATGACGCTGTTCCTGCTGGGAGTTACCATTATGAAGACTAAAAAGAGGCTGGAGTAAAAAATAGAATCCTTATGAAGACATTAAAATTCCTCATCGAAAAAGAATTTAAACAGATGTTCAGGAATCCGTTGATTCCAAGGCTAATCGTGTTGTTTCCAACCCTAGTGTTGCTGGTTTTCCCGTGGGCAGTAAGTTTTGAGATAAAAAACATCCGCGTGGATGTGGTTGATCACAGCAAAAGCGTCTATTCCAAAAGACTAACCGACAAAATAGCTGCTTCACAGTACTTTATTTTGCACGACACCCCATCCGATTACAATGCGGCGATGCTGAATATGGAAAACGACGAAACCGATATGATCCTGGAGATACCCGCTTCGTTTGATGTGGATCTGGTGAAAAGAAGAGAGTCGGGCGTAGGGGTTGCTGTGAACTCGGTAAACGGGACTCAAGGGCTGTTGGGCAGCAATTATGTCATGCAGATCGTAAACGATTTTTCGTCGGAGCTGCGCGGGGAATTGACGCAGACACTGCCGCCCCAAACACGGGTGTCCTTCATGCGCCTGAAGAAGATGAATATTGTCCCGCAGTACAAGTACAACCCCGCACTGGATTACAAAAAATTTAT
>JAYFOA010000084.1:0-23792 GCA_034933145.1 Clostridiaceae bacterium
GTGCGGGTACCACCTCCGGCTCGGGTGGGAGGGGCTCGCCACGATCTCTTCCGTGTCGGAGGACCGTGCACTCGGCACAGGAAAGCGAAACCGGCGGTGCATCCGGCGTATTGCTCAGACGTACCCGGCAGGTACCCTTTAAAAGACTGCTGTCCAAAACCGTACCGCGGCCGTTCGGTGTATCCACCAGGCTCATCGGTGGCGGTGTGGTACGAAGCAGATCCTGATAGGTCTCGCTTTCATATTTCAGACAGCACATCAGACGGCCGCAGGTGCCGGAAATTTTGGTAGGATTCAGAGAGAGTCCCTGCTCCTTTGCCATGTTTATAGATACCGGCTGGAATTCATCCAAAAATGTTCCGCAGCACAGCGGACAGCCGCAAATGCCCAGGCCACCGATCATCTTGGCTTCGTCGCGGACACCAATCTGACGCAGCTCGATACGGGTGCGGAACACGCCGGCCAGATCTTTAACCAGCTCGCGGAAATCCACGCGTCCTTCCGCACTGAAATAGAATAAAATCTTGCTGCGGTCAAAAGTATATTCAGCCGCCACAAGTTTCATTTCCAGCCCGTGCTTTTTAATCCGTTCCTCACAGACTTTAAAGGCATCACGCTCGAATTTTTCGTTTTGCTCGACAATCAGATGGTCCGCAGAAGTAGCCACGCGAATCACTTTTTTCAAGGGCTTGACAATTTTATCGTCAGAGACTTCCCGGCGTTCCATAATGACTTCGCCGCATTCCATACCGCGGGAGGTCTCCACGACTACGAGCGAGCCTTTTTTAATATCCAACTCTTCGGGATCAAAATAATAGACTTTTCCGACTTTTTTAAATCGGACTCCGATGACTTCCGCCATATTCCCTCCGTCAGCGAGCCGCACAGAAAGCCGCCAGCGCGCCCGCAAGCGCGGACACAGAGGGGTTCTGCAGCAGCATCGTCTGTTGTTTTTCGATGTATCCGTAAGCGTCCAAGCAGCGTGCATCTCCGGTCTCCCGGTATCGCAGCGCCAGCAGACGGCAGCATTCATTGCAAAAGGCTTCGTATTCCTCACGGGACAGCTTCCCGATGCCGAGGCAGGTCTCAAACAGCGCAAGTTCCGGCCGGTCAAAGGAATTGATAAACGCATGGGCCGCTTCATCAGCCCGACCGCTTTCGCCTTCCAAAAGCGCAATGGCCCGACCAAGTACGCCGCCGGCGCGTGCGGCCGCATCGGCGGCCTCTGCACGATCATAGCCCCGGTCTGCAAGCGCCTGTGTTACTACCGTCTCCGTCAGAGGCAGGACCGAAAAGGTACGGCAGCGGGAGCGCACGGTGGGCAAAAGCTGCTGCCGGTTTTCACACAGCAGCAAAAAAATAGTCTCCTGCGGTTCCTCCAGAACCTTGAGCAGCGCATTCTGCGACTGGGGATTGAGAAGATCCGCATCCGGAATGATAAATACCTTTGTGTCGCCTTCGCTGGGCTTTAAAAAACTCTGCGTGCGCAAGGCACGAACCTGATCAACGGTTACGGCCTTTTTTTCAGATAAAGGCAAAAGGGTCTGCAGGTCGGGATGCGTACCTGCCAGCGCCCGCCGGCATGCGGGGCAGACAAGGCAGGGAGCGTTTTCTCCACGGCACAGCAGACCCATGGCTATATCCCGCGCGGCGGTACGTTTGCCAATACCCGCGGGCCCTTCCAGCAGCGCGGCAGAACCGAAATTATCGCTCCGCGTGCTGGAAAGTGCAGCTTTCAGGCGCTCGTTTCCAAGCAGGTGGGGTAGGCGCATCAGACTTTTTCAAAGCGCTCTACGTCCAGCACGAAAATCGTTGCGCCGCCCACCACGACCTCAACAGGCATGGAGGGATAGAAATTGATCCCCGCTTCAGAGGTTGTGGGGATGACCTGCTTGCGGCTGCGGGAATACCGGGCAATGATGTCGATGACGGTCTGAACTCGGTCGTTGTCTACACCGACAAGAACGGTGACATTGCCGGCCCGCAGAAATCCGCCGGTGGTGGAAAGCTTGGTGACAGAGTAGCCTTCTTTCATCAGATTCTGGATAACCACAGGGGCGTCGTCGGCGTTGAGGATCGCAATCAGCATTTTCATAGCAGTACCTCCTGTTTGAAAAGCTAAATTAAAAAAGTATTATTATATAATTATACCAAAAGAGACGAGGGAATGCAAATTATTCCACATAGATGCGGGGGATGGATGCAGGAACATACAGCGGGGAAATTTCGAACGATACGGGTGTGCCGGCAGCGCAGTCGATATCGGTAACGTCCGCCACCGTATGGGTCAGCCCCACATGGCCCAGGACGCGAGCACGCTTTCCGTCTACAAAAACGAAAAAGCGCTTTCCGCGGAACGGCGCCAGCAGCGTACCGCCTGCCGCGCGGAAACAAGTACCGAACCGGAAGATATCCCGCCCTTTTTCCAGCAGGATTCCGTCGGCGCTGCCGACCGGGATCACGGCGATACGGGTCGGGCGTTTTGCGACAAAGGCACTGCCATAGCCGACCGTGGCACCTTTCTGCAGCCAGCGCACTTCACATACTTCGGAATTCAGGTGGCCGGCCTTCTGCAGACCATATTCACCTTTTGCCGTCAGGCGGCCGCCGATGGCGGAGCCGATTCGCACGGCGTCCAGCGATGGCATCCGGGAAAAGAACAGGCCGGCCGAATTGGATGCGTGGAGCAGGCCAGGGTCAAATCCTGCGGTGCGAACCTTCTCCGCCACGCCCATGAAGGCGTCGTATTGTGCCTGCGTTTTTTTTCGAACGCGGAACGCATTGGCATAGTGGGTATACATACCGGTTACGCTCAGGTTTGCCATAAAGCGATAGACGCTCAGGATTCGGTCAAGCTCGTTGGGAGCAAAGCCGTAGCGTCCCATTCCGGTATCAATTTTGATGTGCACATCGCAGAGCATATTTTCTTTTTCCGCCAGGCCGCAGAGGGCGACAGCAGCATCATAGGAGCCGATAGTCGCTGTGGAGCCCGACTGCAGAATCAATCGAACATCTTCTTCCAGCGCGGTAGAGCGGAGAATGAGAATTTCCTGTTCGGAAAATCCCCATTCCCGCAGTGAGACGGCGTCCTGCGGCTCCGTGACAGCAAAGCGGCGTACTTCCTGCTCCTGCAGAAGCCCGGCCATCTGCCGCAGGTCGAGCCCATAGGCGTTGGCTTTGAGAACGGCGATAAGCTGCGCATCGCCCGCGGCGGCGCAGATGGCTTCCAGATTGGCAAGAATACGGCTTTTTTCGACGGTCAGGGTCTTCATATACAACCCCCCAAGTGCTTTTTATAATTCATTTTGTCGCGGATGGGTCAGGGCATGGCGCAGGGCCTATACATATTGTTCCAAAATCCGATCGATCACGTCGTTTCCAAGAACCGCATTGTGTCCCGAAATGCAGGTGTCGAAGGCCAGGGTTTGATACTTTAAAAGCGTATCAATATATACCTCTTTATCACATTGAACGGATGGGATAATCTTGTCCACAGTATCGCCGATATTGTCGCCGGCGTTTAGAACCCCTTCCTGCTCATCCAGCACGCTGATGGAATCGGAGGTATGGCCCGGTGTGTAAATCAGCCGGATCTTGTCGTCCGGGAAATACAGCGTATTCTCAAAGACCAGGCCTGGAAGACATTTACGCACGTCTCCGTAAACATAAGCCTTGTTCCGTTCCAGCATTTCGGCCCACTGGCACTCCGCAGTTTCACGGCATTGTCTGTGGGAGATAATCATGCAGTCGGAAAAGACATGATTTCCCCAAATATGATCCCAATGGTAGTGCGTGTTGACGACTATCATTGGTTTGCGGTCATTCTGCAGATACTCCCTGACTGGGGCGACACTGAGCGAGCCCAGACCCGTGTCCACCAGATAATTATATCTGGTCCCCAAAATCAAATGAAGATTCAGATCCCAATCAGGCATTTGAAACCGAAACAGAACATGCCGGGTCTTGATTTTCATGATGTCCATACTCTCACCGCCTGTTACACAAATCTTTTTCTCATACACTTGAAAGCTGGCTGATTGGTGTTGAAATCATGTCAATCCGTGACTCATTTTTTATCTTTCAGTAGGGCCAACTTGTGTCGAAGCGTGCGCATTGTCCCAAGACCCCGATCAATGAAGGCTTCCGCCACTTTGTTATAGACCATGGTCAGTTCCCCGCAGAATTCGGTCAGGTCACCGCCAAATCCTTTTTTAAACAGATAAAGCCCGTACAGCGGGTTTTCCGGTGTGAGGTCACCGGACACGCCGCGAAAGTCGTAGATGTCGCACTTTGTCTCCAGCGCCCAACGAATCATTGCCCACTGAAGCTGATAGTTGGGCATGACATTTCGATGCTCGTTGCTGGAGGCACCGTAAAGATACCATACTTTATTGCCAAAATGAATTGCCAGTGTGCCGGCGATGGGCTTGTCCTCCCAAAAGGCCATATATAGCCGTGCGTCTTCTCTCAACGCATGCATCAGGGTACGGAAATAGTCCTCGTTTCGGACGATGAAACCATCTCGGGAGCCGGTCTCCTGCATCAGCCGCGCAAAGTCCGGAAGCATATCTTCGTCGCAGAGCCGTACAGAAACGCCCTTGCGTTCTGATAAACGCAAGTTATAGCGCGTCTTTTGTGCAAAGGCAGCCAGCAGATCCTCTTCCGTCTTGTCTCTCACATTGAGACGGAAAACATAACAAGGCTGCACCCCTTCAAAGTTTTTGCCGCCAGGCTTGTGTTGATATCCAAGACCCTTCATCAGGCTGATGAATTCCGAGTCGGAGCATAGAATATCCGGATCCAGGCGGAGGGCATAGGCGTTGTGCTTTTTCGCCAGTGCGGCCGCCCCTTCGGTCAGGTCGGCCAACGCCTCTTTGTCGTGGGGATCGCATACCGGCCCGCGGGCGCCGTACATCAACGCATAGGGTGTGCCGGGCACACGGCGGATCAGAACGCTCAGCGCGCCGCGAATATGTCCGTCCGCATCGCGGGAGAGCAGCCCCTCCCATTTCCAGCTGCCTTTGACAGCCGACCATGCGAAAGACTGGAGAAAATGTCCCTTTGGATGGGAGCAGACAAATGCTTCAAAATCAGATAGCGTTTCTTTTGTTACGATTTCTACCATGAGGTTCTCCTATTCAAAAAATCGGTTGATGACCTCCAGAACGCCAAAGCTATTGGAGGTGCTACAAACATAATCCGCCGCGTTTTTCAGCGCGGGGACGGCATTATTCATGGCACAGCCCATCCCTGCCCAGCGGATCATATCGAGATCATTGCCGCTGTCGCCGCAGGTAACGGCCTCGGCAGGAGAAATGCCCAGATGCACGCACAGAGCGGAGAGAGCGTGTGCCTTCCCCACACCGATTCGCATCATCTCTACTAGATGAGGGGTGGAAGCAGCAATATACAGCTGCCCGCCGGTGGCACGCGCCAGCATGGCAGTGCGAAAAGCAGTTTCAGAAGGGGAGCAGCGGGTCATGATCTTGGGAGAAGGCTGCAGATCGGCGCAGACAAGGCGCCCCACCTCACGGCAGGGAAGGGTGCGCAGATCAGGATCAGCCCGGGTGTCATCGGTCTCCTGCGCGACGACGATCCGGTCGTCGTTATAAAGCTGGGCGTACCAGCCGAAGCGGTCGCAGCAATGGAGAACGGCGTTTTGCAATTCCAGCGTGAGCGGCTCGTAGAGCAGCGGAACGCCGCCGGCGGCACGGAGTACCGCACCGTTGTAGCAGACAAGAGGTGCGGAAATACCAAGCTCCAGCGCATATTTTTCCACGGTGGAAAACATCCGGCCTGTGGAGAGAGTAATAAAAATGCCGCGCTGCTGCAATCGCCGCAGTGCCTCCTGTACCGGAACTGGCACGGACAGGTCGGGCATTAGCAGTGTCCCATCCAGGTCGAGAGCAAGCAGTTTATAAGCCATAGCCTGACATGGTCCAGCGATAGACATAAAAAGCCATCGTAAAAATTTCCACCAGACAGATCAGAAGATTAAAAATTTCAAACAGCTGCGCCGTATGGACGTAGAACCGGCTGCGCCGCCGACTTAAGGTAGATTGATTATCAAAATAATAGAAATAGTTGACGTCCGACTCGCCATTGTCGTCGCAGAGCAGGGTGCACAGGCGGCGTGCCGTCTGCCGATGCCCCTCGAAAACCTGGTTCCAGCGCTTTAAAAGAACGGTGGAGATCACACTCATGCCGAGCAGCAGGAGAGTCATCAGGATCGAGACAACCGGCTGGGAATTATCCATGGCGACACCGAGAATCATGCCGACACCCACCAAATAAAGGGAGAAAAAAGTAATACGTTCATTCTCGACATGCCGAGCATGGGATAGGTTTTCCTGAAAACAGGCCATCAGGAACATGCGGTCGCAGGTTTTCGGGTCCATCTTTCTTCATCCTTTATAATCAAAGCTATATTACCCTATATTTTACATCATTTTCATGGAGAGTGCCATAGATTTTTTCAGAGTTTTCAGGAAAAATAGAAAAGTACAAAAAGAAAAGGGAACTGCCGAAGCTCCCTGTTCTTCCGAGGCCGCAATGCGACAAACCATCCCGACAAAATCCATATCTGTTTCGCGGGATCCGTTTTTGCTCAGAAGGACAGGCCATCTTTGCGGCAGCCCCTTTCAAAAGCGGCTTTTATCTGTCCTGTTCCGCCATATAGCGGAGCATATTCAGCGTGTTTGTGCTGTAACCAAATTCGTTATCGTACCAGGCCACGACCTTGACAAAGCGATCTGTCAGCGCAATACCTGCTTTGGCATCAAAGATGCCGGCGTGGGGGTCGGAAATGAAATCACTGGACACCACGTCCTCGTCGGTATAGCCAAGGATCCCTTTCAATTCGCCTTCGGATGCGCGCTTCATTGCGGCGCAGATCTCATCGTAGGAGGCCGGACGTATTAATTGTGCGGTCAGATCAACCACAGAGACGTCGAGGACCGGTACACGCAGTGACATGCCAGTCAGACGGCCGCGCAGCTCCGGAATGACTTTTCCGACCGCTTTGGCCGCGCCGGTGGAGCTGGGGATAATATTGCCAAATGCGGCACGCCCGCCGCGCCAATCCTTTTTGGAAGAGCCGTCGACTACCTTCTGGGAGGCGGTGGCGGCATGGACGGTAGTCATTAGTGCGCTCTCAATGCCGAAGTTCTCATGGAGTACTTTAGCCACCGGCGCCAGACAGTTCGTGGTACAGGAGGCATTACTGATAATGGTCATATCACGGGAGTACATGTGCTGATTGACGCCCATGACAAACATCGGAGCGTCGGGGGAGGGGGCGGTGATGATCACGCGCTTTGCGCCGGCATCCAGATGCGGAGCAGTTTTTTCCAGCGTGGTGAATTTGCCGCTGGACTCAACGACGTAGTCAGCGCCAAATTCTCCCCATGGAATGGCAGCGGGATCGGTGGCACCGCAAACAATGGATTTCTTTCCGTTGACAATAATACTGTAATCAGTAACCCTTATGTCGGCATCGAAACGGCCGTGGACGGTGTCATGCTTAAGCATATACGCCATATAGTCCGGTGTCATGCGGGGATTGTTGATCGCGCGGATCTCAATGTCGTCACAGCAGATGGCGTCCCGGAAAATCAGACGCCCGATACGCCCGAAACCGTTGATGCCGATTGAAAAAGCCATGGGAGTATCCTCCACACTTATGCTATATTTTGACGTGTTTCAACGTCTATGCTCATTATATCGTATCAGGCTGCTGAATTCAAGGCACCGCAACAGAATCCTATTCCGGCGTTTTGACCAAAGAATTGAATTGCAAAATTTTGGTATATAGAATATAATATTTGATATTGTGTTGGAAATGGCAGAGACATGTATTTTTTGCTGAGGAGAGCATAGCGACATGGAAGACGAAGACTGTACTTTGCATATGCCGGAAAGCACATACATGCTTCTTTGTACGGCCGCAGGCCGAGTAATTCTGACCTCAGGAAGCATGCAGCTTTTGGTGGGCGAAGACCTTACCGGCCGCAATCTGAATGATTTTATAGAGGACGGCACCGCTGCCCGCGTGATTGCCGGCACTATTCAAGGGGAAAATCTGGATTTTGATTGTACGGTGGCCAACCGACGTTTTTCCTGCAGCGCGGAAGGCATGGAAGGGAACATCTGCATTTATTTTTATCCTGTCGGCGACGACGGGAAAATTTATCTGGGTATCAGTGCGGCCCAACTACTTGGCCGTGAGATGAATAATGCACTGTCAGCCATGTTCCTGACAATGGGGCAGATTCGTCCGCAGCTGATCGGTCAGGCCCGGGAGGACGCGGCGCTGCTCACTCAGAATTTGTATAAGCTGCTGCGCCTTTCTCATAACCTGTCAGACTGTGCGCTGGCGGAGAATGGGCAATTGCGCCTGCATCTCGCAGAAGAGGATGCCGCAAAGATCTGCCGGGATCTGGCGATGCAGATGCGGGAACTCTGCCTGCGTAGGGGAATCCAGCTGCGTCTTGATATACCGGAGGATCCTGTGATCTGCTGCGTAGATCGGGAAAAGCTGGAACGGATGGTGCTTAATCTGGTTTCCAACGCGATCGGCGCCCAAAAAGACGGCGGAGAGGTAGGCATCGCACTCGAGGAACGGGAAAACGATCTGCTGATTACTGTTTCCGACGCCGGACCGGGGATGCGTGACTATGGCGCGGAGGCGACCTTTCATAAATATCGGACCGCCGACCCACTGGATATTGCAAGTGTTGGAGGCGCGGGATTCGGATTGGCGCTTTGCCGGGCTTTTGCACAGCTGCACGGCGGGCAGATCATCATTGTTGGCGGCAGGGATGGCGCAGCGGTCGCTATTCAGCTGCCGAAAAATGCGATTCCCACCCAAGCGCCGCTGACCTCCGAACCACCCGATTACGCCGGTGGTCTGAGCCGGGTACTGCTGGAGCTCTCCACCGTCATCAATAAGGAGAGCTATTATTGAGCAGGAAAGGACCTTGCTTCTGAACGGTGAAGAACACTGGACAGCGGTAGCTGTTTAAAAAACGTAGGGCCTCTGATGGCTGAAGGATAGAATGCAGAAAAAAGCAATAAAAAGGGAACGGCTAGGCCGTTCCCTTTTACTTTCTGACAAGATGCAGCTTACGCTTTTGGCACCTCGGGTCCGCCGCTTTCTGGGGCACCGCTTTCCGGCGTGCCTTCCTCTGCCTTTGGCAGACGCTCTCCGGGGAAAAATAAACCCGCGGCAAGCTGAAGCCCCAGCCCCAGCATCACGGTCGCCCCTCCCCAGCCGAAACCGGATACTGTCAGCAACATCGTCCGGTCAAGCAGCAGCAGCGTAAGCTCCATAGTGGCGGCGGCAATTCCCAGGCAGGAAAACACGGCGAATCGACGAGGCTTTGGTTTCTCAAACCGGGTGGCGGAAAACAGGTATACGCCAAGCAACAGGGCAATCAGTGCTGCGGTTTCAAATCCGTACAGGCGTTCATCGGGCACTCTGCCGTTGGTGCGGTAGAACATCAGTAGTAAAAAGCAAAGATAAAAAACAGGGAATAGGCATAAAAGCGCCGACAAGCGGTCGCGGTCGCCATGCTTGAGACGAATCAACGCGGCAATACCACAGGCAGCAGGAAAGGCGGCTTTGAGAAGCGTCAGCAGGGTAAACACTCCATTGCCCTCCAGCCAGAACAGGCCGGCGGCCAGGACCAAAAGAACGCCTGAACCGGCAAGAAGGGTCATATATCCTCTGCCGGGGGTGGAGGAACCGTCCGCCGCTTTTGGGCGCAGTCCTTCGGCCACAACAGCAAAAATAATCAGCAGCACGGCACCCAAAGCGCCGATCAGGGCACGGGTAAAGCCGTTCTCGCCGGCAAAATATACGCGATAAACGGCCAGTACGCCGCCGACTGCGATCGCTATGGCCAGTTCAAGCACGGAAATCCGTTTTGCAAAATCCATTCTTTCGCTTCCCAACATAATTTTTGACTTTTCTCAATATGTTACTATAGCATAATCGGGCAAAAAAGGGAATGATGAAAATGAAGAAATTGCTGTCCGTCGTGTTGTGTATGATGCTGTTCGTGTATGCGCTGCCGCTGCTGACAGTGGGGCTTTCGCCGGATCAGGATACGGATGCGCTCGCTCCCGAGGATACGGGGGAAGAGGTGCCCACTTCTGCCGATGAAACGCTTCCGGAGCCGGCATCCGGATGGGACAAGGCACATACCGTCACAGTCTGTATTGATGGAGATGTGGAAACGCTGGACTTTCGGACCTATCTGATCGGTGTGATGGCAGCGGAGATGCCGGCCTCCTTTCCCGTAGAGGCGCTGAAGGCACAGGCTGTGGTGGCCCGCACTTATACGCTGTACAAGCAGGAACTATACGGTGCCGATGGCATGCCGGAAAGCCATCATGGTGCGCAGCTGTGCACTGATTCAAATCACTGTGAAGCCTGGTGTGATGTGGCGACTCAGGCTGTCGCCCTGTGGGGTGACAGTATGGACTTTTATCTTGAAAAGATTGCAGCGGCAGTCGATGAAACCGATGGGTTGATATTGGTCTATCAGGATCAGCCCATCGCCGCGGTTTTTCATTCCGCGTCGGCTGAGCGGACCGAGAGTGCTGTGGATGTCTGGGGGACCGAGGTGCCTTATCTTGTCAGCGTAGAGAGTCCGGGGGGAGAGGATTCACCCAAATATGAGGGCGAGGTGCGAATTTCACAGAAAGAATTCGCAGCAGCGCTGCTGGCGCAGGTACCGGAGGCCGATCTTTCCGTCGACGCGTCTTATTGGTTTCGGGATTCTCATCGGTCAGAGGCCGGAGGCGTTATTGATGTTCTGGTGGGCGGTGCAAGGGTAAAAGGTACGTTGATCCGTCAGATCGCCGGACTCAACTCCATTAATTTTCACGTCCAGGCAGAAGGGGACGATCTGATTTTTACCACATTGGGTTCAGGTCACGGTGTCGGTATGAGCCAGTACGGCGCACGGGCGATGGCACACGACGGCGCCAACTATGTCGAGATTCTGCTCCATTATTATTCTGGTGCACAGCTGCTGAAAAAATCCGTATAGGCGCGAAGCGGCAAAGTGCCATTTTACGTATAAAAAATCTGCGGCATGTCCATACTACCTTCGGAGGTGCATGGTATGCAGCAGAAAAAGGGGTTTTTCCAGACCATCGCGCGTTTTGCGGAGGACAAAGGCTTTTACATCATCCTGGGCCTTTGCGTCGTCGCCATCGGCGTCTCCGGCTACGTGCTTTTTTTCACAGGGAACGAAACACAGGAGCCCATAGTGCTGCCGGAGCAGCAAAACGAAGCTTCTCTTGAAGACCAGCCGGATAATCAGCAAACCTCGGAGCCGGTGACTGTTCCGGAGAACGGTGACGAGTTTGGGGAGCTGGAGCCGGTGGACAACACCGAGCCGGAAGCGCTCCCGGTTGAAGAGCAGCCCCTGGTGCAGGAACCGGAGCCGCAGATCTCAGTCAGTCGGCCGCAAAAGGCGGAGGTACCCGAGTATTCTTCCCCGGTGGAAGGAAAGGTGCTGCGCGCTTTTTCTATGGAAGAGCTGATCTATGATCCAACCATGTGCGATTGGCGTACCCATGCAGGCACAGACTATGCGTGTGCCGAAGGCGACCCGGTCAACGCCATCGCGGACGGCAGCGTGATCGCCGTATTTACCGATCCCATGAAAGGAAATTGCGTTACTCTGAGCCACGGGGATGGACTGACCAGCACTTATTGCGGGCTTCAAACCAACACGACCATGCGCACCGGCATGACCGTGAAGCGGGGTGAACCGGTAGGCACGGCAGGCGGCGAGCTATTGATGGAGAGCGCCGAGGAATGCCATATTCATTTGGAAGTGCTGCAGGATAAGACACCCATTGATCCGGAAAGCCTGTTTAGTTGAGAGCGCCTTATCAGGACGGAAAATAAAACGTGGCCCCGACTTTGCGGGGCCGCGTTTATTTTATAAGTATTCCGAATTGTCAGTCGGCCACGTTGATGCTCTGAAGCCCGCTCTTCATGACCCATTTACGTAAAATAGGCTGGTACATAAAAGGACATTTCAGTAATTTGACCGTGATCTTCAGGCGAAGGGACTGGAAGGCATGGTCATAGATTCTGCGCGGATCGTCGCTTTCCAGCGCGTCCCGCAGGAGCATGGCACTCCGCAGTGCCCAGCTGACGCCCTCCAATGAGCTGGGACTTATTAATCCCGCCGCTTCGCCAATGAGAAAAGCACCGTTCTTTCCCGGGCAGAGCTGGGATGCGTGCGCCGGGCGCAGTACGAGACAAGCCTCGGTTTTCAGCGGCGCGCCGAACAGGAAACCCAATTCTGAAAGCCGACGCTTCTGCATTTCAAAGCGATCCCGGCAGTGTTCGGCGGGATAGGCACCGCCAAAAATGAAGCTTCCGTCCTTGGAAATGCTCCAGGAATAGCAATCGGTGGCCTCCGGATCGAATATACAGGAGTAAAAAGGCCGTGGATGCCGATCTTCAAACCATTGCTGGATGGCCACATAATTTCGGATATGAGCATCCGGGCAGATGGCCCGCCGTACAGCGGAATTGGCACCGTCCGCGCCGATAACATATTTGGAATGCAGGCTGTAAAGCTCATTGGCTTCCCGATATTCGATACGCCAGCCGCCATCCTCAGGTACGACGGCGGTCACATGACAATCGTCATGGACTTCCACATGAGCCGGCACCAAAGAGCGCAGCCAGCTATCAAAGCGGGCCCGATCCAGATTTAGATAAAACCGCTGGTAGTGCCGCTGAAGGCCGGACTGCAGATCGACCGTCCGGACAGAAAAAATCTGCGGATCCACTAAAAGCTCTCGCGGGAGAGTCAGGCCAAGGGAGGCCAGCGCTTTCTGCGCATCGGGCGCCAATAGGCCGCCGCATGGTTTGCGCCAGCCGGAGCCTTTCCGGTCGAAGGCAGCAACGGAAAATCGCTTTGGCAGCAGGCTTGTTAATATTGCCCCGGCGGGGCCCAACCCTACAACGGCAATATCAATTCTTTCCATGCTTGACTTTCTCCCAGTATTCCCGTGCCTGCTGCTCCGCTTTGTTCAAGCCGGCTTTATAATACGTTGCGTCCTTCAGCACGTCGGGAAGATATTGCTGTTCTACCCAGTTGTTTTTAAAATTGTGGGGATAGCGATAGGTCAGACCGCGTCCCATCTTTTCTGCGCCGCCGTAGCTTGCGTCTTTTAGATGTTCGGGTACGTCGCCGGCGCGTCCTTCCCGGATATCCTGCATGGCCGCGCCAATGGCCGCAACGACCGAATTGCTTTTTGGGGCGGTGGCAATCAGCAATGCTGCCTGCGTCAGCGGTAACTGTGCCTCCGGCAGACCGAGCTGGAGGGCGCTGTCGCAGCAAGCCTTGACAATAGCGGCAGCCTGCGGATAGGCGAGACCCACATCCTCGGAGGCGGCGCACAACAGGCGGCGGCAGGCGGAGGGAAGATCGCCGCCCGACAGCAGGCGTGCCAAATAGTGGACGGCGGCATCTGGGTCGCTGCCTCGCAGAGATTTGTGAAAGGCAGACAAAATATCATAATGGCTGTCACCGTCCCGGTCATACCGGGCGGCAGAGCGTTGGGTTACCGCTTTCGCATCCTCCAGTGTTACATGGCGCATACCATCCGATTCAGGTGCGGCCGCACAGAGCAGCTCCACGGCATTAATTGCCTTGCGTACATCGCCGCCACATGCACGGGCAATGTGCGCACATACCTCCGGTTCGGTCTCGATGCGAACATGTGCTTCCCCCGCGCAAAGCTGGAAAGCCCGGCGGACGGAAACGGAGATGTCCTCTGGGGACACGGGCTTGAATTCAAAGATCGTACAGCGGCTGAGAATCGCATTGTAAACATAAAAATAAGGGTTTTCGGTAGTGGAGGCGATCAGTGTAATTTGGCCGCGCTCAATGAATTCCAAAAGGCTTTGCTGCTGTTTTTTGTTGAAATACTGGATTTCATCCAGATAGAGCAGCACACCTTCCGGTGCCAGCAGGGTATCCAGTTCACCGATAATGCTTTTGATATCGGCAGTGGAGGCGGTGGTTGCATTGAGCTTGTACAGCCGCCGGCTGGTACGGTTAGCGATGATTTCGGCCAGTGTGGTCTTGCCGACTCCGGAGGGACCGTAAAAGATCATATTGGGGATGCGGCCGCTCTCGACGATGCGGCGCAAAATGCCGTTTTCCCCGAGAATATGCTTTTGCCCGACCACGTCGTCCAGTTCCCGCGGGCGGATACGGTCCGCCAGCGGCCGATAGCCGTCCATCATGCGCTCCTTATTTCATAATATAGGCGCACAACAGGTCAAAGGTATTTTTCAGCCCGTCGATATGAGTGCGCTCATACCCATGGGAAGCGTAGACGCCCGGCCCGATCAGGCAGTGGCGCACATCATGGCCGGCCCGCAGCGTCACCTCAACATCGGAGCTATAGCTGGGATAAGTGTCTACGGCGTAATCCAGTCCAGCCTCTTTGGCAGCCTTGATGAGAGCGGTGGTGCAGTCATAATTGTACGGGCCGCCGCTGTCCTTGGCGCAGATGGAAACCTGACGCTCGGTACAGGTAAGGCCATCGCCGACACAGCCCATATCCACACTCATCACTTCGGAGGTGTCTGCTGGGATGTTGGCGGCACCGCCGTAGCCGATCTCCTCCTGAATGGTAAAGCCGATTGAGACCGCGCGGGACGGCATGATTTTTTCATCGTGCAGATATTTGGCAAAGGACAGCAGCACGGCAGCGCTGGCTTTATCGTCGAGAAAGCGGCTTTTGACATAGCCTTTGGAGGTAACCTTAAACCGCGGCTCCACGGCGACGATATCACCAGCTTCAATGCCCAGAGCCCGGGTGTCTTCGGGGGATTTGACGTCTTCGTCCAGCACAACTTCCAGATTTTCATCGAAGGAGCGGACAACGTTCATCTTGGGGTTGACGTGAGCAGATGCATTCATCAGCTGGATCGTTCCCTCATAGGTGCCGCCGAAACGGGTAATGACACGAACGGTCTCGGTTTCCACATTTCCGGGCTGCAGCCCCCCGATGCGGGTGAGCCGAAGACGTCCGTTGTCCAGAATAGAGCAGACCATGGCGCCCAGAGTATCCACGTGGGACAGGAGCAGCAGCGCATCACCCTCTCCGCCCAGGCGGCAGAGCGCACCGCCCTTGACGGGCCGGGCAGGGGAATAGCCAAGTGCTTTGAGCTCGGAGAGCAGCCAATCTTCCACCCCACGGGTATAGCCGCTGGGACTGTCGATCGAGAGCAATTTTTCCAGAGCAGTCAGCATGTATTCCTGATACTTCTTTTCCATATCATTGCCTCCGATTATCATATTTGAACTAAGCTCAGCATACCATAACGGCCTGAAAATGGCAACCTTGTGCCAATGGTCCGGCTGTGCTATAATGGCCGGGAGGTGAAGCCTGTGAAACGACTGTTGTGTCTGTGTTTATGCCTATGCCTATGCTCATGCCTTTGGTTCCTGCCGCTCTCCGGCTGCAAAAATACGGAGAAATTCGAAAGCAGCCGGTATGATCTGTTTGATACGGAGATCCGGCTGATTGCCTGCTGTGGTGATCAGGCGACTATGGATGCCATGGCAGACATCGCCTTCGGGCGGCTGGAAGAGCTGCATCAGCTGTTTGATATTTATCATCACTACGATGGGATCATAAATCTTTACGACATTAACTGCAGCGGCGGGCAGACCGTCACCGCGGTAGACGCCGACCTGATAACGCTGCTGGCCTTCGGCAAGGAGGTCTATACGATTACTTCCGGTCGGGTCAACATCGCGATGGGTACGGTGCTTGCCCTGTGGCACGACGCGCGGGACACCGGCGTTCTGCCGGAGGACGCCGCACTGCGTAAGGCGGCGCAGCACTGCGATATCGCAAATCTTGTACTGGACACAAAGGCGGATAGTGTGATGCTGCTGGATCCTGGGCTGCGTCTCGATGTGGGGGCCATTGCTAAGGGCTGGGCCGCCGGTCAGGCCGCGCAGGCTCTTCGGGATGCGGGGTATGCCGACTTTGTTCTCTCTGCCGGCGGCAACGTGGTCACTGCCGGGAGCAACGGCGGTAAACCGTGGAAGGTTGGGATTGAGGATCCTGACGAACCCGATGCCTTGTGCGATTTGGTGGAGGTCTCCGATCTTTGCGTTGTCACCTCCGGCGGATATCAGCGGTATGTGGAGATCAATGGGAAACGTTATCACCATATTATCGATCCCGATACGCTGTATCCCGGCGATTATGTCCGCTCGGCTTCCGTCATATGTGCGGATTCGGCCCTGGCCGACGCACTATCCACCGCCTGCTTCCTTTTGATCCCTGAGGAGGGAATGCAGATGGCCAAAGAAAACAATGCCCGCCTTATCCTGGTGGATAAGACGGGGAAGCTGTTGGATTCCGCAAACGATCCATCTTGATTTCAGCGCAGAAAAGGATTCGTTTGGATGATTTTGTTAAGACGTATGGGTTGATGCAGCTGGATATTTCGGGCATTGTCCAGCCATTCGTTGGTCAACAGCACGTAGACCTCATCCACCAAGGCGCACAGGCGTACCCTGACATCTTCTGGGAGTGAATACAGGTCGTCATGCCCGTCCAGTTCCTCCCAGAGCAGATAGATCCGCAGAATCAGGTCGGTAAAATCTTCGTGTTCCATCAGCGCCGGGTTTTCGATCACCTTGAGAAAATAGGAATGCCGTGTGGACAGATGATAGTGAATACCGTAAAAGTCCAGACGATTCGGATCCACGTGAAATGGATAGTTTTTAAGAAACGTCCTGACGTTGAGAAAATCCTTTTGTTTCCAGCTGGAATCCAGCGCCAGATGCTCCTTCAGCAGATCGCTATCCGGGTCGCAGCTGCGCAGATAGAGCAACAGATCACATCCGGATTCACTGAAAAATACGCTCTCAATCATACTGATTTTGCCGCGATTCTCATCCGCCCGGGAACGTTCCAGCAGTTTTTCAAAAACCAGGGTCACCAGCACGACTTCCAGCGGGAGAAAGGCCAATTCATGGAAAAAGAAGATGGCGATGTGATGGAAGTCGCGGAAGATGATGTAATGGAGTGTATAAATGGCGGCGGAAAGAGCAATCATCAGGAGTATGAGCTGCTTCGTCGTCAGCTTACGCTTCATGTGCCACCTCGTTCGATCAGAATGTTTATATTATTTTTATTATATAGGAAAAATAGGGGCCTGCGCATGAAAAATGCAAAAAATTTGCAAAAAATTTATATGCGTGCTAAAATATCCATCGTTGGGTTTTGCGTAATAGCATAATAAAAGAAGGAGGCCCTGCCATGAGATGTCCTTACTGCTTTGATCCGGACAGCAAGGTCGTCGATTCACGTCCCACAGACGAGGGGACAAGCATTCGCCGCCGGCGGGAATGCCTGTCTTGCGGAAAGCGGTTTACTACTTATGAAACAGTGGAAAGCCTGCCACTGGTAGTTGTCAAAAAGGACGGTTCCCGCCAGAGTTTTGACCGCGGAAAGCTCTTGAGCGGTATGGTAAAGGCATGTGAAAAGCGGCCCGTACCGCTCCAGCGGCTGGAGCAGGCGGCTACCGATGTAGAGCAAAAGCTGCTTAATTCCCTGTCACGGGAAGTACGCTCCGACCAGATCGGCGAGCTGGTGATGGAGCAGCTGGAGCAGATTGATCAGGTGGCCTATGTCCGTTTTGCTTCGGTGTATCGCCAATTCAAGGATATCGATAGCTTTATGGTCGAACTGAACAAGATGATAGGAAAATAGAGTATCAGAGGGGAATTAAAAGAACGCCTCCGGCCAGATTGCCGGAGGCGTTCTTTATTTTGTGTATTCGGCAGAAAAGTAAATACCAGTGCCGGAGGCAACCGTCTTCTCCGGAAAGGATTCCATCCATGCCTCGCAGATGACGTGCCAGAATGTCCGGCCGGCGGAAAGGACACGGCTTTTAACAAATAGCCGATCATCCAGCATAACAGGACGCAGATAAGAAATCTGAAGCTCAACCGTTGGCGGGACACGACCGCAAACAGCAAAGCATAAAAGTCCCATGGATTGATCCAGCATACCTGCCACGGCACCGCCATGCAGACGGTCAATCAAATTGGCGCCCCAGCGTGCGGTGGGATAGGAGCATGTCATAGTCAGCGTTCCGGCGTCGCAGCTCTCCAGTCGCGTGGCCAAGGTGGTGCTGAAATTTTCCGTCTTTGCGGTATTGAGGCTATCGATGGCTTCCCTCAGCTTTTGCTCCAGATCGCTTTGTGAAATAGAAAAACTCAAAATATCAGTTTCCCTTCGATATAGGTTTCCAGCTCAGCAATAGGCAGACGGATCTGCTGCATGGTATCGCGGTCACGGACGGTAACGCAGCTGTCTCCGGGTGCACTTTCATCGCCGACGGTCTGGAAGTCCACGGTGATGCACAGCGGGGTGCCGATTTCATCCTGACGGCGATAACGTTTTCCGATGGAGCCGGTATCGTCAAAATCACACATGAACTTTTTCGACAGGGCACAGTAGATTTCTTCCGCTTTTTCAGAAAGCTTTTTAGAGAGGGGAAGTACAGCGCACTTGTAGGGCGCCAGCGCCGGATGCAGATGCATAACCACGCGCGTATCGTTCTTTTCCGGATCTACGACTTCCTCGTCATAGGCATCGGTCAGAGCGGTCAGCAGAATGCGATCCACACCCACGGCCGGCTCGACACAATAGGGGAGGAAATGCTCACCGGTATCCTGGTCAAAGTAAGTCATATCCTGACCGGAACTATCCTGATGAACCCGCAGATCGTAGTTGGTCCGGGAAGCTACGCCCCACAGCTCGCCCCAGCCGAAGGGGAACAGATACTCGATGTCAGTGGTGGCATTGGAATAATGCGAAAGCTTTTCTTTTTCATGGTCGCGGTAGCGAAGATTTTCCTCCCGGATGCCGAGGCTCAAAAGCCATTCGCGGCAATAGGTACGCCAGTAATCAAACCACTCAAGCTCGGTGCCCGGCTTGCAGAAAAACTCCAGCTCCATCTGTTCGAATTCACGGATGCGGAAGATAAAGTTGCCCGGCGTGATCTCGTTGCGGAAGCTTTTTCCTGTCTGTCCGATGCCGAAAGGCAGCTTGCGGCGGGTAGTACGCTGAACATTTTTGAAATTGACGAACATGCCCTGCGCCGTCTCGGGACGCAGATAGACTTCGGTACTGCTGTCCTCGGTCACGCCCTGATGGGTCTTGAACATCATGTTAAACTTGCGGATACCGGTGAAATCGCTTCGGCCGCAGGCAGGGCACGGGATCCTGTTTTTCTCAATATAAGCGGTCAATTCGTCGCCGCTCATACCGTCCGCTTCCATATCGACGCCATGTTCCTTATTCCAGGCGTCTACAAGGTTGTCCGCACGGTAGCGCATCTTGCATCCCTTGCAATCAATCAGCGGGTCGTTAAAGTTGATCACATGGCCGGAAGCAACCCACACCTGCGGGTTCATCAGAATCGCCGTATCAATGCCGACGTTATACGGGTTTTCCTGAATAAATTTTTTCCACCAGGCACGTTTGATATTGTTTTTCAGTTCCACGCCCAGTGGGCCGTAGTCCCAGGCGTTGGCCAGGCCGCCATAGATTTCGCTGCCCGGATAAACAAAGCCGCGGCCCTTGCACAGCGCGACCAGCTTGTCCATAGATTTTTCGGTATTTTTCATAATTAGCCCCCAATAGGATGTGTGTTTTTACAATGAAACCAATTTACCACATTTGTGACGCTTCCGCAAGGATAATATGCGCGGGGGGCCAAAGCCGCCCGCGCATATTATGATCCATATAGGTTGGCATGTGAGGGTTTGCATTTTGCAGGTTCAGGTGCGGATATGGGAAAAACGTAAAGCTTATCTTCAGATTACCTCAAGAATATTGATATTGGCGAGGATGGCGGTGTTATCGTCGAAAGGAACCGTGAATCCGGACTGGTTGATTAGTTGCATAATACTCGGCGTATCCGTAACGGTGATCAGCGCCGAGCCGGTGTGCACACCGCGTACAACGTACCCCGAAGCCTCTGCAATAACAGTGCTGCCCAGTTTCAGCCCGAAGTTCACATCTGCTCCCTCGGAAAGCAGGATTGCAACACGCCAATTCACATAATAATTCCCCGATCTTGTGAAAATGAAATTGCCGGTATCGGGAACATAAGTGACGGAATTGGTTCTGTCGTTGACAATTGTGTGGAACAGAACGGGACTGTTGTTGGCGACACTGGTATCACTCGTCAGGTTGACCTGAAGTCCTTTTAGAGTTATACATGGCGGAGGCGGCGGAGGCGGCGGCGGTGGAGGCGGTGGGCAGGGATAAGGATAGGGATAGGGGTAAGGGCAGGAGCAGGAGCAGGAGCAGGAGCAGGGATAGCAGCAATCGAAGGGACGGCATGGATTGCGGCGGGGTGAGGATGCACCATCGACACACGGATCAAAAGAGCTCATATTAGTCCTCCGTTCAGAAAATTTTGAGGTTTCATCATTTCCCGAAGGTCCGGTGGGCTCGGACTGCTCCTGAAAGGCACGACGGAGTTCGGATTCGGGCCAGGCAGCGAAACGATTGCGAAGATTAGGGATACGATCGTCGCTGTAGGTCCGCACAGCGAGATAGTTATGGTTTTTAGGCATATCGGACACCTCTCCTTTAAAGTGAAGGATACTTGCTCTTCCGGTGCGGATGAACCGGAAAGGACGTTGGATTTACAGAGGACTGCGACAGCCGGAACGCAGGCGCGAGCGGCACGGCCGAAGCCAGTTTGGAAAGCACGTGCCCCGGACCAGTGCTCTACGCTGCCTACGGGATAGAGCGGGAAACTCCTTCGTAATTAGTTTATGTACAGGACTGCCTGCAGGTGAAAAAAGCCGGCGGTTTTTACCGCCGGCTTGGTATTTTACTCTATTTACGCAAAGCGAGAAAAGTGTTTCTGTGGTGCATATTGATCAGGGATGGAAAACATTTCCAGCTGTACTGGAAAGCCATGTCGCGGGCTGGAGACAGGCCTTTGCAGAAAAAAGGGTTACAGCTCCAGTGTCATACTGCAGCCTACCTCACGGACGGGCGACACCAGGTTCAGCCGTGCTTTTGCAGCAAATGAGACACAATGGCAGGGACAGAAAAATGGGATATGCTGCCCTTGCAGGTACTCTGCTGTGCGTTCCAGCCGGGCATCGGTTTTTTGAAGGTGAAACCCTCCGATGATGCCGTTGATACGGGAATCTCCACAGACAGTCTTTGCATAGTCGATGATATTGCAGATACCGCAATGAGAACAGCCGGTGATGATGAACAAACCGTCGGAACCCTGCCAGACCATGGCGCTGTCTTCGAGGAGAAAATCCGGTTCACTCTTGCCGCCAGCCCAAACTTCACCGATAGGTGCTTTGCTTTCAAAATCATTGGTTCGCGGGATTTGACCGAGGAAGATAAGCCGCTCGGTCAGATGTACCGGTCCTTCTGTCGGCTGATACCGACAGATCCCGGATACCCATTCTGCGGAGAAGGGTGCCCCGATTTCTTCGCCATCCAGCGTTTTGCGGTTCAGTGCACGGGGATGGGCCACCAATCGTACATGGGATAGGTCGTATGCCTTCGAAAGATAGGGAAAGCCGGTCGTATGGTCGTTGTGCCCATGGGAAAAAACCACCGTTGTCACCGTGCCGAGATCGATTCCCAGGCGTTTTGCATTTTCCATGAACAGATCGCTCCACCCGGTATCGAACAGAATCCGTTCATCGCCATCCTCGAGCCATATACTAAATCCGGGTTCGCCCCGCATATAGGGATCGAGATATACATTGTTGTCAACCAGAACGGTCAGCTTCATGAGAACGCCTCCACTTCCATTTGTTTATTTCGGGGTAATTTTACGTATCCGGTCAATTTCCATGTGCGCAGCCAGCCCGGTAAGTCCACTGATGGGGTCCAGAAACAGGAATGTCCGCGGCGGATGCAGCGTGAACCGCAGGTAGGCAGCCAGCACGACGACCAGGAAAAGCAGTGACAGGGCGACAACGGGAAAAGGCAGGGGCGCAGTTTGCAGAACCAGCCGCGAACAGGACTGCCCCAGCGCTACGGAGAAAATAAAATTGGAGATATCCAGTGTCAGGGTGTGGTATCCCAGAATGTATTTGTATGTATAGAAAAACAGTGGGATTGTGATACCTGGAAGCAGGACGGACAAGAGCTTTGCCACAAAAAAATTGGGATGATTCCAGAGAAACGGGAGCTCGCCAAGCATCCACAGAAAGGCGGGGCCGAACACCATTTTCATGTGCTCCCAGGTGCTCTCATTGACGGCACACAGGTACGCGAAGATTTTTTTGTGCCCGGACCAGTCGTAGAGAAAATGGAAAACCGTACCAGCTATAACGATAAAGAAAAAGCCGCAGAATTCCGGCATAGCGGTCACTCCTTCTGGACATTATGCATCTTCAAAAGTCAGCATATGCTGCTGTCTGCCCGTGGATGCGTGTCCAAAAGAGATTAGGCCGCCGGGAGAATTAAAAATTTTATATAATAAAAGATTTTTTGCCGCGGATACCGCAAAGTTTGGTTTCAGTATATCGGCAGCAGACTATATTGTCAAGGCGCAGAGAAAGTGGCAGATGGAAAATGATATGGCATGAAAAGTGCTGCATTTTTTATTTTCACCTTTTGTAAAAAGCCAATAAGGAATGATTGATTATCTGTGGGAAAGACTATTTTTGCCTTATATGAGAAAAAGCGGTGTGCCGCCATCCGCACATGTTGAAGGGAGATATGAGATTGAAATTTGGAAGTCGCCGTCAGCGCCCGGACCAGAGGTTCCAGAGCGCTTCAGACACCGGAAAGCAGCCGGTGCCCGCCGATATTGGACAGTGTGAAACAGAGCTGAAAAAAATTTTCGGAAAGAGCTCAGACATCGTAATTCAGCGATTTATGACCCGGAAAGGAGATGCGCTCTTCATCTGTGTGGACGGGATGTCCAACAAAGACCTGATCGACCGGGACATCCTTGCGCCCCTGAAGGCGGAGACATTTGACGGGGATATAGCGTATGCAATGAATGCGGCATACCAGGAGACAGACGACCTTTTTGAAGCCGTCCGCGAAGTGCTTTCCGGTAATACCGCGCTATTTTATAAAAATGAAGAAAAGGCGTTCATCATTGATTTTAAGCAATGGGACAATCGTTCTGTGGAGGTTCCGGAAGCGGAGGCGGTGATCCGAGGCCCCAAGGAAGGCTTCGTGGAAAACATACGAACCAACACATCGCTCCTGAGAAGAAAAATTAAAACGCCGAAATTGATTATTGAGAGCCTTGTTTTGGGAAAGCAGACGAATACCTCGATCGCTCTGGCATATGTAGAAGGGATTGTCAATACCGAAGCGCTGGAGATTGTCCGTGCCCGCCTGGCGGAAATCAATACCGACGCCATCCTGGAAACAGGATATATCGAACAGTACCTGGAGCGGCGCACCTTTTCCCTGATTTCCAGCTTTGGGCTTACGCAGAAACCGGATGTGCTGGCCGCCCGGATTCTGGAGGGACGCATCGGTATTCTTTGCGACGGAACGCCCCATGCGCTGACGGTACCTCATTTGTTTATTGAGAACCTTCAGTCGGCTGAGGATTATTACAGCCGGACACCGAAGGGAATCTATTTTCGGCTTTTCCGGCTGTTTGCCCTGTTTATCAGCCTGTATTTGCCCGGGTTGTTTCTTGCGGTGGGAACCTATCATCATGAGATGGTTCCGGGGGTATTTTTGTC
>JAYFOA010000085.1:0-20495 GCA_034933145.1 Clostridiaceae bacterium
GCGGCCGCGCAGGCCGCGAAGCTTATTTCCCGCTGTGGGCATGCGAAAAAAGAATCGCCGCTGACGGCCGCCGTGCTGTGCCCGGCCAATTTTCCGTTTTTTAACAGAAAATAATAAACATAATATCAAAGAGAAAGACCACAATAATGTTGGGTACGAAAGTATCCAGCAGATATTTAGTTTGAAATCAGGAGATGATTGGGTTGAATCGATCTGTCTTTGACCCTATTATGATTCGAGCTGTCCAGTTGGAAGATTAGTGGGAAAAAGCTCAGCTGACAAACTTCATTTCCCCATGAAAAATTAAATACCAGCTTATAGTAGGCAGGGGTTCTCAATTGAACCCCTGCCTATTTATTTAGTATATCATATGCATTGCACAAAGCGCATACGTCCCGCCGGAAGGGTGCGCTATCCCATGATAAGCAGCTGATCCTTCCCTCAGATTATGATTTCAATAATGTCCCCGTCCGCGCTGACCACGTCCACCAGCTTTAGCGGGCCGTGCGTTCTTCTCCATCTGCCGAGGCCGCAGATGAACGCTTCCAAGGCCTCATCGCTGAAAGGCAATTTCTCCCCGTGCTTTTCGACCTGTCCTTTCACGATATGTCCCGCCAGGGAAGCGGTCGTTCTGCTGAAAATAAACGCTGTGGGAAAAAACAGATGAAAGTTTTTTGAGTCCCTCGACACGATACGGATTCTCATTCCACATAGATCTCCACTGTGTCACCGTCGGCGCTTTCCACCTCAACGATTTTCCCGATCAGGCCGTTTTCGACAAGATTGAGTATCTGGTTGAAATCCACATCCTTGAGGGCATCGTTTCCGTTAATCTCCGGCACGCTCATGCCGAGCTGTATGCCGAGCTTCAGGATGGGCAGAGGAAGGTTGATCCGAACCTTATCCCCACTCGCAGAGTTGACGACCACCTTCAGCAGCATCTCGTCAAAGTTCTTGCGCTGCTCAGCCGGCAGATATGCCGTTTCCTGCTTTTTCTCGGCCAGCAGAAGCGCGTCGACCGTGCAATTAAAAAGCTTTGCGATCTGCGGCAGCAGCAGAATGTCCGGGCAGGAAGCGTCGTTTTCCCACTTGGAAACCGCCTGCGGCGACACGCCGAGTTTTTCCGCAAGCTCCTCCTGCGTCCAGCCCTTTTCCTTTCTGTTTTCAGCAATACGTTTCCCTAATGATTCCATAGCAATCTGACCGCCCTTTCCTTATGATGGCTGCATTGTATCATCGGCCGGCTGTGAAATGAAGGTAACAGGAGTTGAATTCACGCTTTGGAATTCTACCGTTGGTAGTATATTATCACAACCATTGGTAGAATCACAAGATTTCAGGTGCTTGCATCACGTTACAGCCCCGTGCCCCTACAGATCATACGGCAGAGGGGAGGGCGTTTTCCGTAAAAAAGGAATGGTCAGGGCTGACCATTCCTTCGTTTACGCCATATCGCAAGCGTTACTTCTTTTTGATGAGCATTCCGGCTGCCATCCCGACCAGCATGCCGAAGCTGATCCCGTAGGAAAGCGGCACAATGCCCGCCGAACCCAAAGCAACGCCGAAGCACATACCCAAAGACATCCCAACCGACAGATACGAATCCTGCTTGTCCGCATCCCGGGTAGACGGCGCCTCCGTCGGGTCCTGAACCTCGTTTGCGGCCTTCTTCGTCCTGCTGTAATTCACCGTCACGATGGCAAGCGAGAGCCCGATGGCGATCCAGGGCAAAGCCGCCAACAGAAAATCGGTCATTTCTTATCTCCCTGCCCCTGACTGTATCGTTCAATTTCGCTGACAAACACATCCGGATACTTGAAATGAATCAGATGGTCACTCGTTTCGGTCGTCACCCGCCGGCAGTTTTTTATGAGCGCGGTCACTTTTTCCGCGTCCGCTTCCGTATTGGCGCAGCACAGCACCGCATGGCTCAGATCGCGTCCGGCAAAGTCGGTTTTGGGCTTTCCGTCCAGCAGGTACCCTGTTTTGGCCTTGAGATAGGTGCAGGGGCATTTCACATTCTGCAATATCTCTTCCTGCGAAGTGCCGTCAAACCAGGACCCATTGTAAAAGGTCATCGCAAAGCGGACATCAAAGCTCTCCATATAATACAGTCCCCGAAGGAGCGCCTGCGGCAGATACCAGATTTTCAGCGGTGCCCCCGGATGCGTCAGGATATATTTCCGCGCGGAAGCCGCCACGATGTTTTTTAGATTTCCGAACAGGCTCCACAGGCAGCTGTTTTGAAAATAGTATAGGTAATAATTATCCGCGTCCTGCCGGCCCCAAAAATCATGGATCAGCTGGAAACTGTCCAGCCATGCGAACGCATGTTTCTGCTGCATTTCTTCCGGCTGAACGCAAAAGAAGGGCGCGTCTTCGATGACCAGCGCGGAAACGTCCTGCGGGCTGCTCGCTGCAACATCGGCGGCCAGGATGCCGCCGGACGAATGGCCGGAAACAACGCAGGGCCTGCCGATCACGTTTTGGATCAGCCAGATGAAGTCGTCGGTCATCTGCCGGCAGGTATACCGGGACGCGTCGTGGCTCGATTTGCCATGGCCGTGACAGTCCACTGTATAGACATGGAATTTTTGCGCCAGTGCGGGCAGAACCCGGTCATAATCCTGCCACGCCTGTCCCTGACCGTGAATGAGAAGCAGCGGAGGAAGATCGCTCTTTCCGCCCTCACCGTAGTTGAGTTTTGTTCCGTTGGGCAGCACGGCCTGTTTTTCATGATACCCGGCGTTCCATACTTTCTTCATGGTACGCTCATCCCCGTGCAGATTATTGTCCGCATAGAGCAGGAGCAGGACCAAAAGAACCAGAACGACAATTAGAAAGACGATCATTGCGGATTTCACTTCTTTATCATTTGATGTGAGTATCGGCGGGACGCCCGGCGGAGCAGCACTCGGCGGCGGCGGTGGATGTTATGCTCCGGCGTCCGGCCTGAGGGCGAATTATCCCATTTTAGCATTGCGCTGCCTAAATAACAAGGGATCATGCAAAATAAGTGCTTCGCGGCGGACGGGAAGGAACCTGTCCCACGATGCGCGGCCCAAAGAGCGTCCGCCGGACATCCGTTCTGGCAGAAGTTTTGTATATTATAAAAGGAAAATCTGGTTTGCTGATTGAAATCCGTTATACTCATTTTGAGCAGCATACAGTGATATTTTTTGTGAGTCGGCTATTCCTTTAATGATATATTTTTGCTCGTCCAAATCATGAGTATAAATTAAATAATTCATGTGGTGGTGTGGATAAATTGCAATACCGGCTTCTGGGATAAAAATATGTAACCCCGACATTCCCATAAATCCACATTCAGATATCATGCCAATATAATTTATCAATTCTTGTTTTGTTACAAGTAACCCCGCAGATGAGTTGATTCGCATTTTATTTGAATGCAGCCATTCTGTCAGTTCATCAACACAGCGAATAAAATCTTTTGTATATGGTATCCCAACAAAACGGCCGCCGTATAAAGAGGCGAGTAGTGCTTCTTTAAAAGATAGGTTATTCAGATAATTTGTTAAGAATATCAGCATCTCCTGTAAATCGAAATAGAATTCTCTTAAAGGGGGATTTTCATTGCGCCTAGAATCCTCGTCCCAATACTGAATAATATGATCCCAATTGTGAATATGATAGACGTCAATTATTTGCATATCTTCAATTTTTGAGAGCGGGAATTGAAGCCGGTTCATCATCTCTTCTAGTTTTTTGCGAGTGATTTTTACCATTCATTTCACTCCTTCATTCATGGAAGACAATTGCATTTCATCCTTTTATGTAGTTTAACCGACCTTGGAAGCTCAAAGCAAGAGGAAGAAGATACGCCAAGAATTGTGATGAAAACGGGATTTAGAAATCAAAACTTTCCGATTTGAAATTGCAGTAATGCCGGCCTCTGACCGCCGTAAATCTCAATACGCAGTAGTCGGGGTCTGTTACGCCCTCTTTGTAGAACATCGTATCGCCGGCTCGCCAAATATCCTGCTTTGTTTCTGCATCCTCCAGCACTTCCATCGTGCCGATCAGCATCACGCCCTCATAGCGGAAGCGCCCCTTATTAAAAAAGTAAATGCTTGCCTTATCGTTTTCTCTGTACTGGCCCACGCGTAGGGAAGATGTGTTCGTAGTGAAATAAAAACAATTCCCGTCGATCCTGCGGGGCATAAGCATGGCCTTCATATTGGGGAAGCCATCGGCATCAACAGAGGCGATAAACGCGACTTTCTGCTGTTCGATAAATTCAGTGATCTGTTCTTTTGTTTTCATAGTCGGTTTCCTTTCGACTTATCAAGATGGAAAGTAATCCCAATTCTAACACCCGGGTGCCAAAAAGACAAGAGATCAGGAGAATTAAGCGCGCGGCGGAGCTATATGGACCAAGACCCGGAGAAGCACCACGCCTGAATGTCAGGACGTAGGGAACGGTCTTGACCGTTCTGAAAGACTTTTCTGCTACGCGTGCAGCGGGGCGGATGCTTCGCGGCCTGCGCGGCTGCACGGCGCCTACTTTTCAGCGTGTAAAGTAGGTAAAAGCGCCGGGGGCGTTATATCCCCATCGGGCCCTTGGCCTGTTGGGGACCCATCTATGAATGTCCGGCAAATGAATTGCCGGACATTTATGAAATTAAAAGGGGCCCCGGCGGAGCATAGCTCCGTTGGGGAATTATAAAAAACAGCCACCAGCGCGTTGCACGCTGGTGGCTGTCGTTTGCCTGAATCAGATGAGTTGTCCGGGAAGCTTCCGCTTTATCTTGGGTGGGAATGCGGCGTCAAATTCTTCCGCAGCTTTCTCATCGACAAAGTAGCCCGCCGGGGTATGGTATACGCCGGTAATACCGTTCAGAAATCCTTCCCGCAGCTCCTTGATCAGGAAGTAGGGAACCTCCGCTTCTCTTGGCTCCGCATAATAATGGATTCCTTTGGTACTGGCGACCACAAAGCCGGACTTGCCATAAAAGTCAATATTGCCTTCCATGCAGACGGCTCCGGCGCCCAGCTTCTTTGCTTTTTTCAGAGAATCATCCAGCAATACTTTGCCAAAACCTTTGCGCTGATACTCCGGCGCAATGCTGATCGGGCCAAAGGTCATGATGGGGATCTCTCTGCCGTCGTCGGCCTGAATTTTTGCGCGCACATACATCACATGACCGATGATCCTGCCGTCCTGCTCCAGCACAAGGTCAAGGGCAGGCACAAAATCCGCGCGGTCACGGTAGGTGTGCAGCACATAATGCTCCAAACAGCCGGGGCGGTATACATTCCAAAAAGCTTCGCGGGTAAGGTTTTCTGTTTCGCGATAATCGACCGGGGTTTCGTTGCGGATGATATAGTTTTTCATAATACTTCCTCCTGAAAATATTGGTTGATTTTTCGGGAGGCGGCGAGATTGCGCGGCCTCCCGGTCAGCCGACAATCTCCAAGGAGTTGTTCATTTTCAAACAGCATTCTCCAGTATATTTATTTCCGGCCTTAGCCGGTATCTATAGTATATACGCTTTTACCGGTCAGTGCAAGCATTCGCAGGCGCGCCCTTATTGCAGAACTCCTTAGCTTGTCCTGTGGCGGCTGCAAATGCACGCCCGCCGGGACGAATGTCCGGCGGGCGTACTTGAAAGCAGGACTATTTACAAACCTGTTTCCGGTGAACATATACATCTTTTCCGAAGCTGCCGATATAGTGAATTTCTTCCCAGCCGCGGGAAGTAAGCTCCGTGCCGGGCTGCATATCGCGCTCGGAATCGCCGGGGCAGTTTAACAGCCATCCGCCGGGTTTACAGACCCTTGCGATTTCGGCCAACTCTTTATCCCAATCATCGCCCAGGACATGACCGGACATCACTACATCAAATGTATGATCGGGGAAGGGCAAGTCAGTGACGAGTCCGTCACGAACGCGGACGTTGGAAATCCCTTCTTTTGCGATTTTCTCACGCATAAACTCGCGCAGCGTTCCAACAGGTTCACTCGCGTACACCCACGCGGCTTTTTCTGCGGCCGCAAACGTCAGACGGCCAGACCCTGCGCCGACATCGAGCACGACTTTACCCGTTAAGGCCGCAAGATTAAACAGACGGTCTTTCCGCCAGCCGCGGATGAAATCGCAGGTTTCAGCCATGACCTCGGGGGTGGTATAGATCGTAAAGTCTTCAACGCTTGATAAGATGAAGAGCTCAGCGTTCCGTATCTGCGCTTCGTCCGTAACGGAGGGAGCGTTAGCCGTAAGCTCCGCAACAATCGGGGCGCACTCCGGGCAGCGATGTGTCAGATACCATTTTACCGCCGGATTTGCATTCAGCGCAATCCCCATGTTCCGTTTCCACTCGGCTTTGTCGCTGCGCCAACCGCCCGAATCCATCATCAGGCGAATCTGAAAGCGTTCCAGAAGCAAGAAGCTGTGAAAGGAATAGTCTTCCGGGTTTATCCAATTGAGAGCCATAAATCCTCCTGTTATTCGGAGGGTTAAAGTATCGTCACCCTCCTTGAATTGGTTCTGGGAAACAAACCTGTGTATTTCATATACGACACCCTTTCTCTGTTCAGAAATCAATAAAAACAGTATATCACACAGAATACCGCCGGGGAACCCATTACCATAGCATAGGCGGATGCCGTGATCCTCAAACCAGGGGGCGAAGCCCTGGGCTTTGATCGGCTTGTCCTTCCTGCCCCGTGTTAACAGGATAAGTCATCACCGCCGGAAAGAGAATACAGGTCAGCCTGTGCGGACTTCAGTTTTTCTGCTGCAGTTCGGCGATGAGGGCGGCCGGATCCATAACGCGGTCCATACGGTAGACCTTCCTGTCCTTTTCGAATTTGACAACCTTACCGGTGGAGTAAGCAACTTCCCAGAATTCTTCCGGCGTGATATCCGGCTTAACCTGGCAGGCCAGCGCATAGACGCCGGCAAACCATGGTACGGCCCAGCTTAGACCGCCGCTGGCAAAACGCACATAATCCTCTGTCCCCGTGGGCGAAGCCAGCGTGCGGAAGTCCATTGGAACATATAGCTGCATAATTTTGTAGAATGCGCGGGGATTATAGTAAAAATTATCCCGATAAAGGATCCCCGGTCGGCTGGCATCGAAGTCGTTCGGGTCCGCATACAGCTCCCGCGACATTCCATTAAGGCCCATGCCGGGATAGTCCTGATCCAGCGAGACGGTCACAACGAAGATGCCCGCCTCTTTTGCTCTGAGTACGGCTTTCTTCCAATCGTCATAACCGTCCATACTGGAATCCATCCCCCGGGAGACGGAAATCACACGAACCTTCTGTTCCTGCGGCAGTGTTTCGTTGACATCAAGTAAATGCTCAAGTCCCTCGGCAAAAGCCTGCAACGACCAATTCTGCTCTTTTGCAAAATCCAATGCCACAAACAGCAGATCGGCTTCCGGCGCAACGCCGGTGGTCTTTCCCACGGCGATGGACGCCACCGCCAGGCCGTGCATGGAGGCCATATACTCCTCCGGATACAAAGTCCAATCGTTCAGATCCCGATAATAGCGAAGCTGATCTTTATATTCCACATGATCGGTTAATAGTGGCGAGTCGAGAATGGCGATGGTGACCCCCGCGCCGGTGATTCCTTTTTCATGCAGGGCGCGGACTCCCAGCCCGGGATCTTTTTCCGCTTCCATGATCTCGGAAGGGTCAAACCCGTCCGGCAGCGATTTAGGCCACTTGGTCCGGCTGTCAAACGTAATCAAGCCCAGCTCCGCCGGGTCTTCCGGAAGAGTCGCCTCTGTCAGATCGCTGCTGCGGGCATCGCGCACTCCATTTTCGTCCGGCGTACCTTGGTTCCAGAAATCCAATCCGGTAAAATCGGCAACAGGCGCTGACGGATCGCTTCCCGTCGGCCATGGGACATCTGCCGACGGCCCGGAATCCGGTTCTATGCTTTTGACCCGAGGCCCGCATCCGGAAAGAAGGCCCAACAATACCGCAGCAGCGCAAAGCAATGCGATCAGTTTTTGAAGCCTTAATAAATACCGTCTCATGTTTTTTCTCCAATCCTGTATTAGGCAATATTTTAGCCTTTGTTTTTTGGCTGCCCTCTTTTTACAATCGGAAGGTTACTGCCGCCCGGGTTCCACCTTATCTACTTTTATACAACCTGAATCAGCTTATTGGCATATGCCTGTGGAAGGTCATCGTGAGAAATGAAGAAGGTGATTCTGTTCTTACTATTTTCTAAGAAGAGCTCGTAAATCTCCTTTGCACATTCCGGATCCACATTGCTGGTGATTTCATCCAGGACGAACACGCTTGCATCCTGAAAGGCCGTGCGAAGTGCGACAATCTTCTGCTTTTCGCCGCCGGAGAGGTTCGCACCATTTTCATCGATCACGGATGAAAGCTCTTTGGTTTCCAGTAATTGCTGACCGATATTGGTGAGAAGCATATCGTTCTCTTTCTTCTCGTCATACGCATTACCGAAGAACAGATTCTCGCGCAAGGTACCCTTTACAATCGGCACTTGCTGAGAGCAATAGACAATATTGGTTCGCAGAGAACGATTACTGATTTTACTGATATCGATATCGTTTACAAAAATATCGGATGTCTGATAGAACTTCAGAAGATATTTTACCAGAGTGGACTTTCCCGAACCGGATTCGCCGCGAAGCCAGACGATATCACCTTTGTGGAAAGTATCCTCCAAATGGCTCTTTAACAGCACATCCCCCACGCGGGTTTCCTTCATTGCATAACGAATGGACTCCACATCTCTAATTTCCACATCGCCATCCGGTTCTTTGTTCTCTCGGATTTCCTCCAGAAACTTCTGTGCGGCAATCATATCTTTCTTTCCTAGATTTGCATTGGTAATGAAACTGACATTGGAGAAGAAAAGTGGAAGTAAAATGGAGAATAGCACAAGTGCATACGGACTTGCCTGATTCTCAAGATATATGTAAACAGCCAATAACATCACAACGGTCTTTACAATTTCATTCAAACTGGAAATCGCATTGGATGCAGTCTGTGCAACCACATTTACATCTGCCATCGTCTTATAGATAGAAGCTGCAGGCTTTTCTACAAAGTTACGTACTTTTTGATAATTGCCAAGCTGCTTTAAATAATCTGTCTGCGTCACGACAGAAAGGATTTCCTGAAAGCCAGCGCCAAGCTTTGACTGCATGGCAGCGGATTTCTTTATAAGAATGTTATTTAAAATCTTATATCCAAAATAATTTACAGGGACAATGGATACCAGCATCAGTGTAATCCAATAACTCTGTAATGCAGTCAGCACCAATACTGCGATAATAATAAACAGGCTGGACCAAATCTGAATTGCGTCGCCGGTCATAAAAGCGTAGGTCGCATTGACGCCCTGAATAATTCTTTCCAATAGGTTGGATGGGCCGGTTTTGTTGAGATAATCATACTTTGCCTGATAAAAGAGTTCCAAACCGTCCTCCAGGTTTTTCTTATTAAAATGTACGGCAAAGCGCTCTCTTATATAAACAAACAACATTTGGACAAGCCATACAAACAGCATGATTCCTACCAAGATCAGAACCTTTCGATATCCTAAGTCCGTTGAGGTTTCTCCCCAAATACTGATTAAGATCGGGGAAACAAGGGATGTAATACTTCCTAAAAGGGAGATCAAAATCATGATGATAAAAAACTTACGATACTTCATTTTGTAAAGATCCTTCTTTGCCATTATCCATTTTCAGTTGGACAAAATTAATTTTACAGATTAACCCAATTTTAGCATTGGGTTAACAAAATAACAAGCAATCAAGTGATAATTAAGATGAAAAACGCCAACGAAATTTAATACAGTTTTTTGTGCATTCGGTTTTTGAAGCAGGAGATCCCGCTCTGCACCGCAGCGGGCAGAAAGAAGCCTGTCCCGCGGCGGGTGCAAATGAACGCCCGCCGGAACGGATGTCCGGCGGGCGTGGGGTTATATTCGAAGGTGGGGTGTATTTCAACCATCATACCAACTGGGAATTGGATTTTTCATATTGTCATACCATTGTAAAATATCTTTTGCCTGATTTTGCATAGTATCGATTTCGCCCTGACCGAATGGTATTGCCCAGGGTATTGACGAAAGCATGTTGCTTGAAATATACAGTGCCAAGAGTTGCCAGAATTTGATAGGAACACGGTTGTCAAAATATCCGTTAACCATTCCGGAAGCAAACAAAGGCGTTTTCTGTGCACACCATACGATGCGGTTGAATTCTTCCCAGGGGTCGCCGAAGTCGTATCGGTCAAAATCGATGATCTGTAGTTCGTTCTTGGTGTCAATCATCATATTGCCGATATGATAATCTCCGTGTTGAAACACTTGCGGACGGTTTTTCAACAAATGTCGATTAGTATCTATGTACGCTAAAAAGCATTCCCCATTTTCATATTTGATTGGACATTCGGAGTACATTTTGATTTTATTGTCAATCTTGCGATTGAAGCGGATCTCCCAATCTTCCTGTGTACTAGGTGCCGCGATAGAATGGATCACTTTCAGAATTTTTCCAGCTTTCATACCATAGCTGTACTGTTCGTTATCCGGAAGCGTTGGTATAACTACTTCTGCATCACTGCCGTCAATCCAGCTTTGCACAGAATACACACCCTCATTACAAAAGCCGAATTCAATTGGCTGACACATAGGAACACCTAGCCTGGACACTTGTTGCATCATGCTGAACATATTATTTCGAGCTGCACTTTTCTCATGTGGAGTAATTCGAAGAAGGTATTTTGTGCCGTCATCGGCGGTTACACAATATTTCTTGTCACATGACCAACCTTTATTAATTATTGTTTTGTTTGCGTAATCACACACGGACATAAATACCCCTCCCTTCACTCAATTTCTAATCAAAATTACTTTGTCTTAAGTGAGTATACTTAATCATCTTGGAAGAAAAGCAACTATTAAAATAGACTATTTGATTTTTTTATAAAGATATAGCAACAAATACATCTCTCCCTGGCTGTACCTCTGCATTATTATACATTAAGCCATTTCCGTCAAGGATGTATCCGTTTTTTGTATATAATTTCTGTGCACTTCCATAATCTTTGTATAAGCCAACGCCAAGACCAATATAAGAATAAGTTTTGGCGGCTTCTTTTTCTATTTCGCTTACAAGCATCTTCCCAACACCTTGATTACGAAATTTAGGATGAACAAGTAAGTCGTTTATCTCCGGTATGTTATTCTCTTTAAAAAATGGATATTGTGATCCTGATTTTAGCATTGATCTATCAAATTAACAAGCGATAATTAAGGTTAAAGACACTGGCGAAATTTATATAGTTTTTTGTGCATTCGGTTTTTGAAGCAGGAGAACTCTCTCTGCCCCGCGGCGGGCAGAAAGGAGCCTGTCCTGCGGCGGGTGCAAATGAACGCCCGCCGGAACAGATGTCCGGCGGGCGTGCGGCCATATTCGAAGGGTGATTAAGTACAGGATTTCCCGCAATTCTTATCAAATTCGGGGTTACACATGTAAAAATTATTACTGTTCAGCTGGTCCTGCACATACCGCAGGCCCTCGCCGAAGCGCTGATAGTGGACGATTTCCCGCTCACGCAGGAAACGGATGGGGTCGGCCACGTCCGGGTCGTCAATGAGCCGCAGCAGGTTGTCATAGGTGGTGCGCGCTTTCTGCTCCGCGGCCATGTTCTCATGCAGGTCGGTGATGGAGTCCCCCTTGGACTGGAGGGCGGCGGCGGTGAAGGGGCTGCCGTTGAGGCCGGCGGGGTAGAGGCCCAGCGTATGATCCACGAACCAGGGGGCAAAGCCCTGGGCCTTGATCTGTTCCTCATTCATGTCCCGTGTCAACTGGTACACGATGGTACAGATCATCTCAAAGTGCCCGAGTTCTTCCGTGCCGATATCCGTTAAGAGGCCGGAAACATTCCGGTAGGGCATGGTATAGCGCTGGGACAGATACCGCAGGGAAGCGCCAAGCTCGCCGTCCGGGCCGCCGTACTGGGCAATGATCAGCTGCGCCATGCGGGCGTCCGTGCATTTGATATTGACGGGGTATTGCAGTCTGCGTTCATAAATCCACATGGCTTACGCCTCCACTTCCCAGGGCCAGGGCCATTGAACCCAGGTCCAGCAGGTATCGCCGCCGGCGGTAGCTTTGGTCAGCGGCCCGCAGCTGCTTTCATAAGCTGCGCATGCCGCGGCATACCGGTCCTTTGCGGCGCAATAGGCCGCCAGACCGTTGGGGCAGGTAGGGTGGGTATCGAGATAGAGGGCGAGGTCCAGCATGACCAGTCCCTCTTCCATCACACATTTCAGCTGATTGTTCATCTCATTCCTCCCAGGGGCAGATCCAGCTGCGGGAACAGGGTTCCGCGGCACAGGGCTTTATCCGGTGTATAGGGGGTGCACCAGGTCTGCATCGGCACATAGGCCATCGCCAGCGGAAGATCGGAGAGTCCGCAGGCAACGGGCTTCGGATACCCTTGGGGCATCGGGCAATAGCAGGGCGGTGTCTGCCGCATACGGTTATTCGGGGCAGACATGCGGCCCCGCATCGCTTGGGCATTGTTCATGGCGGTCATCCTTTCATCTGGAGGTACCTCGCCGCCGCGTAGCCGGTCTGGCTGCCATATCGCACGACGTCCCATTCGCTTGCCATGCCGAGGACGGTCACCGTCGCGCCGTTGGGAATCGACGAAATCACGGACGCGCGAAGGCTGGGCGAGGCACGCAGATGTAATGTGCCGGAGGTCAGGGCAACAACGGCGTCCCGCGGTTCCATCGGCTCATATAGGGGCAAGCCGAAATACTGGGTAATGCTCCGTGCGATTGCCCAGGCGATGGAAGGCAGGCTGCGCCGGATCCACGCGGCGTCCTCATAATTGTCGTGATAGGCGAGCTCCAGCAGCACCGCCGGCGCGCGGGTCAGAGTCACCTCGCCACGCACGGTGGTGGGGATGGCGCGCACCAGGTCGGGAAGGGGATAGACCAGTTTCAGATTCTGTACAAAGATTTCCGACGCCCGCTGGCTGCGCTTCCCATAGCGGGAATAATAGACGTCGCTGCCCCGCAGGGTGCCGCGCTGGCCTTCCGGCGCGGTGTTGCTATGCAGCGCGACATACAGGCCAAAGGAGCCGGCGTTTGCCTGGGCGATCGCGGCGGCGGCAGGCAGATCGGGGTTATTGCGTGCCCAGCCGATGCCGCTGGCATCAAGATAGGGGATGATTTCATCGGTGAGTTGATTCATGTACAGCTCTTCGGTCCCGCCGGAAACATATTCGTTCTGGCCCTGCGTCGAGGGACTCAAAAAGACCTTTGGCATAGACAGACTCCGTTCTTCGGTGAGTTCACTTTATCCTATGCGCATGCAGGGGAAAACGTCCCTTGCCGTTTGGCAGGGCGATCCCGGGGCCAAAGGAAAACCGGACGTTCTCAAATGCAATTATGAAACTCAGAGATGTAAGCATTGTCCGATGTACGTCCCCCACATCTGGTTTGCCGCCAAGACAAACTGGACGGTTTAGGTATGTCATCTTGTCTTTTGCTTGCTTTTGCAAACACTCTGCGCTATACTGTATTTGTTTGCAAAAGCAAATACATTTTACGCGGCACGGGAGGAAATGAATGGAGCAATATGCGAGTATCGGGCGCAACATGAGCATTGCCTATAAATACTTCAGACTTTATCTGCGCGACGCTTTGAAGCCGTATGGCCTGAACACGGCGGAAGGCACGGTGCTGCTGTCCTTATATGAAAAAAACGCAACCACGAAAAAGCAGATTTTCGATTCGCTTCAGCCCGCGGTCTGGCGCACGCAGGATCAGATTATCGAAGAGCTGCACTATGACCGGGGCGTCATGACGCGCACCATGAAATCGCTGGAGGAAAAGAAATTTGTCCTGCGCTCGGACAATCCGGCGGACTGCCGCTCGTACATCTTTTCGCTGACGCAGAAGGCACAGGAGTTTAAGCCCATACTCATCGGCCTGCTTTCCGAGTGGAACACCTGGCTGCTTGAGGGCATCGGCGCCGATACGCTGAAAACAGCGGAAAAGGCACTGGCGGTCATGGCAAAAAACGCGGCAAAACACAGTAAGGGGTAAGGAGAACGATATGGATAGGTATCAGGTTTATTATTTTTCCCGCACCGGAAACAGCGAGCGGATTGCAAAAAAGCTGGCCGGCGGGCTATCCTGTCCGCTCTTTCGAATCAATGACGATGCAGACTGGCGTGGAATCCGAGCATATATCAGGCTTGCGTCCTATGCAAAGGGGAAAAGGCCGCTGAAAGTCATTTGTGATGGTGATCCCGGCATGGCACAGGAAATTATTGCGGTGTCGCCGATTTGGGGATCACGGCTCACGCCTTCCGTTCAGAAGTTCCTGTCGGCCATCAGCAAAGAAAGAGTTCATATCGTGACTTCTTCGATGATGGATCATCTGCGCGGTGGAGAGGGCTTTCAATCCGTAACCGAAGTGATCGGCATAAAGAAAAACGAAGCGGCCGTCATCGGCGATTTGCTTGGCAGGCTCCGCAGCAGGAATCAACAGCAGTTTCAAAATAGGTGAGGTGATAGCATGCAGGAAAAAACCTCCGTACGCTTAAAGATGCTTAAGACAATCCTGTGGGTCTATATTATTTTCTGCTTCATTATTGCGGGCATCAACTACGGATATGCAAACAGGGCACCGCAGAATATTGCAATGATTATCAAATGGGTCTGGCTGATCTATGAGAATTGGGTAAAGACGCTGTTTATCCTGATTTGCTCGTTTTTGACCATAAAAATCATCGGTGCTTCCAAAAGGACCGGGATGAGAAAGAAGAACCTGATCGGCTTCATCATTGCGGCGCTGAGCGTGCATATCGTGATCCCGCTGTTTGCTTATAATTACGAACTGTATTTTTTTACCATGCCGCTGCCGTGGACGACGACGCCGCTGCAGCTGCTGGATAAGCACTCATCCATGTATCGCAGCATCAGTACGGCCTGGGGGATAAACGGGATATTGTCTGCTTTCATTGTTTTTATCTGTGTCAGCGTCCTTGTCCTCATCGGGACGCTGCTTTTCGGACGGAGATTCCAGTGCTCGACCATCTGCCTCTTCAACGGCTTTGCGGCGGAAGTGTTTGATCCGGCGATTCCGTTGATCGGAAAGCGGAAAAAGATCAAACCGAAAACGCTCCGGCTTTTGTATATACTGCGGTGGATCTTTTTGGCGGTCGCTCTGTTTTTTGTCTCCTGCTGGGTACTGTATCTGCTCGGGGTAACTCTGCCAGCAAGTATTGCTGTAATAACGAAAATCGAATCGTATAAATATCTGGCCGGCGAGCTTTTGATGATGATGTTTTTCTGGATTGCGTTCGTCGGGCGAGGCTACTGCTTCTTCTGCCCGCTGGGAACGGTCTTGAGCCTGGTTGCCAGGATCGCGGGCCAGAAGATCAAAACCGATAATACCAGATGCGTAGGCTGCAATAAATGCAATGATGCCTGCCCGATGGCGATCGATATTAAAGGCAAAGCCGTCAACGGCATTTCCGTTCAGGATATCCGATGCGTGGGATGCGGGCATTGCGTTGACGAATGCCCGACAAATAATCTCCGCTATTCTACAAGGTTTATCGAGGCAGCCGCCCAAATTCGGCTGAAACAAAAAGAAGCGGAAAAAGAAGATCCGGTCCCGGACACTGCAAACGATACCTGAATCATTGAGGGAGAGGAATGGCTTTATGAACAGAACGCTCGTTGTCTATCAGTCCAAATACGGTTCCACAAAGGCGGCGGCGCAGAAGCTCGCGCTGATTCTGGGACCGGCCGTAGTCATAACTCCATCGGAGTTTTGTGACGGGTATAAGGATTTCGATCAGGTGGTCATCGGGTCCCCGGTCTACGGCGAACAGGTATTATGTGAAATTACGAAATTTATCGAGAGCAACCTAAAGTGGCTGAAAAGCAAAAAAGTGGCTCTCTTTGCGGTGAGCCTTTCTCCCTCCGGCGGGAAAGCATTCTCCGATCTAGTTGACCTGCTCGGAGACAGCGTGGTCTGGCAGGCGACATTCGGCGGCGTTTACGATCCTGCGTCTGTGGATGAAAAGGATTCGCTGGCTATGCAGCGGTTTGCAAAAATGACAGGGTTTAAAAACGCGTATAAGGATTGCACGAATGAAGCGCTGTTTGTGAAAAAAGCCCTGGAGCTGAAACATCTGCTAAAAAATACGCTAAGCATGCCGCAGGAAAAACTGGAAAGCTATTTTGAAGAGTTTCTGCTTTCCCATAACACCTGCACCCTCTGCACGGGCCATGACCATGAAGTGCGCGCCACCCCCATAGAATATATGTATTTGGATAAAGCGCTGTACTTTTTTTCGGAAGGGGGTGAAAAGTTCGCGCATATCCTGGTGAACCCGCAAGTATCCGTCGCGGTTTATGACAGTTATGCGGGGTTTCAGAAGCTTGGGGGGCTGCAGATTACCGGCACGGCAGAGATTATCCGCCGGGAAAGCGAAGAGTATGCAAAAGCCGCGGCAAAAAAAGGCATTAACCCCGAAAAACTGAAAGCTTTGCCGGCCGCGCTGAATATGTTCAAAGTCTGTCCGGAGTCGTGCGAGTTTTTATCGTCAAAGCTCGGCAGGGATGGATATGAGGTCCGGCAGACCTTAATGTTTGATTCAATATGCAAAGGATATTCAGTAGCGGAACGCTCACAAAAAGTAGATTAATTTTAACGTAAATAATGCTGTCAGACTGTCCTAGAAACCTAGTTATATCCATGCAGTCATTTGACTTGAAGATTCAAACATTTCTTTGCTTCATCGTACCGCATACACGATGTCAGATTAAGCGCGGCGGGGGTATCCCCACCAAGCGCCTGGCCGGTTGGGAGCCCCTCTGGAATTTATAAATGTCCGGCAATTCATTTGCCAGACATTGCACGCGACATTTGCCGCGCGGCGCAGAAGCGACTGCCCCAACGGGCCAAGGGCCTGTTGGGGCTACAACGCCCCCGGAGGTTTTCGATTCCTTTTCACGTCGAAAAGGAATCGCCGTGCGGCCGCGGAGGCCGCGAAGCTGTATTCCCGCTGCGAGCACGGGCAATTTTCTCTTGTAAGTGCGCAGTAGGCAGCTTTCGGAACGGTCAAGACCGTTCCCTACAGTCATTAGAACTGAACCGCAATTGGATTGGGCGGGGCGCTTGACAGGCGGTAGCAGATGGTTTACGGCACATAATCCCGGCATACGGTCACCACTTGACTTTCGGGCGCTATGCCGGAGGGCGTAGCAGCTTCAAATCCTGCCATTGCAACCAAAAATCCTGCAATCAAAAGATTGCAGGATTTTTCATTTGCGATTTTCATTTTTTTCTCATAATTTCAATATTAGGTTGATAATTTCCGGTATTCCATATCTGTTGGAAAAGACATAGATTGTATTTCGATTTTTAAATGCAACACCGCTTTTCTCTATTAATATCTTTTCGATTTGGATAACGGTTCCATAGGTACTCAAATGTTTCCTCGATATCTGCCACAAACGCAGAAGTTTCAGTTTCTTTAACTTTGCAGAAAATATTTATGGACTCCGTGGTTTCCCGGATGGCGGCATTCATATTGGTCCAAAGGAGCGTAACAGCCGCTTTCATTTCTTTCGCATTTTTCCTCACGAGTGTGACAGGCAGTCGATACTCATCCGTATAATAACGCACTTCAATATGGCCGCCTCCGCGCTCTGCTCTTTCCGAAAGTTCTTGCAGCATTCTTTCGATTTGCAGCACCTGATATCTGTGGTCACCACGTTCACCTATTACATCTTCAAGGGTTTTTAAACAGGCAACTTGGTCATCTATGATCCCCATAATTTTTGAATGAATCAGCATGGCATCAGATCGCTCAATAAATGCCGCATTCCTCATCGGCCCATCTGTTCCCTCGGTCAGCATCTGATAGTAATGCTGCGCAACATCTTTTGCATACGCACCAGTCCGCAGACTTTCCAGGTCGCCTTTTTCAATAATATCTTTCCATTTTTCGTAAAGCACACCACAATAAGGATTCGCCAGCAACACCCGAACGCTGCATCCTCGGTCTATCGCTCTGCCAATATAATCCGTCTTTTGCTGAAAATCTCTAAAGAATGCTCTTCCTGTAATAAAGCACAGATCAATCTCATTCGGAATCTGATGTCCCCGCAATCCAAAAGCCAGATTTACATGCGCAGCCAACATTTTTCCGTCTCCACTTTTAACGCTTTCCACACCGTAATCTTTTAGACGTTTTCCGATTTCTTTTTCCTTGCGTAGTGCTCGATCCAAAGCGCTTTTTGTTATGAGTGCAATCATGATCGCCTGGATCACAGCAAAGAACAGATTGATTACTTTATCTGCCATGTCAGCCGACATAATAAAATCAAAATTCATAGTCTTCTCCCCAGCTTCTCTGTTCTGCAGTTAATGATGTCTCCACCTTATCGTTTCCAGCAGGAACTTTGAAAAATAGGATCTTTGTTCCGGCACTAGACTTCTGATAATATTTAGTATACGGACGGATTATGAAAAAATCGCCTTGTGAGACTCGATATACCTGATTGCTATCCAAGTCCCGATATTCTGCCATTCCGGAAAGAACATACTGGTACTCTGTGGAGACGGTGTGAAAGTGAGGCGCATCCGTTGTGTTCAATTCGTATTTAGAAATTCCAGCCTCCGCGTTCTTATCAAAGATTTCTGACAAGTCCTGTGGTTTTTTTAAATCGCCCAGCAGATATTGCCGACGGTTTGCTTTCAAAGCTTCTTCAATTGCGTCAGATGGTAAAATTTCAATTGCCATGTTTTACTCCCCTTTACATAGCTATATACGCGCTTTAGTCTGCCTGTTTGCTGCATTTTCTAAAATTGCGTATTATTGCAAATATTGTACCACTCCAACATTTTACAATGCAATAGATAAAGGTCTTTCGTTTGACATTGTAATAGCATTATAAGATTGAGATTGCCGCGGGGTAAACGTTTTTTATTCATTCCACTAGGCTATTGAAGGAAGGAATAGGAGGCGTTTTGTCCCTATCTTTACGCTCAAGGGCGGTATACATGATGGGAATTGTGAAGATAGAATAGGTGAACGTAATTTTTCCATAAACCTGACGGGTCTTGTAAAAGAGTCTGTCAGGTTTTCTTTTGCTCGCAGGTGTGATACAGTAAATAGGAAGCGTTGCTTTGCCGCAGATGGCAAATCGGATTCAGTATGCAAAATATAAGCATAGAAGGATTAGAATATGAAAAAGCTTGGATTGATCGGCGGAACAGGACCGGAATCAACAATTATTTACTATCGGAAAATTACAAGCGGCGTTCAAAAACGGCTGAACCGCGATGTTTTTCCACATCTGTCCATAGAAAGTTTGAGTGTATTTGAAGTTCTTGCATTCTGCGAAGAACAAAATTACAAGGGGCTGACAGACTATTTGCTGGAAGGATTACAGCACTTAGCGGCAGCCGGCGCAGATTGCGCTGCCCTTACAGGAATTACACCGCATATTGTTTACCGGCAGCTTTGCGAAAGAGCACCCCTGCCGGTTATCAGTATGGTGGATACGGCGTGCCAGTATGCCGTGGCAAAGGGATTTCACAGGTTAGCGCTGCTTGGCACCATTCCCACAATGAATGGAACGTTCTTTCAGGAACCGTTTGCCGCACAGAATATAGCGGTGGTTACGCCCGATGATACCGAAAAAAAGTTTATTGCAAATAAAATATCTGCTGAATTAGAATTTGGAATCGTAACGGCGGAAACGATCAATGGGATGCAAAAAATTGCAGAACGAATGATCGCAGAAGAAAATGTAGATGCGATTGTTCTTGGCTGTACGGAACTGCCCTTGATATTTGAGAAGATGGATCTGCCCGTTGAAAAAATGGATGTTATGGATATTCACATTCATGCGTTAATTGAAGAAATATTGAGTGAATAGCAATTTTGGATATCCCCGCCAGGCCCCTGGCCTGTCAGTGGCCCTCTCATTTTTATAAATGTCCGGCAAGTGAATTGCCGAACATTATACGCGGCACTCGCCGCGCGGCGCAGAAGCGCCGTCTCCGCGTCCAAGACCCACCGCGCTTACGTTCCCGCCACTGCACACAGGCTCCCGCAAGACTACGCGCGGAGGGGTCCGGGGACGGCACCCAAAGGGTGCCGCGCGGCGAGTGCCGCGGCAAATCCCAGCAATTCATTTGCGGGGATTTTATGAGATTTAACGGGGTCCCCGACGGGCCAAGAGCCCGTTGGGGATACAGCGTCCCCGGCGCTTTTCGGTTCCTTTTCACGCTTAAAAGGAATCGCCGTGCGGCCGTACAGGCCGCGAAACCTATGTCCCGCTGCGAGCATGCGGATGATATGGCATTTCAGGCGGTGCTTGTCCAGACTTTGGGTTACCAGGTTCCGCCTGCGGCGGGAAGAATATCACAATTCTCACGAATTGGGCCCCATTTACGAAGGACGGATTTTATAGC
>JAYFOA010000086.1:0-22807 GCA_034933145.1 Clostridiaceae bacterium
TGCGGCCAGTCCTTGATATTCGGGCCATAGCGCAGCTCAACGGTGGGATCGGCCTTACCAAAGCCTTCATAGCAGCGCTTGGCATAAATGGAGCCGTCAAAATGGTATTCCAGCTGTTCGGCGGTGGGGGTCTCATACTCAATATCGGTGGCGGCGGTCAGGACGCCCCCGTTGCGGGCGGTGGCAGCGATGGACCGGGCGTCCATCAGCGCGACGGCACTGATCTGGCCTTGGCCGGGCTTGGAGCCTTCGCGGTTGGCAAAGTTACGGGTGGCGTGGCGGATGCTCAGCGCGTTGTTGGCCGGGGTATCGCCGGCGCCGAAGCACGGGCCGCAGAAAGCGGGCTTCATGACCACGCCGGCTTCCATCAGACGGGCAGAGGTGCCGTTCTTCGTGATCGCCAAACTGATCGGGGCGGAAGAAGGATAGACGCTCATATCAAAATAGCCGTTGCCGATGGACTGGTTATCCAGGATGTTGGCAGCCTCTACGATATTTTCAAACATACCGCCGGAGCAGCCGACGATGATGCCCTGATCGCACGTAACCTTGCCGTCCTTGATATTGCGGCGGAGATCCATCTTTACCTTGCCGCCCAGCTGCTTGTTGCAATCTTCCTCACAGGCAGCCAGAATTTTTTCGGGATTCGCCTGCAGCTCATGGATCGTATAAGCATTGGACGGATGGAACGGCAGGGCGATCATGCACTCAACCGTGGCAAGATCGATCTTAACCATCATGTCGTAGTACGCACCGCTCTCCGGCGTCAGCTGCTTATACTCTTCGGGGCGGCCCACGTTCTCATAGAACTTTTTGGTCGTCTCGTCGGTCTCCCAGATGGAGGTAAGGCAGGAAGTTTCGGTGGTCCTGACATCGACACCGATGCGGTAATCGGAAGAAAGCTCCTTGATACCCGGGCCGACAAACTCCAGCACCTTGTTCTTGACATCTCCGTTCGGGAAAGTGGCACCCACCAGCGCGATTGCCACGTCCTGCGGGCCGACGCCCTTGCGGGGTTTGCCCTCCAGGTAGACCAGCACGACTTCCGGTGCGGCCACGTCATAGGTATTGCCCAGCAGCTGCTTCGCAAGCTCGCCGCCGCCTTCACCCACGCCCAGCGTACCGTAAGCGCCATAGCGGGTATGGCTGTCGGAGCCCAGAACCATCTTGCCGCAGCCGGCCAGCCGCTCACGGGCATACTGGTGAATGACCGCCTGGTTGGCGGGGACATAAATACCGCCGTATTTCTTCGCGGCAGAGAGACCAAAGGCGTGGTCGTCCTCATTGATTGTGCCGCCGACAGCGCACAGACTGTTATGGCAGTTCGTCATGGCATAGGGAATGGGGAATTCCTTGAGGCCGGAGGCCTTTGCCGTCTGGATAATGCCGACAAAGGTGATGTCATGGGAGATCAGCGCATCAAACTTGATGCGCATTTTCTTCGCGTCGGTACTTATGTCATGCGCACGAAGAATCTTGTAGGCCATGGTCTTTTCCCGGGCCTGATCCGGGGTCTGGACATTCTTTGCGGCAGCGGCAGAGACAGGCTTGCCGTCCACATAATAAACGCCCTGTTTAATGACTTCTACCATTGGGGTTCCCTCCTAGTAATTTTATATATTGGTTGGATTTATCATCAAGTGTGTTGCAGACAAACAGAATACAGGAAAAGGGTAATGGCCAGAAGGTCGGCGCAGCCGCCGGGACTTAGATTACGCTCGATGAACCGGTCGTCCAGCTCTTCAGCCTTTGGAATACTGAAATCCGCCCGCAGGTCATCCGCCTGCTGCTGCGCCCAACGGGCCCCTTCCAGTCCGCCGCGTGCCAGCAGGTTTGTATCCTCCACGCGGGAGAGCAGGCAGGTCAGCGTCCATACGGCGGCGTCGTTATGCGAAAGGCCCGAAGCAATCCCAGCCCGGTAAGCGGGCAGCGCTACCGTCTGTACGGCAGGGAAGCCTTTTTCCGCCTCTCCCCGGACACCGGTGGCCCCGGTGCTTGCAAAGGCGCGGCCGCCATGGGTATCGGCGGAACACAATTCCTCGGTAATTCCCTGTGTCAGATTGGAAACGAAAGTACACAACCCGGCGGGGGTAAACGGTTCTTTACGTTCCTCCAGCGCGCCGCAAGCGGCGCATAACAGCCCGAGGGAAAACAATGCCCCCTTATGAGTATTGACCCCACCGGTCGCCGCAAGCATTGCGCTTTCCGCAGCGATCCCCTTTGTCCGCAACACAGGCAAAAGTATTTCCGGCGGCACTGCAGCACCCAGCATGAAAAAAGCTGCAAAATAGGGTTCCAGCACCTCGGCGCTGCGGACAAAGGTTGCATAATTCATGTCCCGGTGCGCACCGCTGTTCCGGCGATCCACCAGGCCGGGCTTCGGCGTGACGGAGACCTCCACCAGCAGTGCTTCCTTTGCCCGGGCGGCACAGTCGACTGCCGTCATGAAAAATGCTCCTTAAGATATTGAAACGTGCTTTCCGGCACCAGTGGTCGGATCGCATCGAGATTATGCTCTTTCAAAAGCGCACGGACGCGGGATGCACTGACCGGTGCACTCTGCTCCGTCTTGCGCTCGATCACCCGTATCTCCACCCCGGCGGGCGGCAGTACGCGCAGCAGCGCGGAGTTATAGGCAGCAGTCATTAGATCCAGCGGCTCGGTACCCACAAAGCGGGCGGTAATCGAAAGGGACGGCGCTATATGACGGGCAAATATGTCCGCGTCCAGCAGCGCGTGGGTCTCTGCCGCATCGGACAGTTCCTTGATGAAATAGGAGGGGAAGGTCGCATCGGAAATGATATAGGGACCGCCGGAATGAACGACCGTATTTTTCAGATCGGCCACGCCCTCTTCCACCAGCTGCCGGCGGACGGCAAAAGGGAAAAAGCTCTTTTCGCTCTCCACCACGAAGATATGCAGCCGATCGCAGGCGGCCGCGGCAGTTTCGGCCAAATAACGGTGCCCCAGCGTGAACGGGTTTGCATTCATCACGATGGCGGCGTTTTTCCCCTCTGCGCGCAGCGGCGCGAGACGCTCGCAATAACGACGGATGCCCCACCCGTCACTTTCCAGCAAAATCGCCTTGGGTGCCTGCCCGATCAGATGGAAGGACAAGCTCTCAAAAATATCCCGGTTTTCCGGTTTGGTGAATACAAAAATGTTTTGCACGCCTCCCTCTCTCAGGCGGGAGAGCAGATGGCTGACCAGCATGTTCGTCAGGCCCAGACCGCGCGCATCCGGATCGGCGGCGACACATTTGATGACATTTCCTTCATATCCGCCGGCACATAACAGCGTATCGCCGTCATAAACGCCCGCGTAGTAATCCAGACTGTCCAGGCGCAGGCCAAACCTTGCCAAAAAAGTTCCCGCCTCCTCGCGGCAGGAGTGCAACGACAGCGGTATAGGACGGATGTCGAATTCGTTGTACATAAGACTCCTTTCACGGGCGGGAATCCGTTCTGCAAATACGTCTTCGGATTCTTAGCTTGTGCATAGGCGTTGACCAGTCCTGCAGATGGCTGCACGGTGTTTGAGAGATGCAGAACGGCAGAGATGCTCTTCCGCAGATCTAGCCGGTTATATCTGATATTCCGACAGCAGCGCGTCGATCTTCATAAGCAGCTCCGGCAGCGGGTGCGCACGGCTGCGGGTACAGGCGGCGCCGTCACCGCCGCAGATCAGGCATTTGCGTTTAGGAAAGCCCAGCGCCTCCCGGCTGATCTGTTCGCCGGGGGCACACAGCACATCAATGTCAAACAGCCGCCCCAGCGGATGTTCTTCCTCCAACGCACACATCCGACGTTTGAGTTCCTCTGCCGGCAGGTCACAGGCAAAGAAGCCCTCCGGTCCGGTGACCGGATCGCGCAGCTTCCAATAGGCAACATGGCCAGCCAATGCGTCACGAATGGCGGCGACACCGGCTTCATGGATCCGCTCGCTGCGGCTGCAGCGCTTGACCGTCCCTGGCATATTGACCGTAAAACTAACAAGCGGCAATTGATATCTCTCCAGCAGCTCCCGTTGGAAGGCCGCGCGTGTATCGCGGCCCTCCAGCAGCTGCTCAAGGGTGATTTCCTCTTCGATCACTTGACGCCGCGGATAACGTCCAGCACCTTGCCGTCGGGCGCGGTAACGATGCCGACCACTTTATCACCGAAGTCCAGCTCTTCCGGCTTGCCAACGACGGCGTACGCCTCATCCCGAAGCTGCTGAATGCTCTTGACCTTCAGGCCCGCTTTGCGCAGACGCTCTTCAACTTCCGGCCGGTTGGGATTCACAGCAACGCCCACATCGGTGACCAGCACATCGCAGACGGTCCCTTCGGTGACCAGGCAGCCCACGTGATCCACCACACAGGGGATGCGGCCGCGGATCAGCGGAGAGACGATAACGGTCAGCGCAGCGCAGGCTGCGGTATCGGGATGCCCACCGATGGCCCCGCGGATGATGCCGTCGGAGCCGGTGAGTACGTTGACGTTGAAGTCCGTATCGATTTCCAGCGCAGACAGGATGACCACGTCCAGCTGATGAATGGCGCTGCCCTCATTGAACGGGCTGGCATACTGGTTGCCGTCGATCTCCACATGGCCCGCATTGTCGCGGATGGAGCGGGCAGCCTCGCCGTCAAAGCTCTGAACATCCAGAACCGTCTTGACCAGGCCGGCCTCGTGCATCTTGACGATCTGGCTGGTGATGCCGCCCAGCGCAAAGTCGGCGGTGATACCCTTTTCGGTCATCTCGCCCTCAAGAAAGCGGGTGACGGCAAGCGCCGCGCCGCCGGAGCCGGTCTGAATGGACATGCCGTCTCCAAAAAAGCCGGAGACAATAATCGCCTTTGCGGCGGATTCCGCGATCATCAGGTCGCGTGGATTCTTTGTATAGCGGGTGGCGCCGGAGCTGATTTTCGTGCTGTCGCCGATAGCCGGGACCTGCACCACATAGTCCACGTCGGTGGCGGGAATGGCGCAGGGCAGGTTGGGATAAGGTGCCAGCTTTTCGGTCAGCAGGATCACCTTGTCGGCGTAGCGGGCATCCACCTTGGCATAGCCCAGACTGCCGCACATATCCTTACCCTCTACATTGGTACCGGAGGCGTTGCCCAGCGCATCGCAGGACGCGACACCCAGGAATGCTACGTCAATATGCAGCGTACCGTTGGCGATGGCGGCGGCGCGGCCGCCGTGGCTGCGGAAGATCATGGGCTCTTTCAGTTCAACCTCACACTTGGAGATGGCATCTGCCAGCTTGCCGCGGCAGCCGGAGCTCTGCAGACGGGTAACGGTGCCGTCCTTGATATATGCCACCAGCGGCCCATGGGCGTTGCTCAGGCTGGAAGAGGCAACGGTCATGTTTTTAAATCCCATTTGGGACAGTGTGGCCACCACATCGTTTAGAACATAGTCGCCGTCACGGAAATGGTGATGGAAAGAAACCGTCATTCCATCTTTCAGGCCGGCGGCACGGATGGCATCCTCCAGCGAGGGCATCAGCTTGCCATTATGTTCAAGACGTTCTTTCAGGGTCGCAGTGTCCTTTTTGTGGCTCTCGTCGTGATATTCCAAACCCATGTGCTTCAGCAGCGCAGGGTCGATTTCGTGACCAATCTGGTTTTTCATGTTACTGCACCTCCTCAGGCGTGATGATGCCGGCGACCAAAGCCAGCTCGATGACGCGCTGAGCGCGGATGACGACCGGCTTGTCGACCATCTTGCCGTTCAGGCTGATAACGCCGCTGCCCTTAGCCTCTGCTTCCTTGATGGCGGCCACAATCCGCTTGGCCTTTTCGATCTCCTTTGGCTTCGGGTTAAAGACGCTGTGCACCGGTGCGATCTGGCGTGGGTTGATGACGCTCTTGCCGTCAAAGCCCAGATCTTTGATCAGGTTGGCTTCATAAAGGAGCTGCTCTTCATTATTGACGTCGGAATAAACGGTATCCAGCGCGTCAATGCCGGCGGCGCGTGCGGCCAGAACGATGGTCTGGCGGGCAAGCTGCAGCTCGCTGCCCGAAAGGGTACGCTGGCACTTCATATTGGCGCAGAAGTCCTCCGCGCCCAAAGCGATGCCGATCAGTCGGTTGCTGGCGGTGGCGATCTGATAGGCGTTGATGACGCCCAGCGCGCCCTCGATCGCGGCCATCATCAGGGTTGTCCCTACGGGGATGTTGTGCTTTTTCTCCATCTCCTCAATGACTTTTTCGCACTCCACAATATCTTCGGCCCGTTCGGTCTTCGGCATACGCAGCACATGAGCGCCGGCGCAGACCATGGCCTCGATATCAGCGCGGCCGTAGGGCGTATCCAGCGGATTGATGCGAACGACCAGCTCAGTATCCCCATAGTCAATCGTCTTCAGGGCGTTGTAGACCAACATGCGGGCCGCGTCCTTCTCGGCCATGGAGACGCTGTCCTCCAGGTCGAACATCAGTGAATCGGAACCATAAATATGCGCGTCGCGCATCATGCCCGGATTGTTGCCCGGGATAAACATCATGCTACGGCGCAGTCTCTGTTTCGGATGCATCCTATTCCCCCTCCTTACTTCGTCGTCCAGCCGTAGTCCTGCGACTCGGAAGCGCGCAGGAGGGCGGTTCTGACCCGGGCGCGGACCGTGCAGTCCAGTGCGCCCTTGTCATCGGCGGCTACACGTACGCCATCGGCGCCGCATTCTTTTACCGTCTCCTCGATGACCTTGCGGATCTGCTTTCCGTAGAGGCCCATGACGGTGCTCTTCAGTTCGATCTCCACGGCCTTGCCCTCAATGGGTTCGACGGCAATCTGAATGTCGCCGGACTCGACGGTTCCGGCCGCAGCGGCCTTGAGAAGCTTCATGTACCGTTCCTTCTTTCTGGATGTTGTATGAAAATCACATTCATTTTCATTTTTCATTATATGATGCATTTTCTCTCTATGCAAGCGTAAAAGTTACGAAAATCGGTAAAATTCGCATGAATTCCATGCGTTTTGGTATAACAAAATACATGTATACAATCTTTCTTTTCCAGAAAGAAATTATTTTGTGTTTTACGGAAAATACAGAAAAAGTCGCGGTGCGTCGTATTTTGTCTGTTATAACGAAAGCATCTCTCTCCTTACAATACAAAGAAGAGAGATGCTTTTCTATTTTTGATCCGGTCCGCAAGCAGAAAATCTGAGGTCGGTACCGTCTATAAGTTATTTTTTGCGCCGACGGTCCGATTTTTCGTCAACTTTACTAAAAGGAACGCCGCATGTCAAGCATTCCTTTCGACGGCAAAATGAATGCGGCGGCTATTTCCCTGTTTCGCGCTCCTCTCGCACGATCCGGATACCGGCAGATGCCCCAATCCGGGTTGCTCCGGCGTCCAGCATGGCCCGGGCCATTTCATAGTCGCGGATTCCGCCGGAGGCTTTGACTCCCATTTCCGGTCCGACGACCCGCCGCATAAGGGCCACATCCGCCACCGTGGCGCCGCCGGTGCTGAAGCCGGTGGAAGTCTTGACAAAGTCAGCCCCGGCGCGTTTTGCCGCCTTGCAGGCCTGCTCCTTTTCCTCATCGGTCAACAGGCATGTCTCCAGGATCACCTTGACCAGAGCGCCCCCCTGCGCGGCGGCGACTACCGCCAGAATATCAGTGGAGACCAGCGCCCAGTCCCCCGATTTCACGGCGCCGATATTGATCACCATATCGACCTCAGACGCGCCGTTGCGGATGGCCTGAAGAGCTTCAAACGCCTTCGTCTCCGGTGTTGCAGCACCCAGAGGAAAGCCGATGACCGTGCAGACCCTGACTTCGCTGTCCGCCAGCGCCTTTGCGCAGCGGGCGACATGGCAGGGATTGACGCAGACCGAGGCGAATCCATACTCCCGCGCTTCCGCACAAAGAGTCTCAATTTGATCGTAGGTCGCGTCCGGCTTGAGCAGCGTATGATCGATGGCCTTTGCAATAGACATAACAAGACCTCCCTATAATCATATTTTTTGCTATAATGATAACAAAATATTAAGAGAAAAGCGGCTGTTTGTCAACTGCGCTCCCTTGACGGTACAGCCCTGCGGTGATAAAATAAGACGATATTCTGGGGCATTGTATGATTATGAGGACGGTTTATGTGGACAAGCGATAACTGGAAGGATTACCGGCTGCTGGACTGCGGCGACGGACGACGATTGGAACGTTGGGGCAGCCTGACGCTGGTACGTCCCGACCCGCAGGCGGTCTGGCATCCAGCTGACCAGCAGGGTTGGGATAAGGCGGACGCCGTCTATCACCGCGCCTCCTCCGGCGGCGGGAAATGGGAGATCCGCTCCCTGCCCGAAAGCTGGACGGTACGCTATGATGATCTGACCTTCTGCGTCAAGCCCATGAGCTTCAAGCATACCGGCGTATTCCCTGAGCAGGCTGCCAACTGGGACTTTATCCGCAGGCAGCTGAAATGCAGAAAGAACGCACAGATACTCAATCTGTTTGCGTATACCGGCGGCGCGACGCTGGCTGCCGCCGCCGGCGGCGCAAACGTATGTCATGTGGACGCGGCCAGAGGGATGGTCACCTGGGCCAAGGAGAATGCCCGCCTCAGCGGTCTTGACCGGGCACCGGTCCGCTTCATTGTGGATGACTGCATGAAATTCATTCGGCGGGAGCAGTCCCGCGGCCGCAGATACGACGGCATTGTTATGGATCCGCCCTCTTACGGGCGCGGCCCTTCCGGAGAGATCTGGAAGTTTGAAGATCAGATTTCAGAGCTGATCGCGGCCGCTGAAAGTCTGTTGTCCGACGATCCGCTGTTTTTTGTCATCAGTTCCTATACTGCGGGAGTGTCTCCCTCCGTTCCGGCCTATATTCTGGGCGATACCATCGCCCGCCGCTTTGGAGGAACGGTCGAGACAGGTGAGCTGGGACTGCGCTGTGAGCGCACCGGCCTGCTTCTGCCCTGCGGAAGCACCACCCGCTGGACACGTAAATAATCGCTTTCTACCTCTACAAAACGCATTGCCATACCGCCGCGCACCACAACGAAATTCCTACTGTCAGCAAAGAGAGAAGGGATCGGGTTGGGTTCCGTAACCGGCGTAAGCGCAAAGCTGCGCAGCTCAAATCTGGAGCTGCTGCGGTGTCTTTCCATGCTGATGATCATGATCCTGCACTATCTGAATCCCAATATGGGCGGCGCGCTTAGCGGCGTGGCGGCCGGTTCTTTCAACCGGTATCTGGTCTACGCCGCGGAAAGTCTGTGCATTGCCGGCCCCTCCTGCTTCGTGCTAATCTCCAGTTATTTTCTGGTAACACGGGAGACGGGTTCTCTGCGCAGAGTGGTGGACATCTATCTGCAGATGGCGTTTTACGGCCTCGCGTTCTACCTGATGATGAAGCTGGCCTTTCCGCAGAATCTGGCCGGCGGCATGAGTCTCCGCCGTGCGCTGCTACCGTTTCTGAGCGGAGACCGCTGGTTCATTGAGGCGTATCTCATTCTCTATCTTCTTTCGCCGTTTATCAGTCGTGCCCTCCGGGCAATCAGCAAGCGCGGCTATCAGCTGCTGCTGATCCTGTTATTTTGCCTGTTTACCGGCTGGTATTCTCTTCTCCCGAATGCACCATTGCCCGGCGGCTATTCCTTTCTCAACTTTGTCATCCTTTTTTGCCTGGCGGGATACCTGCGATTGCATTGCGATCTGTCACGTGCACGCTTTCTGCCGATGGCGGCAATTTGGGTGCTTTGCTCCGCCGTGTGCGCCGTTCTTGCCGCAAAAGGCATCCGACGGGCATGGGACTATGCATTTCTGCCCAATATGATTGGCGCCGCTGCCCTCTTTCTGGCTTTCTTTTCTTTAAAGCTTCCGGCCGCCCGGCTGATTAATCAACTGGGCAGGCGGACGTTGGGTGTCTTTTTCATCCACGCAGATCCATCCATGCCGCATTTTCTCTACCGCACCCTGCTCCGGACGCAGCTGTTCTGGAACAGTCCGTGGCTGTTGCTTCACTGCGCGGCCTGTGTGCTGGGCCTGTTCTTTCTGGCGGCCGGGATCGACTGGCTGCGCGCGCTCTTATTTACGCATACCCTCGACCCAATATTAAACCGCGTCCGGATTTTTAACCTGACACTTGATCCTGAAAAATAAGAGGTACCCCATGGCAATTATCGAAACGCAGCATCTGACTTTTGCCTATTCCGAGGGCGGACCCAATGCGTTGGAGGATATTTCCCTTTCCTTTGAAGAAGGGAGCTTCACCGCCATACTGGGACACAACGGCAGCGGAAAAAGCACCTTTGCCAAACTGCTCAACGCCATTCTGCTCCCCACCGCCGGAAAGGTACTGGTGGGCGGCTTGGATACGGCGGATGAGGCACACCTGTACGACATCCGCGCCACGGCCGGCATGGTATTCCAAAATCCGGACAATCAGATTGTCGCCACCGTGGTGGAAGAGGACGTCGCCTTTGCCTGCGAAAACATGGGGCTGCCTCAGCCGGAGATACGCCGTCGGGTGGATGAGAGCCTTGCTGCCGTCGGCATGACGGAATATGCCGGCCACGCACCGCACCTCCTCTCCGGCGGTCAGAAGCAGCGGGTCGCTATCGCCGGCGTATTGGCCATGGCGCCGCAGGCCATTATCATGGATGAACCCACCGCTATGCTGGACCCTTCCGGCCGGGCGGAAGTGATGCGTGCCATTGAGTGGCTCAACCGGGAAAAAGGTATTACGATCATTCTGATTACTCATCATATGGACGAAGCGGCGCTTGCACAGCGGGTGGTTGTCCTCAATCATGGCCGGGTGGCGATGGACGGCGCCCCAAGAGATATTTTTTCTCAGGCTGAGCGCATGAAAGAACTATCGCTGTCCGTCCCGCAGACCGTCGAGCTGCTTGCCCACCTCCAGGGTTGCGATCTCCGCGCCCTGAGCGTTGAGGAATGCGCCGACCAGATCATCCGGTATTTGGGAGAGAATTAAATTGGAAGAAGTACTGCGCATAGAACACCTCAGCCATATCTACAGCGCCGGAACACCTTTTGAAAAAAAGGCTGTGGACGACGTATCCTTTTCCGCCCGACCGGGGGAGTTCATCGCCCTGATCGGCCATACCGGCAGCGGTAAAAGCACGCTGATTCAGCATTTCAACGGGCTTTTAAAGCCTACCGCCGGGAAAGTGCTGATCAATGGCGAGGATATTTTTTCCAGCAAGGAAATGACCCATGCGGCTCGGTTTGCCGTCGGTCTGGTGTTCCAGTATCCGGAATACCAGCTGTTTGAAGAGACCGTCTATAAGGACATCGCCTTTGGACCCCGCAACATGGGCCTCGATTCCGAGGAGATTGACCGCCGCGTCCGCGACGCGGCAAAGATCGTCAGCCTGGCTGATGACCTTTTGGAGAAATCGCCCTTTGAGCTGTCCGGCGGACAAAAGCGCCGTACGGCGCTGGCCGGCGTCTTTGCCATGGAACCAGAGGTACTGGTGCTGGACGAGCCCATGGCCGGCCTCGATCCTGCGGGACGTGAGGATGTGTTCCGCTTTATCAAGGAATACCATGACCGCCACGGCACCACCGTCATTTTCGTCACCCACAGCATGGAGGATGCCGCGCGGATGGCGCAGCGCATCGTCGTTTTGCGAAACGGGCGTATTGAGCTGGACGGCCCGCCTCACGATATCTTTACTCATGCACAGGAGCTTATTGATTCCGGTTTGGACGTGCCGCAGGTCACCCATGTGTTCCTGGAGCTGAAAAAGCGCGGGCTTAATGTGGACACGGCGGTCTATACCGTTGACCAGGCGGCCCGCATACTCCATGCGATGAAGGAGGAACGGCCATGCTGAAGGACATTACCCTGGGCCAGTTCTTTCCCGGTAACAGCGTCATTCACAGGCTGGATCCGCGGACCAAGCTGCAGGCGGTCATCGCCTATATCGTTTCGATTTTTTTGGCCGACGGCATCTGGTCCTATCTGCTGTGCATCACGGGACTCACAGCCGTCATCCTCATTTCTCGCATCCAGCTCCGGCTGATTCTTAAAAGCCTGAAGCCGGTGGTACTGATCGTTCTTTTCACTGCCATCCTCAATATGTTCTATGTGGCCGGAGAGCCGCTCATCACCATCTGGAAAATAACGATCACCAAGGAGGGGCTGGCCACGGCAGCCGCCATGAGCCTGCGCATCATCCTGCTGATCGCCGCAACGGCGCTGGTGACCTATACCACCTCTCCCATTGCCCTGACCGATGCCATCGAATCGTTGCTGGGGCCCCTGAAAAAACTGCATGTCCCGGTACACGAGTTTGCCATGATGATGACTATCGCGCTGCGGTTTATCCCCACGCTGATCAACGAAACCGACAAGATCATGTCCGCGCAGAAGGCCCGCGGCGCCGACTTCGAAAGCGGCAATGTCCTGCGCCGGGCAAAGGCATTGGTGCCGGTATTGGTTCCGCTATTCATCTCCGCATTCCGCCGGGCCGACGATTTGGCCGTCGCCATGGAATGCCGCCTCTATCATGGAGGTGCCGGCCGAACGCGGCTGCGCAGCCTTCGTTATACCCTGCTGGATCTGTGGGGCGGGCTGGCATCTGCGGCCGTATGTGCCGGCATTCTCGTGCTGGCAAGGGTGATCCGGTGAACACGGCGCTGCTTCTGTCCTATCTGGGTACCGGCTATCATGGCTGGCAGCGCCAGAAGAACGGCATGACCTTTCAGCAGCTTATTGAGGAAGCCGTAACCGGGGCCTGTGGCCTGGATGTTTCCGTTTCAGGCTGCGGGCGTACCGACGCGGGCGTCCATGCCAAATATTATGTCTGCAATTTCAAGGGCACAACGCACATTCCCCTCGACAAACTTCCTTTTGCCCTCAACGCGCATCTGCCGCCGGCAGTCGCAGTACGGAAGGCCGTTTCTGTACCGGAAGCGTTCGACGCCCGTTTTTCCTGCATGAGCAAGGAATATACCTATCTTTTCTATAACAGCCGGCTGCCCGACCCCTTCTGGCTTGACCGGGCCTGTTTCTGTCCGCAGACGCTGAACGAACGTGCCATGGCCGCAGCCGCGATCCAGTTTATCGGAAAGCAGGATTTCGCCGCCGTACGCAGCGTCGGCACGCCGGTTAAAAGCACCGTGCGTACCATCTGCGCATGCTCTGTGGAGCGACGGGGCCCGGTGATCCTCATTCGCGTGGAGGCGGACGGTTTTCTTTACAATATGGTTCGCGCTATTGCCGGCACGCTGATGTACGTTGGAATTGGAAAACTGATGCCGGACGATATTTCGGAGATTCTGTGCTCCCGCGACAGGGAACGCGCCGGACCCACCGCCCCGGCCGGCGGTCTTTACATGACGGCGCTGCGGTACGGAATGCCGGAGCTTGACGGCCGGGTGGACGTCCTTTGACCGACATGGCAGGGTTGGACCTTCATACCCATACCGCAGTATGCCGTTTTTGCGGGATATACCCGCTCGGGGAGGCATTTCTTTGGATCAGAGCATAGAACAAAACGGGCAGGTTACGCAATTCCGGCCGGATCACCGGCTGGGGCTGGTGCGTGCCGTACGTACGCTGGCGCTACTGGGGATGCTGGCCACCGTGCTGTTCGCAATCTGGAGCTATCAGGACGACCTGTCCCCGGAAAATATGAAGCGGCTGTATCTTTATCTGACTGCAGGTGAACAATCCGCCGATTTTTCCGGATACACGTTTGAAAGCGGTCTTCATACGACCTGTGTCCCCTTTGGCGGCGGGCTGGCTGTCGCTTCGGGTGACACATATTATTTTGCCAGCGGCCGTGGCGGAACCCACTTTTCTCTTCAGTTAAAATATGCAGACCCCATGATCTCAGCCGGCGACCGTTTTGTCCTTGTTTACGACTTGGGTAACTCTGGCCTCTGCGTGGCCAACAGCTATGCCGAATACCTCAATCTCACGCTGGACGCCCCAATCCTGTCGGCACAAATGAACCGGGAGGGGGATTTTGCCGTGGTCACCGCCGGCGGCGGCTGCCGCTCAGCCGTGACAGTCTATGACAAAAAACAGCGGGAGCTCTGTAAATGGATGACTTCGCAGTATTATGTCCAGACAGCTTCCGTCAGTCCGGACGGCGATCGGTTCGCCGCTCTTTGTCTCGCCCAGGACGGTCTGACCGTCCATTCTCAGGTACTGATCTTCACCATCGGGAAAGAAGAAGCCGATTGTGCGATCGATTTAGGGGAAAAATGTGTTTATTCCATGTGCCATGATAAAAACGGCGTACTGGTCATACTATGTGACGACGGCCTTTATTACTACGATTCCAAGGGTGAGGTGCTGGGCACTTATTCCTTCACCGACCGCCCGACAGATTTTTATATGACGGAAGGGGAATGGCCGGTACTGGCCTTTTCCGCTTCCGATCATCAGGGCCAGCGGGCTAATATTGTCGCCGCGGGGAAAAATGGCGAAGTGCTCTGGGAAACGACAGCCTCCGGTGCCGTACGCAGCCTTTCCCGCAGCGGTGAATACATCTCCGTGCTGTTAGGTGACCGGCTTTTGTATGCCAATGCGGGAAGCGGGAAGACCAAAGAGCTTGCGGTTGCCGGCGCGCGTTCCGTGGTCTCCGGCTCCGACGGGGTGCCGATCATAATCTATTCCGACCGCGCGGAGAAAGTAAACTGGGAGGAAGCGCAATGACCATTCATCCGGAAGGCTTTGTTTATGATGCCATCTTTATCGCCATTTTTGCCTTTTGTGTTGTATTTGCCGCCCGGCGAGGCGCATTCCGTGCTATCGCCGGTATCGCCGGCACCGGTGCCGGCGTCGTTCTCGGAACCATGCTTCAGGGAGAGCTTGCCCCAAAGATCGCCGTCTGGCTGCAGCCCCTGGCGTTGAAGCTCACGAGCGGCGATACGCTGCCGAAACTGACGCTCCGCATTGAAAATCTGGGGCTTCCCGAAGAACTGCAGCCTCTTCTGGATGCAGCGAAAAATGCCGCCGCCGGTGCGGAAGAAGCTGCGCGTGCTGCCCTTGCGGAAAAGGTGGCCTCTTTTCTCTGCGATAAGGCCGCCCCGGTACTGGCTTTCATTCTGATTTTTTTCCTGACAAAACTGGCTGTGTATCTGCTCTGCGCCGTCTTCAGCATGGATATTCCCGTGATCAGCGGCCTAAACCGCGGATTGGGCGCACTGCTTGGCGCCGTGTCGGGCCTGTTCATATTGCTGGCGTTGACCTGGGGAATCCGGCGTTTCGCACCAGATTTTGGAATACCTCTTCTGTCCCGCGAGGCATTGGAAAGCAGCCTGATCGGCGGATTTTTTTTCCGTCTTTTCAACTGAATACATAGCTCCCGAAAGGAGTAACTATGAACATTCCCAATTCCTTATCCATGTTTCGTATTTTTCTCGTCCCGGTCTTCATCCTGCTGTTTTTTTCAGGGATAGGTCATGCCTATGCCTGGGCAATGGCGATCTTTCTTCTGGCCGGTCTGACCGACATCATCGACGGCCACCTCGCCCGCAAGTACAACCAGATCACCATGCTGGGGCGTGTGCTCGACCCTCTGGCCGATAAGCTGATGGTCTTTTCCGCCCTGATCTGTCTGACCATTACCGGCATTCTGCCCCTTTGGCTGGCGATGCTGTTTCTTGCCAAAGAGCTGATCCAGCTTTTGGGAAGTCTGCTGCTGTTCCGTCGCATCCGCGACGTGCCGGCCTCCAATGTCGTCGGAAAAGCCGGAACCTTTCTCTTTTATGTCGCCATCGCAGTCCTGGTGCTCTTTCCTCAGATTAATTCCGATCTGAAGCTTGCGCTGCTGGTACTGGCGTTCGGCATGATCTTTGCCGCCCTTGTCACCTACGCGATGCGCGGCGTCACCATCCTGCGGGCGCAGAAGCCCGCCGAAACGGAGGAAACCCAAAAATGAACCTTCCCATCTGCTCCCGGTGCAGAAAAAATCCGGCCGTTGTCTTTGTCACCCGTACCGTCAACGGAAAGCCGGTACAGGACGGTCTGTGCCTGAAGTGTGCCCGTGAGCTGAAAATCAAACCAATCTCCGACCTGCTGGACAAATTCGGAGTCTCGGACAATGACATCGATACCATTTCCACCGAGCTTTTGGATGGCAACGGAGAGATGCTCGACGGTCTGATGCAGCAGATCATGCCCCAACAGCCCGATGAGCCCGATCAGTCGGAGGATGTCCCCGCCGAGACGGGTGAGGGCGAGACGCCCTTCCGTGCGCCGGCATTTCCGTTGTTTAATCTGTTCCGGCCCACCCAAAAACAGGAGGAGCAAACTGTTGACAGAAAAAAGCCCAATAAACGCAAGTTCCTTGGCAGCTATGCCATTGACCTGACTGCCCGCGCCCGCGAGGGTAAGCTGGATCGGGTCGTCGGCCGCGACAGCGAGACGCTTCGCGTCATTCAGATCCTCAATCGCCGGCAGAAAAACAACCCCTGCCTCATCGGCGAGCCCGGCGTCGGCAAAACCGCCGTCGCAGAAGGGCTGGCTCAAAAAATCGCGGCCGGGGAAGTCCCCGCCAAGCTGCGCAATAAAGAGGTATGGCTGCTGGACATGACCGCCATGGTGGCCGGGACCCAGTTCCGCGGCCAGTTCGAGGCGCGCATGAAAAGCCTGATTGATGAGATCAAAAGCCTGGGAAATATTATTCTCGTGATCGATGAGGTTCACAATCTGGTTGGCGCGGGTGATGCCGAAGGCAGCATGAACGCCGCCAATATCTTAAAGCCTGCCCTCTCCCGCGGCGAGGTGCAGGTCATCGGCGCTACCACTTTCAAGGAATACCGGAAGCATATAGAGAAGGACGCGGCGCTGGAGCGTCGGTTCCAGCCGGTGGTCATCAATGAGCCTACCGCCGCCGAGACGGTAGAGATCCTGCGCGGCATCCGGTTTTATTACGAAAACTATCACGGCGTCACCATCGATGAGGCGCTGCTTCCGCAGGCGGTCTATCTGGCCGACCGGTATATCAGCGACCGCTTTATGCCCGACAAAGCCATCGACCTGATCGATGAGGCCTGTTCGGACGTGAATCTGCGCAATCCGCAGCTGTCCCAGATTCCTCTGCTGCAGGATGAGATCAGCGCCCACAAAAGCGCGCTTTTGGAACTGGAAAATGGAGAAAAGACCGACGAGACCTACGCCAAGATCGCCGAAAACCGCAGCAAAATGCTTCAGACGCAGGTCGAACTGGATCATCTTCGCGCCCTGCCTGCGCCGCATCTGACCATCGACGACCTCTCGCGGGTCATCGAGTTGTGGACCAAGATCCCCGCCAGCCGCGTCCGCGAGCGGGACTTTGAACGGCTGAACAAACTGGCTGAGCGGCTCAAAAAACGCGTTGTCGGTCAGGACGCGGCGGTGGACGCCGTCGCCGCCGCTATCCGTCGCCGCCGCGCAGGCATCAGTGAAAAGCGCAAGCCGGTCTCCTTCATCTTCGTCGGACCCACCGGCGTCGGAAAGACTGAGCTGGTCAAACAGCTGGCTGCTGATCTGTTTGATACGGAGGAAGCCCTCGTCCGTCTGGATATGAGCGAATATATGGAAAAGCACAGCGTCAGCAAGCTGATCGGCGCCCCGCCGGGATATATCGGGTATGACGAGGCCGGACAGCTGACTGAAAAAATACGGCGCCGCCCGTACAGCGTCGTGCTGTTCGACGAGATCGAAAAGGCCCATCCCGACGTGCTCAACATGCTTCTGCAAATCCTGGATGACGGGCGCATCACCGACGCGCAGGGCCGACACGTCAACTTTGAGAATACCGTGGTCATCATGACCTCCAACGCCGGCTCCGACCGGCCGGGCGGTGCAGTTGGTTTTGGCCGCACGATTACCGAACAGGGACGGGAAAAAGCGCTCAAGGCGCTTTCCGACATCATGCGGCCCGAGTTTATCAATCGCATTGACGAAGTGATTTCCTTTAACCAGCTGACAAAGGACGACTTTTCCGGCATCTGCCGCATCATGCTGGGTGATCTGAAAACCGCCGTCGCACACAGCGGAATGGATCTGCGGTGGGACGACGCACTGGTTTCCTATCTGGTCGAGCATTCCTATTCCGTCAAATACGGCGCCCGCAACCTGCGCCGACTGATCGAAAAGGAGATCGAGGATAAGGCGGCCAATGTCATTCTTTCCTCTTTTGACCATCCGGTGAAGATTCTGAATGTCACCGCCGGCAGCGACGGTGTAATCGTCACGGGCGAATAGCCAGTGGATGCCGGCCTCTCCGCCGCTTTTGCCTGTTCGGCGCGGTGGCGGAGGCCGATCCTCTTTTTTGAAATGAGTTTTTTGTCGAGACGCCGGAAGCACTTTTCGTCGCATTTGCTGTAAAAAATATTGACAAGACGGAAGCGTCTGTATTATAATTGAAAAGCTGACGACCGGGAATCCGCGGGTGTAGTTCAATGGTAGAACACCAGCCTTCCAAGCTGGATACGTGGGTTCGATTCCCATCACCCGCTCCAGGTTCTGTTCCGCCGGTGGTGGACGCCGGGGCCGTCGGCGGCGCTTATTTTCGTCAGCCGCGCCGCTGTCAAAACGGGAAAGAATGTTCTGAAAATATATTTTTGATACCCGTTTTGTCCCATAGAGGACGTATGTGCCTGTAGCTCAGCAGGATAGAGCAACTGCCTTCTAAGCAGTAGGTTGGGGGTTCGAGTCCCTCCAGGCACGCCAGCAGATGGTGGGTGTAGCTCAGTTGGTTAGAGCGCCAGATTGTGGCTCTGGAGGCCGACGGTTCGACTCCGTTCATCCACCCCATTCACCGTCTGCGTCCGGGGAATGCCCGGACGCAGACGGTTTCCACAAAGCCGATCGGCGACCTATTGGGCTGTCGCCAAGTGGTAAGGCACCAGACTTTGACTCTGGCATTCGTAGGTTCGAGTCCTGCCAGCCCAGCCATACGATCCATTAGCTCAGCCGGCAGAGCACCTGCCTTTTAAGCAGGGTGTCCGCGGTTCGAATCCGCGATGGGTCACCAAAAGAAAAGCTTTGAAACGACAACGTTTCAAGGCTTTTCTTTATATGTATTAATTACAGGAATAGACAGCAAAAAAATAGTTTACTTTTAAAACTATCGCCATTTTTAAAGCCAACGAAAAAGCGCAGGAAGGGTCTTCCCTGTCTGTACCTCAAAATCATAAGACGTTTGGCTGCGTACTTTTTACCGTGTAGGAAGACCGTTGGTTCGTGGAATGGAGGCGATTGGGTCCCCTGCTCAGCGTCTCTCTCCATAAACCTATCTATGCTCATAGACACTCGCGGTACTTCTTTTTCCTTTTGCTCCGTTTCCACACCCCGGAATGGGTACCCGGAATAGAATGGTACCGATGACTGACTGGGATGTGATATTTTGGCTATCAGAATTTTTATCGATCAGGGGCACAACCCCTCGGGCAATCACAACATCGGCGCTTCCGGAAACGGCCTTTACGAACAGGACATCACCTATCAGGTGGGTGTCTATCTTTCCGAAATGCTCAACGCAGATCCACGTTTTGAGGCGCGGCTATCCCGGCCGACGCCGGAAACCGTCCTCGGGACAAACGACTCGACAAGCCTGATTGAACGGGTACGTATGGCAAACCAATGGCCGGCAAACTACTTCATCAGCATTCATGCAAACGCCAACGTGAACATGGCTATCAACGGCACGGAAGTATATATCTATCGGTACTATACGCAGGCCAACTGGCTAGCGGAACAGGTGATGGATGGAATCGTGGAGACTGTGGGGACCCGGAACAACGGCGTCCGCGCCAATCCGAACCTCTTTGTGCTGCGGCGAACAAAGATGCCGGCGATCTTAACGGAGCTTGCCTACATAACCAACCCCTCCGATGCCGTAAAGCTTCGCGACGACCAATACCAGTTCGCACAGGGCATTTACATCGGGATCATGCGCTATTTCGGATTTGCATAGATAGGCGCCGCAGCATTAAATCCCGACGGGAGATACCGCCGGCGGGCATACCCCGCCGGCGGTGCTTTCACCGTGGGCCTACAGAGAACAGCAGGCCTGCCGCAGGCATAGTATAATTCGGACGGTGCAGTGGCTACATACTCATAAGAAAGAGGTGTAACCATGCGTTGTTGTTGCTGCTGCGGCGGATGCAGACGCTGCTGCCAATGCTACTGCTGCTGCGAATTGTTTTTTTACTGCCCATGCTGCCCCTGTGGATGTATCCCCGTATGACCTGCATGCATTCACAGCAGGCTTTCAGCATATAAAAAATCCGCCGGCAGGATCTCCTGCCGGCGGATTTTATTCTATATAACCTGAACCACAATTTTCCGTCAGAGGAGCCGCTCCGTAAAATCGCGTTCAAACGCGCTGCGAAGCGTGCACTCCATATCCGCCGTGCAGGTGACACATACCGTATCTCCCGGCTGGATGACCGTATCCCCGCGGGGAATCTCCGCCTTGTCCCGGCTTCCCCGGAGAATGGAGATCACCAGACATCCCTGGGGCCACGGCACGTCCTTGACCGAAACACCCGCCAGGGGGCTTGAGATCGGGACCGACAGTTCAATGATATGATGCTCATTTGTTTCTTTCTCCGGCGTCTCCTGCTGTTCCATCGCGGCAAGCAGCGAATCATAAATCGGCTCGCTGCCGAGATAGTCCGCCACCAATGTCGCCGCCGCAGCAACGATGGTCAAGCCTGCCAGCTGCGTAAGGGATCCCGACATCTCGACCACAAGGATGATTCCGGTAACCGGGGCGCGGACCACGCCGGCAAACATACCTACCATTCCAAGCAGCATGAGATTGATCACATAATTTTCTTCTATCCCGAGCGTCAGAACGCACACCTTGCCGAGCACCGCCCCGGTCAGCGCACCGATGACCAGCAGTGGGAAGAAAATTCCGCCCGGCGCACCGGAACAATAGCTGATCATGGAAAAAACGAATTTCCCGACCAGCAGAAGGAGCATTGCACCCAAGGCATATTGATTCATGTTCAGCTTTTCGATCACGTCATGTCCGCAGCCAAGTATATCGGGGGAGAAAAGACCGATGGCTCCGGCAAAAACAAAGGGAATCACCATACGCACCCAGAGGGGTACCGGCAGTTTTCGATACAGCTTTTGCGTGCTGAGCAGCGTCTTGTTAAAGAGAGCGCCCACAAGGCCCATCACGACGCCGACAACCAGAAAAATAGCATAATCCCGGAAGGGCATCAGCGTAATGAGCCCGATGTTCAGGGAGGAAACCGTACCAAAAACGACTTTGGAGAAAAGATCGGCAACGATTGCCGCCATTAATGCGGAAAGCAGCGCCAGCTTAGAAAAGTTTTTATGTACCTCTTCCAGACCAAACATTACGCCGGCCAGCGGCGCGTTAAACGCCGCTGCCAGTCCGGCACATGCGCCGCTGGCAATCAGATACCGGCTTTCGATCTCTGAGCGGCCGGTGTGCTTTGCCATTCCCTGCGCCGCCATGGCACCCAGCTGGATTGACGGGCCCTCGCGGCCGAGCGACAGACCGCCAAGGATGCAGAGCCCTCCGGCAACAAATTTTTTCACCATGACCGGCAGCCAGCGGGGATGGATCCGCCCCTGAAGCTGTCCTTCCACTTGGGGAATACCGCTGCCAGAGATCAGTGGCTCGCTTTTTGTGATCCATCCGACAAGAATTCCCAACGCTACCAGTCCTGCGAACAGCAGGACGATTCGCAGCGGCGTATTCGCCAATTCAAAAGCTTTTTCCTGCCACTCGGCCGTCCAGACAAGCACCCAGCGATATAAGGTGGAAATGCCGCCGCTCAGCAACCCGGCCAACGCGCACAGAAGTACCAATCGATCCCGTTTCCCTCTGTGCAGAATGACCGCCTGTGAGCTCGTATGTGGCCGTCGATCCCTCAATTTCCTCTTTTTTCCCTCGGTACCAGAGGTATTCTCTCGTTCCGCCATTTTCCTACCCCCTATGATGCAGGATGCCCCAAAAAACCGCACCGATATCTCCAGATAAAACGGATAGCCGTTCATCCGGCCCCTTCCATATCATCCCGTCCTCCGGATTTCCCCGAAGTCTCTGATTTGGTGGTAATGGGGCCGCCGCAGGTTTCAGTATATACTTTTTCATAAAGTTAGCCAATAGCAAATATTATAAATTTTACATTTATTTGGCCTGAATGACAGCAAATCTTACCCTCAGCGCCTGTTATTCTGAACATGACATCAAAATACCCCGGTCCGAAAAAATCCGGTCCGGGGTATTTTCATTCATTTTACTGCAAAGGTCGGCGGCAAAATCAGCCGCATTTGGAAAAGCCGCAGCTGCGGCAGATAACGCACCCGCCTTCATGCTCCAATTTCGCACCGCACTCCGGACAAAAATGCATTGTATCCGCAGAAAGCGAAGCCGGCTGCTGCTTCTCCCCCGCTTTTTCAGGCGTACGCTTCTCGGGCATCAGTTTCGCCGGGGCAAGGCCGGCCTTGTTTTCTTCAATAAACTTCGCCACTTTGGCCACCACCTTGGCAATGGCATCCGGGCAGGAGGTACAGCTCATGCCGCTCTGCCGTATGGTGGATGGACAGCGAATCCCTTTAAGCTGATCATAGATTTCCTGAACATCCATCCCCGACCGCAGCGCCACGCTGACTAGGCGGGCGGTCGCCTCGCTCTGGCTGGGGCATCCGCCAGCCTTACCGGTGCTGGTAAAAACCTCGCAAATACCATTTTCGTCATAGTTGACCGTAATATACAGATTCCCGCAGCCGATCTTTACCCGTTCGGTAAAGCCCTGTGTAATCGCAGGACGCGGACGGGGTGTGATATGGCCGTATCCGGTGGGGTTCTCGGGCACGTTCCCGGCACTTCCAATATTGAGTACCTGCC
>JAYFOA010000087.1:0-5208 GCA_034933145.1 Clostridiaceae bacterium
ATCCCCGTGACGGAGGAGCTGGTTATGCGTCTGACGCGGCTGGGATGTCAGCCGATGATGCGCAGCAGCATCCGACCGCTAATCCAGAGTGAGCTGAGCCGGGATGCATCCCATCTGATCCAGTTTCCCGAGGACGAGGATATCATGGATTTGGCCGACGCAATATTAGTGGTCGGCGGCGACGGCACAATACTGAAAATTGCGGATCAGGCTTCCCGCCACGGGAAGCCGGTATTGGGCATCAACTGTGGTACCATCGGATTTATGAGTGAAATTGAGCCGAATGAGCTACGGCTGGTGGAACGTCTTGTCAACAAGCAGTATACGGTAGACAGCCGTATCATGCTGGACGTTGCAGTTGAGGATGCGGATGGAAACACGGGATATTCCGGCACCGTGCTGAACGAGGCGGTCGTATCCAAGGGCTATGCGAACAAGGTGATTGAGTTGTCAGTATTTGTGGATGGACAGGAGACCTTCGGTTTCGGCGGCGACGGTGTCATTGTCTGCACGCCTACCGGCTCTACAGCGTATTCATTGGCGGCAGGCGGGCCGATCTTAGCGCCCTCCAGCGCTTGCTTTGCAGTTACCCCTATTTGTCCTCATTCACTGACCATTAAATCCTTTGTCGTCTCGGCCGACAGTGAGATCACGATCATTCCCCATTATCGCAATCACTTTATTTACCTTTCGGCAGACGGATTTGACCCTTTTGAAATGAAACAGGGCGATCAAGTAAGGATCCGAAAATCTCAGCGTTCATTTTCACTTCTGCGTCTGAAAGGCAAGGGGTTTTATGAAAATATCGGGAAAAAACTTACGAATGTGAGGGTTGGAAGATGAAATTTAAGCGACAGGCTGCCATTGTTGACCTCATTACCCGAGAAGAAATCAAAACGCAGGAAGAGCTTTCTGACCGCCTCAAGCAGATGGGGTTCTCCGCGACTCAGGCGACGATTTCCCGCGATATCAAAGAGCTTCAATTAGTCAAAACAGCATCCAAAAGCGGCGGCTATCAGTATTCTACGCCCGATCAGAGCGGCAGCGCGCTGCATCTGCCTCGGCTGAAGAATATTTTCCGCGAGTGTGTCGTAAAGGTAGAGCGGGCACAAAATCTTGTGGTGCTCAAAACGCTTGTTGGTATGGCCAACGCTGCCGCTGCTGCTATCGACGCCATGAAGATCAATGATATTGTCGGGACGCTCGCCGGTGATGACAATATTCTCATTATCCTGCCGGACAATGAAAAAGCAGAAAATTTTTGTGACCTGGTGGCCGAGCTTCTTCGATAAGTATCCATGCTGAAAAGTCTGCTGATCGAAAACATTGCCGTTATTGAACAGGCCGAGATCGCCTTTGATCCCGGCTTTTCGGTGTTGACCGGCGAGACCGGCGCAGGCAAATCCATCATCATTGATTCCTTGGGAGCTATTCTCGGCGGCCGCGTCAGCCGGGAGTTGATTCGTACCGGGGCAGGACACGCCTGCGTTACCGCCCTATTCGAAGACCTGCCGGCGCCGGCGCTCACATGTGCGGAAGGCATGGGGTTTGCCTCCACGGAAGGGCAGGTCCTGCTGCGCCGGGAGATGTATCCCGACGGACGGAACATCTGCCGTATTAATGGTGCACCCGCTACGCTGTCTATGCTGCGAGAACTGGGACGCCTGCTGGTTGCAATCCATGGACAGCATGACGGACAGCATCTTCTCAACGACCAGCTGCACATAGACTATCTGGATGCGTTCGGATTGACGGAACAGGAGCTCGATACATATTACCGTGAGTATGAAGCACTGCTTCGGCTGAATCGGAGGCTGAAAGCTCTGTCTCTTAGTGCAGAAGAGCAGACCCGCCGACGGCGGGAGCTGCCTGCACAGATAGAGCGGCTGAAAGAGGCTGCGATTCATCCGGGCGAGGAGGAAGATTTAACTGCACTGCGCGCGCAGCTGCTGTCGGGGGAACAGCTGTTTTTAGGCCTGTCTGCGGCACTGGCGCAGCTGGACGGAGACGAGAACCAAAATGGTGCCGAATCGCAGCTTTCTCTGGCTGAGCAATCCTTGACCGGCGCGGCAAAGCTGGGTTCGGAATATGAGGTACTGGCCAAACGGATGACTGAGCTTCGCGTGTTGGCAACCGAACTTTCTTCCGACCTGGCCGGTGCGTTGTCACGGCTTGAGTTTTCGCGGGAGCGGATGGATGAGACCGAACGGCGGCTCGATCTGATTTCCCGACTTTCCAGCCGGTTCGGCGTATCCGCCGATGAACTGGAGGAATTTCAGTCGTCGCTGGAAAATGAGCTTGCTGCGCTGGAAACTTTGGACGACGGGATGGATTCCCTGAAGGCGTTGTATGCCGCACAGAGGGAAAAAGTCTGGGAACTGGCTGGCAAGCTACATGAGCACCGGCAGGCCGCGGCGGACGTGCTGGCGGAGCGCATCTCTGCCGAATTGCGGGAACTGGACATGCCCGCCGCCCGTTTCTGCGCCCAGGTGGAGGATCTGCGCTGCGGGAACCAGGCGCATTTCTCAAAAAAAGGAACCGACAGCGTCCGATTCTTGCTTTCCACCAATCTGGGTGAGGATCTGAAGCCTCTGTCCCACGTCGCCTCGGGCGGTGAATTATCTCGAGTCATGCTGGCCCTTAAAAACGTATTGTCAGCTCAGGAGCAGGGAATCACCGCGGTATTTGACGAGATCGACGCGGGCGTCAGCGGACGCGCTGCCACACGGGTTGGGGAAAAACTTTACGCCATTGCCGGAACACGACAGGTACTCTGCGTTACCCATCTGCCGCAAATCGCTTCACTGGCGGATCTGCAGTATCATATCAGCAAGCACAGCCGCGACGGCCGTACATATACTGAGATACGGCTGTTGGATGAAGAGGGCCGAGCAGAAGAACTTGCACGGCTGACTGCTGGCCTGCATATGACGGAAGCAACGCTTGAAAGTGCCCGTGCCATGCTGCTGCAGGCAAAGCGGTACAAGACAGAAAAATCTTGACAGAATGCAAGTTGTGTCCTATAATTGCATATACTATTGAACATATTAAAAAGGCAATGACCGAGCCAAGTAACGGCAGACAGCCCTTCAGAGAGTCCGTGGACGGTGAAAGCGGGCAGGGTGTACACCGTGAATACTCTCGTGAGCCCGGCTCCGAACGCTTGATTGCAAGTAGGCGGCTGCAGGTGCGCCTGTTATCGCGCAGGAGTGTTTTTTTCACTCCATAAGGCGGGATTGCGTGAGCATCCCGTGAACTGAGGTGGCATCACGGCGTTTTCGTCGTCCTCCGCGCTTATCTGCGCGGAGGACGTTTTTGTTTATCCGAAATATTTGATATACAGGAGGAAGGACACATGGGAATCTATGAAGAGCTGCAGGCACGGGGCCTGATTGCTCAGGTGACCGACGAAGAAGAGATCCGCGAGCTGGTCAATAACGGAAAAGCCACTTTTTATATCGGATTTGATGCCACGGCGGACAGCCTGCATGTAGGACATTTTATGGCACTCTGTCTGATGAAGCGGCTTCAGATGGCCGGTAACCGGCCCATCGCTCTTTTGGGCGGCGGGACAACGATGGTAGGGGATCCGTCCGGACGTACAGACATGCGCGCCATGCTGACACCGGAACAGATTCAGCACAACGCTGACTGCTTCCGGCAGCAGATGTCGAAATTCATTGACTTTTCCGAGGGAAAGGCCCTGTTGATCAACAATGCCGATTGGCTGATGGATCTCAATTATGTTAATCTGCTGCGGGAAGTGGGGCCATATTTCTCCGTTAACAACATGCTGCGGGCCGAATGCTATAAGCAGCGGATGGAAAAGGGACTTTCTTTCCTTGAGTTTAATTATATGATCATGCAGAGCTATGACTTCTACCATCTCTTCCAGCATTACGGCTGCCAGATGCAATTCGGTGGAGACGACCAGTGGAGCAACATGCTGGGTGGCACAGAATTGATCCGCAAGAAGCTGGGCAAAAATGCTTATGCCATGACCATCACCCTGCTGCTCAACAGCGAGGGCAAGAAGATGGGCAAGACACAGTCCGGTGCGGTCTGGCTCGACCCACTAAAGACATCGCCCTTCGAATTTTATCAGTATTGGCGCAATGTTGAGGACTCGGATGTACTCCGCTGCATCCGTATGCTTACGTTCCTGCCGATGGAAGAAATCGAGAATATGGATAGCTGGGAGGGAAACCAGCTCAATAACGCCAAGGAAATTCTTGCTTTTGAACTGACGAAGCTGGTGCACGGCGAGGCAGAGGCGCTAAAGGCGCAGCAGACCGCCCGCGGGCTGTTTTCCGGAGGCGGCAGTCTTGAGAATATGCCGGCAACTGTTTTATCGAGAACCGAGCTTACGGACGGCGAGATAGCGATCCTCGACCTGCTGCTAAAAACCGAGCTTGCGCCTTCGAAAGGGGAAGCACGCCGACTGATTCAGCAGGGTGGCGTCACGGTTGACGATGAGAAAATAACAGAGTTTTCCCGTACGTTTTCAGAAGATGAGCTGAAAGCCGGCATTATCCTCAAAAAAGGAAAAAAAGTGTTCCACCGGGTCACGCTGAAATAGGCTTCCTAAACCATGATTCGCGGATAGGGACATCTTTCCAACAGCCGTTTACCGATGGATGAAGGGAGAAACATCCATGCTGCAAATTCGGAACGCTGGGCCGGATGATTTTCCGGCCGTCCATACGCTGATGCAGCAGATCCATACGCTGCACACAGACAACCGCCCGGATATTTATGTGAATACCGATCCGCTGCCCATGAAAGCATATCAGGCCATGCTTTCCGACGAAACGGCCGTTCTGCTTGCCGCAGAAAAGGAAGGGAGCGGTGTTATTGGGATTTGCTTTGCCGGCATAAAGCCGCAGCAACCCAATCCTAAAATGCAGCCGCGCCAAGTATTGTTCCTTGATTGCCTGTGCGTTCACCAGAATTACCGAGGCCAAGGTGTGGGCAAAGCACTGATGACGGCGGTAAAAACAGAGGCCAAACAAAGGGGCGCGGAGACTATCGAGCTGATGGTATGGTCGTTCAATCACAATGCCATCGACTTTTACCGAAACCTGAATTTCTCTGAGCGCAGCGCCATTTGGGAGCAAAAACTGTAAATTTGGCATAACGCAGGTCAAAGCGGTAAGTACAAGTACAAAGACGGGGCGGACGGCAAAATAAGCCGTCCGCCCCGTCTTC
>JAYFOA010000088.1:0-25540 GCA_034933145.1 Clostridiaceae bacterium
GCTTTCCAAATCACGCTTGATATAGCCCATTTATGCTTACCTCCGGCTAATATTTGATATGATCCTATTTTAGCCCAAACGCTCCGGGGAAGCAAGGCTAAAATCCGATGTAATCTTATTTTAGCCAAAAATAAAGTGAAATAGTCTATAGGTGGCTTCTTCTTGATTACAGCTTCGTAGATTTTGTACTCAAGCTGCAGGTTGGAGCTGGCCATAAAACTTGCCGACATCGGCAAGTTTTGCCGTTTTATCCGCAATAAGAATGTTGTATTTTTGCCGATAACAAGCTATACTATAGCTAAGAAACCTATAGGGGGACAGAGTATGAAGTTCTGTTCGGTAGCGGAAATCGCAAAACAATGGAATCTATCCGAGCGTACCGTTCGGAATTATTGTGCTGCCGGGAAAATTCCCGAAGCATTTCTGACGGGAAAGACTTGGAATATTCCCGAAATTGCGCAGCGCCCTGTGCGCAGTAATCGACATGACGATGCGCCCAAGACACTGTTGGAATGTCTGCGGCTTGAAGAAACAGCAAAAGTCAGCGGTGGCATTTACCACAAAATTCAGATTGAGCTAACCTACAACTCCAACCATATCGAAGGCAGTCGCCTTACTCATGATCAGACCCGCTACATTTATGAAACCAATACCATTGGTGCGAGTGATAGTGCCGTGAATGTAGATGACATTTTAGAAACGGCCAATCACTTCAAGTGTATCGATATGGTCATTGAGCAGGCAGCACAGCCACTCAGCCAAGCATTTATCAAGCAACTTCACCGCACTTTAAAAAGCGGAACCAGCGATTCCAGAAAGAATTGGTTTACGGTTGGCGAGTATAAAAAGCTCCCCAACGAAGTGGGCGGAAAAGATACCGCTGCGCCGGAAGAAGTTCCGGAACGACTTGCTGTGCTTCTAAAAAGCTATCTTGAAAACAAAAACAAAACGCTGGATGATCTGATTGAATTCCATTATGAATTTGAAACGATCCATCCCTTTCAGGATGGCAACGGGCGTGTCGGCAGATTGATTTTATTCAAAGAATGCTTGAAATACAATATCGTTCCATTTATCATTGATGAAGATCTGAAAATGTTTTATTATCGGGGACTGCATGAATGGAAGTCTGAGCCGGGATATCTGCGGGACACTTGCCTTTCGGCGCAGGATAAGTTCAAGAAATATCTGGACTATTTCAAGGTGCCATACGAGAAAGGCTGATGGAATGCGGCCTGTTGCGCCTTCTTTGGTTACAGCCCCGCAAATTTTGAGCGCTCGTCCTGGCAGATAATCCTTGCATAACCTCGACCGCAGAGTTACAATCCGACCGACCAGAAACAAAAAGCTGAAACGCTTCCCACCCAGAGTTGGTGAAAAACACCAACTTTGCGGAAAGAAGCGTTTTGACCACTTCAATTACTATTGTTTGACAATGGGGGCAGTGAAAACCATTGTGCTGCAATGGTTTTTGACCACATAGATTACCACATACAGACATGGAACACATGGAAACAGTGCTTCAAAGAGTGCCAAAGAGTAAGCAAAACCGAGCAGAAACGGCTATAAATGGCTACAAATGAGTAGAAAAAAGTTTGGACAGCAATTTGGGACCACGAGGCCGCAAGTTCGAACCTTGTCACTCGGACCAAAAGCAGCAGGAAAACCGCTTATAATTGCGACTTTCCTGCTGATTATATATTAATATATTCTGTTTTTAAAAAGACAATTTGTGGGGAGGCTGACCGCAGATTGGCCCCTCAATGCTTTGATCGGTATGATACTCTGCAAGTTCCTCATCCAGCTTGGCGTATAGCATTTTGAGGTAATCCGCGTTGGAAAGTATCTCCGTCACGCAGCTTTTTCAGATGCCTCAATGATTTCCGGAATGGGTTGCGGACGAGTTTATTATATTGAATGGTTTTCATATTATACCTCTTAAAATCTGCGTCCTATCAATTCCGTCAACTTCTTCCGAAACGCCGCGTTTTGCTCCGGCTTCCGTTTGGGCAAGCCCTTGAGCCGACCGCCGGCGTTTCGTATTTTTTTCGCCGTATGGCGCTGTAAAAGCAGGGCGTCGATGTTGTCTGCCGTATACTCCATGCCGTCTTGACTCAGCACCACGGCATTTCGCGCAAGGCACATGGCGGCCAGACCGTAATCCTGCGTGACGACGATGTCGCCGTTTTGTACCAGATTCACCAGCGCAAAGTCCACGCTGTCCGCGCCCTTTGAAAAGGTCAGCGTCTTCGCACCGCCCTTTTCGAAAACGTGGGAGGTGTCGCACAGAAGGAGACACTCGATATGATGGGCTTTCGCCAGCGCTACGGTACTGTCCACCACCGGGCAGCCGTCCGCGTCTACCAGTATTCGCATTCTCAAAACCTCCGCATTGTCCGGCGCTGGGTCAGATCGTACCGCCGCACATAGCGCCCGACGTTCAGCCCGCGGCGCATATAATCCAGCAACAGCTCCCCGCAGGCGCGGCTGTCGCTGCCGGCGTTGTGGTGATCCAGATTCAGGCCCAGATAGGCGCACATAGTGTTCAGCTTGTGATTGGAAAGTTCCGGATAGCAGGCACGGCCCATGGTGCAGGTGCATGCATAGCGGGCAAAGCTCTGCCAACCGATCCCGTAGGCGCAGAGGCACGTTGCCAGCACGCCCATGTCGAAGGGTGCGTTGTGGGCGATCAGGACGCCGCTGCTCATAACCGGCCCAATCTCCGTCCAGAGCTGGGAAAATGTGGGCGCCTTTTCCGCCATTCCCGGCGTGATGCCGGTGAGATGGACATTGAAATAGTCAAACCGCGCCTCCGGGTTCACCAGAGAATAGAAGTCGTCTACGATTACGCCGCCCTCGATGACGGTAATTCCGATGGCGCTCATGCGGTCGTTTGCGCAGTTGGGCGTTTCCACGTCGAAGGCAATGTAGCGTTCATCCATGCGTATGTTCCTCTTTAATCCGTTTCAGTATCGTCTCATCCGCAGGGCAAAACCTATAATTGCAGATCTCGCGTGGAGTGATCCAACGGATGTCGTTGTGCTCCAGTTTCTGCGGTGTTCCCTTCGCAATAGTGGCGTTGAACAGCGTAAGGTGCACAGTCAGGTCAGGATATTCGTGGACTACATCCATAAACACCGCTCCAACAGAGAGTGTAATGGCCAGTTCCTCTTGACACTCACGGACGAGCGCTTGCTCTTTTGTTTCGCCGGACTCTACCTTACCGCCGACAAACTCCCACAGCAGCCCTCGCGCTTTGTGTGCCGGTCGCTGGCAGATCATAAATTTATCCTTGTCCCATATCAGAGCAGCCACTACTTCGGTCATATATATTTCCTCATTTCGTCAACCCAAAATCGTATTGCAGATAATCGGGCAGCTCGTTTTTCATGCCGATGTCAAACAGATAATAAGCCCTGAAGACTTGCACTCATTTAATGGACTTTTCCTTGCTGGCTTTTCTGCACGTTTTGGAATGGCCCAAGTTTTGCCGAACTTCGTCAGGCGAGGGATGCGGCATTCATCGCATAGTGCCTGCACCTGGCAGCGGGCAATGCCCCATTTTGCGGTGGCTTCGGCAATTGATATGTAATCCATGGCGTTTACTTCTCGTTTATATACAAAAACAGCCCCACGCATGTGGGGCATCACGTTTCACAGCTGGCGGCCATCCGAAACGGTACAGGCCCTTATAGCTTAGCGCCACCGCCTTTCGACGGCTTTCCAGTTATTTATCAATATTATCCATTATATACCTTTTTGCAAATAGTTACAATCTGTTGCATTGCAAATCCGGTAATGATTTCCACGCATCTCTTTTCCTCATGACAGCTATGCACGGCTCTCATTTTTTTTCTCTATAACACCGCAAAACATGAGTGCCTGCTCCAGCAGAAATGAGTTGCATAGCCGTCCCCGCAGAGTAGCAATCCAATTCACCTCCATAGCCATCAGTACCAGTTTATCAAATTACTCCTGAGTCTTTGGATTACGGAGTATATACGCCCGGAACGGATTCTATGCTGGAGGGATGGATAATGAATCTCTTCATGCAAGATGGAAGTTCCTGGGCCTATGTGGCTTCTGCGACAACAGGCATCGATGGAAGCTACACATTTTCCGGATTGAGAGCCGGTACCTACCGGGTAGAAGAGGTCATGCAGAACGGTTGGGTACAGACAGAGCCCTGTGAACCATCCCATTATACAGTATTCCTTAAGGAGGCTGATGTCAGCAATATCGCATTTGGAAACAAGCAGGAATACACATATGACGAGACCGCCTGGGCTGCAACAGCCTCGGGTGAAACGCGGTTTTTATCCAGCGGAAACTGGGCTACCTATGTAACGTATGAATTGGGATCCGGCAATGCTGCCTCTCCACGGATCTATAATCTCTATGCCGGTCAAACGTATCTTGTCGGCAGCATTACGGTATATAATGATGAGACTAATCTGTATATAAACTATTCCATTGACCCGACTGCCAGCTACCAGTCCGGATATTATGGTATCTGGAGTTTGACCTGTGCGCATTTAGCGGTTGCAAACAATCCCGCTGAAATTCCGCGGACTCAAAACAAGAACGGTACCTTGGGCTCTCCCATCCCTGGTAAGTTTGCAGACAGTAATTCTACGGGCTCTTTCTGTGTCGCAATTCCAGATGATAATGAGGGCTCCGTGGTGATCGCGGCACATGCAGAGCTAAACTGGTCTGGGTATGAATATATCGACTGATCAACATGCATCTTCCTACAGTGAAAAACAGTTGAGCTGCAGCACCTATCATAATTGAAATGGGATCAGATATTTCGTCCATGCAGCCGTATTAGCTTTTCCAGCGGTAAAATGTCTGCCATGCGATATTTTGTTCCTTTACGATTTCTGATGCTTTTTCCCGTCTACGTGCTATTAAATCAGTTTTTGCAGGATCCAGAACTTATCATTTACGCTTATTAAAGAAAGACATAGCTTTTCGTCAATGGAAAGCTATGTCTTTTCCAATGTAAAATAGCTGTAAATCTAATTTATTCTTCGCGTGCAAAGGGGTTTGCTAAAATGTATGTAGGAATAATAATAAAAGAAATCCCACAACATACTAAACTATGGATATCAAATCAGTGGTACTTGGCAAAACCATTTATGCGGTTACTATACCGATCGAAAAGCAGCGTTCTGCTTCGGTAAATGCTTATTGAAAAGGTTACCCTCTCGGACTATAATTAATTAACGGCAGGCTTTGTGCCTGCATCGCCAGCCGTACAGAGAAATCTGTACGGCTGTTTATGGATGACTATTACTTTATCTGACTCGCAGAATTTACAATCACTATAATAAAGCTATTTGCTTAAGCACAATAAACGTGACTTTGATTAGAAATGGAGATTCTTATATCATGGATAAAGGGAATGTATTAGTTATCGGGAATTCGGGAGTGGGAAAATCCACTTTGATCAACGCTGTTCTTGGTGAAGAATGTGCAGAGACGAGTTGGGGACCGGAAGGGACAACGCGCGAGCTGAAACTATACGAAGTTGATGGGATTCCATTTAGAATTATCGATACAGTTGGATTCGAACCATCTTTTCTTAAAGAACAACGGGCTATTCATGCGGTGAAAAAATGGTCAAGGGAAAGTGCAAAGAGTGGTCATGGAGATAACGGAATTAGTGTAATTTGGTTTTGCGTAGACGGCACATCCCGCAAGCTGTTTCCCAAAACCATAAAAGATCTTTCAAAAGCAACAGCTATGTGGGAGTCGGTCCCAGTGGTCGTTGTCATTACAAAGTCATATTCTGTCCCTGAAAGAGAGCAGAATATTGAGATGATCTATAGCGCGTTTGCAAAACAAAAGAACTATTCCAAAAATCTTCGCAAAATTCTGCCGGTCGTGGCTTCTCCCTATATTCTAAACGAAACCGCCTATGCACCGCCTGAGGGAATTTCTGAACTCATCGATATAACGAACGAAATAATGCCCGAGGGCGTGAAAGCCGGCGCCAAAGACATTGCCAAATTCAAATTAACGAGGAAAAGGGCATTATCGCAAACAACCGTTGGGGCAGCGGCTGTGGCAGGCGTCGCTGTTGGCGCAATTCCAATTCCGTTTTCTGATGCAGCACTGCTTGGGCCAACAGAAATTGCTGAGATTAATGCGCTTGCCAAAATATATGAAATTAATCGAGATGAAAAATCCAAGCAATTATTGAATTCCATTATTGAAGCCGGAACTGTTGGCACGGCTGCGAAGACCGCTTTAAGCAGTTTGAAATCCATGCCTGGAATAAATATGGCTGCAAGTGCATTAAATGCAATTGTTGCCGGCGTAATAATCGTCCTTCTTGGGGAAGCCTCAATATATGTTTTTGAACAGATTTATTTGGGCGAAAAAAGCGTTACGGACATAGATTGGGTAACGAAAATAATTGAGTCAAAGTTTAAATCACAGTTCGCAGAAAAAATAAAGCTAGTTGCAGGAAAAATTGCGGATAAGTCGGGTAAACATACTATTTCACAAATCATTACAGATTTAATCAAGAGCAGTTCTGAAGATGATGATCTATAAAGTAAATAAGGTTCTCAAAGGTTCCCACATTTTTGCATGCGTTCAAAATACGTATTTCAGCCTAATTTTATAGGCGACAGTATTGTCTTTTCGTGATCAGGCGAGAAACGCCTGCAAGAGGCGTTCATTGAGCTTTTGCCTCGGACATGGTATGATGAGGGAAGAATTTTTAAAAAGTCGGAGGCAGCGCCATGGTCTGTAAAATTATGCGAGATCCCATTTTCCTTGCGCAGAAGGCAGCGCCCGCCTCCAAGGATGATTTACCCGTGGCAGAAGACCTGCTGGAGACACTTGCGGCCCATAAGGATGGCTGCGTGGGCATGGCGGCTAACATGATCGGCGTTGCAAAACGCATCATTGCTTTTGACAATGACGGAACCTATATGGTGATGTTCAACCCGGAGCTCGTGAAAAAGTCCGGCCCATATGATGCCGAAGAGGGCTGCCTCTCACTTGACGGCGTCCGCAGGACAAAACGATATGAGTCAATTAAGGTGCGATATCAAAACAGAAATTTTGAGGTGCAATATCAAACATTCACGGGTTTTCCGGCACAGATTATCCAGCACGAGATCGATCACTGCGGGGGCATTATCATTTAGATGGAGGAAACCGGCATGAAAACTATTGGACTCATCGGCGGCATGAGCTGGGAGAGCACTGTGACTTACTATCAAATTATCAACGAAACCATCAAGCAGCAGTTGGGTGGACTGCACTCGGCCAAAATTTTGTTGTATAGTGTAGACTTTGCCGAGATTGAGGCCTATCAGGCGTCCGGCGAGTGGGACAAAAGTGCTGAAATACTTGCAGAGACGGCTAAAAACCTGGAAGGGGCCGGCGCAGATTTTATCGTAATATGCACTAATACCATGCACAAGGTCGCACCGCAGATGGCGGAGCATATCCATATTCCGATTCTGCATATCGCGGAGGCCACAGCAGAGGAGCTGAACAATCGGAACATTCGCCGCGTAGCGCTGCTGGGCACTAAATATACCATGACGCAGGATTTTTATAAGAACAAGATATTGGAAAAAGGTATTGAAGTGCTGGTTCCCGATGCCGACGATGTGGAGGCAGTCAACCATATTATCTATGATGAACTTTGTCTGGGGAAAATTCTGCCGAATTCAAAGCGGAACTGTCTGGAGATTATGGGGAAGCTGGCTGCCCGCGGTGCCCAGGGTGTGATCCTGGGATGCACCGAAATCGGCCTGCTGATACAGCAGGCGGATACGCCTATGCCCGTGTTCGACACTACGCAGATTCACGCGCGCCGGGCGGCGCTTTATGCCTTATGAAAGCGGAACGGATTGACATTGCCGGTATCCCCGCAATTTTGTATGGGGAACCGAGTGACAGAAGCTATCTGTTCCTCCATGGCAAATGCGGGCATAAGGAAGAGGCGGAAGAGTTCGCCACACTGGCCTGTGCTGCTGGAAATCAGGTGCTGAGCATCGACCTGCCGGAGCATGGGGAGCGGATCGGAATGCGGAACGCATTTAATCCCTGGACCGTCGTGCCGGAACTGCAAAAGGTCATGGGGTATGCCCGCACAAGATGGAACGAAATTTCCATCCGCGCAAACAGTATCGGAGCATATTTTTCGATGCTCGCTTTCGGCGGTGCGGGCATCCGCAAGGCGTTGCTTGTCTCACCTATTGTGGATATGGAACAGCTGATTGCCGACATGATGACCTGGGCGGACGTGAAGGAAGAAGTGCTGCGCGAGAAGGGTGAACTTTCAACGGGTTTTGGCGAGAGGCTTTCTTGGCAGTATCTCTGCTGGGTACGGGAGCATCCGATCGAAGACTGGAGCTGCCCGACGGCGATACTGTACGCCGGGCGTGATAATCTGACCGCCCGCTCAACAGTAGAGATGTTTACGGTAAGGCACCATGCAGCACTTACCGTGATTGAGGACGGAGAGCACTGGTTCCACACGGCGGAGCAGATAAAAGCACTCCGCGCGTGGGAGCGGGACAACATTGGATGAGGTTTGTCCATAACTAGTCTGAATAGCAGGATAAATATCTGCATCCGCACGTTAGACTTGGCGCGGCAGAGGGATCAAGTAGGTCGGGGCCGCCACAGATCGACAGAAAAATGTTTGTTCACGTGTTGTCCGGGAGTACTATTCAATTTTATTTGCAGCATAACTTTATGTTGGAGCAGGGTTTCCTTTGCTCCAAGATTTTTGTATTCGTTTCACATAAATAAGGCCAATGCATCGCTCAAGGTAAAATGAGCGATGCATTGGCCTTTTAGCATATATAATCCAATGGCACTGGAACGGATGGACAGCTGTACTATGTCCGGCAGTCAGTCAATTCTGCTGAAAAGCACGGTCTGCTCCTTCATGGAAATTTTGCCGACCTGATATCCGTACGCGGCCAACTCCTTTTTGTAAGTCAGAAAAGAATGATCGAGCGGAACGCCTGCGATTTTGCCGATCTCATCAAAGGTTAGGCGTAAGGACGGTTCGCCGCGCTGCCGCACATATTCCCATAAGGCGTTATATTTACTCATGTTCCGTCACTCCTGGCTTTCAACCATCGGCTCCAGGACTTCTCTGATAAAATTGACTCTGTCCTTGGGACGCGGAACGAACAGTGAGGCTATGGCAATGACCAGGTTCTTCGCCGGATTCACGTAAATCACGTTCCCACCGTCGCCCAAGGCCGCATAACTGCGCTCTCTTTCATCGATGATCCACCACAGATAGCCGTATTTTAGTCCAAGTTCGTCCCACCGGCTGTGTTCCCGAGTGCTCACGTCAACCCATTCGGCAGATATGAGCTGTTTGCCGTCCCATACGCCGCAATGTAAGCACAGCTGCCCCATTCTTGCCATCTCGAAAGGTGTAAGAAAAAGGCCCCATCCCGCCGTATTTATTCCCTGCGGGTCAGCGACCCAGCCGCGGATGTGATTCTCTTTCGTCATAATGGAAAGCTGCTCTTCCTTGCTGTGGAATACCACATTGCGGTTAACCTGGATGCCCAGCGGCGCAAATAGGTTTTCACGGGCGAAATCAAGCGCAGAGCGGCCGGTTGCATTTGTCAAGATGCCCGACAGGATGTCCGGCCCGATGAGGGGCGCATAGCGGAATTGGCCGATTTCACCCTTGCCGCCCAGCAAATCAAGCGCTGCTTTTACCCAGCTGGTGCTTGAAAAATACTTTGTATAGGGAGCCGATTTATATTTATACGGAGCAGTCATGGTCAGAAGATCCCGGATTGTAACCCGTTGGATTGTTTTTTCTCCGCGCTTTACCGGGTAATCCGGGAAAAACTCCAAAACCTTCTGATCGATGCTTTGAAGATAACCCTGATCTATTGCAATGCCAAGTAGTACAGAAAAAATGCTCTTCGTCACCGAAAATACATGAACGGCATGTTCGGCATCGTATCCGTTGAAGTATCCCTCATATACCGTTTTGCCGTTTTTCTGCATGATCATGCCTGCGATATTGCCGTAATCACGGCAAATCGTCTGTTCCAGCTCTGTGATTTTCTCTTGATTCATGTCAGCCGTTTCCTTTATTTTGGTCTAAAGGATATCCTCAAAAGACACGATAAATCTATTAAAAATTATTTGCAAGGGTATTTAAAAAAATTTTTTCGGAAAAGAGCCGGTCCTTCGTCAGGACCGGCCTGCTTAGTTTATTTGTGCTTTACGGGGTAACAGACCTCGGTGACAAATTCTTCAGGGTTCTGCGTTTCATGAGGACTGACATGGTAGATGTTAAAGGCCGGGGCGTCATATTCGTAGCCGTTATCCCGCACCCATGCGGCTACGGCCGCATTGACCTCACTGATGATTTCATAGGGGCCCTTGTAGGTGGCCGATGCAAAAGTGACAGGCGGCATAGTTTTGAATTTGACATGTTCGGTATTGGCGTATCGGCCGCGCACGGTTTTTTGGGCCTCCAAGTCTACGTCTGCTTCCTTATATTCACCGTCGTAAAATGTGACGCTGCAGTAGCAGGGATCGTCTGGCTGAAGGTTCATTTCAGCGGTCTCCGCCATCAGCGTTTGCCAAAGAATATGCTCATCGGCATAGCAGGGGATGATTTGCCGGACGCTGGCAACATAGCGCTCCGGCAGAGTTTTAAGTGTAACATTGTATTTCATAGAGGCATCCTTTCTCAGCCGATTGATGGCTGTGTCCAGAAGCTGCAGCCGTTGCTGCGTCTCAGTCGCAAGGCCTTTCAGTTCCACCTGTTTGGCATCAAACCGTGCCGCAAGTGCGGCCCGGTCGTCATAGCATCGCAGCATTTCTCCGATGTCGGTAAGGCCGAAGCCCATGTCCCGCAGCGCGGCAATGCGCCCTGCCGTGGGAAGCTGATCCTCGCTGTAATACCGATAGCCCGAGAAAGGGTCAATGGAAGCGGGAGCAAGCAGGCCGATCTCGTCATAATGGCGCAGCATGCGGATGCTGACTCTGGACAGCTTTGAAAAATCTCCGATTTTTAACATGGTTTCATCCTCACAGATCTGTGATTGTTGAGCTCGCTATTATCATAATGCCTACCACGGTGTGAGAGTCAAGAGGTGTTTGTGAAAATCTTGCAGGCCAGCATAAATCGCGGTAATATAAAATTGTAAACAGCAAGGAGGCGGGAACATCAAACATTTAGCAAATTTTATTACGGCCTCCCGATTCGTCTTTGCAGGACTGCTGTTGTGCACAAAGCCGCTTACACCGTTTTTTTGGGCCTGGTATCTCTGTGGAGGTATCAGCGATCTGCTCGACGGCGCAATTGCGAGAGTACTCCATCAACAAAGTGACGCAGGAGCGAAGCTTGACAGCGCGGCGGATTTTTGGTTTCTCCTGTGCGTCGGCATCGCAGTTGCCCGAAGCACCACTTTTCCCGGTTGGGCGCTTTGCTGTGCGGGTATCGTCGCGTTGATACGGCTTGGCGCGTACGGCATTGGTTATTGGAAGTACCATACGTTTTCAGCGCTGCATACCGTGTTGAACAAGGTGACGGGCGCGCTTCTCTTCGCGTTTCCAGTACTTTTATATCTACTTGGCGGGGAAGCGGTCTGCACCGTTGTCTGCGCTGTTGCCTTCATTTCGGCTGTCGAGGAACTCATCCTTATGATCCGTTCCAAAGAACTTGACCGCAACCGCCGGGGCTTAAGGTAAGGCTCTGGACAAGAAAGCAATAAGTGGTTTTTCTAGTCATATGATATTCGTCTGCCGATGCATGACGGCAGGTTGGCGATAGCGGTATCGGCGCCCGATTGCCGCTGGAGCCGGGACGGTTGGTGACATTCTAAAACTGACTGTCGCAGCATCGCAGAATCTTGTGTATTAACCCAATTTGTGGTAGACTGAATCTGCAAAGATAAAAACACGTCCCGGTTGGTAGTCCGGGAGTATCTCGAAGAGGTATCAGTAACCTGCCTCCTTGGTTGTCCGTTCTTTGCGTGCAAGACAAAAGGAGGAATGCAAGATGGTAATATTTATGTCCAAATTGACGGTCCTGTTTGAGGAACCCTTCTGGATCGGGCTTTACGAGCGTATGGATGGCAGCCGGTATGAGGTCTGCAAGATTATGTTTGGGGCTGAGCCGAGGGATTGCGAGGTTTATGACATTCTGTTGCAAAACTGGAGCCGCTTCAGGTTCAGCCCATCTATCAAAGAGGAGATGCCGGAAGAGCGGCCACTGAACCCCAAGCGGATGCAGCGGCAAATTCATCGCCAGCTGGCAAACGCGGGGGTCGGCACCAAAGCACAGCAGGCGCTGAAGCTTCAGCAGGCCGAGGGAAAATTGACACGACAGATCCGCTCGCGTGAAGAGCGTGAGGCGGAAAAGCAGCGGCAGTTTGACCTGCGGCAGGAAAAACGTAAGGAAAAACACAGAGGACACTGAAAGTAAAGAGGTATGGCCATTTGACCATGCCTCTTTGCTTTATTTCTCTCATCGGCAACAACCAGACCATAAGACCCGAATGTCGGGCAAACGAAGCGAGAGGTGGAAAATGGTGGATGCGGACGGATAGCTGTCAACAGAAAAAGATGGGACTGTATTGGCATCTTCACTCATTCATTGAAAGCGCTTTCGGCGCGGTATATAATCAGTAAATGATAAGGCCTATGCTGTAAAATCAGCCATACGGATTTTTATTTGGATAAGGGGATATGAACACATGACCGAATACGCCTACGGCTACTGCGGGATGCCATGCGCCCTGTGTACCCGCTACCGGACGGAGGGGAAAAGCAGATGTCCTGGCTGCTCCCATGACGGCTATTATACGCAGCCCTGTAAGGTACATCACTGCTGTCGGGAAAAGAAGCTGTCCCATTGCGGTTTGTGCACAGAATTTCCGTGTGTTAAGCTGGGCAAGATGGGTGATTTCAGCGACCTGAATACCAACCATGTGAAAGAGCGTACATGCCAAATCATCGCGGAGCAGGGATTTGAAGCATGGTATCAGGAATACCGGGAGCGTGTCGCTCTGCTTTCCATGGCACTGGAGCGATATAATAATGGACGCATGAAACGGTATCTTTGCCAGCTGTTCATACAGCAAGACATGAAAACGCTTAAGGAGATCATGAGGCAGGTCGGGCAGCTGTCCGGCAGTCCGAAGGAGCTGGGTATGGCGTTTCATAAGATCTCCGAAGAAATCGTGAGCGAGGTCGTAGGTTAATGGGTGATCCGCAGGAAAATATGAAATTGAAAACCAGAAGTACGTTCTTTAAGGACGTATACAAGGTAGTTGGAAAGATCCCCCGGGGAAGCGTAATGTACTACGGGCAGATAGCACTCCTGCTGGGAAAGCCGCAAGCGGCACGACAGGTCGGGTGGGCTATGCGCTGCTGTCCGGAGAAGCTGCCGTGGCATCGGGTGGTAAAAGCGGATGGCTCTATCGCCATAAGAGAATTCTCGGACGTCCAAAAGGAGCTGCTGGAGTCTGAAGGAATCCATTTTTTGCCGGATGGAAGGGTGGATATGGCTTTGTGCTGCATAAAAACGAAGAAAGAGATTCTGCGGAGCTGTCCCTTCTAGACGGGAAGTGCCAAAGCGCTTTTGCATTTTGAAGCACGGTTTTTTATTCGTTCCGGCTGTTTGGATGTCTCTGTTTGTCATGCCGTTCCTGCATGACATTTGAGTCTGACATTCCGGGAATATTGCTCTTTTCGAGAATCTTCTGGATTTTTTCGCTGATCTGCAGGCGAGCTTTGAAGATCCAGGACTCGTCGATCGGGAGATCCATAGTTTTCGAAAATGAGTAATACAAATTGACCTCCTGATAGTAGGTCTCCAGCTCGGCACAGCTATGGTATACGGAAACGGGTTTTGAAAGCTCTGTTGCTTTTTGCGAAAAGTATTCGTCCATATAGCTGCTGAACCTTGCCAAAAGCATATCATTCCCCGGATCGAAAGGGATCTGCATCAGCCGCCACTGAATGTTTTCAGGCAAATTGTAGGGCTGAAGAAGATCAAGAATCAGCAGTTCATTCCGGATATCCTTTTTTCGGTAATAGGAAAGCATTTCCGGCTCAGTACTCCACAGCGCCAACTTTTCCCGTAACGGCAAAAGATCGATTTGCATGATCGCCTCGCTAGGGCCGACGACGGCCTGATGAACCGGTTCGTCTTCCGCAAGAAGCATGGCTTCAATATAATCAATGTCATCGTTCAGGCATGCAACATAGCCAATGTCGTAAATGCCGATACGTCCGGCGCGTCCGGCAATCTGCTTTATTTCTTGTGAAGTGAGCAGACGGCGCGACTCACCGTCGAATTTTTCAATCTGCGTAAAGATCAGACGGCGAATTGGCAGATTGATCCCCATACCGATAGCATCCGTGCTGATCAATATAGGGCTTTCTCCCCGAATGAAAGCGTTATATTGCCGTCGCCGTACTTCAGGCGGAAGGTCACCGTAAATGACACTGTTCCGGATGCCGCGGTCTGCAAAAAATCGGGATAGTGCCAGCACGCCACGCTTTGAAAAGGCAACCAGCGCATCCCCTTTTTCGATAGCGGAAAGATGAACGCGCCTTCGCTGAACCTGAAGCGGAACTAGACGGCGGTATTCTTTAAGCGTATAATCATCGCCACAATCACGGATCATGGCGAGAAGTTGTTCCCCAGCAGAAAGTGCTCCGCAAAGATGAATTTCCGGGCAGCATAATCCAAGAATTGCCCGGGTCCAGGCATCGCCGCGCTGTGAATCGCCGACGAGCTGTGCTTCGTCAATCACCGCGATGTCATACCGGCGGCTGAGATTTGCCTTTTCAACAGTGCAGCAAAGATGCTGCGCACCCGGAACGTGGATTTCTTCTTCTCCAGTTAAAAGACTGCACAAAATGCCTTCCCTGTTTAACCGTTCATAATTTTCCAGCGCAAGGATACGCAGCGGAGCAAGGTATATGCCAGACGCGGATTGTTTCAGCCGCTGCAGCGCATGATAAGTTTTTCCGGTATTGGTATCGCCAAGGTGAAGATAGAACTTCCTTTTTCGACTGCGCGCTTCGGAATATTCGTCCTGTGGACATGCCGGAAGCAGTCTGCGAAATTGAGCGGTGACCATCTGCGGGATATGGTGCGCCAAAAGTACGGATATGATGCCGGATTTATGGTATTCCACGCTCTTTCCGAAAATGATGGTATCAAAAGCATAATTTGTGCTGTGTTTTTGGTTATATTGTGTCAGCAGCTGACGGGAGATCTCATCCAGCAAAACGGAATATTGATTGTAGATCGCTTGATATCCCGGGGGCTGCGACGGCAGCGCGGACAAACGTCGGATCTGACCGCGGATAACGGATTCCAGATGCCACAGGCCGTTTGGTTTTGACCGTGCTGCGGAACGCTTAAGCTGTGGGTACAGTTTCTCGATATTTTTAAACGCTGTTTTGGCTTTTTGCTGTTTGTTCATTCGCGAGTCACCTCGCTCTTAGTGTTGTTCTCCGCAGGGATTTTACTCCGATTAATTTCTTATTGGATACCTGCTTCGTATTAGGGAAACATACATTCAGGAGGTATTAATGCATGAGCAAGCAGAATCAGACGAAGAAGAAGGCAAGTTCAAAGCAGGAAAACCGTCACCATAATAGCAAAAAGCAGGCGCTTGGCCCCAATACAAAACGATAACCTTCGTATTCCTGAAAAACTATAAAGATACGGCCCTTCGGCCGTTTTCTTTTTGCCGAGAAACTGGTATTAGAAATCAGCTTCCGTACAGCATTTTTCTGGTATAATCAAATCAGCCGGGTGTGCATGGCCGAATGTCTAATAATTTGCGCATATTGGCAGATCATGCCTTATATTCTCTTGCACACCTGTGCAGATTGCCATAATAATTTACGGAAAATTCTATATCCAAAATGAAATGGGTGTGTTATAATAGATGATGGTAAAGTACGGAGTGTCTACTTATAAGTTAGACTATTTAGAAGGAGATAGGGCAATGCGTAAACCTGTTTTATCGGCTCATTTCGAATCCAGAAAACCGTCGGACGTCCGGTTAGCGCAGATGAAGTATGAGGAGCGTAAGGTCAAGCCTCAGGCCGTGATCAACGTGGGCATCGGTAATGTATCCCTCCCGACCAATCCTGCCATGATGAAGCGGATGTTCGCGCTGAATGCGCCCGACAGTCCGTTTGTCAATGGTGCGGTGCGGTATACGACCACTGTCGGTACGGAAGAGTGCCGGAATGCGTTCAAAAACATTCTTCATTGTGAAGGCTTTGACACGAGTAAACTGTACGTGCAGATCACGGACGGCGGCTCCGCAAGCATGGAGCTGGTTTTGCTCGGCGTCTGCGGCGGCCCGGGCACGGATGACAAGCCTCTTATGGTGATTGATCCGGCCTATACCAACTATATCTCCTTTGCGCAGCGGGTCGGGCGGAAGATCGTTACCGTTACGCGTAAGCTGGACGAAAGCGGAAAGTTCAACCTGCCGGAGCTCAGCGACATCGAAGAGAAGATTAAAGCACATAATCCCGGCGCGCTGCTGGTCATTCCGTATGACAACCCCACCGGTCAGATGTATGACTATGGGATGCTGAAGGGACTCGCTCAGCTGTGCGTAAAATACAACATGTGGATGATCAGCGACGAAGCCTATCGTGAGCTTTATTATAAAGCGGACGAAAAGCTCGTGAGCATCTGGGGCGTCACTGACGCGGATGTGCCCGGTATTGAGGGACGGAGAATCAGCATTGAGACCACCTCAAAGGTATGGAACGCCTGCGGTCTGCGGATCGGCGCCCTGATTACCGACAGTGCGGAGTTCAGCAACCGTTCGGTCGCCGAATATACGGCGAATCTTTGCGCCAATGCTATCGGGCAGTATATCTTCGGTGCTCTTGCTCATGAGAGCAAAGAACAGATCGCCGGCTGGTGCAGCGGCCTCCGTGAGTATTACAAAGAGCAGATTCTGAAAGTGTATAATGGGCTGAAGGAGCAGGATCCTGCACTTATCGTCTCCAGCCCGGATGCATCGATTTATTCGGTCATTGATGTCCGGAATGTCGTAAAGCCCGGCTTTGATGCCGTCGACTTTGTATTGTATTGCGCCGGAGAAGGTTCGGTCAACCTTAACGGTGTGGAAACTACGCTCCTTGTGGCACCGCTGAAAGGATTCTATGAGGTCAAGGAAGGCGAAAGGAACCCCGGCAGCACGCAATTCCGCATTTCCTTCGTTGAGACCCCGGAAAATATGGCAAAGGTGCCTGAGCTGTTTGTGAAGCTGCTGCGGCAGTACGAAGCGCAGCGATAACTTTCCAGTAGATTTTATTCTACACATTGGACAGGTCCGTCTTGAAACAGACGGACCTGTTTTTTTGTCCGGGTGGGTTCGCTGGATGTACCCGGACGGCTGAAACGCGCAAAAAACTTTTGAGCTGCGTGCAGCATGCCTATTCTCTTTATGTCAGCGCAATGTCTTGTGTCGGTGTTATTTTCTGTTGGACGGTTGGTATACTATTTCCGCGGACATACGAAGAAACAGGGCTGTGTCGGCATAAACAAAAAATGCCGGTTTCCGGAAAGAAGCGCGGCGTTTCAATAGGAGGAATCCTGCTTGCGCGGCTTTTTTAAAGGATGGTATTTTAAAGCACAGAACGAGCTGCAGACAGTGGCGCTGATACCCGCCATGCATATTAGCGAAACAGGGGAGCGATCGGCCTCAATCCAGATCATTTCCGATCATGGCGTCTGGAATGTCCGGTACCCCTATGAGCAGTTTCATTGTGAGGGGAATCGGCCGCGGGCCGTTATCGGAGAAAGTGCCTTTAGCGAGTATGGTCTGAGCCTGAAGATATGGTCGGAGGAAGTAACGGTCTGGGGAGATCTGGAGTTTGGCCCGTTGTCGCCTTTGCGTTATGACATTATGGGACCATTTTGCTTAATCCCCCATATGGAGTGCCGACACAGCGTATACAGTATGACGCACCGGGTGACAGGCCGCCTGTGGATCAACGGCGAAGCCTATATGTATCCGGATGGCACAGGATATATAGAGGGTGACAGGGGCTGCTCCTTTCCAAAGCGCTATGCCTGGACACAGTGCCTGTTTCAGGACAGAGGCCCGGCCAGCATTGCGCTTTCCATAGCGGAGATCCCGTTCGGTCCGGTCCGGTTTACCGGCATCATCGGAATTATTTTATGGCGCGGCAGGGAGTATCGTCTGGCCACCTATCTGGGTGCAAAAGCGCTGGATATCGGAAACGGGACGCTGCGAATCAGACAGGGTAATCTGAGCCTGACTGCAAAGCTGATTCGCGCACAGGATCGGTTGCTTTTTGCGCCGGTTCGTGGAAGCATGGGACGAAGAATTCGGGAAAGTATGTCTTGTACCGCATACTACCGATTGGAAGAAAGAGGATGTATGTTGTTTGAACTGGAAAGTAGCCGGGCTTCCTTCGAATATGAATACGGATGCTAAACTGAATTCGGTATGGCAAATGGGGTATTGCGGCGGTGTGAGGAATGCTGTCCCAAAGGATTTTCTTGCTTTACAGCATAGGAAGATGCGTCTCCCAATAAAATACTACTGTGCCGACCGAAAATTCATATCCGGGAGGGAAAAACATGGGAGAAGCCGAACATTTTATCTGCCGCGTACCTGTGGATCTGCCTTATCCGCAGGTGTGGACAGCCAGCAGAAACCCGGCGTATGCCCGCGCGATGCTCAGCAATGTTGGAAGCAATGTTTCAGAAATGACAGCCGTCAGCCTGTATTTTTATGACAGCGTGATCCTGAATCCGATGTATGCCGACTTTGCCCGGTGTTTTGAGCAGATTGGGATCGTCGAGATGCACCACCTTGAGATGTTTGCCGAGCTTGCATTTCAGATGGGGGGTGATCCTCGCCTGTGGAGCGTGCAAAATGGGCAGATGGTCTATTGGACACCAGCCTACGGTACCTATCACCAGGAAGTGAAAAAAGTGATCTGCCGTGCGATTAACGGTGAAAAGGCGGCCGTACGAAAATACCGGAGGCAGGCCGAAACCATTCAGGATACAGAAATCGTGGCGGTACTAAAGCGGATTATATTAGATGAAGAACATCACATAGAAATTTTTACCCAGATGCTTACGCAGATATCCGGCCGGGCGAAAAGCGGCCCGGAGACCGCAGCGACCGGTACGGAACCGGAGGATGTCTGCGGATGACCGGTCTGCAGTAAAATTATGGGAAAAAGATTCTGAGTCAGCTAAAATGATGAACGGGTTCGGGAATATGCTGGTAAGCCATGCGCCGGAGCGGAATCTGCGCATGGCTTTTTCTCACTTTTCCGGCTTTTCACCGGACAGCCCGTACCCGTGCAGGAAAGAGCAGCCAGAATAGCTGAATTGGAAGACAAATACAATTACAGAAAAATCGGAATGAAAATCCAAGTCAGATCTTGACACAGAGAAGAAAAACAAGTATAATAGGCTTCGCCGCGAGTGAGACGGGAGCATAGCTCAGCCGGTTAGAGCACATGCCTTACAAGCATGGGGTCACAGGTTCGAGCCCTGTTGTTCCCACCACATACTATCGCTGTGGCCGAGTAGTTCAGTTGGTTAGAACGCTAGCCTGTCACGCTAGAGGTCGAGGGTTCGAGCCCCTTCTCGGTCGCCATATGCCTCTGTAGCTCAGTTGGTAGAGCAGGGGACTGAAAATCCCCGTGTCATTGGTTCAATTCCGATCGGAGGCACCAGTGCGGACATAGCTCATCTGGTAGAGCGCCACCTTGCCAAGGTGGAGGTAGCGAGTTCGAGCCTCGTTGTCCGCTCCATACAGTTGGCAGGAGTCTCGGCTCCTGCCAACTCATACGGTGCCATAGCCAAGTGGTAAGGCAAAGGTCTGCAAAACCTTCATTCCCCAGTTCAAATCTGGGTGGCACCTCCAGAAGCGGAAACCCCGTGAGCCTATGTTTTGGCTTGCGGGGTTTTTGATGTGGTGCCTATGTTCACTGTTTATTACTCCGCACGACGGCAAAGCAACGCGTTTCCTGTAGCCCATCTTTTGTCATGAAGGCCGGCAAATTGGCCCCATTAATATTTATCAAAGTGGTACTTTAACGATGACCAGAAACCGCTACAATAAGAAACGAGCTCAATAAATAAGAGGAAGCGGTTTTAATGAATAGAAAAGAAATGCGAAAACTGATTGCAGCGGCGATGTTTGCCGCGCTGACCTGTGTTGCCACCATGATCTTTCAGTTCCCCACGCTGGCAGGCTATACAAATCTGGGGGATGGTTTTGTCCTTCTGGGCGCCTTTGCGCTGGGGCCGGTCTATGGCTTTGCCGCTGGCGGCATTGGATCGATGCTGGCGGATATCATAACAGGCTATGGCTATTATGCCCCCGGCACATTGCTCATCAAGGGGCTCAGCGCGCTGTTTGCCGCCCTGCTGCTGAAACGACTTTATCAAAAAGAAAAAAAGCCGACGGCATTGCGCCTGTCCTTGTGCGCCTTGCCCGGGGAGCTGTTCATGGTGGCTGGCTATTTTGGCTATAAAGCGTTGATCCTGGGCAAGGGCCTGGCTGCAGCAGCCAGCATTCCCAATAACCTTGTTCAGGCGTTGGTTGGCATTATTATGTCCACTGTGCTTTTCCGGGCGCTTTCCCGCGTGCCGGAGTTTCGTGAACGAATCTGGAAAGGGTGATCTGTATGTATGAAGAAATTACGGCGCAGGCCCGTCAGGCTGTTACTGAGCTGCTGGAACAGGCAAAGCTGAAGCCCGGAAAACTGATGGTTATCGGCTGTTCCTCCAGTGAGATGGTGGGCAGCCGCATCGGCAAGGGGTCCAGCATGGAGGCTGCGCAGGCAGCCTTTGCCGGAATTTGGCCCGTTCTGCAGAAAAACGGTATCCATCTGGCTGTCCAGTGCTGCGAGCATTTAAACCGTGCCCTGATTATAGAGCGGGAGGATGCGGAGCGGTTCGGCTATGAGATCGTCAATGTTATCCCACAACCCCATGCCGGTGGATCTTTCGCGGTAACGGTCTACGCCAATATGAAAGACCCGGTGGCGGTGGAGGAAGTCGTCGCCGATGCCGGATTAGATATCGGCGGTACGCTGATCGGGATGCATCTGCGTCGTGTGGCGGTACCGGTGCGGCTGAGCATCGCTATGATCGGCAAAGCCAATCTTTTGTGCGCCCGGACGCGGCCGAAATATATCGGCGGCCCGCGGGCGGTCTATCAGGAGCTGTAAGCATGATGCGGGCCAATGATGCCAGCCGGATGGCGGAGGCAGTGGCAGACATCCGGTACCGTATGGAAAGAGCCGCTAATCTTGCCGGGCGGAATCCGAAGGATATCCTTTTGTGCGCCGTATGCAAGACACAGCCTGCGGAAACCGTACGAGAAAGTGCTGCGCTGCCTGTCGACCTGTTTGGCGAAAATCATATGCAGGAGCTGTTGGCCCATGGGGATGCCGGGGCCTTTCTTGAAAAGCCATGCCACTTCATCGGCCACCTGCAGACGAACAAAGTGAAAAAAGTGGTGGGATATGCTGCGGTGATCCAAAGCGTGGACAGCCTGCATCTACTGGAGGCTATTGAAAAAGAGGCGGAGAAGCAGGATGGGCCGCAGGATATCCTGATAGAACTGAACCTGGGACGGGAGGAAAGCAAGACGGGCGCCGGGGAAGAGGACCTATGGCCGCTGCTGGAGCATGCCGCGGAGAGTCCCCACATCCGTGTTCGGGGCCTGATGACCATTCCGCCGCTCTTTTCGGACGGCGAAGGCTGTCGGCCTTATTTTGCCCGCCTTCGGGAACTGCAGGAGCAGGCAAGGGCACGGCATTATGAAAATGCACCCTTGGATATGCTGTCTATGGGGATGAGCGACAGCTTTGAAGCTGCCATCCGGGAAGGCGCCACCATTATTCGGGTGGGTACTGCTATTTACGGCCAGCGGGTTTATCCATCAAAATTAAAATAATCGATCCAAAGCAGAAATCCGCAGCCACTGGACAGTGACCGCGGATTTTCTGTTCTTGACCGATATAAAGGCTTATGGCGTTTAGTGGTCTGCTTTTATTTGGAGTTTATGTAAAATATATCGATGGGAATTTTAATATGGCCTGTTTGGCAGATATACACTTTTCAACAATAATATAGTCTGGCGCCATTACTTTTTTCGTATTGGCTGACACTTTTAGCCATAAAACTGAGCAGTCAGTACAAAATACTTTTGGCAGTTTGCAAATTGACAAAGGCGCGGTTGTCAGAATATACTAAAAACTGTCATTAAAAGTGCAGCGGCGTTCTGATTTCGGACGGTCCTTATGCGCTTTTTTGTTTTTTGGGATCAAATGAACGGAGGTCAAAAACAATGAAAAAAGAGCAGCAGATCTACGAAGGAAAGGCAAAAAAAGTATTCGCGACTAATGATGCGGAATGTCTGATCGTCGAGTATAAGGACGACGCAACGGCATTCAACGGACTAAAGAAGGGTACCATCACCGGCAAAGGTGTTGTCAACAACCGGATGACCAATCGTCTGATGCGCATGCTGGAGAAAGAGGGTGTTCCTACCCATTTCATCCAGGAGCTTTCCGATCGGGAAACGCTGGTTAAACATGTGAAAATTGTTCCGCTGGAAGTCATCATCCGCAATGTGGCTGCCGGCTCCTTTTCCAAGCGTTTTGGCGTAGAGGAAGGGATCGTCTTTGAATCCCCCACCATTGAATTCTCCTATAAAAATGACGAGCTGGGCGATCCCATGATCAATACCTACCACGCGCTGGCGCTGAAACTGGCCACGGCGGAAGAGATTGCGACGATCGAAAAGAGGGCCTTCAAGATTAACGACATTCTGAAAAAGTACTTTTTGTCCATCGGGATTGAGCTGGTGGATTTCAAGCTGGAGTTTGGACGCCTCTCCGACGGGAGCATCGTTCTTGCCGATGAGATTTCCCCCGACACCTGCCGGCTGTGGGATTCCACTACGCATAAAAAGCTGGACAAGGACCGCTTCCGTCGCGACCTCGGCGGCGTGGAGGATGCATACGACGAAGTCTTCCATCGCGTGATGAAGGAAGACGTATGAGCTCGATTCACGAGGAGTGCGGCGTCTTCGGCGTTTCGGGTGCAGCGGACGGCAACGCAGCCCTGCGGGCCTATTACGGTCTGTACGCTCTGCAGCATCGGGGACAGGAGAGCTGCGGCATCGTGGTCAATGATGACGGTCTGTTCACCGCGCACAAGGATTTGGGGCTGGTGAGCGAGGTTATGGCTCCCCAGGCCCTGCGGGAGCTTGGCTCGGGGAGTATGGCTGTCGGTCATGTCCGGTACAGCACCACCGGCGGCAACGAACGGGCGAATGCTCAGCCGCTGTTGGTCAATCACATGAAAGGCCGGCTGGCCATTGCACATAACGGCAATATCTCCAATTCCCCCAAACTCCGGAGGGAACTGGAGCTAAACGGAGCCGTTTTTCATACGACCACCGACACTGAACTGATCTCTTTTTTGATCATTCAGGAGCGTTTGAACTGCGATTCCATTGAAGAAGCCGTCTCCCGGGCAATGCATCGGCTTGAGGGCGCATTCTCGCTTGTAATTATGTCGCCCTCCAAATTGATTGCGGTCAGAGATGAGCGCGGGTTTCGTCCGCTCTGCTATGGGCAGACCGCCGACGGAGCATATGTTGTGGCATCCGAAAGCTGCGCGCTGGATGCCGTGGGCGCCCACCTGATTCGCGACCTTGAGCCCGGCGAGATCCTTTGGTTTGACGCGGATGGCGTCCATTCCCGAACCGAGCATTGCGGCAAGGCGCCCAAGAGTCTCTGTGTCTTTGAGTTCATCTATTTCGCACGCCCGGACTCAGTGATTGACGGCAGCTCTGTCCACGAGGCGCGGCTGCGCGCCGGCTCATTTCTGGCCCTCGAACATCCCGTACAGGCGGACATCGTCATCGGTGTGCCTGATTCCGGTATTGACGCGGCCATCGGCTATTCGCGCCAATCCGGCATTCCTTATGGCATCGGTTTGATTAAGAATAAGTATATTGGGCGAACCTTTATCGCGCCGGAGCAGAGCATCCGTTCCAATATGGTACGGATCAAGCTCAATCCGGTGGCCGCGGCAGTCCGCGGAAAACGGGTCGTGATGGTGGATGATTCCATTGTGCGCGGCACCACCAGTAAGCGGATTGTCGCCATGCTGCGTGAGGCAGGCGCAACGGAGATTCATCTGCGGATCTCGGCACCGCCGTTTAAGAATCCCTGCTATTATGGAACGGATATTGATTCGCGGGAGGATTTGATCGCCTGCCGTGCGGACCCGGAAAAACTGGCCGGTATGTTGGGCGCGGACAGCCTCGGCTATCTCAGCGTGGAACATGCCGCCATGCTGGCTGCCCATTCCTGCGGGCATGGCTTCTGTACGGCCTGCTTCGATGGAAAATATCCGACGGAGGTTCCGGAGGATACGGAGAAGAACCGCTTTGAGCATAGAATCAGCGAAAGTACCAGGGCGGGGACGGGCAGCATATAAGCTGTTTCTTGCACCGTTGAGTCATTAAAAATTACGACACATTGGCATACAGCAAATATAAAACCGACTGTTGACGGACAGTCGGTTTTTTTATATGATGGTTTTGCAATTCCTGTAATTTTATGGAAGCAAAGTGCTGAGCTATCCCGGGCATAGGGGGAGCTGCAATGATTGTCAGATAATTGCAGGGATCTGAAAATTCGGGGAGGGATAAGATGTACGAAAATCATCCGTTCACACGCGACGGGGCCTGTCCGTGCAGGATCGGGGAGGAAGTAGTCCGGCAGACAGCGGAGATCTACCGTGCGGCAGACGATGTTGCCGCCTTTGTCGAGGAGATGGAGCGCCGGCGTGTGATCGGAAGGCGTATCTGGTATGATGCGCAGGAACGAACGATCTTCATTGAGAAGGTATATCCCGGCGACAGCAACGGGTCCTTGGACGGTCAGAGCTTGGTTGAGGAGCGCTGTCACTGCAGCCACTACCACGACGTAAAAACACCCTGTTCTCTCTGTTACTGCAAATGCGGAGCCGAGTTTTACCGTCCTATGTTTGCACCCATTTGGGGAGAGCAAGTGTGGATCGAGCCCTGGCATACGGTGCTGGCGGGCAATGACACGTGTATTTTAGCCATTCGGATCGACAAAACGGAGGATGAATATGACGCATGAGGAAAAGATGCGGCTGCTATATGACCCGCAATATCCACTGTCAGCCAAATATGATCCTGAATGGATATACGAAAACAAGATGGGATGCCAGTGCCTGTGGCTTGCAGAGTCGCTTTCACAGCTCATGGAGCTGAAGCCCGGCATGCGTGTACTCGACCTTGGGTGTGGAAAGGCACTGACATCTATTTTTTTGGCGAAGGAGTTTGGCGTCACCGTATTTGCCACTGATCTTTGGGTCGGTGCCACCGATAACTGGAATCGTATCCGCAACGCTGGGGCAGAGCATTTGGTCTATCCTGTTCATGCCGAGGTACATCAGCTCCCGTATGCA
>JAYFOA010000089.1:0-1818 GCA_034933145.1 Clostridiaceae bacterium
ACCACTATCCACTCCAACTCCTGCGAGGCCACCTACCGCCGCATGGTATCCCTGTGTAAGCGCGCGGTGGATACGCCCGATCAGACCCTCATGGACTACGTCACTGAGGCGTACCCCATCGTGGTATTCTGCAAGCAGCTCGAAAACAAGCAACGGCGCATGATGGAGATTCAGGAGTGCGAGATCCTGCCGGACGGCTCCCGCCGCTTCCGCCCGCTCTTCCAGTACATCATTACCGAAAACCGGATAGAGGACGGAAAATTTATCATCGAGGGACACCATGAACAGGTCAACGCCATTTCGGACAGCCTCGCCAAGCGGCTGCTTGAAAACGGAATTCCCCAGCCATTGATCGAGCGGCTCCAGGGAAAGGAGGCGGCAATTGCGTGACCACCGTTCTTCTGATTGCCTGCATCGGCATGATCGCGGGCTTTTTCCTGATTCTCGGTATTTCCCCGATGAGCTTCACCGGGGGAATCTTTTTCCGGCTTATCGATAAACCGAAATCTATCCGCGACGAGGTCAAAGAGGCAACTCACCGGAAAAAACGGTCCTATCTGCGACGGCAGATCGCCGAGGCGCAGTCCATCCTCAAGGTGACCGGCCGGGAAAAACGCTTTCCCGTGCTCTGCGCCCTGTCTCTGGCGCTCTTCGCCGCGGGAGCATCTGCCGCAATTATTATGAGCAACTTCTTTCTCGTCCCCGTAATGGCGGTGGGATTGATGTTCCTGCCGTTCTGGTATGTAAAGCTGACGCAGACCCACTTCAAAAAGAACATCGCGGCCGAGTTGGAAACCGCCCTGTCCATCATCACCACAGCGTACCTGCGCAACGAAGACATCCTCACTGCCGTTGAAGAAAATCTGGCATATCTGAATCCGCCCGTGCTGTCGGTGTTCCGTGACTTTGTAAACCGCGTCCGGCTGGTCGATCCCGACGTGGAGGCGGCCCTGAGCGACCTCCGGGAGCAGATCGACAATCCGGTCTTTCAGGAATGGTGCGACGCCTTATGCGACTGTCAGTACGACCGCAGCCTGAAAACCACGCTGACCCCCATTGTGACCAAGCTCAGCGACATGCGCGTGGTCAACGGGGAGCTGGAAAACATGGTATTCGAGCCGCGCAAGGAATATATCGTCATGGTGGTGCTTGTATTGGGCAACATTCCGCTGATGCGCATGCTGAATCAAGACTGGTACCACACCCTGATGTATACCGCGCCGGGTCAAATCGTGCTGGCGGTCTGCGCCGCCGTCATTTTTATCACGACGGCGTTCGTAATCCGAGTGACCCAGCCCATCGAGTATCGGAGGTGACGGCATGACGGGAGCTATTTTTTTGTTCGGAGTCCTCCTTGCGGCAGGGCTCTTTTTTATTGCTGCGGATCTGCTGCGGCTGCCCAGCCTTGCCGCGCAAAAGGCAATGCTGGCGGCGGGTAAACAGGCTAAGGCAAAGCCCAAAACCGTTGACACCCTGCTCCAGAGCGCCGCCGTCCGGCTTTCCCATCTGATCCGCATGGATGAGTATAAGCGGAGTCGTATGAAGAACGTCCTGTCGGCGGCGGGGCTAAATACGACCCCGGAGCTGTTCACGGCCACGGCCATTGTCAAGGCGGCATCCGTGGCCATGCTTGCCGTCCCGAGCATTTTCGTCCTGCCGCTTCTGGCGCCCGTGGCTCTGTTCCTCGCCGTCCTCATTTATTTCAAGGAGATTCGAAAGGCAGACGAGGCCCTCTCAGCAAAGCGGAGCCGGATCGAGCAGGAGCTTCCCCGGTTTGTGGCGACCATCACCCAGGAGCTCAAAGCCAGTCGGGATGTG
>JAYFOA010000090.1:0-12556 GCA_034933145.1 Clostridiaceae bacterium
GCACACGGGCTTCAGAACGCCCTATATGATGCCGGCATTGCCTATAACGATGTGGACCCCGATTATGTGGTGGTCGGGGAGCCGAAAGGGTATAACTATGAACAGGTCACCAAGGCAATCCGCCTGGTGCAGCGAGGCGCGCGCTTGATCGGGACGAATACCGATCTGACCGCCCCATCGGAGGGCGGGCTGATACCCGCCTGCCGGGCGCTGATTGCGCCGATCGAGCTGGCCACCGGAAAGCAGGCATATTTCGTCGGCAAACCGAACCCCCTGATGATGCGGACCGGATTGCGTATGCTGGGCGTCCACTCGGAAGAGGCAGCCATCATTGGCGACCGGATGGATACGGATATTATTGCCGGTATTGAATCGGGGCTGGATACGGTGCTGGTACTTTCCGGCGTCACAACCCGTGCGTCGATGACGCAGTTCCCTTACCGCCCGCGGTTGGTGCTGGACGGTGTAGGCGACATCGCCGGTGAGGGTGCATAAGAGGAGTGAAAGTACGCTTTCCGGCGGCTTCGTCGGATTTTGCGGCGTGCATCGGTGGAGTTCTGCGCCGAATCCTGCCGGAGAGGGCAATTGCTGCGGAGGAAACAGATGGATAAGTTCGTCATTGAAGATTTAAAGCTCTGGTATGGCTCGTTCCAGGCGCTGAAAGGCGTATCGCTTCTGCTGCCGGAAAAGGCGGTCACAGCCTTTATTGGCCCTTCCGGATGCGGTAAGTCTACCCTTCTCAAGTCACTTAACCGGATGAACGACTTGATTCCGGAGTGCCGTATTGAGGGGACGGTCCTTTTGGATGGAGAGAATGTCTATGGTGAGGTGGACCCAATCCTGCTGCGCAAGCGGGTCGGCATGGTGTTCCAAAAGCCGAACCCCTTCCCCATGAGTATTTATGACAACGTGGCCTTTGGGCCGCGAACTCATGGCGTCCGGGGCCGTGCAGAACTGGATGCACGTGTGGAACGCTCGCTGCGGGCGGCAGCCATCTGGGACGAGGTGAAGGACCGCCTGAAAAAAAGTGCGCTTGGGCTGTCCGGAGGCCAGCAGCAGCGTCTCTGCATCGCACGGGCGCTGGCGGTTGAACCGGAGGCGCTGCTCATGGACGAACCTACGTCGGCGCTCGACCCTATTTCCACGTCGAAGATTGAGGAATTGGTAGGGGAGCTGAAGCAGAAGTATACGATCGTCATGGTGACGCACAATATGCAGCAGGCGGCGCGTATCTCCGACCGGACGGCGTTCTTCCTGCTGGGAGAGATTATTGAGTCGGGAAATACGGAGCAGATCTTCTCCGTGCCGCAGGATAAGCGGACGGAGGACTACATCACGGGGAGGTTCGGATGATGCGTACCCGATACGACGACGAGCTGGGAAAACTGGGCGGTGAGCTTCAGCGGATGGGAGCACTGTGCGAGCAGGCCATTGCCGCCGCGTCCAAGGCGTTGGACGCAAACGGCGAAGAGTTGCGGCGCGCGGTATTCGAGGCAGATGATGAGATCGACCGTATGGAGCGGGATGTGGAAACGCTGTGTCTCCGGCTCCTGCTGCGGCAGCAGCCGGTAGCGGCTGATCTGCGGTTTATATCTTCTGCCCTGAAGCTGATCTCCGATCTGGAACGCATCGGAGATCAGGCTGCCGATATTGCGGAACTGAGCCAATATATTAGCGGTGTGAAAGATCGGCCGGAGGCACTGACCGGGATGGCGCGTGCCGCAGTCGGAATGGTATCGGATAGTGTCCGTGCATATACCGGGCGTGATCTTGCATTGGCGCGGGAAGTCATTGACCGGGATGACACGGTAGACGACCTGTTTAACCAGGTAAAGACCGAGCTTACCGCTCTGATCGCGAAGGAGCCGGGGGACAGCGGTCGTTGGCTTGATCTGCTGATGGTGGCCAAATATTTTGAACGGATTGCCGACCACGCTACCAACGTGGCCGAGTGGGCGGAGTTCGCCGTTACGGGGACGCATCCCCGCACGGCGGAAAAACGCGGCTGATCGGATGGATGGGGCAGCAAATATTCCTTGTTTGACCTTGAAATCCGACAGGAATCCGGCTATAATATCACTTAACAGCGATTTTAACGACTTTCTGAAAGCATGGTGATATTATATGTTTCTGTCCGGCAGTGATATTGGTATCGATCTGGGGACGGCTTCCATCCTCGTTTTTGTAAAAGGAAAAGGCATCGCCCTGTGCGAGCCTTCGGTAGTGGCGATCGACAAGACCACCGGTAAGACCCTGGCCGTCGGTGCCGATGCCCAAAGCATGCTGGGCCGCACCCCGGGGAACATCGTTGCGGTGCGCCCCCTGCGCGAAGGCGTGATCTCGGACTATGAAATGACCGAAAAGATGATCAAGTATTTTATCAAAAAGGTACTTGGCACCCGGCTGTTCAAACCCAACGTGGTCATCTGCATTCCCAGTGTCATCACCGAAGTGGAAGAGCGTGCCGTTATTGATGCCGGCGAGCAGGCTGGTGCGCGCCGCGTATATCTGATCGAAGAGCCGGTGGCAGCGGCCATCGGCGCGGGCATCGATATTTCCAAGCCCAGCGGCAATATGATTGTAGATATTGGCGGCGGCACAGCGGACATTGCGGTGATTTCCCTGGGCGGCATTGTGGAAAGTACGTCGATCAAGATCGCCGGGGATAAATTTGACGAAGCGGTGGTCAAGTATGTCCGGCGTAAGCATAATGTACTGATCGGAGAGCGGACTGCCGAGGAAATGAAGATGACCATCGGCTGTGTCTATCCCTACCCGGAGGAAAAAGTCATGGAGGTTAAGGGCCGCTGTCTGATGACCGGCCTCCCGCGGGTATTCACCGTCAGCAGCAGTGAGATGATTGAGGCGTTTGAGGAGGTTTCCAGCAAGATTCTTGAAGCGGTCCATTCCGTACTGGAGCGGACACAGCCCGAATTGGTGGGCGATATTGCAACCAACGGCATCGTGATGACCGGTGGCGGCAGTCTGGTTTATGGCTTTGACAAACTGATCGAGAGCAAGACCGGAATTGCTACCCGCGTCGCCGACGACGCGATCTCCTGTGTTGCCTACGGCACCGGCAAGGCGCTGGAAAATATCGACGCAATGCAGGACGGCACGATGAACCTTTCCCGCCGCCGCCAGATGATGACCTGATTCTAATTTTATCTTTAAAAGAACGCTTTCGGGCGTTCTTTTTTATTGTCTGTATCTTACCAGACGATCCGAATTTTTAACACCAACCCTTTTGCTATCTGTATGTCATCAAATCCACAGTAAAAGTTTCGGATTATTTCTTGCAATTGACCCAACGTAAAGTGATATATTCTGTTGTAGAGATCTCAGAAAGGAGTACCTATTGTGAATCAAGCAATTGTAATTAACAAGTTAGCAAAGGAGTTGGGGCTGACGAGCCGCACACTCCGTTATTGGGAAGGCGAAGGACTTTTTCACAGTACAAGAGATGAATTCTCCGGTTGGCGTGTTTATGATGAAGATGCAGTTTTGTGCATCCAAATTACTATGCTGCTACGGAAGTGTGATGTTCCCATATTAGAAATAAAAAAGGTCATACAAGAAAAAACCTTTGCATCCTTGCAAAATGTAATTGATCACCGCATTAACTTTTTGCATACAAACCAAGGTGAAATACTGCAAAAGAAAGAGCACCTTACCCAACTAGAACATCTCTTAATAGAGAAATTTACCGGATACATTACAACCTCATCTATTACCGGTATAGCAGATTTCATGGCGAAAACGGAAGAAACAGATTTTAAGGAGGACAAATTATCTATGTTGCATACAGATAAAGAAGCACTAAAGGTTATTACGCTGCCCCCTATGCGTGTAGTATACCATATTGTGGTTAACGTATCTCCAGAGGACGAGGCTATGGAGCCGGTAATCACATGGTTAAAAACTGAAAATCTGCTTGGAACAGCACGTCTGTTTGGTGGAAATATGCCCCCTATGCCCGGAAAGGACGGTGAACCTTACGGATATGGAATGTGCGCTTCGATTCCGGAAACGGTCGGTATTCCAGACAACCTTCAGGAAATGCGGCTGCCCGGTGGCTTATATGCAACTCAGGAGAGTACCGACGATGTCGGAACTTCTTGGAAGATGCTTATGAATCGCTTGTTACAAAACGAAAAGTACAAGGCAGACCATAAGCGATTATGCTTTGAAGAGCATATCCGTAATGATAACCCTGATGGATGCGGAAATGAATATTCTATAATTTTATTTGAGCCTGTCAAATTAAAATAATAAGTACGCGAGGCGCTGCATCAGAATTGAGATGCAGCGCCTCTAGTTTGAGATTATAATGAAACGCTGAGTTGAGTTTGAACACTCACCGTCCTCGTATAATAAAGTCCGTGTTCTGAGTTGCCCCGTGAGGAGCGGTTAGGGTATAGTGCAAGAGCGGATGGAGGTCGGAGTTCACCTCCTCGGGTTTTCGTACCCGTTGCTAAGGGTGCTGCCTCTTATATAAGTATCGAATGGCCTAGTCTTGGAATGTGGTGAAGAGAGCAGGCTGTTTTTGGTACTCTAAGAGCGTAGATGTAAGGCACCGACGGGCGTTCGACATTTGGTATACCGTAATTTGAACAGCATTTTTATATTTCTGCTAATTTTTTTGATTTTACATAGCAGGTTTCTATTTAAAATTTCAACTCGAATTTGGATTTTTTTATAATCGCTGACAGTTCAAGCTCTTGTTCTTTTTTTGTTTACTTTCCCTTTAATCTAATTTTAGGTCACGGCTGCAAAATGAACCCAGAACAAATGAACGGAGGCAATATATGAGCTCGCCGCAATTAAGCTTCAAACGATATGAAAAAAAATATCTTCTCGACCCGGGGCAGTATGACCGCCTGCGTGCGGCGCTGATGCCATATATCCTGCCGGGGGAGTTCCCGCAGAGTACGATCCTTAGCCTGTATTATGACACGGAGGATTTTTCCCTGATCCGGACATCGCTGGAACAGCCGGTATATAAAGAAAAACTGCGTCTGCGCTCTTACGGTGTTCCCGGCCCCGACGATCCGGTCTTTGTGGAACTGAAGAAGAAATATGACGGCGTGGTATATAAACGCCGGATTCGTCTGCCGCTGCATCTGGCACGGGACTATCTTTCGGGAACGTATCACCCATCGGATGGGCAGGTCGTAAGGGAGCTGGACTTTTTTCTGGCCCGCTATAAGCTGTCGCCAGCCGCGCTGCTGTGCTATGACCGGGAGGCGCTGACGGCCAAGGACGATCCGGGCGTCCGGGTCACGTTCGACCGAAATATCCGCGCGCGCAATGTCCAGATCGATCCGTCCAAGGGCGACTGGGGGGCGCCGGTGCTTTCGCCGGAGCTGGTGCTGATGGAGCTGAAAGTTCCGGCGGCGGTGCCGCTCTGGCTGGCGCATCTTTTGTCAGAAGAGCAAATCCGTCCCGCGCATTTTTCCAAATATGGCGCCTGCTATCAGCAATATCTCGCACCGGGCGCAAAACTCAAATCTATTCAAAAGGACGTGTTTCATTGTGCTTGAAAGTATTATTGACGGAAATGTCACCTTGTCGGCCTTTGTACTCTGCAGCCTTACCTCCGCAATTCTCGGCCTGCTGACCGCCTTTGCCTTCCGCTGGCGTAGCCGGACCTCCGGCAGCCTGTTTTTGACGTTGGCGCTGCTCCCGATGGCGGTGCAGACAGTCATTATGCTGGTCAACGGCAATCTGGGCGTCGGCGTCGCGGTAGCGGGTACCTTCAGTCTGGTGCGCTTTCGCTCCGCCCCCGGCACCGGGCGGGAGATCGCGGCAGTGTTCGTTGCCATGGCTCTCGGTCTGGCTGCCGGTATGGGATATATCGGGTTTGCTTTCCTGTTTTGGGCTCTGGCATCGGCGTTCCTTCTGCTTTTGACTCGCCTGGGCCTCGGTGCGGAAAATGGGGAAGAGCGAACGCTTCGAATCACAATTCCGGAAAATCTAGAGTACGAAGGATTGTTTGACGACCTCTTTTCCAAATATACCCGCAGCGCAGAGCTGGAGCGGGTCAAGACCACCAATATGGGAACACTGTATGAGCTTCGCTATCGTGTGCTGCTGCCCGGCGGAAAGGTTCCGAAAGCCTTTCTCGACGATTTGCGGACCCGGAATGGGAACCTGAATGTCTCTTGCGGCCGGACGGAAATCAAAGAACAGTTGTAAGGAGAGGAAATTATGCATAAAAAATGGATTTGTCTGCTGCTGGCGCTTGGAATGGCGTTCTGTCTCTGTGCCTGCGGCGGCGAGCCGGCGCAAAATGCCGCAGGGTCGCAGGACGGGACCGGGGATACCACAGGAAATGGTCAGTCTGTAAATGAAACGACAGCCGACCCCGTCTCCGCGAATACGGAGGATGACGTTACCTGCACCATAACGCTCAGCAGCGGCGGAGCCGAAATTGACGGCAGCGGAGCTGCAGTCTCCGGCGGCATCATTGAAATCACGAAAGCCGGCGTTTACAAAATCACCGGGACGCTGAGTGAGGGACAGATCCTCGTCGATGCAGCGGATTCCGATACGGTCGGCCTGTTGCTCTGTGATGCGGACATTACCTGTGCTGCAGATGCCGCCATCAATGTGGAGACGGCAGATAAGGTAGTCGTCACGCTGGAGGAGGGAAGTAAAAACAGCCTTTCCGGCGGCACGGAGGAAAGCGGCGCGGCGCTCTATTCCAAAAGCGATCTGATTCTGACGGGTCTCGGCTCCCTGACCGTAAAAGGCGCCAACAACGGGATCCATGGCAAGGACGATCTGACGGTGGAAAGCGGGACCTATAATATCACAGCGGCCAATGATGGATTGAAAGGGAAGGACTCCGTCACGGTTTTGGGCGGCGACTTTACAATAGATGCAGGCGGCGACGGGATCCAGTCCGACAACGACAGCGGAGAAGGTATGGGTGTCGTTACGCTTTCCGGGGGGAGCTTTTTCATCACGGCAGGCGGCGACGGCGTACAGGCCGAGACCGTGCTTGACATCGCGGGCGGCGCGTTTTCCGTCGTAACAGGCGGAGGCAGTGTCGAAGCGCCGACTCATACCCAGGATCAGCGGCAAAGCTGGTTTGCGACCACATCAGAAACAGAGTCAGATACCAGCTGCAAGGGCCTGAAAGCGGGGACGAGCGTAAACATCTCCGGCGGAACCTTTGATCTTGACTGTTATGATGATGCAGTTCACAGCAACGGAGACGCGACGGTATCCGGCGGGACGTTCATAACCGCCACCGGCGACGACGGCTTTCATGCGGATGGCACGCTGACAGTTTCAGGCGGCGATATTACAGTAAAGAGCAGCTATGAAGGATTGGAGGGGCAGACTGTCCTGATTTCCGGGGGAACGGCGGATATCACCGCGTCCGACGATGGGGTCAATGCCGCGGGCGGCGATGGTTCCGGCTCCATGGGCCTGTTCGGAAAAGATAGCTTTACCTCGTCCAGTGACGTATCTCTTTGCATTACCGGCGGTACCCTGATGGTGGATGCCGGCGGCGACGGGCTTGACAGCAATGGCGACCTGACGATGGAGGGCGGCACGGTCATTGTCAATGGTCCGGTCGATAACGGGAACGGCGCACTGGATAGCGGAACGGAGAGCGGCGGCACTTGCAGTGTCACCGGCGGTACGCTGATCGCAGTGGGTGCATCCGGCATGGCAGAGACCTTTGACAGCAGTTCTACCCAGTGTTCGTTTATCCAAAACTTCAGTGCGACGATCGCCGCGGGCAGTACGGTAACGGTCAGCGCCAGCAGCGGCAATGTGATCTTTACCTTCACCGCCACGAAGACGTTCAATTCCGTGGTGTTCACCTCACCGGAGCTGCAGCAGGGCGAGACCTATACGCTGACAGCCGGGGATCAGACGGCGACCATCACGCAGAGTGCCGTTTCCGTCGGAACTTCCGGCGGAAGCGGCGGTGGAATGGGTGGTGGAACAGGAGGCCACGGCGGTCAGTTTACCCCGCCCGACGGCGCGCAGTCGGGCGGCGGAGGAACACGCCCCACGGCGCCTACGGACGGAAGCACCCCACCGGATGGCACCACCCCAAATGGCACTGCACCAAATACGGGGAGCGTGCCGGACGGAACCACACCAAGTACCACCCCATAAGGGCAGAATATTCCGCCGTATCTCGGATGCGGCGGAATATTTTTAAATGATCGCAGAAGATACGGATGTCTATAGAAAAAAGCTGTCCTCCAATGGGGGACAGCTTTTTTAACTATGGGTGAACCGGTGGAGAGAAATGAGGTACACATCTCCGTGGAATTTACTCTTCCGCCAGGTCGGTTTTTATAAACAAAATACCCTGGCTGCGCTGCTTGTCCAGCGTAAAGGAAGCCGGCGTTCCGCTCTGCAGAGTGAGGGTAATAGGTTCTCCGTCTACGGCTACATAGGTTCCGTTCTGCCGCCGGCGGAAGGATTGCGTCCCCCGTTTCAGATGCTCCAGTATCAACGTATCCTCTGCAAAGGACAGACGATAAAAGGTCAGCAGCTCGTCGCTCAGATACATTCCGGAGGCCGTCCTTTCGGCATCTGGGACCGGGACAAAATCGGCCGGGCGGTACACGCTTGTCTCCCCGGCGAAGGGATCAAGCACGACGGCCCCGTCGGGCTGCGGATATAGCCGGGCATCCATGGCTTCGCTTACGTATTCGTTGCCGCCGGTACGGAGAAAGTCCCAATCCGTTCCGTCACGCAGGTGAACCCCGTTTGGCAGACGCATTAGTTCCGCACGTTCCGCACCGCAAAGGAAAAGCCCCTTCGGTTCAGTGACGTCGACATCCAGACGGTAGTTATGGGCAGGTAGGGACTCCAACGCTTCCGGCACCAGAAACTCCAGCAACCGAAGCGCACGCTGATAGGGGCGGGAGGTACCGTAGTTGGACAAAACGGCCAGCCGGAGATCCAGATCCGGTACGGCCATGGATACGGCACGGAAGCCGGCGTTGGCACCGGAGTGGAAATAGACCTCCTGCCCGCGCCAGCGTGTATGCTGGATACCACGGCAATAGCCTTAGACCGGACCGCCGTTCAGTGTAAACGTCTCTTTTCTCCGCCGGACCACGTCGGGAGAAAATACCTGAGGCCGTATCAGCTCGGAAAGCCAGCGGCACAGATCCCGGGCCGTGGTGTTAAGACTGGTATTACCCGCCACGTCAAAGGTCAGCGCCCGATGCTTGTACGCACCGCCTTCCCATTCATAGGATTCTGCCCGGTTGCGACAGACCTCTCCGTGGTCGTCGCGAAAATAGGTAGAGGTCATTTGCAGCGGCCCGAAGATCCGATCCTGGGCAAACTGCCGGAGGCTTTGTCCCGTTACACGCTGTACAAGCTGGGCCAGCAGGATATAGCCGCTATTGCAGTATTGATAGCGCTCACCGGGTGCAAAGTTGAGTTTCTTCTGCCGGCACAGGGCGCGCAAAGTTTGGTCGGAGGTCGCCAGATCCTCCATAGAACTGCCCGAGAGCGTAAACAGGTCCCATTGCTCCCGCAGTCCGCCGGTATGATGCAGCAAATGGCGCGGAGTCACCGGCTCCATGCAGGCGGGAAGTTCCGGAAACCAGCGCCGGATCGAGGCATCCGGATTTACGAGGCCTTCCGATTCCAGCAGCGTAAAACACGCGGCGGTAAACTGTTTGGACACCGACGCCACATGGAACACGGTATTATAGGTAACCGGGAGACCATATTCCAGGCTGGCAAAGCCGAATTGCCGTTCATACAGCGTTTCGTCTCCTCGCAGCACCAATATGGAAAAACCCGGCGTCTGCGGCGCCGGGGGAAGATGTGAAAACAATTTGTCGGCCGATGAAAGATCCATATAGAATCTCCTCCCTTTCATAGTACGCGGAGGGGTATGAACTACATGCTATAGCTGGACCGTGAATACGATGTCCCCTCCGTCTGCGGCGGCGGAAATGCTTCCGCCATGAGCTTCTGCAATGGAATGGGCCACCGAAAGACCCAAGCCGAAACTTCCGGTTTGGGTACGTGCGGGATCGCCGCGGTAAAACCGGTCAAAGAGGCGGGGCAGCGCCAGCTCTCCTACGCCGGAAAACGGGTTCCGGACAGTCAGAACGGGATGCCGCCCGGCCCTGAGAGATACGGAGATGCTGCCGCCCGGGTCGCCGTACTTGACGGCGTTGTCACACAGCAGGGACACCAGACGGCGAATATCGGGCTCGCTTCCGAAATACTCCACATCAGGTGCGATATCCAGTGTGACTTGCTTGCCACGCGCTTCTGCCGGCGTGCAAAAAGGCGCTGCCGTATCCAGCACGGCATCGGATAGCGAAAATCTGGCCTTTTCCGGGGCTGCACCCTCGTCCAGCCGGGATAGCTGAACCAGGTCATTGACCAGCCGGCGCAGACGTTCGACCTGATTACGAATGCTTTGCAGCCATTCATTATCGCCGGTACTCATGGCCAGCACCTCCGCATTGGCGGAGAGAATGGTCAGCGGCGTTTTCAGTTCATGGCCCGCATCGGTGATGAAGCGCTTCTGCTTTTCAAGACTTTCGGCCACCGGCGCAGTGGCCTTTTTGCTCAGCCACGCAACCGGGATAAATACTGCCACCAGACACCCAAGCGCCACCAGCGAGGAAATGAGCAGCAGGGACTGCATGGACTCGATCTCCCGCCCGGCGTCGAGAAAGATGACAAGGATCGTACCATTTACTGAGGCAAGCTGATAACGATAAATATCGATAAAGCCGGAACCTTTGTTATGCTGCAGCCAGTCTTCAAGAGCCTCTTGAGCGTATTCCTCTGCCGTACTTTCGTCTACGGCGGCTATTTTGTCCAGATTGGCGGTCAGCGTTCCGTCGGCGTTTTCTGTGACGGTAAAGTATCGCGTGGTGAAAGCGCTTTCAGGATCCATTTGTCCCCGGCCACCGGCCCCTTGATGGCCTGCTGTGCCGCTGCCGGAAAATTCCGGGGGTTTTTGGCTGCCGGCGGGGAGTTGGCCCTCGTTGACGGCCAGCCAGGACAGAGTGGAATTGAGCTTGCTTACGTTGGTGCGGTAATTAAACAGATTGATGCCGGCCGTTAGCAGCACCAGTACAACGGCCAGCGAGCCCATGGCAATCAGAACATATTTTCGGTGCAGCTTTCGGATCATGCCTGTTCCTCCAGCGAATAGCCGACGCCGCGTGTGGCGCGCAGTTCAGCGCGGGCACCGATACTCTTGATCTTCTTCCGGAGGTTGGAGACATATACCCAGACCACCGAAAGCTCAGCATCGGAATCCCAGCCCCAGACCCGTTCCATCAGCTGGCTGGTGGCAAGAACCTGTCGGGGGTTGTCCATAAAATACTCCATCAACTGGAATTCCTTATTGGCCAGACGAACCTCGCCTATCGGACCGTGCAGCGTATAGGAACCCCGGTCGAGCGACAGGTCTGAAAAGCGGATCAGTTCGGGAGAAAAGCCCTCTCGCCGGCGCAGCATCGCCCGGAGACGGGCCAGCAGCTCTCCGGTATCGAAAGGCTTGGGCAGGTAGTCGTCGGCACCGGCATCCAAGCCCGAGATCCGGTCTTCTACGCCGGATTTTGCAGTCAGGAGCAGGACCGGCACCGCGATATTTGCCTCGCGCAGGCGGCGCAGTACCTCCACGCCGTCGAGCTTCGGCATCATGATGTCCATGATGATACCGTCATAAGCACCCGTCAGGGCATAATCAAGCGCGTCGGCCCCGTCATAGACAGGATCGACGGAATAGTTATGGTGTGTAAGAATCGCGGTCAGCGCACGGGACAGTTCCCGCTCGTCTTCCGCCAGAAGCAGACGCATATATGTGTCCCCCTTTCGAGGGTATTCTACCTGTTTCAGCTAAATTCAAGCTTAAGTGACCGTACCCATCCTTATAAAATGCATTCGTAGATGCGGGAGAATTCGCCCCAGGGATGATAACCCGTGCCGATATGTTTAAATCCGTAATGCTCATAGTACCCGATATGGTCGGTGCACAGATATATACGTGAAAAATCGGCGGCACGGGCATCTTCCTTCGCACGGTCGATCAGCAGGGCCCCCAGGTTCTGTCCCCGATGACTTTCCTCGATATACAGGGCACAGATCCATGGCCACAGGTCCATTCGGCTGACAAAATCGTTAGGCACCAGCCCGGCGCAGCCGATCAAATCATCTCCGTCTTCCAAAAGGTACCATTGCGGCAGCGGCGCATCGGTAAGCAGCGCATGCTGGATGCAGTTTTCATAAACCATGGCGGATTTTTCCGTGGCCCATTTGTCCTGAAAATAGCGGATGGCAGCCTGCTTGTACTCGGGATGTTCCCGTACGGAGACGACGTTCATCTTTATTCCTCCTCGATGAGGTCGTCGGCAACGCGGTAAACGTCCCCGGCGCCCATGGTGAATATAAGATCGCCCGGGCGGACGACATCCGCCAGAATCTGGGCTGCGTCGGAAAGGTCGCGCGCCAGCAGCGCGCCGGGAATATGGGATTGCAGGTCAGCGGCGGAGACATTCCAGTCGTTTTTTTCCCGTGCCGCCTAGATTGG
>JAYFOA010000091.1:0-36380 GCA_034933145.1 Clostridiaceae bacterium
TTTTCTTTCGGTTGAAAAGGATGGCCGAAGCAATAGCTATACTCCGACCATCTCCCGGCGCGATTACCTTGCGGCCCAAAGCAAACGGTTTGTCGATAAGCTCTGCGGCGGTGATATGAGCCTGTTTGCCGCCGCCCTCTGTGACAGCGGACTAAGCCGGGAAGACATTGAAGAACTGCGGCTTCTGCTGGAGAAAGACGAGCTATGATCATTTATAAGCTGTTTCTCGCTTCCATTCTCGCGGTGGCTGCCGGTTGGGGCTTTCAGAATCGCTGCCGGGATGAGACAGAGTATTATGTCCGTAAGCATAAGCCGGGACGCAAAACCGCGCTGGTGGACCCGCTCCTGCTTCCGCTGTATCTGGCGATTCTGCTTGGGGGAGGCCTCTTTTTTAACGGTTTTTCCTTCACCGGAACGCTGATGGTCCGGTTATGCTCGGTGCTGCTTTTGTATATAAGCATATATTTTGCGTTACTGCTATGCTTGCTGCCGCTGCTGCGGCACTTTATCAGCGCCAGAGCCTGCGCGACATTGTGGCTGCTGCCGAATCTGTTATATATGGTGATCTCTGTTTCAAGCGTGGAGACGAACCCGCTGCTGGTACTTACGCTTCCTCGCCGCTGGCTGACTTTATCGGCATGGGTATGGCTGGCAGGTTTTATCTGCGTACTGCTGTGGCAGATTTTGTCCCATCTCCGGTTTCGGCATGCCCTGCTGCAAAACGCAATACCGGCGGAAGACGAAAGCGTCCTATCTCAGTGGAGCCGGGAGCAAAATCTCGGCAGGGTGAAACGTCCTTTCCCGCTGCTCATCTCGGCGGATATAAATACGCCGGTATCCATCGGGCTTTTTGACCAGACATTACGCATTGTCCTGCCTGCACAGCGCTATTCGGAGAAGGAGCTTACCCTGATTTTTCGCCATGAGCTGCGCCATATTCAGCGTTTGGATATACGAACCAAAGCCTTTCTGGGGTTCTGCACGGCTATGTGCTGGTTCAACCCGCTGATGTGGATTGCCCGCCGCAGGGCTTCGGATGATTTGGAGCTGAGCTGCGATGAGGCAGTGCTTGCCGATGCCGACGAGAGCACCCGCCGACGTTACGCCGGGCTTTTACTGAATGCCGCCGGGAGCAGCAGGGGCTACACCACCTGTCTGTCCGCCTCGGCCGGCTCACTCCGCTACCGGCTTAAAAACGTGGTGAAGCCCCGCAGACGATATTCCGGCGCAGCTGCCGTCAGCTTTGCCATGCTCTTGCTCATTATGGGCTATGGCACGGTGGCGCTGGCAGACAGCGGCGGCACCGTACAGACACTGATTCTCGATAAAGCGCCTTCAGACAATATAATAGAAAGTGTCAAAATAAACAATTGGCCGGAGGAAACGGCTGATTATCAGAACGTCTACGGATGGAACGAAGATGCCCTTACCTCCTATCTGGCCTCGCTCCGTGTAAGACCGGTATATACCGGCAATTATTCGGACGATGGGCTGCGTCAGCTTTATGTGGATTACTGTATTCCCCGAGGTGCGAGCGACAGCCCGCTGACCCGATTCGAGCTTTGTGACGGCTTGCTTTGGGCAAATATCCCTTACGACAATTATGGTGATCTTGTCTATATTCTGGAGGATCAAGTGGACTGGGACTATATCGAATCACTCCTCGACCGCAATGCCCCGGACCCCGACCCCGCACCCCATCCGCCGGAAATGATGATGTATTTCAATGCAGATGCCATTCGGGACGATGGACCCATGTACGCCGCCAAAACCATTCTATCCCTCCGCAGCGGAGGAGAAGATCAGCCGGTCCCGGACGATCTGCGCGCGAGTGAAATCGGTGGCGTCAGCGGATTTCCGGTCACAGACGTACAACTGACTTTTTCCTATGCTCCTTTGGACGGGTACCGGGTACAGGTTGAAAACTGGGAGCGTACCAGCGCTTATTTTGTTTCCAGCGAAGAGTTGTCCGGCAGCGCCCTGCCGCTGGCGCCGTACAGCGCTCACTATACCGTATATGGTACCTTCGCCACCGTACGTGAAACGGTCTATGAAATGAAATTTGCGTTTGACGTAACACTTCCGGATGAGTAAAGTTTTTATTGACCGCGCCTGAGCAAATAAAATAACGGCATGGCCTCTTGGCCATGCCGTTTCAAATCAGATATCGGGTTGCTTAATAACTCGGTTTGGAAAACGCTGCCCTTGCCGCGGCGGGCTTATTTTACATAGACCTTGGGCAGGCGCTGTCCGAAGGCGCAGGTGATCTCATAATTGATCGTCCCGGTGGCATCGGCAATATCGTCGGCGGTGACTGCGTTTATGCCGTCGCTGCCCATAACGATTACCTCATCGCCCAGCTTGACGCCCGGCACGTCGGTGACGTCCACCATGCACTGATCCATACAGATATTCCCGGCGATGGGGGCGACACATCCGTTCACCAGTACCTTGCCAAAGGGCGAGTACGGACGCGGATAACCGTCCGCATATCCGAGGGCCAGCGTGGCGATCTTACTGGGGCGGCGGGAGATGAACTTCCGGCCGTAGCCGACGGAAAAGTCCTCCGGCACATCCTTCAGATGGACGATATTGGCTTTGATGCTCATCACCGGCTTGAGGGAAAGCTGATTCTTGTCCACCTCGTGGCTGGGATAACAGCCGTAGAGGATGATGCCGGGGCGGACGGCGTCAAAGAGCACGGTGGGCAGCTCCATGATCGAGGCGCTGTTGGCCAGTGTGCGGAAGGGCAGCGGGATGCCCGCAGCGGCCACGCCCTCATAAAAGGCAAGATATTTGCGCTCCTGTTCATGGGAATAGGACTTGTCCAGCGCATCGGCGGTGGACATATGGGAGAACATGCCCTTGATTTTAAAATTGGGCAGAGAAAGCATCTTCCGAATATCGTCGACGGCGGTCGGGATGTCGTCGGCCAGATACCCGATGCGGCCCATGCCGGTATCCACCGCAATCAGCGCGGAGATGGTCTTCCCCGCCTTCACCGCCGCGTCGGAAAAAGCTTTTGCATTGCTGCTGTCGCACACCACCGGCGTGATGTCATATTCTGCCACGGTATCGGCGTATAAATCAGGTGTAAGACCCAGCATAATGATCTCTTCTCTGGCGCCCGCGTCGCGGAGAGCGATCGCTTCATGCAGGGTGGCAATGGCAAAGGTTTTGACCCCGTTTTCCCGCAGCACCTGCGCACAGGGAATCGCGCCGTGACCATAGGCATCGGCCTTGATGACCCCGATCAGCGGACGGCCCCCGGCCTTTTCCTTGATCTGCTTGATATTGTAATCAAAATTGCTCAGATTGATCTCCGCCCAGGCCGGGCGAAGCGCTTCTTTATACATGACAAAGGCTCCCTTTCCGTATTGGACTCAAACCTTTCCCATTATATATGTACGCTGCACCGGATGCAAGAGGCTCACGGTCAAATTGACCAATTTGCTTCCGCAAAATCTACAAATGTGCTGAATAATTTTTTATGTTTTCGTACTTTTTTACAATTTTAGTACAATAAAGTAAAATACCAGTTGACAAATCCCCGCCCCTTGCGTATGATTAAACCAATATTCTGAACATGTTCAGACTTTCAATGGGAAAGAGGGTATTCGCATGGAGAACAAACTTGAGAAGAAGTATGGCCTCCCTACCGCGATCGCCATGGTCGTCGGCATCGTGATCGGCTCCGGCGTCTTCTTCAAAGCGCAAACCATCCTGCAAAAGACCAAAGGGGATCTCCCGCTGGGCATTCTGGCCTGGATCATCGGCGGCGTCATCATGATCGCCTGCGTGCTGGCCTTCGCCATCATGGCGACCCGGTATGAAAAGGTCAACGGTATTGTGGACTATTCCGAAGCCGTCGTAGGCAAGGGGTATGCCTATTACGTCGGCTGGTTTATGACCACAATTTATTATCCGACGCTGACCAGCGTACTGGCCTGGCTGTCCGCCCGCTACACCCTGGTGTTCATCACCTCGGTCAACCCCAACTTCCCGCTGCACATCCCGGCCGACCAGGGCGGCTGTGTCATCGGCCCGGAATGTATGGCACTCATGCTGTTCTATATCTGCTGCGCCTACGCGGTCAACGCGCTGTCGCCCAAGCTGGCCGGTAAGTTCCAGGTCGGCACCACCGTCATCAAGATGATCCCGCTGGCCCTGATGGCCGTCGTCGGCCTGATCTACGGCCTGGCGAATGGGATCACGCAGGCCAATTTCGCCGCCGTCCCGGCCGCTGCTGCCGCCGGCGAGGTCAGCCCGCTGTTCGCAGCCGTGGTTGCCACCTCCTTTGCCTATGAAGGCTGGATCATCGCCACCTCCATCAACGCCGAGCTGAAGGACGCCAAGAAGAACCTGCCGAAGGCCCTGATTATCGGCGGCATCGTGGTCATCGCCACTTACATCCTCTATTATGTCGGCGTGGCCGGCGGCGCGACCAACCAGGAGCTGATGGAAACCGGCGCCACCACCGCTTTCGTCAACATCTTCGGCAACGTACTGGGCAACATCCTTAATCTGTTCATCGCCGTTTCCTGCATGGGCACCATGAACGGCCTGATGCTGGGCTGCTGCCGCGGTATGTATTCACTGGCCGTGCGCGATGAAGGTCCTGCCCCCAAGGTATTCGGACAAATCGACAGAGAGACCAATATGCCCACCAACTCTTCCGTCCTGGCCATGCTGCTGTGCGGCATCTGGGGCATGTACTTCTACCTTGCCAACCTGAGCGCTTCCGGCGCCTCCTGGTTTGGAAAATTCGTGTTCGACAGCTCCGAGCTGCCGATCGTTACGATCTATGCGATGTACATTCCGATCTTCCTCCTGTTCATGAAGAAAGCAAACGATCTGGGCACCGGCAAGCGGTATATCATTCCGGCCCTGGCTCTGATCGGCAGTGCCTTCATGGTCTTTGCCTGTGTCTATGCCCATCCGACGGAGACAATTTTCTATCTGATCCTGTTTGCCGTCATTATGGTCATCGGTGCCCTGCTGCAGAAGAGCAAGGCCAAAGCCGGCGCGGGAAAATAACCCATATGAGCTCTGAACCCCTCTCCGATAACCGGAGAGGGGTTTTGTTTGCATTCGGGAAACCCGTATGATATGATGAATCTATATGCAAGGAGCTGATGTATTTGAAATGTAAAAATTGCGGAGCCGAAGCAGAGGAAGGCCGCAGGTATTGTACAAGTTGCGGCGAGCCTCTGGAGATTCGTGAGCCCGCCGATTCTGCCGAAGCGTATGCCAATTCCGAGCCACAAGGCAGCGATTCCTTTACCGGCGCCGGGTCCGAAGATCCCCCCGCGCCAAAACATCCGAAAAAAAGTCCTCACGGCGTCATCGCGCTGATTTTGGCCGCCGCCGCGGCCCTGACCGTCTGTGCCGGGCTTTTTTTCACCCTGCGCAGCGAAAAATCAGTGAGTCCCGAGACCGAAGGCGGTACGACCGTTGATGCACCGTCCGACGAAAGCGGCAGCACGGCGCTGGTGGATGATGCCCCGCTGCCCACACCCAATACCGTCGTGGCGGTCCTGGGAGATCATAAGCTGGACAACGAGACATTCTTATTCTATTATTGGGACGAGTTTTATTATATCTATAAGCAGTATGGCACATCCATTACCTATATCATGGATCCGACCCAGTCTTTCGCCACACAGGAATATGCGGACGGCGTATCCTGGCGCAGCTATCTGACCGACCGGGCACTGGAGACCTGGTCTCAGACCATGACACTCTGTGACGCGGCAAATGCGGCGGGGTTTTCCCTGAGCGAGGACGATCAGGCCGATCTCAGCGGCATCCCGGAGCAGCTGCAGAGCTATGCGTCCAACTATGGCTATACGGACGGAGAAAGCTATCTGCGGGCCAGCTATGACGACGTGGTGACGGTGGACGGGTTTGTTTCCTATCTGAACAGCACCTATCTGGCCTCCGGCTATGTCAATGCGCAGTATACGCAGTTATTGGGTGACCATCTCGACCTTGCGGATCAGAAAAAGTACAATGTGCAGGTGCGGCATATCCTCATCCAGCCGGCGGAGACTACCGACGCTTCCAAGTCGGAGGCAAAGACTGAGGCTGAGCGCATCTACGCCCTGTGGCAGGAAAACCCCACCGAAGATAATTTTGCGGCACTGGCGGAAGAGTATTCTTCCGACGAAGGATCCAATACCAACGGCGGTCTGTACGACGATGTGACCCCCGGCCAGATGGAGGATGCTTTCAACGACTGGTGCTTTGACGAAAGCCGGCAGGTCGGAGACCACGGCATCGTCGAGACCGATTACGGATACCATATCATGTACTTCTCCGGCTACAGCGACACTGCGTATGAAAGCGCGCAGGAAACAGCGGCCGGTGAAGATTACGACACCTGGATCAATACGCTGCTGGAGGATATCTCTTACGTCAGAACAGAAAACGAAATTGGATTTTCCAAATAGCGAAAGGAGAACGCAAGCAATGGCACTCTGGATCAAAAACGCAAACATCTTCACCATGGACGAGCAGGCCCCGCGGGCCGAATCCGCCGTGGTAATCGGCCAGTATTTCGCGTATGTCGGCAGCGAAAGCGGCGCAAAGGACTGGCTGGACGGACACCCGCAGGCACAGGTGGAGGTCATGGACGCCAAAGGGCAGATGATGCTCCCCGGATTCAACGACAGCCACATGCACTTCCTGCACTATGCCCGGGCCAAGCTGTCCGTTGACCTGTACGGCACCGGCTCCATGCAGGAGCTGCTGGAGCGGATGCGGAAGGGTCTTGAGAGCTACGACCCGAAAAAGGGTCTTTGGCTGATGGGCGAAGGTTGGAACCAGGATTTCTTCTCGGATGAAAAGCGCTGTCCCACCTGCGCTGACCTGAACAAGATATCCTCCGAATACCCGATCATTGTCATGCGTGCCTGTTTCCACATCGGCGTACTCAATTCCAAGGCCATGGAGCTGCTGCATATCGACCGGGAGAGCGTGAAACAATATGGCTCCTTTGCCGAAACCTTTGCCGACGGCGAGCCTAACGGCGTCATCAAAGAAAACGTCTTCGACGACATTAAATCAAATCTGCCCTTCCCTTCGGATGATGTACTGTGCGATATGCTGTGTGAAAGCCAGTATGATCTGTTTAAATATGGCGTGACCAGCGTGCAGTCCGACGACTTTAAATATGTGCCCGGCGGAAAAGCCTATCACATGATGGACCTGCTGCGTACCGCCGCCGAGCAGAAAAAGCTGAAGGTCCGTATGGCAGAGCAGTGCCTTCTGACCGAAAAGGAGACGGTGGACGAATTTTTCGCCCGCGGATGTGACGGGACCTACGGCAACCGCACCTTCAAAATGAGCGCCGTCAAAATTCTGTCCGACGGCAGCCTGGGCGCCCGTACCGCGCTGATGCGTAAGCCCTATGCCGACGATCCGTCCACCAAGGGCCTTGCCATCTATGAGAATCAGGAAGACCTGGACTATATCGTCCTGCAGGCTCACCGGCACAATATGCCGGCCCTGATCCATGCCATCGGCGACGGCGCGGTGGAGATGTGCCTCAACGCCATCGAGCGTGCCCGCCGTGAAATGCCGTATCTGCATCCCCGTCATGGCATCGTTCACTGCCAGATCACCAGCAAGGAGCAGATCCGACGTTTTCAGGAGCTGGATGTGGTCGCCTATATCCAGCCGATCTTTATCGATTATGACATGCATATTGTCTATGACCGCGTAGGCAAGGAACTGGGCGACACCTCGTATGCCTGGAAGGATTACCTTGACCTGGGCGTAGCCCATCCCTTCGGCACCGACTGTCCGGTGGAATCCTTCCGGCCCCTGCCCGGGATCTACTGTGCCGTTACCCGCCGGGACCTGAAAGGCCGCGGCCCCTACCTGCCGGAACAGGCCTTTACCGTAGAGCAGGCGCTGCGTGCCTATACCGCCGCGGGCGCCTATGCCTCCTATGAAGAAGACATCAAGGGACAGGTCAAGACCGGCTATCTGGCGGACTTCTGCCTGCTGGACCGCGACCTGCTGACCATCCCGCACGAAGAGATCCTGAAAGCCAATGTCACCGCCACCTATGTGGACGGCGAATGTGTCTACCAGGCGTGAGGGCGACAGCATGAAACAGACAATTCTTTTTAATGGCAAAATCTATCAGGAGCGCGAAAAATTTGCCCAGGCTGTTCTCATTGAAGACGGCGTGATCCGCATGGTCGGCAACAACGACGAAGTACTGGCTCTGGCCGCTCCTGATTGCGACCGCATCGACTGCGAGGGGAAAACGGTGATTCCGGGCCTCAACGACAGCCACATGCACCTGCTGATGGTAGGCGAAAGTCTGGCGCAGGTCAACATTTCCGGCTGTACCTCCATCGAAGAAATGGTGGCCCGCTGCAAAAAGTTCATGGCGGAAAACCCGGACGCCTGCCGTCACGGCCTGCACAGCGTCGGCTGGAACCAGGACTCGTTCACCGGTGATAAGCGCATTCCTACCCGATACGATCTGGACAAGATCAGCACCGAGATCCCCATCGTGCTGGAACGCATCTGCGGCCATATCGTCACCGGCAACTCCAAGGTGGTCGAGATGCTGTGTCTGACCGGTACCTCTCCCCAGTATGACGGCGGCATCTTTGAGATCGGGCCGGATGGCACGCCCAACGGCGTCTTCGCCGAAAACGCCTGCCATCACGCCCTCAGCACCATCCCCCCCTATACGATCGAGGAGCATGAAGGTTTGCTGCTGCGCGCCATGGACTATGCCGTTGCGCACGGTCTGACCAGTGTGCAGAGCAACGACGTCGGCACCTCCACCCACGATTATGAACGGGGCTTTGCGATGTTCCACCGGGTCTATGACGAGGGGCGGGCAAAGCTGCGCTATCGCCATCAGGTCAGCTTTTATACGCCCGCCGACTATGCCGAGTTTTTGAAAAACGGCGAGTATAAGAACGGGAAGTATGAGAAAAACGGCTGGCTCCAGCTGGGCCCGCTGAAACTCTTCAAGGACGGCAGCCTGGGGGCCCGCACGGCCACCATGCGCCATGAGTATCTGGACGATCCCGGCAACTATGGGGTGGAGGCCACCTCCGATGAACTGATGGACGAGTTCTGCCGGCTGGCGAACTCGGTCGATATGCAGGTGGTAACCCATGTCATCGGCGATGCCGCCATCGAGCATACCGTCGCGTCCTATGAAAAGGTTATGCATGATGGAAAAAACCCGCTGCGCCACGGCCTGGTTCACTGCCAGATCACTGATCTGCCGCTGCTGCGCCGTATTGCGAAGGATGAGATTCTGGCGCTGTATCAGCCGATCTTCCTCGAATACGACCTGCATGCCGTAGAGAGCCGCTGCGGCAAGGCACTGTCCTCCACCTCCTATGCCTTCGGCACACTCGACAAGCTGGGCGGCAGAATCTCCTACGGAACCGACTCCCCCGTGGAAGACTGCAATCCCTTCCCGAACATCTATTCCGCCGTCACCCGCAAGGATCTGACCGGAGATCCCGGCGACGGTTTCTATTCGCAGGAGTGCGTGGATGTCTACACCGCGGTGGACGCGTATACCGCCGGCAGCGCATATGCGGAGTTTCAGGAAGAGACCAAGGGACGCATCAAGGGCGGCTGTCTGGCGGACCTTGTTATCCTCGACAAGGACATTTTTACCTGCGATCCGATGGAGATCAAGGATATTCTGCCCATCCTGACCATGGTGGGCGGGGAAATCGTATACCATAAGTGAGATTCCAGGGGCGGCGGCCACAGGCCGACCGCCCCTGCGGCGTTTTCCCAATTTGCTGAAGGAGGCATATCCGCATGAAAAAGACCGTACTGTACAACGCAAAGATCTATCTGGAAAAAGGTCATTTTGCCGAAGCCTGCGTCATCGAAGACGGCACCATCACCGCCGTGGGCAAGAGCGGCCAGCTGCTCATGGCTTCTTACGGGGCCGACGTCATCGACTGTCACGGGAAGACCGTCATTCCCGGCCTGAATGACAGCCACTGCCATCTCATGATGGTGGCCGCCACCCGCAGCTTTGTCCCGCTGCTGGGCGCTTCTTCCATTGACGATGTGGTCTCCCGTGCAAAGGCTTTTCTTGAAACTCATCCGAATTCCCGCGGCCTGAAGGGCATGGGCTGGAATGTGGTCAATTTTGTGGAAGGGGAGAAGCGAGACCTCTGCCGCCAGGACCTGGACAGGATTAGCACAGAGATCCCCATCGTCTTCCAGCGCGCCTGCGGCCATATGGCAGCCTGCAACACCAAGGCGCTGGAGCTGGCCCGTGTGGATGCAACCACCCCACAGGTGGAAGGCGGCGTTTTCGAGCATGAAGAAACCGGCTATCCCAACGGTCGTTTTTCCGAGAACGCCAAGGCGCTGCTGGAAAACATCGTCCCGGATCCCACACCGGAGGAACTGATGCAGAATTTTGAGGAAGTACTGCACTATGCCGCTTCCTGCGGCCTCACCAGCGTGCAGAGCAATGATATTGGCACCACGCTTCCTCCCGAGCAGGCGTATGCTCTCGTACATAAATTCCACGACCAGGGAACACTACTCGTTCGCTATCATACGCAGAACAGCTTTGAAAGCGTAGAGCAGTTCGAGCAGTATATGGCCACCGAGCGGAAAGATCCTCGTTATGATAACGTGCTGTCCTTCGGCCCGCTGAAGCTGTTCAAGGACGGCAGCATCGGCGGCCATTCGGCCATGCTGCGTAAGCCCTATCTGGACGCGCCGGATACCTGCGGCGTTTCTGTTCGGTCCGATGAGGAATTGGACGCCTTCTGTGCCGCGGCTGACAAGCTGGACGTTCAGGTGATGTGTCACTGCATCGGCGACGGTGCCATTGACAGCCTGCTGACCCGGTATGAAAAAATCCTGCGCGACGGCAAAAATCCGCTGCGCCACGGTATCATCCACTGTCAGATCATGGACAGGCCGATGATGGAGCGTCTCGCCGGCGACGGTGTGCTCGCACTGGAACAGCCGATCTTCCTGCACAGTGATCTGCATGCGCTGCCCACCCGCATCCCGGATGAGCTGGCCCGCACCTCCAACGCCTACCGCACCATGAAGGAGCTGGGCGTGCACCAGGCCTTCGGCACCGACTCCCCCGTGGAAGACTGCAACCCCTTCCCCTGCATCTATTGCGCCGTTAACCGCAAGGATTTAAGCGGCAATCCTGCGGAAGGGTATTTCCCGGAAGAATGCATCTCCGTCGAAGATGCCGTGGATTGCTATACCATCGGCAGCGCCTATGCCCAGTTCATGGAAGATAAAAAGGGCCGGATCAAAGAGGGCTATCTGGCCGACCTAACGGTCCTCGACCGCGACATCTTTACCTGCGACCCCATGGAGCTTAAAGATGTCAAGCCTGTCCTTACCCTCATGGCGGGCAACGTCACGTTTAAGGCATAAGCCGTCTCTGCATCACAAAGAAGGGGCCGCGATACTGATGCACAGTATCGCGGCCCCTTTATTATTTCCCGGCTATTTTTCTTCCGGCTCCGAGTTGACCCGCTTTGCCCGCCGTACCAGCTGGATAGCCAGCAGCGCCGTCAATAGATTCTGGAGCCCGTCGGCCATCAACGCAATGCCGAAAATAGCCGTAACGGTCAAAATGCTCCCAAAGGAATCCAGAATCAGCAGCATCCCCACCGTCACGGTAACGGCGGCCGGAACCAGGATCAGCGCCCAGCGCGAAAGCCCAAACTGCCGGGCCTCCCGGGCGGTCTGCAGCTTGAACACGCCGTCCGCAAGAATAAACACGCCGAACACCACATTGACAAATGCCATCATTGCCCGCGGATGCAGCACCAGCAGCAGTCCGATCAGAATCGTAAAGATGCCCAGCGCAAAATCAAACTGAAATGCCAGGCCGTACGTGTCGTTGACAAAATATGCGGACAGACGCAGGATGCCGCACAGCAGCAGAATACCGCCGATAATGTAGCAGACCGTAACCGCCGAAAGTGCGGGGAAAAACAAAAGCGCCGCACCCAGCGCAAACAGTGCGACGGAATAGCAGATATACGCAAGTCTCGCTTTTTTGACCGATTCCATCCGGGGCACATCTCCTTTCGTCCGCATTTTTACTATATCCCCCCCTCTCTCCAAAAGCCATAGACAAAACGGTCCCGCTGTACGAAAATCATACAGCGGGACATCGATTGTCGGGCAGTCCGGCAAACATCCGGACGGCGGCTTAGCGCCCTGCGGCCCGATCCAGCGCCACGCGGACGGCGTCATCCATCAGAAAGGACAGTCTGCGCACCTTGTCCTCCAGCTCACCGCGCATCCCATCCTGCAGCCAGGCGAGCAGAACGCCTACCAACGTATATGTATAGGCATCGGAAATCAAACAAATGTCTTCCTCGGTGACGGGCACTCCCTCGGCTCGAGTACGCACGGCGGCCTGCATCACCTCGCCCACTACCCGGCAGAGATGTTTTTCCAGCAGTGCCCGGTCGATGGAATGAAAGACATGATAAACTGCGCGCTTGTTTTCCCGTACGAAGCTCAGTGCCTGCAGAAAACCGTCCGTCCAATCAGGATACTCAGCAGCAGCATCGGCCACCTTTTGCGTTTCGGAATCAAAGACCTCTTCCAGCAGCGCATAAATGTCCTGAAAATAGTAATAAAAGGTGCCCCGGTTCACGCCGCAGTCATCTACGATGTCTTTGACCGTAATCTTGTCCAGAGGCATCTGATTCAGCAGTCCGACGAACGACTGAATGATTGCCTTTTTTGTCAGCTGCGACATGCTTTCCTCCCCTTCCGACGTCAGAACCCTCCGTCCACGCCCAACACCTGTCCGGTTACAAACGGCTGCTCCAGCAGGAAAATCGCCGCGCGGGCCACATCCTCCGGCGTCCCCAGCCGGGAAAGCGGCGTCTCTTCTGCCAACGCTCTCCGCGTCTCTTCCGAAAATCCGGCGCACATCCGGGTGTCAATCACCCCAGGTGCCAGACAATTGACCGTAATCCCACTGGGTCCTGTCTCCTGCGCCAGTGCACGGGTCAGGCCGATCACCCCCGCTTTGGCGGCGGAGTAGGCCGCCTCGCAGGAGCCGCCTCGCACGCCCCACACCGACGACATGGTAACGATCGCGCCCTGCTTGCGCGCGATCATCTGCGGCAGAAGGGCCCGGATAAAGTAAAACGTACCCGTAAGGTTTATGTCCAATACATCCCGCCATTCTTCATCGGTGACTTTCTGCAGAAGCTTTTGCTGCGCCGCACCCGCACAGCAGAGCAGGCCGTCAATGTGGGAAAACCTTGCGGTTGCGGCTGCGGCACAGGCGTTGACCTGTCCGCTGTCCCGCACATCGGCGCAAAAAGGCTCCGCGTTGCAGCCCAATGCCCGAAGCTCCGTTGCCAATGTATGCGCGGCGGACTCGTTCTCATACCAGTGGATCGCCACGTTCCAGCCGGCGCGGGCCGCCGTACGGGCGCAGGCACGGCCGATCCCCCCGGACGCGCCCGTGATCAGTACCGTCTTTGCCATGACGCGCCCCTCCCTTCTCATTGGCATCAGTATATCATAAAATATGGGAAAAGCAAAGCCGCGGCCGTTTCCCCGGCCGCGGCACACAATTCCCGCCTGTGTTTATTTCCCTACGTCGGTCATCGTGCCGATGAACAGAGGCAGACCTTTTTCACAGTCAATCAGCAGATAGACAAACGGGCGATCCAGATAAACGGTTTTCGGTTCCTCGGCAGGCATAGCGGTCTCCCCGACCATCTCCACCACGGTGGCGGCGCCGGCTTTGGTACCGCGCTCATCCACGGCGATATGCGTCTTGTGAAGAACACGGCTTATACAAATATTTCCGTCCGTATAGGTCGCCATGCCGCTGAAATCAGCTGCGTCCGGGTCAAACGCATCCGTCATCCCCATGGCTTTGAGCAGATCGCTCATCTCCACGCTATATTCGCTCTGAAACTTCGGGATCATTGTCCGGACCTTTGTCTCCTGTACCCCTGAAAGAATATCCTGCAGTCCTTGCCCCGAGAGAGAATCGATATAGTCCGAAAGGGTAACGCCTTCGTTTGGCAGCATGGCCATAAAAGCATATTTGTCCCCGGCATAATACTTGAGAAAACCGGTGGCCATTCCGTCGCTCAGGTACCGGTATTCCTCACCGTACATCATCTCCGCATCGCGCTGCTCGCCCGATTCGGTGGTAAACGTGCCGTCACGCACCTGATCCTCCTTATAAATATCCGCCCATTCCGCATCAAAGGCCAGGGCGTTGACCAGATACAATACGGCATCCTTCGGGATATTGTCCAGGATATTCTCGATCATTCCGCCGGTATGGTCGCTGACCCAATGATTGATGTCCTTCAAGGTGGAATCGTCGAAGGGCGCCTTATAGGCTCCCGCGCCATACCAGTCGGCATTGGTCTGGAGAAAGGCGGGCTGCACACTCAGCCGGTCGTCCTCTTTCATCCAAATGGCATTGGCCAGACTCAGGCTGGCCTTTTCATCGGATGGGAGGGTCTGCAGATACGCATGCAGATATTTATTGAGTTCCTCCGTAGAAAGCCCGAGAACCTGTTCCATCTGGGCACGGGTCTCCCCCTTTGCCCCGTTGACCGTCAAAGCCAGAGCATACAGCACGGAAATCGGGGAAATCAGCACATTGCTTTCCCCGTCGGCGCTGTTTTGGAATAAACGAGCCGCAAAGTCCGCGACCGCCGCAGCGTCCTCCGGGCTATCCGCACCGGCGACATCCTGCGATACCTGATTCGCCGTGACGCCGCTCATCAGATCTTCCGAGCTGAGGGCCGCCACCGTTCCGCAGCCGGAAAGAGGCAGAAGAGATGTAAACACAAGTGCAAGGCATATTGCCCCCGCAAGAATCTGTTTTTTCATAACATATACTCCTTTCCCGTGGATCCGGCGATTGCCCACCGCTTTTACCGAATTAGACTGCACATCCGGCTATATGTTCCATGGATTGCACAAAGGGACGGAGGACATCCGTACCGGATACCCTTCGTCCCCTTGATACTTTAAAAGTTGTTCATGATGGCGATAAAATCGCCGCAGCATGTCCTATGCCCTTGCCAGCTCACCGCGGTACCCGGAAAGTTCTTCTTGGTTTGCGTAAATAAAGTGCCCGGGCAAGATTTCGGTCCAAACGGGCTGATCCTCCTCATAGTGATGTATGCTCGGATCATAGACCAACAAATGCTTGTTTTTCTCCACCACGGGATCAGGGTTCGGCACGGCGGACAGCAACGCCCGGGTATAAGGGTGCAGCGGATGTAAAAAAAGCTCCTCCGCCTCTGCCAGCTCAACAATCCGTCCCTTATGGATGACCGCGATCCGGTCGGAGATAAAGCGTACGACCGACAGGTCATGCGCAATGAAAAGATACGTCAGGCCGCGGCTTTTCTTCATCTCATTGAGCAAGTTAAGTACCTGGGCCCGGATGGATACATCCAGCGCCGAAATCGGCTCATCCGCCACAATAAACTCCGGCTGCATGATGAGCGCACGGGCCACCCCGATACGCTGCCGCTGGCCGCCGGAAAATTCATGCGGAAACCGGGACGCAAACTCCGGAAGCAGGCCGACTTCGCGCAGCGCCTCCTGCACCTTGTTCTCCCGATCCTCTTCATCCGTGTACAGGTGATGGTTGAGAATACCCTCGGAGATGATATAATCCACCTTTGCCCGCTCGTTCAGAGAGGCCAGCGGATCCTGAAAAATCATCTGGCAGCCCTTGATGACCTCCAGATCCAGCTCCTTGGAGATCTTCCCGCTAATTCTCCTTCCCTTATAGAAAATCTCGCCGGAACTCGCCGGATTAATCCGGGTGATAGCGCGCCCGATGGTGGTCTTTCCGGAACCGGACTCTCCCACCAGCGCAAAGGTCTCACCTTTGAAAATTTCAAAGCTGACATGATCCACGGCGACAAATTTTTTCCGCCCGGTACCAAAGCTCACCTGCAGGTCCCGGACCTCAATCAGTTTTTCCCGGTCGGGCCTTTCATGCGGATGCTCGACTTTGGGGCCCTCCGACTGTGTTTTCCCGGCCTGAGCCAACCGTTGAATATACAGCGGCTGTTCTATTTTAGGTGCTCTGGGATCCAGATACCATGTTTTGGCTTTATGGGTGGGGGATATCGGGAAAAACGGCGGCTCTTCCAGAAAATCGACGGCCAGCGCGTGCCGGTTCCGCGGTGCAAATGCGTCCCCTCTTATCTGATTGAACAGATTGGGGGGCGTGCCGTCAATGGTGGGCAGCTTTTCTCCCTTGATTCCCAACTGTGGCAGCGCAGACAGCAGCGCCCAGGAATAAGGATGCCGAGGGTCGTAAAAAATCTCCTCAACCGTACCGATCTCCACGATTTGCCCCGCATACATCACCGCAACCCGATCGGCCACATTGGCGACGACCCCCAGATCGTGCGTGATATAAATAATCGTCATATTGAACTCTTTTTGCAGATTGCGGATCAGGTCAAGAATCTGCGCCTGAATGGTCACATCCAGCGCGGTGGTCGGTTCGTCGCAGATCAGGATCTGCGGTCGGCAGGCGACAGCGATGGCGATGACAGCCCGCTGGCGCATTCCGCCGGAGAACTCATGCGGATACTGGTAATAACGCTGTTCCGGAAAAGGGATTCCTACCATCGCCAGCATATTGATGGCCGCCTGCTTGGCCTCCACCCCATGAAGACCCTGATGCAGCTCGATCGACTCCTGGATCTGAATGCCCACCCGTTTAAGCGGGTTAAGCGAAGTCATGGGGTCCTGCATCACCATAGTGATCTTTTTTCCTCGGATATCCCGCCATTCTTTTTCTGTTTTGTATTTTGCTATGTCGGCGCCTTCGTACAGAATGGAGCCGTTCGTGATAGACCCGTTCTGATCCAGCATGCCGATAAATGATTTGGTGAAAACGCTCTTCCCGGATCCACTCTCCCCGACGATGGCGAGCGTCTCGCCCTCATAGAGGTCAAGAGAGCACTTCCGGATGGCTGTCAGCTTCTGCCCGCGCAGGCTGAATCGGATCTCCACGTCCTTTGCCGATAAGATCGGTTGTCTTTCCATATCTCGCTCCCCCGTCCTCATACGTGATTTCTCGGATCGGCGGCGTCGGAAAACGCGTTGCCCACCAGATAGAACGTGATGGTGATCAGCGAAACGATAACCGCCGGGAAAATAAGCAGATACGGAAAGTCCAGAAAGTAGCTGCGGGAGTTGCGGAGCAGAATCCCCAGCGACGGCGTGTTGATGTCAAGACCCAGGCCAAGGTATGACAGTGTGGTCTCGAGCGCGATGGTCTGTGGGATAGCCATCGCCAGCCGCAGGATAATTACGGAGATCAGATACGGCAGAATATTCTTCGTCAGAATACGCCCGATCTTTGTACCCAGACAGCGGGAGGCCAGGTTATACTCGCGATCCCGGTACATCAGCACCAAATTACGGATATTGCGGGCCATACTCAGCCAGCCGAAGGCGATCAGCGCAACCGCCATGATAAGGAAGCTTTTCCCAATCATCAGGGCAATCAGCGTCATGTAAATAATTGTTGGCACATTGTCGATAATGTTATAAAGCTCCGTGAAAAACCGGTCCAGCTTACGGACATACCCCCAGATACATCCGATCGTTACACCGAGAACGCATTGCCCGGCAGCAACCAGCGCGGCCAGCTTGATGGAAGTGCGGGAAGCAAACCAGACCTGGCACCAGTAATCACGCCCCAGGTTATCGGTGCCAAACCAATACTCACTGTTAGGGTAGGTAAACATAAGTGAGCTGTCAGGCGCCAGCGTCTCATAGTTGTACTTTCCGATCCCCTTAGATACGAAAGAAAAAACAACAAGTACGACAAATATGCACAACAGGACGACAGCAGATTTGTTTTTTAAAAAGTTCTTCCAGACCGAACCCCAATAGGAGTATTGTGAATAGCCGGTTCGTTCCGCCTCTTCCGGCTTATAATCCACAACGGAAAACAGCTGTGCGTCGGTCATGTGGTGCTTTTCTGCCAGTGAAACATTCGATTCCAGTTTGATGTTATCAGCCATTACCGCACCTCCCCTTTGCCCGTCAGACGAATCCGCGGGTCTATGATCGTCATCAGGACGTCGCCCAAAAATACGCCGATTACGCCCAGCGTGGCGTAAAACATGACCAGCGCCTGAACGATATTGGTATCATAGCGGGTAATAGCGTCCGTCAGCAGTGGTCCCATACCGGGAACGGAAAAAAACCGTTCTGCCAGCAGAGAGCCGCCGATCGTCAGCAGAAAAGAATACGGCAGATACTGCGCCAGTGGTACAAACGCGTTTTTCAGAACATGACGAAACATAATGCTCTGTGTGGACATACCCTTGACTTTTGCCAGCTTGATATAGTCTTTGGTGAGTTCGTCCACCATATAGCGCCGTGTCCAGAGCGCATAACCGGCAATGGAGCCCAGCGCGAGGCAGGCAACCGGCATGATGCTGGATACAGCCACGTTCCGCGTGGAATACATGGAAGGGAGCTTCAGCACACGGGCCCCGAAAACCAGGATGAGTGAATAAGAAACCAGATGCGGCACCGCGTTGACGAAAATCGTATACCCGGTGCCGACATGGTCGAAGACCCCATTCTTAAATCTGGCCTGCAAAACCCCCATAGGCACGCCCAGGAGCAGCGCGATCCCCAGGGAAATGCTCCCGATCTTCATCGATATCCCGAACTTGTTTCCGATGACCTCTGTAACCGGAACGCTGTTCTGGATTCTCCGGGATGTACCCAGATCAAAATGCAGTAGCAACTGTTCATAAAATCGAAACAACTGTGCAATGGGACTATCCAGTAAACCTGCTGCCGCCAACTGATCATTCTTCTGCTGGTCGGTCAGCTTGATCAGCTGTTCCTCCGTGAAGTAATAATCAGTTGGCATCAGCCTCAGCAGCAGGAAGACGATAGTCACCACAATAAAGACTGTCAAGCAGGATTGCAGCAGTCTTTTAACGGTGTACTTCGCCATCTTTTATTTATTTTCCGGAGTTATAGGCAGCTTCCAGCGCGGCGTAATCCTCAGTGGTATAAGCGGTCTGAGAGGTCTCCCAGTTTTTAAACTTTTCGCTCTGAATACCATAGGCCGCATAAATCTTGGAGAAATCGTTCACGTGTGTCAGCTGCCAGAGGATATTGATGTAGCACGGAATGACCAGTGCATTCTCCAGCATATACGCTTCGGCATCGGCATAGGCGTTGTAGCGGGCGTCAAGATCGCCCGTGATCGCGTTCGCCGCATTCACCAAACGGGTATATTCCTGATACGTCGCAATCAGATCCGGGTCGGTGGCGTTGTTGATCTTGGAATAGGCGGCGGAATAATAGGCATTATCCTCACCGTAGGTTTCCTGCCCCAGGTAGTTCTGCGGATCGCCGTAGTCAGCGCCCCAGCCATTGATGAAGAAGGAGGCCAGCTGCGGATTGCGGACTTCCTGTGCCAGCGAGGAAATGTAGGTCTTGACATTCAGAACCACAAAATCATCACCCAGGCAATCCGTGAAGATCTGCTTCAGCACGGCAGCGGTATCTGCCGCGGTCTGACTGCTGCCCAGAATATAATAGTCTGCCACCACCGGGAAGGTGACGCCCTTGGCAGCCAGCTCCTCCATGGCCTGCGCCTTATACTCAGCAAACTTGCCGGTATCCAGACGGGCATAGGTATCGCCGGTAGGATCAATGCCCAAACGGTCGAGAACCAGCTGGGTATAGTCTGTGCCGTCGGAAGTAACGCACAGATTATTCATGGTATAGCAGTAGTTTTCGCATTTCAGCGGGTTAATGGCATTGGTGCGGGCCAAATACTTCGTCAGGTCGAGGCCGTAATACCAAGCCAGACGGAACGCCTTGTTTGCAATAGCCAGATTCCAGTTGTTATCCGGCTCTCCGGCCTCCGTCTTCTTATCGTAGACCAGGTGGAACTGATAGGAATATTTGGTTGGACGCGCTTCGCAGAGCTGATCGTGGAATTCGTTGGATGTGCTCTTATAAATAGTCTGTAGGTTGGACTCCGTCAGCTCCACATAGTCCAGCTCGCCGGACTGATAGAGTTGGAAAGCCACGTCGCTGGATTCGACCATCTTGATGGTAACGGTGTTGAACAGCGTGCAATCCTTATCCCAATAGCTCTCGTTCTTGGTCAGAACTTTCTCGTTGCCCTGCACATAGGTGGTCATGGTGTAGCAGCCGCTGTACCACATATTCTCATTGGTGCAGGCTTTGAAACCGTCCACACCCAGCTCGACGAGCAGCGCACCGGAAGCCGGATAGAGGCAGTTATAGGCAGCCAAGGTAGCAAAATACGGCAGTGCCGCGGTGCAGTGATAAATCAGGGTATAATCATCGGGTGCTTCAATGCCGACGATCTGCTTAAAAACGGTCAGGTCTAGGGCCTTTGCCTCCGCCTCAGTCAGCGGCGTGGTAGAAAGACCATACTTGTTGCAGACAGCTTCAAATGCAGCAATGTCTTCCGGCGTAGAGTCAGAGTTGGTGCCTTTCGTATAGATATAGTAGTCCTCGGCGCCCTGAATCATCTCAATGGGCATGGAGGTGTTGGCTGCTTCGTTCTTCCAGAAGTTCAGCACCCATTCAAGGCCCCAGAGCCAGTCTTCGGCGATACAGTCGGCCTTTTTGTTCCCGTTGACATCGACCCATGTAACGTCTTTCCGCAGGTTAAAGGTCCAGGTCAGACCGCCGTCCTCTGTATTCCAGGTCTCGGCGACTGCCGGGATCAGGTTGCCATAGCTGTCATTGGACAGAAGTCCCTCGATGCAGTTGGTCAGGACCCGCAGCTCCTGATTTCTCTGGCTGTAAAGGATATTGAATGTTTCCATTTCATTGTTGGTCGTGAGGTATGTAACCCAATCAGTGATAGGTTCGCTGGCAGACGTGTCTCCGCCCGGCGTATCCGTCCCGGGTGTCGTTTCGCCGGGTGTGGTTTCGCCAGTCGTGCCATTTTCATTCTGGGGAGTGGTGGTGCAGCCGCAAAGCATGCCAAGCAACATCGAAGCGGCCAGCAGGACAGCGAGTGCTTTTTTCATTTCTTACTCCTCCTCATAGTTTCGCCGCAAGGTACGGCGCAAATTGACTGTATTTGTGTGCAAGCGCAGATACAGTTTTTAATAGTATATAAATATAAATTGAAAATGTCAACTTTAATTAGGCGAATTATACAAATATTAAAGCCCGTTTTCCTTAGCGCAAGTTATATAACTTTCGTCTTATTGCACAATTTATTTGTGGCTAATTCCCATATTTTTCTTTTACTATTTGGAAGCTTTTTATAAATTTCTTTTGGTAAAATTTCCTTATTTTTACACATTTCCTATTTTTTGCTCTATCTCATTATATTTTATTTCCTGTAAAAAATTTGTCGCCCGAAGATTGTGCATTGACCAGAAAATCTTTATAATGTATCTGTCAGGTCTGCCTTATGAATATAACAGATAGGGAGCGGTGCCCTTGCCTGGATTTTTGAAAAAAATATGGGATCCCCGTCTCCTACGCCCGGTCTTATATAAAGCAACCGCACGTTTTGCCATCGGTGCGACTGCCGCTCTGCTTTGGGATCACTTTATCAATAAAAATGTCCGCCTATCCCCCGTGGATTATGCCTTCCCGATCATTGGCGCGATCTATGCTGCGGCGGCCTGGTTTTCCTATCTGTCGCTGGATGGCGTCGGGGCTCCCCGGTTTATCCGGCTTCTTCCAAAGAAGCATGCATCGAAACGCCGGAGCGGCGATATTTCCGATTTTACAGAGGAAGAACTTCACCCGTTTGAAGCGCTCGACCCCAGCGAGCAGACTTTATGCCGTCTGACAGCAAATGCTTTATGCGCCGCGCTGTTCTGGCTTACCGCTATGCTGTCGGCGATTTTCTAAGGGAGGTTTCCTATATGCACCTACGGGCGTTTACAGAGCGGGATGCTGTCGAGATCTGCGCATGGCGGTATCCGGAACCTTATGATGTCTACAACCAACCCGCCTGGAACACCGTCCGGGCATCCGGAGAGGGAATCGCCAGCGCCGAAAAAAGAGCCTCCGAATTTTTTGCCGTGGAAGAATCCGATTGCCTCATAGGTTATTTTCGGCTGCATTTCCGAAACGGGGCGCTGACGCTGGGCTTGGGGATGCGTCCGGATGCCTGCGGGCAGGGGCAGGGCAAAGAGCTGTTGTCACTGGCCATCGAGACTGCGCAGAAGCGGTACGGAGCACAGCCTCTTTTTCTGGAAGTACGCACCTTTAATCTCCGGGCCATCCGCTGTTATCATACGGCCGGCTTCTCTGCGATCGGTACCAGTGAACGCTTTACGCAGACAGGCACAGTCCCATTTATCCGCATGAAGCTTTCTTCCGAAGATGCCCCAAGACTGCCGCTCGAAAGACATAAAAAGGACGCGCCGCAGAATTGATCTGCGGCGCGTCTGATTTTTATCCGGTTATTCGTGCTTATATATCTTTCCTTCCTTCATGACAAAGGTGCAGTCACAGAAGGCATGGACATCCTCCAGCGGATTCCCGCAGAAGGCGCTCAGGTCGGCCAGACAGCCTTTTTCCACCTTGCCGATCCGGTCGCTCATCCCCAGCAGGGCGGCATTGGTCCGGGTGGCGGCGGTCAGCGCCTGCACGGGCGTAAAGCCAAACCGCTGCATCAGCTCAAACTCATACGCCTGCCGGCCGTGGAAATTAAACGGCGTTCCGGAGTCGGTGCCGAATGTAAACCGCACCCCGCGCTTAAGTCCTTCGCGGACGCCCCACTCATGCCGCTCGAATACCTGCTTTGCCTTGTCCACCATCCAAGGGACCAGGCCGTGTTTCGGGCCTTCCACAATGATCCGCTCGGCGGCAATGATCGTCGGCGTATGATAAGTGCCTTTTTCACAGAACAAGTCCACCGCCTCGTCGTCCATCATCATGGCGTGCTCGACGGAAGTGATACCAGCCCGTGCGGCTGCCTTGATCCCGGCGGTACCGTGGGCATGCGCGGCGGTATGGATGCCGTACATACCGGCGATCTCCACCACGGCCTCCAGCTCATCGGCGGTCAGCTGCTGGGAACCCACGGTGGTGCCGCGGGACATCACGCCGCCGGTAGCCATCACTTTCAAAAAGTCCGCTCCATATTTGATGTTATGCCGTGCCGCCCTGCGGGCTTCCGCCGCACCGTCCACACGAATGCCGCCGTGGAAGGCGGTTTCGATATAGGGGCTGAAATGGCTGTCCGCATGGCCGCCGGTGGAGGTGATGCACCGTCCGGCGGAAACGACACGGGGCCCCTCGATATCGCCGCGGGCGATGGCATCCCGGACGCTGTGATTTATATACTCCGACCCGCCGCACTCGCGGACGGTGGTGAATCCAGCCATCAGGTCAGCCCGGGCATTTCTGACGGCGCGGATGGTAAGTTCTCCCGGCAGGATATAGGCGCTCTCATCCGGGGATTCGTTGCCGACAGATTCCAGATGGACATGGGCGTCGATCAGACCCGGCGTGACGAAGCAGCCGCGCAGGTCGACAACCTCACAGCCTTCCGGCGCTTCGGTTCCCGGCCGGACCTCCGTAATCAGCTTGTCCTCAATCAGCACGATCATATTTTCCTGGACGGATGCAGTTGCGCTGTCAAACAGCTTTCCGCACAGTATGGCGGTTTTCATGGGTATGCCCCCTTTAAATCAGGATGTCCCCACTATATCACATACGCGGTGGGACGGCAAGAAAAAGGCATATCCGCGTCGGCTACCGGCGCGGATATACCTGTGTATTTCATAGTATAATGTCTGGAGGAAAAAAGGCTCTGCATCCATTCCGCCGTAAGGCAGTAATTTCTCCCTGCGCGACTTACGCCTCTTCCCGTTTTCTGAACAGCAGGGAGATACACCAGAGGCCGGCCAAACCGACCAGGCCGTAGACGATCCGTGCTCCGACCGTCAGTTGCCCGCCGAAGATCCATGCCACCGCATCAAACTTGAACAGGGCAATCAGGCCCCAGTTGATGGCGCCGATGATAATCAGCGTCAAGGCTGCTTTATCCATTCCGAATGCTCCTTTTTTATCGTTTTGCGGTTAGTTTTGCCGCTGGGTGCAAAACTATACATATGACGGGAAATATGGTATACTAAAATAAAATCGAATGATAAATATACGGAGTTTTTTCATGCTTTGCGATCTGCATACACATACCCGTTTTTCCTTTGACGGCCAATGTACGGTGGCTGAACTCTGCGACGCGGCGCTTTGCAAAGGCGTCGATATTCTCGCAATTACCGAGCACTATGATTTCGATACCCGCGGCGGCGGTGACCATTATAAGGCGGGAGAAGCGCGGCGGGCCCGTGAAATGGCGGAAGCGAAAGCATTCTGCGCACCGCGGATGGAACTGCTCTGCGGTATCGAGCTGGGGCAGCCGCACCTGTGGCCGGAAAAAACGGCTGCTTTTCTGGCGCAGAATGATTTTGACGTGGTGATCGGCAGTCTCCATGACCTCCGCCCGGAAAAGGATATTTACCGGGATTTTGATTATAACACGCTTGCGCAGTGCGACGCGGTCTACGCGCAATTTTTTGACGAGGCGGAAGAGATGCTCCGCACCTGCGATATCGATGTGTTCGGCCATTATGATTACCCCATGCGGCTGATGCGCACCGCCGTACCCGACGCATCGCTGCTGCGCTGGCGAGAACGGATGCGTCCCTTTCTCCATTCACTGGCGCACAGCGGTATCGCCCTGGAGATCAACAGCTCCGCTTATCGCCGCTGGCAGGGGCGCCCCGCAGGAGAAGACTGGCTGCTGCAGGATTATCTGGCCGCCGGCGGCACCCGTGTCACGGTCGGCAGCGACGCGCACAAAGCCGACTATGTGGCATCCGGCATACCGGAAGCCTGCGCCCTGCTGCGGCGCAACGGAATCTCCAGCATAACCGTCTATGAAAAACGAAAGCCGAGGCAGGTATCGATTCTATGAACACACAGGTCTATACCGCCGCCTGTGCCGACTACGGCGCGGCGTGCGAGGCCGTCGAACGCATCCTGGCCCATTACGGCGGCGCGGAGGCTTTTCTGCAGAAGGGCCGGCGGGTTCTGATCAAACCGAACCTGCTGATGGCACGCGCGCCCGATGCCGCTACCACCGCTCATCCCGCCGTCGTCGCGGCCGTGGCAGGCGCCTTTGTCCGGGCGGGCGGGGAGGTCACCATCGCGGACAGTCCCGGCGGGCCCTACAGCGCTTTCAACCTCGGGCCGGTCTACCATGCCTGCGGCATGGACCGAGCTGCCGAAGAAAGCGGGGCGCATCTCAACTATGATTTTTCCCACCGGGACGTATCTTTTCGGGATCGGTCGCTCCGGCTCATCTCTCCCGTAACAGAGGCCGACGTGATCATCAGCATCGGAAAGGCCAAGACCCACATGCTCACCGGCTTTACCGGCGCGGCGAAGAATCTCTTCGGCTGCGTCGCCGGCATGGAAAAAGCCATGTGGCATTCCCGTCTTCCCGGCGTCGAAGCCTTCTGTGCCCTGCTGTGTGATATTGCGGAGTACGTTTCTCCCACCCTGTCTCTGATTGACGGCGTGCTGGGCATGGACGGCAAAGGCCCGTCCGGCGGCCGCCCCCGCAAGGTGGGCGCACTGGTCGCGTCGGAAAACCCGTTTGCCGCCGATCTGGAGATGATGCGCATCTGCGGCTTTGATCCTGCGCTGGCCCCGCTGCACAAAGAGGCGGTCCGGCGCGGTCTGGTTCCTCTGTCCGCCGACGGTCTGACTCAGGCAGGGGACAAGCTTGAGCCGCTCAACCCGCCTTTTGCTCCCGCAGCAAAGCTGAAAAACAGTCATGCCGTGATCGGTTATCTCCCCCGCCGGCTGCGGCAACCGCTGCAGCGCCTGCTGCTCCCCCTTCCGAAGTTCGGGGATCGCTGCGTTGGCTGCGGGAAATGCGCCGAAGCCTGTCCGCGGCAGGCAATCTCGATCTCCCATGGCCGTGCCGTATTGGACAAAAGCAAATGTATCCAGTGCTATTGCTGCCACGAATTATGCCCCGCAAAGGCAGTGGAGCTGTAATCTATGAAGATCCTCCACGATGATGCCCGCGCCAAGCTCAACCTGTATCTGCGGGTCGGGACACGCCGGACAGACGGGTATCACGAGCTGACCACCCTGTTTCAAACCGTGGCGCTGCACGACGAGCTGTCGCTCACTCTGCATCGGCACGGCGGTATCTCCCTGCGCAGCAACCTTCCCTGGCTGCCCCGGGACGGAAAAAATCTGGCGGTTCGGGCGGCAGAAGCGTTTTTTGAAGCGGCCGGACTTGTGAATGCCGGCCTGTATCTCAATATTCGCAAGAGCATTCCCATCGGCGCGGGAATGGCAGGCGGCAGTACCGACGCCGCCGCCGTGCTGCGTCTTCTCAACCGGGCCTTCGATCTGCCCCTTTCGCCGGAGGCGCTGTCTGCGCTGGCTCTGACTCTGGGGGCAGACGTGCCTTTCTGCCTGACCGGCGGTGCGGCGCTGGCTGGTGGCGTGGGTGAACGGCTGCAGTCCGTGCCAACGATGCCCGATTGCCCCATTGTCATCTGCAAGCCGCCATTTTCCATGCCCACAAAGACGGCATTTGCCCTGTTCGATGCATATCCGCCGCAGGACGCGCCGGAAGAAACCGCCCTTTTGGCGGCGCTGATGGCCGGCGATCTCGGGCAGATCTCCGCAGCGCTGTATAATTCACTGGAAGCGCCGGTGGAGAAAATGTGGCCTGCTGTCCGCCATATCCGCCTGCAGCTTTTGGATCTGGGTGCGCTGGGTGCGCGAATGACCGGCTCCGGTTCGGCCGTATTTGGCCTGTTTACAGATGAGAAGACGGCGAAGACCGCCTTTAGCGCGCTGAAAAAGCAATATAAAGAGACCTATCTTACACAACCGGGAGGGACCGTATGAATTGGATCCATAACCAGCTATCGAAAAACCACGCGTTCTACAAGGCGCATATCGCAAAGGGCTTTTATATCTGCCTCGTCGTCTTCCTCGTCCTGTGCACCGGCTGCTACTTTGCGCTGCGTTCCATGCCGGATCTGGCGCAGAAGGTCTATGATGGATTCTCCGAACTTCTAAAGCAGAACGGTATGCTGGAAAACGGGGCCGTCACTGCCCATGGAATTTTGGGCAACAACGCGCGCAGCGCCGCCGTCAGTATGGCGCTCGGCCTGCTGCCCTTCCTCTTTCTCCCGGCATTTTCGCTGCTTGTCAACGGCGTCGTCATCGGCGGCGTGCTGGCGGTGGTTGCCGCGCAGCAGGGCACATCCGTCGGACAACTCGTGGTCTTCGGTCTGCTGCCCCACGGCATATTTGAGCTTCCCGCCATCCTGCTGGCGATCGCCGCTGGTCTTTGGCTATGTCTGAACATGTGCCGCCTGATCCTGAAAAAGCCCTCCGCCCTGCCGCTGGAGGAGGCGCTGCCCGCTCTGCTGCGCCTGTTTCTCCTCACGGTACTGCCCCTGCTGATCGTTGCCGCGGCGATCGAAGGCTACCTCACGCCGCGGCTGATTGCCATGTTTGTTTCAACGGGAGGAACGATGGTATGAACGAAGCGATTCTGGCACGCCTGCATGCTGTCCACGGCTGCGTGGGATTTTACTACAAGAATCTGATCACCGGCGAAACGGCGGCGCTGAATGCGCACGCGCCGCTGACAGCTGCCAGTGTCATCAAGATCCCCGTAATGATCGAGCTAATGCGCCGGCTGGAGGAGAGATCGCTCGATCCCGACCTACTCATTGAAGTAAAGAATCCGGATCGAGTGCCCATCTGCGGCGTGCTGACCTTTTTTCACGAAGGCGCAAAAGTAACGCCGATGGACCTGTGCTGGCTGATGATCACGATCTCGGACAATATGGCTACCAATTTGCTCATCGACCTGCTGGGTATCGGGCACATCAACGAAACGCTGCAAAGCCTCGGCCTGACGCAGTGCGTTCTGCGTCGCAAGCTTTTTGAAACGCGGCCTGAATACCGGCATCTGCACAACACGGTCTCCGCAGGCGAAATCGGGCAGCTGCTGGAAATGATGTATCGGGGTGAACTGATCTCAAAGACTGCCTCAGCACGGATGCTGGATATCCTGAGTGCCCAGCAGTGCAGCAATAAGCTGCCCCTTCTGCTGCCGGACATGCGCCTCGCCCACAAGACCGGCGAGGACGATGGAATCACCCATGATTGCGGCATTCTTTTTGCCATGCAGCCATTTGTTCTCTGCTTCTGCACCAGCGGGGTGGATACCTCTGCCATGAATCTTCTGATGGCGGAGATCGCCCGGGACCTGTGTGCGGCCCACGGCGGCCCGGCGGAATAGGCCTGCCCGTTATTGCGTGTTTTGTATTATAAAACCGGAAACCGCAGAGATTTTCTGCGGTTTCCGGTTTTCATACGCTTTTTTGCCGGACATAGCCGGAAAGTGTCTTCTTCGGAGGAGCTTTCCCTACTCGCACCAGCTGTCCGCCAAGGCGCACAGTGCACGGCAGGCCGCGCTGAAATCGCCACTGAGCAGCAGCCAGCGGCCGCCCGGCGGCGTCAGCCGCAGCTCGTTTTCATCCGCGAACACCACCGCGGCGCGAGTCTCCCCGCATTCCAGCGCCACTACCAGCTTCGGCAGATCGCACATGTCCTCATCGTCGCCGTACCGCTGCTTCGCGCTGGAAAGCGGCAGGTCGCCCAACAGCCGGATTACCGTCGCATAGCCGGGATCCCGCTCGGTGAATTCAGTGCTTTTACCGTCATGATAGACGGTGACGCGGTCATATCCCGCCAACGGTCCGAAATAGTCCGCAAGACTCCTCTTTGCGTGCCGTATCCCACGTGTGACATGATGGATCGCGGCCAGAGCCGCCGTTCCGGCGACCACGGGTACCAAAAACAACAGTTTCCGATTTTTTACCATGCTTCCGCCTCCCTATCCGTGCCGCCGCAGCGGCGCTGTTAACTACCTTTTCTATCCTCTGCAGGAGCAAAAATCTTCCCGTCTGAGTTCAAATTGCTGCAGGCCGCCCACCTCGCCGCAGGGGCGCAGGCCCAGCTTGCGGATCACTGCATGCGCCGCGCCGTTGTGCGGTACGGTTTCGGCCACTACCCGCCGCGCCTCCATCCGGGCGAAAGCATCGACAATCATCGCCCTGCCAATCTCTGTTGCAACACCCTGATTCCATACGCGGCTGTCCAATACCCAGCCCAGCTCATATGCATCGGGTGTATCAAAGGTATGAAAGATCGCATGCCCCAGCAGCAGGCCGGTCTCTTTATATTCCAGTGCCCAGATGAGCGGTTTTTCACACAGCGCATACTCCCGCAGAAACACCATGGCTGAAACCGGGTTCATCGCCGGTTCCACATACCTCATAGCCGCCGGATCGGTCAGATAGACGGCATAGGGCAGATCCTCCGTCGTAAATGGCCGCAGCAACAGCCGTCGGGTCTCAAGCCTCATGCTTTCTTTTCCCCTTTCTTCGGTCAGCCGGTAAAATGGCACGGCCAAAAGCTATGCAGCCACCAAAAAATCGCCATCGCCACCGCTGAGCGGTTCAAAAAGTTCAGAAGGTATCAGATTTCCGTTACGGTCTCCGCCAACGGCTTGCGAACGGTATGCTGCCCGCTGGGGATGCAATCGTGGGCCGGATAGCCCAGCGGCAGTAGGCAGTAGGGCTCGACCTCTTCCGGCAGCTGAAACGCCTCTTTGATCTTCGCAAAATCAACCCAGCAGCACCAGGTACTGCCCAGTCCCAGCTCGGCGGCCTGCAGCATCATCTGACTGGCAACGATGGAAGCATCCATCTCGGCGCTGGAGCGGCCGTTGAAGGGATTGACCCATGCCTCCCGCACGTCGGCGCAGACCAAAAGAGCCATCGGTGCGTTGAAGGCACAGCGGGTGATGCCCCGCAGCATATCCATTGCCTCTCTGCTCTTCAGCACATAGATCCGCTGCGGCTGAAGATTTTTGGCCGTCGGGGCGGAAGCGCCCGTCTCCAAGATCCGGAGCAGCTGGGCCTCCTCCACCGGTGTCTCGGCAAATTTCCGTACGGAATACCGTGCTCGGCAAAGCTTATAGAAATCCACGCGCCTGTTCTCCCTTCCTTACGATTCATTCAGCGGCAGGCCCGGCAGCTTCACCCTGGGCCGCCGTTATTTTTTCATGTTGAGCATATCCAGATAGCTTTGCAGAATCACGGATGCAGCGACGGCGTCCACCCGCTCCCGCTGCTTCTTCCGTTTTTTTCCTGCATCGCTCAGGATCCGGTTGGCTGTCACGCTGGATCCGCGCTCATCCCATAGAACCGTTTCAACGCCGCAGGCCGCCGCCAGCTGCGCCGCGAATTCTCTTGCTTCCTGCGCTTTTGGTCCCTCGGTGCCGTTCATATTAACCGGCAGGCCAACGACGATGCGCGCCGGTTTTTCTGCGGCAGCCTCCCGACACAGCGCCTCCAGCAGCCGCTGCCGCCCGTGCTCCGCAATCGTAAGACAGCGTCCGGCGAGAAACCCGCTCAGGTCGGAGAAGGCGACGCCGGTGCGCGCCTGCCCCAGATCGATCGCCATCACTTTCATAGTGCGGCGCGGTAGATATGCTCGATGTCGCTTACGGACAAAGGTACATAGGTACGGTCAAAGGCAGGGGTCCGGGCCTTCTCCGCCATTTCGGAAATATGCTTGTCCCCGATGCCGACATCGGACAGCGAAGCCGGCAGCTCCATCTTCTTGAAGAACGCACGGGTGGCGGCCACGGCGCCGCGGGCCAGCTCCATCGTCTCCCCGTGAAGGCCGAATACCGCCTCTCCGTAGCGGGCAAAACGCGGCGCGGTCTGCTCGGACAGTACGATGTCCATCCAATGAGGCGTCAGGATCGCCAGGCCAACGCCGTGGGTGAGGTCGTACCAGGCCGAAAGCTGATGTTCCATGGAATGCACGCTCCATGGTACCGGCCGGCCCAAAGAAATCAGGCCGTTGATGGCATGAGAGGAAGCCCACATCAAATTGGCGCGGGCCTCATAGTCATCAGGTTTTGCCATCGCGGCAGGCCCGTATTTGACACAGGCGCGCAGCAGTGTCTCGGCAAACCCCTCCTGGATGAACGCGCCCTCCTCCGGACTGAAATAGTTTTCCAAAATATGGGACATAATATCCGCCGTACCGGCGGCGGTCTGATATTTCGGCACCGAGAAGGTATAGGTGGGGTCAAGGACTGAGGCCTTTGGCCGCAGGCAGGATGCGCCGAATCCCTTTTTATCCCGCGTGTCCGGGTTGGAGATCACGGCGATGGCATCCATCTCCGATCCGGTGGCCGCCAGGGTCAGAACTGAAAAGACCGGCAGCGCCGTCCGGATGCGTGCCGGCTCACATACCAGATCCCAGGGATCACCGTCATAGCATGCCCCGGCAGCGATGGCCTTGGCGCAGTCAATGCTGCTGCCGCCGCCGACGGCCAGAACAGCCTCCAGCTTTTGCCCGCGGCAGATCCGAACACCCGCACGTACGGAGGAAATTCTCGGATTCGGCTGTACCCCCGGCAGCTCCACATGGGAAACGCCCGCCGCTTCCAGCTGCGCCAGCGCGGCCTGCAGTACGCCGCTGCGCACGACGCTTCCGCCGCCATAGACCACCAGCGCACTTTTGGCATACGCGCGCACCGCCATGCCCAGACGGGTGATCTGCCCGCGGCCGAACAATATCTCCGTGTCAATTTTATAGTCAAAATTCTGCATGGAATATCCCCTCTTCAGATATCGAGATAATATATGATATTATACCGCATCCGGCGTGGCGGCGCAAGCCAAAGCCAAGTTGCATTTTTCCACAATTTGTGGTATGGTGGCGGTAGATTTTGTTTAGGGAGATGATACGTCTACAATGGACGGCGGCAGTACCACGTTTTTGTTTATTCTTTTGGTTTTTCTGATCCTCGGCGGCGGATATTTTGCCGCGGCTGAGATTGCCTTTGCCTCTGCCGGCGTCATCCGGCTGCGCACCCGTGCCGACGCGGGCGACCGACGCGCCAAGAACGCCGTTTACATCGTTGATCATTTTGAACAGGCGCTGACCACACTTTTGATCGGAAACAATGTCATGCATATCGGCAGTGCTTCCCTTGCGGCCCTGCTGGCCAAACGACTGTGGGGCCTGGGCGCTGTCACCTGGTCCACCATCGTCCTGACCGTGGTGGTTTTTTTCGTCAGTGAGATGACTCCCAAGCGCTTTGCCCGCAGCCATGCGGACGCTTTTGCGCTGGCGGTGGCCGGCTCGCTGCGTTTTCTCATGAAGGTTTTAAAACCCGTGGCGGCAATGTTCACCGCCATCTCCTCCTTTATGAGCCGGCTGCTGGGCGGTACATCGGCGCCCACCGTCACAGAAGAAGAGCTTTCCGATCTGCTGGAAGGTGGCGGAGAGCGTATTGACCTTCCCGCGGAAGAGGGGCAGCTGCTCTCCTCCGCCATGGCTTTTGACCGGATCACGGCCCGACAGGTGATGACGCCGCTGGAGGATGTAAAGTCCCTGTCGCTGTATACCCCGCCGGCAGAGGCCGTGGCCTTTGCCCAGAAGCAGCGGCATTCCCGTGTGCCGGTCTGGCGCGGGGACAGCGCCCATGTAGTCGGCGTACTCTATCTCCGGGACCTGCTGAAGGCCTGGCTGCGCGAAGGCGAGCAGCTATCCCTTCCCGCTCTTCTTCAAAAGCCTGTCTCCGTGACTGCCGACGCACCGATTGATGAGGCGCTGCGCAGCATGAATGAAAAGCGCGCGCATTTCGCGCTGGTGCGCGACGGAAGGGACAAGCTGCTGGGTGTCGTCACCGCCGAGGATATTCTGGAAGAGCTGGTCGGCGAAATCTATGACGAGGAAGACGACCTGCCGGAAGGGGGAGCGTCCGATGCATAACCTTTTGCCGTATCTGGGGATCGCGTTTTTAATTTTCCTGTCTGCTTTCTTCTCAGGTTCGGAGATTGCTTTTGCCTCGGTCAACCAGGCACGGCTGAAAAAAACCGCTGACGGAGGCGACCTGCGCAGTCAGACTGCGCACCTCATCAGCACCCATTACGAAGACGCACTAGGCACCATCCTGATCGGTAACAATCTGGTGAATATCGCCGCTTCCTCTGTGGCCACGGTCATCGCCATCACGCTGGCGGGTGACGATGGCGCGATTTGGGCCACCGTCGTGATGACGGTAATTATCCTGATCTTCGGTGAAATCATGCCAAAGATTGTCGCTAAAGACCGCTGTGACCGATTCGTCCTGTACGCCGCGCTTCCGCTTCGGGTGCTCATGCTGATAACCCGTCCCATCGTGCGGGCCGTCAACGCCGTAATCAACCGCCTCGCGCGGCTCTGGGGCGAGCCTTCACCCGAGGCAGATGCCATGTCCGCCGACGAACTGCGCACAATCATTGAAACGGTCGAAGACGAGGGCGTCATCGACGAGGATCGCAGTGACCTGCTCCAGTCTGCCATCACCTTTGGCGGCACTGCTGTAGAAAAAATTCTTACTCCCCGCGTGGATATGGAGGCGCTTGACCTTTCCCGGCCGCAGGAAGAACAGATGGCTGCCCTGCTGTCCGCCTCCCATTCCCGGCTGCCGGTCTATGACGAAGACATTGACCGGATCTCCGGTGTACTCTATCTCAACCATGTGTTTAAGGTACTGGCCGCTGGAACACCGGCCGACCTCCGTTCGCTTGCGCAGCCGGTCTGCTTCCTTCACCGCAGCGCTCGTCTGCCGGTGGCGCTTTCCGAGCTGCGCAGGCGCAATCAGCATCTGGCCGTCGTCGTGGACGACTATGGCGGTACCTGCGGGATCGTCACGCTGGAGGACATTCTGGAAGAGCTGGTCGGTGAGCTGCAGGATGAGCGGGATGCGGCGGCGCCGTCGCTGCAGAAGGTCGGCGAAAACGAATATCTGGCCGGCGGCTCTCTGTCGGTGGAGGATCTGCTGGACGAGCTGGATGAAGATGCCCGCACCTATGACGGGGACAGCGTTTCGGTCGGCGGCTGGTGTATTGAGCGGCTGGGCGGGTTCCCAAAACCCGGCGACTGCTTCGTCTGGCAGAACCTGACTTTCACGGTCGAAGCCGTCGACGAACTGCGCGTTCTCCGCGTCCGTGTCAGCCGGGAGCCAAAGACGGAAAAGGACGACTGATTTCTTTGGCCGGATGCCTTCCCCCCGCTTTTCGGAATTGATAATTATTGTGGGGGAGGCATATTCCCGTATATCCGTTTTTCTCTGCGGTCTTCGCAAAACCGCTATCCCCCAGAGGAGGTTGTATCAATGAAAAAGCTGCAGACTGCCGGTATTATCACCGCTGCCCTTTCCCTGATCGGATACGGCTGCGGACGCTTTGTGACGCCTCTCCCCGACTGGGCGATGCGTACCTTCGGAATCCTTATGCTGATTGCCATATGCGTCATGACCTTCAGCACCGCCAGAATCCGGATGAACAAAGAATAAGCCGGTCTGATGCAAAATCGGCACTTTGTACCACCCCTTTGACTCATCTTTAGAAAAAGCCCTGCGGTCATTGATGCCGCAGGGCTTTTCATTGTCCTGACAAACATTTTATGCTGACTGACATTTTCTCCTGTCATTGCCCTCTTTCACAGGTTGCAAGCGCTGCGGGATAAAAGAAATTAAAGAATCTTGACGTCACTGTCGACGGCCTGCCTAGCGCTGAAATCAACGCGCATATTCTGTGAGTCAAAATCTGTACGCGATTCATCTGGCATAAAAACAATCTGAGAATAAAATTTAGCCTTGCAGCAACGGTAACTGCAGGGTTTTTATATATCAGGTACAGTAGAATTTGTAATCGAAAAGCCCTATAACGTGCGTCGTATTATCATATTTTTCAGCATATAAATAACCACGAGCCGTCACTTGGTTGACATAACTGCCGCAAAAGTATAAATCCAAAATATCCCAAATACGAAAAGGAGAGAACGCGCATGAAGAAGTACATTGCATTGCTGCTGATCTTGATGATGACTGCCGGTCTGTTCGCAGGCTGCAACAAGACCACCGCCGGCACGGAGTCCGGTAACGGAACCGATACCGGTACTCCCACGGAGTCCGCAAAGAAAATTTACTACTCCTGCCTAAGCGCCGACCACTCCAGCCTGAACTTCCTGGATAACGTTGATTCTCCGGTAGAGACCGTGGCCACCTACTGCATGAGCTACCTATATCGTGCGTATCCTGATGAAAACGGAATTAACTACCACTACATTTGCGACCTAGCGGAAGAACTACCCATCCAAATTGACGAATATAACTGGCAGATCAAGATCCGCAAGGACGCCCACTGGGAAAACGGCGACCCAATCAACGCCGACACATTCATGTTCACATTCAAAGAACAGCTTAACCCCATCATGGCACCGAGAATGAGTATGTTCCTCTTCAGCAATGAAATCACCATTGTGAATGCGGAAGCCTACGCCATGCAGGGCAATACCAATACGGTCGCATGGGAAGACGTTGGTATCAAGAAGGTTGATGACTATACCATCCAGATCACGACCGTTGACGCCAATGAGCAGATTTCCGTCTGCAAGCACTTCTTCAGCCGGAACACCGTGCCCGTCTACCAGCCGCTGTGGGAAAAGTGCCTGAGCGCCGACGGAGCAACCACATCCTACGGTGCCGACCTCGACCACTTCATGGGCTGCGGTCCTTACCACTTTGAGACATGGGATTATGACTCCATCCAGATCTACACCAAAAACGAAGACCACTGGCTGTCCGACCTGTTTCACTTTGACGAGATCCAGATCCGTATTGTTCCCGAAATGAATGCCCGCGTAGAGCTGTGGGAGCAGGGCCTGCTCGATACCCTGATGCCTGACGCCAGTACCCTTGAAACCTACATTGACGATCCGCATCTGGTGAGCTATGGCTCGACCACCGTCTATCACATCGACATCAATTGCCAGAACCCGAACAACCCGATCTGCAGTTCAGACAATTACCGAAAAGCCATCTATCACGCATTGAACCGTGAAGTCATTGCCGACAGCCTGTTTGGTCATATGGAGCCCTCCGGTGTGTATGTCAACACCCAGGCGGGCATGCTCAGCACGAGCGGACTTACGTATCGCGAATCCAAGTATGGCAAAGAAGTCGTCGATCTCGTCAACAGCTGGGGCCCCTATGGCTACAACCCAACGCTTGCCCTTGAGTACCTCGACAAAGCCTGCGAAGAATGCGGGGTCCCCAAAGACCAGGTGATCACGCTGAAGTTCGCCTTTGATCCCAGCGACAGCGCCTGGAAGTCCACTGCCCAATACTGTATGGAAGAGTTTCCGACGATCTTCGACAACCGTATCCA
>JAYFOA010000092.1:0-19253 GCA_034933145.1 Clostridiaceae bacterium
TTTCGACGCTCACAGCCAAACACAAAAACAGCCCGAAAAGCCTGCAAATACGGCGTTTTCGGGCATAAAAATGTCGCAGAGAACGAATACAAGCATTGTATCAATTCTCTGCGACATAGTTGGTGGAGATAGTGGGAGTCGAACCCATGACCTCTTGAATGCCATTCAAGCGCTCTCCCGAAGTATCGGGTATGCACCCCCACAAAGCCTACCCCCACAAATACGGATATTTACTCAGCTGTAGAGAGTTTATTTGAGCCGCAGCACTTTACGATGCCACCGCAGAGCGCGATTCCTTATCGTCGCTGATGCTGTCAAGACCATTCAAAAACTGCTGCACATTCAGGTTCAGTTCGATATCCAGCTTATAGCCTTTGAATACGTTAACCCTCTTGATGATGTAATTCGCAATCATCTTCTTGACTTCCATATCGCTGTCATCGAAAATCTCCGACCACGTGCGAATGCGGGAAAGCTCAGACCTCATTTCGCTGACCCTTGCATTGCCACGTTCCAACTCAGCTGTCAATGCGGTTAACCGCTCGCTGGTGGCTATAACCTTATCGCGGCACTCATTTACAACCTCGGTCAGAACATCTTTGGGCATATTGCTTTTTCCAAGAACAACTTTCACCATTTCAGCCTTTATAGATTCATATTCCGTGGTTGCCTTGCTGTTCTCGGCTTTGGCTCTTTTAACTTCTGCTCGCAGTTCAGCCATGCGGCGATTTTCTGTGCTCCCGAGAATCACGTTGTCAGAAGCGGAAGACATGCGGTCGAAAATCTGATGCAGTACCTGAGTTACTGCATCATCAAGAATATGCATAGTATAACCGGTTTGACCATCGCAGTCAAGGCGGCGCCGCGTTTTGTTATAGCAGATGTAGCGAATGCGCTTGACGCCCTTTCTTTCACCGTTCGCAAGCTTGACCACTTTCCCATTGGTGGTTAGGACCAGGCGCCCTCCGCAATGCCCACAGAATACGTTTCCGGAAAGAAGCGATTGACCTGCGGTATTCAGCGGAGCTGTTCTTTCTTCATTCTTTTCATATGCGCGTTCAGTCATAAGCTTTTGCACAAGATCAAAGGTGCTTGGTTCAATGATTTGAAGTTCCTGAAAAGGTTCTGAGTAAGTTGTTCCGCTACGAAGAATGCCTTCATACATTACGTTGTGAAGGATCGCGCCTACTGAAGCGTCATGCCAATTAGTTCCGTTGCGGGTTTTGATGCCCTTATCGTTAAGGAACATGGCAAGCCGCCAGCGTCCGTAACCCGCTGATACGCATAGATTAAACATCATGCGTACAACTTCGGCTTCTTCCTCATCAATGACCAATTTGTTCACTTCGTGCTTGCGCTTGTTGATGATGCCGCTTTTTTCAAGGTGGTAGCCATACGGAGGCGTGCCACCGCGGAAGCGTCCCTCCTGAACCATCTGCCCGAGAGCTGTTTTGGTTCTTATGGAGGTTTTCTGGCTTTCTCCGTCGGCCTGCCAGAAGCGGATGTAGTTTGTCAGGCGATCCGTATGTGATTCAAACCGCTGTTCTCCCTCGTTGACGCTCCATACCTTGATTCCTTTTTTTGCAAACCATTCAACTACAAATGGCGTTTCGTCAGATTTTCTGCCGAGTCGGTCAAACATAAATACTAATAAAATATCGAATTTTCCTTTTTCGGCATGTTCTTTAATAAGTTGAAGTTTATCGCGGTCTGCTGCGCTGACCTTATATCCGGAAACGCCGGTTTCCTGTTCCTCACGAACGATGGTCCAACCCATACGCTCTGCAAATTCACGGCATGCTTTCCTCTGCATAGGGATATCTGCCTGATTCTGCTCATCGTGGTCTACCTGTTTAGCAGTAGAAACTCTGTATAAACAATAAACTCTTTCAGCCATTTTGTATCCGTCCTCTCATATAATTGGTGTTTTGTGTGAGAGACCGGACACTTGATATGTTTAATTGTCAAGGAGCAATTGGCTTTTCGCCAACGACATTATCTCACACAAAGCAGGAGAAAGCTATATAAATAGCTGGGTTTTTCGCATATTAGCATTAGAAAAAACCGCCTTTAAGTTATGTTTTGAAATTACGCAGTCCTAATTACATAAGCATTTATCAATGCCTTTTTTATAAAGTCAGCCGCTTCTCTGTTCGGCTCCGGAGCAAAAAACAAGGTAACAGGTATCCCGTTTATTTGGACTTTTATGGATTCTGTTCTTTTATCCTGCCGAGTTGTTTTCATAGCGAAGCCTCCTATTCCACGTCCATGGTAAACCCATGGGCCGCATCGATATCTTTGGACATTCTGATTTCACCTTCTAATGGCGAATAGAGCTTTATATCCAACTGCCTCAGCTTATGGAGAAAATCCAGCGTTTGAGCCGAGTCTCTCCCGAGACGAGTCAGTTGTTTTACCAGCAAGGTGTCCATTTTCCCTTGCTCGGCGGCATGTTGAACTTCAATAAGGCCGGGACGATCAGATTTCAGGCCGTTTCCCAAATCTTCGGAACAGCCAACAACTGTGAGACCCAACTGTTCCGCATAATCATAAAGTTCCTTCTGCTGACCTTTCAGCATACCATGGGCATCCTCCGGTGCGTCAATTCTGCTGTACAGCCATGCTCTTTTTTTCTGTTCCATTTATATTTTACCTCTGTTCTTTGTTAATGTGGTTTGATCTCACAAGGACGCGGCAGGGCGCATTTGTCCTGCCGCGCAGTTTCTAAGATCAAAAAATCTGCTTATTCTTCATTTCAATGCTTCTATTCGGCACTGCTTCCCGAAGCTAGGGCGGCAACATAAATGGTTTGCTGGTTAAGCAAACGCCATAGGAATTTCACCTCTCCGTGGTTCTCACCGAGCCGTCCCCATTGCTTGAGTCTGTGGCTGGACGGAAGTAGCGTTAGCACTGTCCGTTTCATTGCGAAACAGCCCACCACGGGCTGTTTTATGACCGGGCCTTGCCGCTCGTCGCCTTCGATGCCATCGGTTCGACGGATGTCTGTCACCCATCCGCAGGTAGTCTTGGCGCGCCCGTCATTGTCGCTGCCGCTCATCACGGCCGGACAGATCATGTATTTATGCTGCCGGATATGAAATTTTCAAGGAACGACGAGGGAATAGAAAAACCCCCTCACTTACTTACCCGTTGAGTGAGGAGGTTGAGCGGAAAAATTTGTACAATGAGGAACAATTGGAAGGAACTCGGCAACGTGACATAATTATATGCAACAAAAAAGAGCATACCAATGATACCCATGGATATACTCCTGTGAATTATTTTATAAAATTGATGAGATTGCTTGTATTACCCTCCCGGCATTTTTCAGTTTCCCGCTTCGGCCCGGGCCACCCGCACAAGTCTGTCATAGGCATAATCAAAAAAGCCGCGATAGGCGGAACAGAAACGGTTCAGCCCTGGCCTGCAGCTGTCACCGCCGTCCCGTTCCCGGCGGCATCCGCCTCTGCACAAATTGCGCCAGCGGCATTCCTGACACTCCGGCGCCATTGCCGCCGACTCCTTGATAAAACGCTCCGCCGTCTTGCTTTGCAGCATCTCTTCAATTTTCATATCATGGATATTGCCGAGGCACCACGAATCAGTCATATAGAAATCACAGGGATACATGCTGCTGTCTGCTTCTATTGCGCAGTTACAGGAACAAATTCCGCTCATGCCGCATGCTTCCGGTTCCCGCCCATTGATTATTCCGACCAGATTGTCGAAATACCGGATGCTGACGTATTCGCCGTTCATCAGGTCTTCATACCATCGGTCAAATAGCCGCTTCAAAAACTTTTCAAGATCGGCGGGCTTCAGAGAATACGCAGACCGCCCATGTCCTTCTTCCAGCGGGTCCAGGCAATTGATGAACTGCAAATAATGGAATTTATTTTTTTTGTAAAAATAATAAATTCTGTCGGCATGGCGTGCGGAATTGGAGGTAACAACCGATAGAATGTTGTATTCTACCTGATAACGGTTGAACAGTTCCGCCGCTTTCATCACCCTGCCGAACGTGTCTTCCTTATGAGCGTCCACCCGGTGAAGGTCATGAACATCTTTTGGGCCGTCCAGGGAAAGCCCTACAAGGAAACGATGATCATGTAAAAACCGGCTCCAATTTTCATCAATCAGCATCCCGTTTGTCTGAATTGAATTCATGATCCTGACGTTAGCTTTGCCGTATTTCCGTTCGAGGGCGATCAGCCTTTCAAAAAACGAAAGGCCGGCGAGCGTGGGTTCTCCGCCCTGAAAAGCAAATCCGCAGGTACGGTCGGCATATTCCAGGCCTTTCCTTACTATGGTTTCCAGTGTTTCTTCCGTCATAAGCCCATAGGAAGCGACCTTCCTGCCTAGCGCTTCGGATTGGTAAAAACAATATTCGCACCGCAGGTTGCAGTTGCTTGAGGCCGGTTTGATGAGAAAATAAACGGGCGGCATATAACTCTCCCTCCTGCGGCCTGAAGGATACCCCGGCTGCATGTTCACCGGTATTTAAGAGAAAAAGAAGAGTTCACTTCATTGTCATAAACGGCATCAGGTTATGGGGAGCTGTTCCCACCAGGAGCCTGCGCCCGTCGCTGTAGCCGTCGCCCCGCCGGGCTAGGGCATCGGTCAGATATCCCCGTAGCCGTTTCAGATTTCCGGCATAACCGGTGTCCTTAGAGAGGTCCATCAGTTCCCGTGGATCCTGCGACAGGTCGAAAAGCTGTTCCTGACCCGTTTGACTGAACCAGATGTATTTCAGGTTGCCCTCAACGATCCATTGATTTGAGAGAACGCCCAGGGTGTGTTCCCCGTGAAGGAATGGCCGCAATGCATTGACTTTGCCGCGGGCTGCGGGCAGCAAGCTGGCACCGTCTAACCCTGCAGGGATGGGAATTCCCGCCGCGTCCAGCAGCGTCGGCATCACGTCTCGCAGTTCAACCACGGTCTCATTGCGGCTGCCTTTCTTCGGAAAATCCAAAAGATTCCCGGGATCGCCGAGGATCAGCGGCACATGGGCCGAGCCCTCATAGGGAAGCGACTTGCGCAGCAAGTTGAAGTCGCCCAGCATATCGCCGTGATCGGAGACAAAAAGGATCACGGTATTTCTCAATTCACCGGAATCCTGAAGGGACATGTAAAAGCGGCCGATCTGGTTATCAATGTGCGCAATGGATCCGTAATAGGCCGCTCGGGCCCGACGCAAGGCCTTGGGAAGAACTTCGCCCGCCGATGTATTGACGTATTGGGCCAGACGCTCATGATCGGGCTGTTCCCAATTTGCGTGCAGCGGGCTGTCGATTTTCTGGCGGCCATAAAGGTCATAATAATACTGAGGCGGATCTAGCGGAGCATGAGGGCGCACATAACTCAGCATCAAAAAGAATGGGACCGTGGGGTCCCGCCGCTTAAGAAAAGCGGCAGCCTGCTGCGTTACCCAGTTGGTTGGGTGATATTTTTCATCATAGGGGAAAGGGCGTGCCAGCCAGGAATTGCATTCAAGCCCCGAATCGTTCAAATCCGCATTCGGGAGTTCCCGGCGGAGCCACGTAAGATAATCGTCGTTGCGTTCGCTGTGTTCAGATATCGGAATCCCCGGATTGCGTTCGGTATGCAGGTAGCCGTCGTGAAGTTCTACCTCGTCAAAGCCCAAGCGATTCCTCGCCGGCCACACATGCATTTTCCCCACACAGTGGGTTTGGTATCCGCGAGCGCGGAAGACTCCGGGCAGCGTTTGTTTATAATTCCAGGCAACTCGGTCCTGATATCCCAGACGGCCGTGGTGATCCTGGGAAAGCCCGGTCAGAAGGGCGGCCCGAGCAGGTACGCAGCTGGGCACCGCCGAGTAAGCTCTGGTAAACGATATGCCGTCCCGGGCAAGATGGTCCAGCCAGGGCGTTTCCACCACCGGATGATTTAAATGCGAAAGGCAGTCGCCTCTCATCTGATCTGCCATAATCACCACAATATTCGGTTTATCCATCCTGATCAGCTCACATTTCTTTCTGATGTTCAAATAGTACACCCTGCTCAAAGGGCAATCGAGATGTCACAATGTTTACGGGGAACTGCAGACTGCACAAAAGGGCCCGAAAATTCATGCGCTCGGGCACGGATTTTAAACGATCCTTCTGCAAATCATTTGCCGGCATCTGCGCAGCTTTTTGTGACCCGTGCGCCCGACCCTCTATGTGATGAATACAGTCGCAGCCGCACTTTTTCCCTGGTCATAAAAAACTTTATTTCTCATATCTTCTTCTGCTAAAATCGATATGATATAATGATTTTAATTCAATTCCATGATAAAGGCAATGGAAGAAGGTGATATTTGATGTCAAAAAGTAATAGCCGTATTCCTTTTCAAAGTTATGAAATGCTGCTGAAATCGTTTTTGAGTCATTCGCTGATCCGGGTCAATTTTTGGAATGACTTCGTCCTTCCTGAAAACTGGAATTTTACGGACAGGGTGAACGATAATTTTCATCTTGCCTACATCCGCAAAGGAAGCGGCTATTATTTGCTGGGAGATCAGCGGGAGGAGATGACGGATGGGAAGATTATCTTTGTCAGCAATGGATTTCCCCACAGCAGAATCCTTGACCCGAACCGCAGGCCTCACATTTTCCTGCTTCGATTCAGCATTCTTGACAACAATACGCTGATGCCGCTGCAATTACCCTGCAAACCGTTCGCCTTTGCCCATACACCGGCGGATCAGATCAATTTCTACCGGCTTTTCAATATGGCAAAAGACGTGCTAAAAAATAACTCATCAAAGGACTTCCCCTGCCCCCAAATCTGCAGCGCCATGCTGTCGCAGATTTTATTGACGCTGTATGAAAGTCTGGCGCCGAAAAAACTGGCCGCGGCCGATGATCCTCGAATTACAGATACGATAAAATACATGACGGACAACATCAATAAAAATATAAGCCTTCATTACCTCACTGTTCGATCGGGGCTATCCAGAAACTACTTTCGACATCTTTTCAAAGCACAGTGCGGATTAAATCCGAAGGAATATTTCATTCAGTTAAAGTTACGTTATGCACGTGAATTACTGTGCGAAACCAACTGCAAGATTCAGGACATCGCGAGTTATTTGGGATATAGCGATCAATATACCTTTTCCAAGCAATTTAAGGGGCACATGGGAATATCCCCTTCGAAATTAAGGAACAATCGCTAAAAAGTGGCAACAAAACGAGTAGGGTGAACGAATCAAACCAGCATACATAATGCGAAACTTTGAGATCATTTAAAAACGGCTTTCTAAAAAATTGCTTTTACAATTTAAGGCACACGTATGGAACGCTCGGGATAAAATTAGTAGATCGACAGCTTATAAAGAACTGTCGACCTTTTGATTGTGGTTTCAGCGCATAAAACTACCAGCTCTGCTGTTGGGACCAAACGCATTTAGCAGTTTTCGTTATTTCGGATCGAAACGGAGAAACTGACAATCACATTACCTGCGTAGGAATAGGACTCGCGAAGTTTGCCCGTTAACCGGCTGTAAGACGTGTAATGAGGTTGATAGTCGTTCGATGCCTCTTGAGAGGCATGCTAGTACTTTGCCTTTTCAGGGCTTGTGCATACCACGCATCATGGTTTTTACTGTTATTCATTTTACACTTCTCCATACAAACGTAATGTGCATTGCATGAATTCTGCCGCCCGCTTCAAAATTTTCGTGTTTATTGTTGACATATGCCCGAAACTGGTTATAATAGTATTCGTAAGCGACATATGTCCGAAACTACAAGGAGGTGAACAAAATGCCAGGAAGAAACGGAACCGGCCCTATGGGTGCCGGCGCAATGACCGGAAGGGGCCTTGGCCTCTGCTCCGGGGCTGGAAATCTCGCCCGAGGTGCCAGACTTGGTCTTGGACTCGGTATGGCCTGCAGGAGAGGCTTTGGCCGCGGCTTTCGGATGTTTTCTGCCGATGAGGAAATGACGGCGAATCATTGCAAAGAACTTCTTCAGTTGCAGAAGAACACGCTGAAGAACCGGCTTGCGGACATTGACAGGCAGCTGGAAAGTCTGTAAGGCAAGCGGGAACAACCGGGGGACGCTCCGGCCGTTTCCGTTTTGAAACGAGGTGAAACAATGCCAAGACCAAGAAAGTGGAGAAGAGTCTGCTGTCTCCCCGAAAGCAGCCGGTTTGGTCCGTTGGATGTACATGCGGACGATACCGTTACGATGACGGTGGATGAGTTTGAGTCCATCCGGCTGATTGACGTGGACGGATTTACGCAGGAGCAATGCGCGGCGCAGATGGATATTTCCCGCACTACGGTGCAGGGAATTTACGACAGCGCTCGAAAAAAGCTGGCGCAATCGCTGGTAAACGGCAAGGTGCTGTTGATCGAGGGCGGCGAATATCGCCTTTGCGATGGGCAGGGGCACGGCTGCGGCGGAGCCGGATGCCGCCGTCACCGGTGCGGCAGGCACTTTGAAAATATGGAAAACGAAACGGAGGACACTCATGAAAATCACGATTCCCATGAATGAGCAGAAGCTGGAATCCGGCGTATGTCCGTCTTTTGGACGCGCGCCGTATTTCCTGCTCTATGATACAAATACGAATGAGAGCAAATGGATTGCCAACAGCGCGGCGGAAAGCTCCGGCGGGGCGGGGATTGCTGCTGCTCAGCTTTTAGCGGACAGCGGCGCGGATACTTTAATCACGCCCCGGTGCGGGGAAAACGCGGAAAAGGTACTAAGCGGCGCAAATATAAAGGTTTACCGCTCCGTGGACGGAACGGCGAAGAAAAATATCGACGCACTGATTGAGGGAAAGCTTTCGCCACTTTCGGAGTTCCACGCGGGCTTTCACGGTCATGGCGGATAAGCCTCTGACCGTCGCGGTGCTCAGCGGCAAGGGCGGCACGGGAAAAACACTGGTGTCGGTCAATCTCGCGGCAGCGGCCGGTGAAGCGGTGTATCTGGACTGCGACGTGGAGGAACCTAACGGTCACTTGTTTTTCAAACCAGAAAAGCCGGAGGAAGAAACCGTTGCGGTTAAGATTCCCCAAATTGATACAGAGCGCTGCACCGGCTGCCGGAAATGCGTGGAGTTCTGCGCGTTTCACGCGCTGGCCTTTGCAGGCAATCATCCGATGCTGTTTGACGAGGTATGCCATTCCTGCGGCGGGTGCGCCCTGCTCTGTCCCGCTGGGGCGATCCGGGAGACGGACAAGGCGGTGGGAACGGTTTCCTCTGGCAGATCGGGCCATGTAGACGTGTTTACCGGGCGGCTGAACATTGGGGAAGCCTCCGGCATTCCGGTAATTAAGCACCTGCTGGGGAAAATTCCAAGCGGCGGAGAACGCCCCGTTTTCATCGACTGCCCGCCCGGCAGCGCCTGCGCCGTGATGGAGAGCATTAAGGGCGCGGATTTCTGTGTTCTGGTGGCGGAGCCTACCGTATTCGGCGCGCACAATCTGGCTATGGTTTATGAGCTGGTGACGTTGTTCCGTAAGCCCTTCGGCGTGGTGCTGAACAAATGTCAGGAAGGCGAAAATCCTTCGGAGGCATTCTGTCTGGAGCATCAAGTTCCCATTCTCGGTCGCATCCCGTTTGATCCCGAGCTGGGCGCGCTGAACTCGGAGGGAAACATTGCCGCGCGGGAAAACCAACGGTATCGGGAACTCTTTGGCTCCCTGCTTGAGCGGATTGGAAAGGAGGCACAGCATGAAGCAGCTTTTGATTCTCAGCGGTAAGGGCGGCACGGGGAAAACCACCGTCGCCGGGGCATTTATTTCTCTTTCAAAGGCAAAAGCCTATGCCGACTGCGATGTGGACGCGCCGAACCTGCATCTGATTTCCCATTGGAGCAGTGCCCCCCAGCGATCCGACTACTTTGGAATGCCCAAAGCCCGTATTGATACCGCCAAATGTATCGGCTGCGGCGAGTGCCTTTCACATTGCCGTTTTGACGCGATCAAAGCCGGAACCCCGTTTCGGGTGAAGCCCTTTGCTTGCGAGGGCTGCGGGGTCTGCGCGGCGGTCTGTCCGGCAGGCGCTGTTTCCATGGAACCCGCACCGGCAGGCAAGCTCGCGCTGTACCGGGACGACGCGCGCGCTTTTTCTACAGCGAAGCTAAGTATGGGCAGCGGCACCTCCGGAAAGCTGGTCACCGAGGTGAAGCGCCGGATGGGTTCTGCCGCCGAAGACGTGGAGCTCGCGGTGATCGATGGCTCCCCCGGCATCGGCTGCCCGGTGATCGCCTCCATCAGTGGCGTAGACATGGTGCTGATCGTGGCGGAGCCGTCCCTCTCCGGCATCAGTGATATGGAGCGCATTGTGAAAACGGCGGAGTCTTTTCACGTAAAAACAGCGGTGTGCGTCAACAAGGCCGATGTCAATCCTGCTAAAACGGAGGAGATACTCTCATTTTGCCGGGAAAGGGGGATTCCCTTTGCCGGGGTAATCCCCTTTGACGCAGAGGCGGTGAAAGCGATTAACAGCGGAAAAAACATCGCGGAGCTGGACATTCCCTCTGGCCGGGCGGTAAGAAAGGTCTATGAAAATGTGATGGAACTGCTTTGGAAGGAGGCGAAACAGCATGATCATAAAAGTGCTGTCGGAGAACACGGCGGCATCGGATGAATTCGGATGTGAGCATGGCTTGAGTCTGTATGTGGAAACGGGAAAGCACCGTCTGCTGTTTGATACCGGAGCCAGTGGCCTGTTTGCGGAAAATGCTGTCCGGCTGGACGTGGAGCTTTCGGTGGTGGACACTGCCGTTTTATCCCACGGGCACTATGACCACGGCGGGGGGCTGAAAACCTTTTTGGATAAAAACAGCCGTGCCAAGGTGTACGTGCGGGAACAGGCCTTTGAGCCGCATTATGCTGACCGACCGGACGGAAACAAGGCATATATCGGCCTTGACACGACGCTCCTGCCCAATGAACGTTTCGTGTTCTGCGGGCAGCATCAAAAAATTGACGAGGAATTGGAGCTGTTCTCGGCGGTTCGGGAGGTGATGCCCGCCCCCTCCGGCAATGCGGAGCTGTACCGGAAAGCGGGCGAAGACTTTTTACCGGACGATTTCTCCCATGAACACAATCTCGTGATCTGGCAAAACGGGCGCGCGCTTCTGATTGCAGGATGCGCCCATCGTGGGATTCTCAATATTGTCCGGCAGTTTGAATCGGATCACGGGCGCTTTCCCGACATTGTGGTCGGCGGTTTTCATCTTCACAGCCGCGGTTCCGGGAAAAGCGAAGCACCGGAGGCTGTGGACGCACTGGCGCGGGAGCTTCTGCAAACCGGCGCGCGGTACTACACCTGTCACTGTACCGGTCGGGAGGCTTATCTGCGGCTAAAGGCTGTGATGGGGAATCAGATCGGCTACTTAGCGGCAGGAAGCCGATTGGAAATTAATCTGTAAGAGGTGAAGAATATGAGTGAAAATTGTGACAACAACTGCGGAAACTGCGGCGAGGACTGCGCTGACCGCAAGGAAGAAAAGCATGATTTTCGGGAGACGCTTAATGAGCTGAGCCATGTCAAAAAAGTAATCGGCATTGTCAGTGGAAAGGGCGGCGTCGGAAAATCCTCGGTCAGCGCGATGCTGGCGGTCACCATGCAGCGGCTGGGATACCAGGTAGGCGTACTGGACGCGGACGTGACAGGACCGTCTATTCCCAAAGCCTTTGGCATCCGTGGAAAAGCCGAGGGAAGCGATTTAGGGCTGTACCCCAGGCAGAGCAAAACCGACATCGCGATTATGTCCGTCAATTTGCTTTTGGATAACGACACCGATCCGGTAATCTGGCGTGGCCCGATTCTTGGCAATACCGTGAAACAGTTCTGGACAGATGTGATTTGGGGCGATTTGGATTTTCTCTTTATTGATATGCCGCCCGGAACCGGCGACGTTCCCCTGACGGTTTTCCAGTCCATCCCCGTGGACGGCATTGTTATCGTAACCTCGCCGCAGGAGCTGGTGTCCATGATCGTCTCCAAAGCGCTGAAAATGGCGGAGATGATGAAGGTCCCAGTGTTGGGGCTGATAGAGAACATGTCCTATTTCCGGTGCCCGGATAACGGAAAGGACTACCATATTTTCGGCGAAAGTCATATTGACGAGATTGCCGGAAAACACGGGCTGAAGGTGCTGGCAAAGCTGCCAATAGACCCGAAAATTTCGGCTGCCTGTGACGCCGGGATGATTGAGCTGTTTGATGGAAACTGGTTTGACGCCGTCGGTGAGTTGCTGGCGGTGCAAGTATCCAAATCGAATGAATCGGAGGAAAAAATGATGATGAGAATTGCGGTTGCCGCCGAAGGCAAGAATGTGACGGAGCATTTCGGTCACTGTGTCAACTTTATGCTGTATGATGTGGAGAACAACAAGATTACGAAAGAGGAATCTGTGGACAATCCCGGCCACAAGCCAGGATTTCTCCCCAACTTCCTTGCGGATAAGGGCGTGAAGGTCATTATCAGCGGCGGCATGGGACAGGGCGCGGTGGATATTTTCAATGAACGGGATGTCGAGGTCGTGACCGGTGCTTCCGGCGACGCGAGGACGGCGGCGGAGCGCTACCTGAAGGGTGAGCTGAAATCCACCGGCAGCGTATGCCATGAGCACCAGCACCATGACGAGTGCGGCGAGTAAAAAGCCATAATCAATTTCTTGTAAAAAGAGAAGCAGCACCCAAAGGTACTGCTTCTCTTTTTGCCTGTACGTCAATCCCCGCTGTTCACATTTTCGCTATCGGCAGAATTGCTGATCTGACCTTCTAATTTATAAAAATCAGTACGTGCGAAACTGCTCAATCTTTCCTTGTCTGCCACTTTCCCTGACGCGTGTTTTGTCGACGCGATCAAGTCACCCAAAACACAATTTACGTATCCACCATATCCGCCGGAGGAACGTAAAAACTCCAGCCGCTTTGTATATTGTTCCGCCTGCTTTTTTGTGTCAGCGCTTAAGGCGCATTCCACCAGGCGTGAAACTTCATCGTAGGTATTCTGAGTAATTGCCGATTTCATATTGTTTTTATCACCTCGGTACTAACTGTCGGTTTTCACATCTTTTAAAACATCAATTGCCGACTCCAGATCCAACTCATTATGCAAAAAAGCGCTGCGAAGCAGTTCTCCCGGAATCATGGCGTCGTATTTATCCACCTGTGGAATCTGATCCGCTGGCAAAACCATGTCCGGGTCGTCCATGTCAATGGACAGCTCCGCCATTCTCCGGAACAGTTCGGTCCCTGAAAAGCCGCTTGTGATCTGCAGGTAATGGTCGCCCCCAAAAACGGAGTATATCTGAAGCGGCTCCTTGAGTCCGCAGCTGAGCAGGCACTTGATGGTTTTCATTGTCTTTGAGCCGACCCATGGGCAGAAATAGAAGGAGTTTTCCCCGCACGGGAGAATACTGTTTTCCAGCATACCAGACTCTCTTGCCAGAGAACGGGCGGCTTCCAGAACCTCTTGCGCCCTGGGTGTCAGGTACGGATAGCAGACGTCTTCTTCCAGAGCTTTTTTCATTCTCTGAACGATCTTGGTGTGGATATGCCCTCCGCTTCCGTTCCAGCTGGGAATCCGGCTGTTTCTCACCGGCGCGACATATACGATTTTCCGCTCCATATCGACATCGAGCGTTTTCCAGGTTCGTCCGGCCAAAACAAAAACTTCTCCCGATGTCGGGCAGCTGTCCAGAGTGCCGATTTCTCCCTCCTTGCTTTGCACATGGTAAGCCTGTTCATCCTGAAAAACAGCGTAGAACGAATAATGGTTTGTGATCCGCTCGCCACGGATACCTACGATAATTGTCCCGTTTTCCACACGCTGCAGGTAATCCTCAGCGATCATATAACGAAGAATCAGCCTGTATTCCTCCTGGGTAATCGTCTTCCGGAAGGCGGGAAGAAGCAGGACGCTCCGGGCCAGTTCCGGCGGGCTGAGCTCTCCGTAGGTCATCAGGGTGCTTAGCGTCTGATGCGCAAGAAGGCTGAATGGCTTTGGCTTCAGGGTGAACGGTTCCACCCAGCTTTCCTCAAGATAAAGCTGGATGATAGCAATCGCCCGCAGAAGCGTCCAGGGCAGCTGTTCAAAAACATTCCGTTCCGACGGCCCCAGCAGTTCCAGAAACATCATCTGCGATTTTCCGCTGCGCCGTCCGGAACGTCCCAGACGCTGGACGAAGCTGGTACAAGAGTAAGGCGCGCCGATCTGTATGGTAGAATCCAAATCACCGATGTCGATGCCTAGCTCCAGTGTCAGCGTGGCTGCGGCGACGGTCGGGCCTTCCCGGTCGCGCAGCGCGGCTTCTGCTTCCTGCCGCAGCGCGGCGGAAACACTGCCGTGATGTACAAAGAAAACGTCTTTTTCCTGCCTTTTGCGCGCGATCTCCTTCATGTCGGCGATAACCTTTTCGGCACTGCCCCTGCTGTTCGTGAAGATCAGGCACTTTTTGTCATGACAGTTATCGTAGAGAAAAGAATTGTATTCTTCCATAACTTTTTCCGCTTCTTCCGAGTCGTGAGGCAGGAGGAAGCTGTCGGCGCAGAGGGAGATCGTGCGTGCATGGTGTTGGATGCCAACGGCTTGCGCATGGCGGTTCGTCCCAGCCGCCAGATACCGGAGCGCGGGTTCATAGTCGTTCAGCGTGGCGGACAGGCCGACGCGCCTCGGGCGGCAGCCCGCGATTTTCTCCAGTCTGGACAGCAGGCACAGCACCTGCAGTCCGCGGTCCGTTCCCATGAAGGCGTGAATTTCATCAATGACAACAAACCGCAGGTCCCCGAAAAGGCGGGCCGCCTCTGACGGGCGAAGCATGAGCAGGGCTTCCAGCGATTCCGGCGTAATCTGCAAAACGCCCTGTGCTTCTTTCAGCGCGTGCTGCTTCATGGACTGAGAAACATCCCCGTGCCACGGCCAAACAGGGATACCGCTGTCCTCCAACAGACCGCTCAGCCGTTCGAACTGATCGTTGATCAGGGCTTTCAGCGGCCCGATATACAGAACGCCAACGGAGTTCGACGGGTGATGGTACAGAGTGGTCAGGATGGGGAAAAAAGCAGCTTCCGTCTTGCCCGACGCCGTGCCGGAAGCAATAATAACGTGATCGTCTGTGTCAAGGATTGCGGAGCAGGCCTCCGTCTGTACCTCGCGCAGGTCCGTCCAGCGTTTCCGGTAAATGTATTCCTGTATAAACGGCGCGTAGCGCTCGAACGCGGTTCCGCTCATATGTCAAATTCCGCGAAAAGCTCGTCCTCTTTGTCCGGCACTTCTTCCGGGTTTTGCTCGGCACTCTGGACGGAAAAGCCCTTCTCATTCACCAAAGTATCAAAGCTGAGCTCCGGATTCTGATGGAGGATATTCAAAAGGCCGAGAAAATCCCTTGTCACCTCGCGGGGCGTCAGGAGCTGATCCGCTCCCATGCGGGAAACGACCGCATTCAGAAACGTGGTAAGCTCCCGCTGCCCAAGCGGGCAGGTATAATTGTAATGGCAGCTATGAAGCTCGCAAAGGCGTTCCAGCAGAAGATAGATTTCCTCGGGGGTCAGTTGGTTCAGCTTGATCACTGGTCCGGAATAATCGGTATAGCCGTTTGCGCTGAACTGGTTATCCGCCAGGCGGGAGCGCAAAGCTTCGTAATTGAACAGGCCTCTGCGTTCGTCATAGACAAACTGCGGCGTGCCGCTCATAAAGACTCCGATATACCGGGCTTTCCCCTGCATGGTGTCGTTGAAAATCGTCAGGATCTTTTCATAGTTGCTGTCTCTGGCCTGCTTATTGGTAATCTTATAGAGGTTGACGCCCTCGTCCAGAAAGACGAGCAGTCCCTGATAGCCCGCCTTTACCGCAAACAGTGCGAACAGCTTCAGAAAATCATACCAGCTCTGGTCGTCGATGATGCAGTCCACCGAGAGGTTCTGCCGCGCTTCCGTTTTTGTTGTGTACTCGCCTCTCAGCCAGCGGAGCGCCGACTGCTTCTGTTCCTCCTGCCCGGTTTTCATCCCGCGCCAGTAGGCTTCGATCACCGTGGAAAAGGCAAAGCCATAGGCCATTTCGGAAAGCTCCGCCATGACCGCCGCGATTTTGCCGCTGACGGCGTCAACCATTCCCGGATCGCCGGGATGCAAGCCGCTTTCCTGAATGACGGCCGCCTGCAGGGAACTGATCCATTTCTGCAGAATCGCCTCCAGTGCCCCGCCCTCCGGCCGGGTCAGAATCGAAAGATGCTGCATCAGCTCCCGGTAGGTTGCAAGACCCTGTCCTTTCGTGCCGGTCAGCCTGCGTTCCGGGGAAAGATCCGCGTCCGCGACAACGAAATTCCGTTCCATGGCGTTATTGCGGATCATCTGCAGCAGGAAGCTTTTGCCGCTGCCGTACTGGCCGGTCACAAGACGGAACGACGCGCCGCCGTCCTCAATGGTGGATAAATCCTGTAAAAAGGCGCCTACCTCTTTCTGCCGTCCGACAGCGATGTGCCGAAGCCCGACGCGCGGCACGACGCCGGCAATCAGAGAATTGAGAAGCGCGCCGGATTCCCGGCGGCTGATCTTTACGGTCTGCATGATAACGTTCCCCCTAAGCAATTGATTTTTTCAAAGCCGGCGCGTATTCGTCCAGAATATGCGGCGATTCCTCGGCGGTATCAATCAGAATATCCCCCAGATATTGCATGGCCGCCGCATTAATGTCGTCCAGAAGAATCTGCGGCATGGTCAGCGCTTCCTCTGCGATTTTTTCCAGTTCCGGCTGCGAGTCAACGGACGCGGTCACAGCGAATAGAGCCTTTTCCTGCTCCGGCGATAGCGCTTCCATAAAGCCACGGAATTCTTCCGGCAGGAGAGATGCGTCGAAGCACTTTGTCCGGGCTTCCTCCGCCGGTATCGCGGGCGGATTTTCATAAATGTAGGCGAGTTCGTCCCGGTAATCGTCCTCTGCGATAATATCGGAATTTTCCACGACCAGAAGCGCGCGCCCCAGATATCGTTCCGACTGCCGGTTGATCTCCTGAATCAAAACTTCGTCTCCCGGCTGGGAAGGAGCCTCCCATGCGCTTTTCTGCAAGCGGTTCAGAAGACCTCGCGTCTCAGGCGACAGCGCCAGATAAATCGAGGTGACCTCTTTCACATCGGTCAGTAAAGCCTTTTCTGCTTTGGCTTCCGGTTCTTCCACCGAAAGTGCTTCCCGCACGGCGTCCGATTCTTCCCGCAGCGTGTTGATGCTTTCAAAATTAAGAACCACCTTCGCGGGCTTTTCCTCTGATGAATCGGTTTTCTGCCGATTGCCGTACTCTTTTGCCAGAAAGCTGTCGATCAGTTTTGAGGTTTCCGGGTCCAGCGTAATCCCGCGAAGACGGCCCCGGCATCCGCACAGGCTTCTCAGCGAGTTTTCGCCGTAGCGAACCAGCTCGTTGATGTAAGCGCGCAGTTTTGGATAAGCGGAATAGCCCTTGACCGTGAAGGCTATTTTTTGATTTGCCTGGGGGCATACCGCGCTTGCAAACGCATAGTACTCCTGTTTTTTTGCTCGGGTCGGACCATAGGTATCCAAGATGCCCTTTCCCGTCTTCTTTTGAAGTGCGGCGTCGGCAAGAGCCACAACCCGAGGGATAGCCTCCCGCATCAGTTCCTGATTGCCGTCTTTATAGAACTTGCTGCTGACAATGGAATAGTCGCACAGCGCGTCGATGAGAGAAAAAGAGAGCTTCAATGGAACCTCGGACGCATGTTGGGCAATCATCAGATCCGTTTTGGCCGAGGGCGAGGCGTGAGGGTTCTCCTGCTCTGAAAGGGAAAAGTCTGTAAGTTCATGCTGTCGGGCGAAGTCAAATATCCAATCTGCCAGATAACGGTCCAGCGCGGGAAATCTTTCCCGGTAGGCATTCCATACTTGCGTGAGCTTTTTATAGCCGTCCCGCGGGGTTTCCCATCCGGTTCCGCTGAGCAGCTCGTAGATCAGTACGAAAATGTACGACAGATCTGTGTCGATGTAATTTCCCTGGCGAACCTGGGAGCGCCAATAGAAATACCATGCCTGCTGGCTTTTGTTCATACTCTCATATGTCGGCCAATAAGACATGAAGGGAACAAAGGGAACTGCTTTCCCGTCCTTCTGGGCAAACCTTTTCATATCCGCAAAGAACTTTTCATGCGGATCATGGATCGAAACCCGGACCGTGGGAGCGGAATACTGCGGCCTTGCGGGAACGGCTTGTTTTTTCTCCGGCTCCCCCGGCAGCACCATGTCGGAAAAGCCGGGGGCTGTCGGTGATGGGGAATGGATATTGGCCTTTTCCTGCGGCTTGACGGGAAGCGTCTCAGCCGAAGCCATCCGCTTTTTGATGCTCCGGTAAGCGAAAATATATTGGATGATCCCCACAATCCAAAAAACCGGCGCCGTAGAGGGAACCGCGAAGGTTATGACCGCATAAACAATTCCGCAAATAATATGCAGTGCGTTAGTATTCACGATTCCGATATAAAGTACGGAAAGCCAATTGATCCAGGGAATAAAGGAGAGCACCCTGCAGAACTTTCCGGGCAGCTTAGGAGTTGTGCTTTTCATTCTCGGATTCCTCCTTTTCTGTGGATACTGGCTTGACCTCCATAATATCGGACACATCGCAATTTAACGCGTTGCAGATTTTCACGAGAATATCCGTATTGACATTTTCGCTTTTCCCCAGCTTGGCAAGCGAGGAGGGGCTGATACCGGCCGAAACACACAGATCTTTCTTTTTTATATCACGGTCGATAAGCAGTTTCCACAGCTTTTTATAGCTAACTGACATAGGCATCCTCCTAAATTTGGATATTCGTATTATACAACGTTACTGTCGAATTCTCAAATATATTTGGGAGAAATCAAAGAAAAATCCGAGATGATGTCATAAGTCCGCATATATATGGGTCTATGGAATTGTGGAGCTGGCCCCCTCACTTATTTCCACGTTGAGCAAGGGGCCAGCAGAAAAAATTTTACTTTTCCATGAGCTTTTTCAATTTCGCCAGGATCTTTATCTTCCGGTCATGAATGGTCCGCTGCGGAATACTAGCTTCTCTGGACACCTGATGCTCACTTTTACTTTTGAAAAACAGAGCAGTGATCAATTCCTGTTCCTCCGTGCTGAGGTGGTTAAGGCAGGTTAGCATTTTTTCGATCATCACGGCCTTAATCGCGGCATCGTCCACATCTTCGTCATCGGAGGGAAACTGCTTGTTTCCCTCCAGAAGCCGTTCGTATGAGTCTTCTCGGCTGGGGAGATATGTAACAGTTCCG
>JAYFOA010000093.1:0-17710 GCA_034933145.1 Clostridiaceae bacterium
CTGCCGGCCGACCAGCCGAACCCGACGAGCGCGTGGCTCTTTAACGCCATCCTGAACAAGCACGCCGACCTGATGGACAACGTGCCGGAGGCCGGCGTCCTCCCGCGGGAGGCGGGGGACGAGACGGACGCCCATCTGCTGTCCTCCATCCTCCCGTGCATTCTGGAGCGGAACGGGTTTGAGGACACCTACAGCAAGAACGGGTGGGACAAATTAAAGCACGGCACGCCGGCCTATTTCGTCGGGTGGAACCCGCGGCTGGAAAACGGGCTGGGGGACATCGACATCCACGCGCTCGACATCCTCAACCTGTTCTGGGAGCCGGGCGTCACGGACATTCAGGACAGCGCGAATCTGTTCATCACGGCGCTGGTCGGCAATGACGCCCTAAAGGCGCAGTACCCGGACGTGCATCCCGGAAACACGATCGAGGTGTCCAAATACAACTATGACGACACCGTGGACACCACCGAAATGTCGGTGGTGGTGGACTGGTATTATAAGGTGCGTCTGGCGTCGGGCCGGGTGGCGCTGCACTATGCCAAGTTCGTGGGGGACACCCTGCTGTACGCCAGCCAGAACGACCCCCGGTATGCCGAAACCGGGTGGTATGAGCACGGGATGTACCCCGTCGTACTGGACCCGCTGTACCCGGAGAAGGGGACGCCGGCGGGCTTCGGCCTCGTCAGCATCACCAAGGACCCGCAGATGTATATCGACCGGCTGGGCGGCTGCATCCTGGAGAACGCGATGCAGGCCACCAACCCCCGGTATTTCATGAGCGAGAACACAGGCGTCAATGAGGAGGAGTTCACCGACCCCGCAAAGCGGGTGATCCATGTGGCCGGCAGCTCCCTCGACGACACAAAGATCCGGCCGGTGGAGACCACCCCCCTCAACGGAAACTATATTTCCGTGCTGCAGCTCAAGATCGAGGAGATGAAGGAGACCAGCTCCAACCGGGACGTGACCAGCGGCGGGCCGACCTCCGGCGTGACGGCGGCCTCTGCCATCGCGGCGCTGCAGGAGGCGGGAAACAAGACCTCCCGCGACCTGATCGCCGGATCGTACCGGGCGTTTTCGCAGGTCTGCTATCTGTGCATCGAGCTGATCCGCCAGTTCTATGACGAAAAGCGCACCTTCCGCATCACGGGCGACGACGGCTATACCTTTGAGCAGTATGCCAACGCCCGGATCAAGGAGCAGCAGATCCCCGGCTATGCGGACATGGTCCGCCGCCCGATCTTTGACATCCGCGTGAAGGCGCAGAAGAAGAACCCCTTTTCCCGGGCCATCCAGAACCAGATGGGAAAAGAGCTGTACGGCATGGGCTTTTTCGCGCCGCAGAAGGCGCAGGAGGCCCTGGGCGCGCTGGAGCTGATGGAGTTTGAGGGCAAGGACAAGGTGCGGGAATATGTGGCGAAGGGGCAGACCCTCGCAGGTCAGGTGGAGCAGCTGACGCAGATGGTCACGCGCATGGCCGCGCAGATGGGTCTTGCTTCCGTCGGGCAGGAAGCAGGGGAGAAAGGCGCGGCGGCCAATGGGGGCAGACCCGGTGCGGCGAAGGCGAAAACGCCGTCCGATGCCGGCCCGGCCGCCGCCGTCATGGCGGCGCAGACCCAGCAAACCCCCTACGCCCAGGCCCTGGCCGAGCGGAGCCGGCCGGACATGAACCGGCAGAACGGGGTAAATCCGCAATGACGCGCGTCAAAGCCATAAGCGACGGGGACCGGTGCGCCCTGACCATCACCGGCCACGCCGCCGTGGGGGAGGACGAAACGGGAAAGCTGGTGTGCGCATCAGTTTCGGGCATCGCCTTCGCCCTGCTGGGCTGGCTGAAAAACGCCGAGCTTACGGGCATCGGGGCGATGACGCATGAGAGCGGGGATGTGCGCATCGACGTCTGCGGGGACGCGCGCCTGCGCACCGCGTTTGAGGTGGCGGTCATCGGCCTGATGCAGGCGGCGCAGAGCTATCCGCAGTATGTAACGTGCGACGCGGCGGATTTTTGGGCGACGTAGATGCGGCATATCCCCGACAGGCCTTTGGTCTGCCGGGGATATCTTTTGAATTAATAAATGTCCGGCAAATGAATTGCCGGACATTACACGCGGCACTCGCCGCGCGGCGCAGAAGCGCCGTTCTTACGTCCAATGAGCATTGCACTTTCTTGTCAGCGACCGCACATACGAAGTCTCCGGGCAAAGCGCGGAGGGGTCCGGGGATGCATAGCGCAACGTCCCCGGCGCTTTTGCCTACTTTACACGCTGAAAAGTAGGCGCCGTGCGGCCGCGTAGGCCGCGAAGCCTGCGTCCCGCTGTAAGCATAGCAAATAAGGAATCGCCGTGCGGCCGCGGAGGCCGCGAAGCTTCGTTCCCGCTGCGCGCCGACTGATTCGTTATTATAAGCAGTAGGCAGCTTGCGGAACGGTCAAGACCGTTCCCTACATCACGAAAAGCCGCGGCCACCGGGCTGCGCCCGGCCAAAGGCCCGCCTGCCGCGGGCTTTTTTTACGCTTGCTATCCGGTGATGGCGGTGTTATAATTTAGATAACTTATTTTGACAAAATATCTCTTGACCTCGCCGTTCCGCCGCGTCTTTTGATCCCGGCAGTGTGTGAGAACCAGGGCCCGCGCTGCCGCATGGCAGGGCGGGTTTGTTGTTATAGCGCGCGGGGGAAAGTACGGAGTTAAGATCATAGCAAATATGGGAAGTTGCTTCATACATTATGTCGTTGTAGTATTCATTACTGCTACCAACAAAATCTGTTATTACAAACTGTAAAGGCTTTTTCGTACTATGTAATTTCCATTGCGCAGTCTTTCAGTTCTATTATAATTATTTATGCAGATGCCAGGAGGTTTCAATGTCTAAACTCACAGATATTAAATATCGGATTGACCAACTAGAGGGCGGAGCCTTTCAAAATCTTTGTGATGAATATTTAGCTTGCAGAGGCTATGGAACAGGGTATTCGTTGGGAATGAAAACAGGCACTGACAAAACGGCAAAAGGAAATCCAGACACCTATTTTTTATCAGCAAATGGAAAATTTGTTTTTGTGATGTACACAACACAAAAAGATAATTTTGTTAGCAAAGCATTGGATGATTTGGGAAAATGTTTTGATCCCGATAAAACCGGAGTATCCCCGGAGGATGTTTCCGAAATTGTATACTGCCATACTTTTGGGCGACTTTTGCCTGGCGATTATCAGCAGCTACACAAATTTTGTGAAGAAAGAAATGCTATTTTGACGTTGATCGGATTGGATAAATTAGGGAATGATTTATATCTGAAATATCCTCGGATCGCAAGAGAGTGCCTTAGCGTTAGTATAGATACAGGACAGATTACTTCTATGCGAGAGTTCGTGCAAGTACACGATGCTAACCAAATGTCCGCACCGCTAGATACAGAATTTCTCCTTCGAGAAGAGGAACTTAGGGTCGCGAAGGAAAAACTCTGTCTGAGTAGTGTGCTAATTATTTCTGGACCAGCGGGAGTGGGAAAGACAAGGTTGGCATTGGAACTTTGTGAGGAGATTGCTAGCGAGAATGGGTATGAGATTGTTTGCATCAAAAGCAATAAGCTAGCATTATATGATGACCTGAGAGCATCATTTGAAACAGATAAAAATTATTTGATTTTTGTTGACGATGCAAATGAATTGACTGGCCTGCATTTTGTGCTGGATTATTTACCAAAGACAGTAGGGCAGAGACGCGTCCAAAAAGTCGTTATGACAGTGCGCGACTATGCCCGGCAGCAGGTAGTAAACCAAGTGCTTGAAGTTGAAAAGCCCGAGATATTGAAAGTCGGATTGCTAAAGGACGAGGACATCAGAAAGCTGATAAAAGCAGCCTTCGGGATTACTAACTATTTATTTGCGGATAGAATAGTTACTATTGCGGAAGGAAATGCCCGATTGGCAATGCTTGCAGGCAAGGTTGCCGCTGAGACAGGGAAAATTGATCCCATTCGAGACGCTTCGGATTTTTATGATCATTACTACGGAAAGCAAATTGAGATAATTACCAGCAGCGAAACTGGAGTTGCTTCGGCCGGCATCATGGCATTTTTTCAAGCTCTTCATTTGGATTATCTTGAGCGATTGCAGCCAATTTTTGCCTCTGCGAAAATTACAGATGATGTATTTATTTCTGATTTAAAGCAACTTCATGATCTAGAACTGGTAGACTTATGCCATGATAAAGCCGCCAAGGTTTCTGATCAGAGTTTTAGTAATTATCTAATCAAATACGCCTTTATTGACAAAAAAATTATTCCTCTATGTCAAATGCTAGAAAGCTGCTTTTTCATAAATAAGGGAAAAACCATCACTGCCTGCAATATCCTGTTGAATGTTTTTCCAAGCAAACATGTGCAGGAATATATTAAGCAACAAATCAACATTGTCTGGGATCATTTACGTCCTGATATAGACAGTTTTTTACCCTTTTTCAAGGCGTTTTACATGGTTCGCCCCACGGAGGCCCTTGTTTTATTGAAAGAGTTGATTGATGAGGAATCTGTGCACTCATTTGATGTCCGATCAATTGCTTTCAAGAAAACGGACAGCGAGAAAACTATAAGCGACGATATCATAGAAATATTGTGTGGTTTTGAATTAAATTTGCAGCTTCCGGAAGCGATTGAACTATTGCTGCTTTATTATCAAAAGCGCCCTGATTTGTTTGAGCAAGTATATAGTGCGTTTGTATCTCGATTTGGGGTAGATAAAGACTCTCCGCGATTTGATTATTATACGCAAAAAACTGTGGTGGAACAACTTTGCGCGGCAGTCGAATCAAACCCAAGAGATAAGGTTTTAATTCTTTTTGTCAGGGTGGCAGAACAATATTTGAAGTTAAGTTTTTCTAGAACAGAAGGTGGGAGACAGCGCACCTTTACATTTTACACAATGCCGTTGACGCTACATGAATCAGTATTGGAGTATCGGAGAGTTTTGTTGGAGCAATTATATAAAATTTATGAAAGCGGGAAATGCCACGAAGAAATCGAAAGCTTACTTATGGATTATTGCAAAGGATATGGCGAAAAAATAGATTATGAGATTGTAAGGCAAGATTTGAAGGCTGTGTTGTGTTTCTTCAGGCTGCTCTCGCCAGAAAATTTGTACCACTGTGTAATAGCTGAACATGTTCGAAATGTAGCGCAGCGTGCTGAATATGACTGTGGAGATACCTTGTTGCCATTTTTGCGATCTCATAAGTACGAAATTTACCATGTCCTGAATGGAAATCGCCGCGAAATGCTGCACCTGGGGCTTCAAGAATATGAGGAGTGGCACAGGGAGCAGGTACAGGAACTAGTGCAACAATATGACCTCCTTAAATACCAGCACCTATTTCAAGTCTGCAACGAGTGTTTGGAAATGGTTGATCGTGAAACACAATTATTATCTTTCGGAGTGGAGTACGCTATAGAGGCATCTTCGGCAAATCAAACGTTATATATAGATGTGGTAAAGGCATATATGGGTGCTAATACTCCTTATAATATACGCGCCTATGGTATCCTTACAAATCTTTTTTCGATGATGACAGCAACAGAAATCAAGTCACTAATCGATTCTTGCGAATTTTCTCAAAAAAATACATGGTTATGGCGTTTCTTTGTTGAAATTCCGGAAAATCAAATATCTGTTGACTGGATGAAAGAACTCACTCTGTATTTAGAAAACATACCGAAACATATACGTTCATCACCTTATCGTCCTATTGATGAGATTGAAAAATACGAATGTGTTGATAAAGACATTGTGTTAAAGGCCAGCAGAATTATTACAGCCCATTATGAGGAGTCTCCTTTTATATTCAGCCTTTATTTTTCCTTTATGTTGAATACATATCAAGCTCAAGCAATCAAAATAATTACTAAGTATGAAAATGATATTCCACTTTTAGAAGATATTTATATGAAATGCGTTGTATATTCACGCAATGATGATTACGAAGGACAGTTTCTTATAGAGATTATAAAGAAAGATCACGACTTTCTTTATTGTTATCTCGACAAAATTATTTATATAGATTCTCGCTTTTATGATTCTAACGACGAATGGGCAAATCGGCTGGAATGTATTTGGAAAGAAGACTCGTTCATGTTATATATGGAACAGATTTCAGATTATATATTTACTAGAGCAGAGGGAAAACGATGGATATATAGTTCCATAATTGGTCATCTGCTGCTTCATAAAGAAGGAGAAGCTGACATAGCTGAAAAGCAGGAAAGATGGATTCAGAGCACAATTGAGAAGCATTGTTTAGATCAGCAACGTATGTATGGGCTCTTTAATGCTATTGATGAGCATGGTGCCGATCGCAGAAGACGTGCACTAGGAAAGCTTTTGAAACTGAACAGTGATTTTGCATTATTTGAACAGCTACCTTTGGAAGCATCAAGTTGGGGTGGGTCGGGAAGTATGGTTCCCTATATGCAGGAACGAATCACTTATTTGTCCTCGCTCTTGCCTATGTTGTCTGGCGTTAAATATTTAAAACATAAGCAGAGAATTAAACGCGACATTGAAACCTGGAAAAGCCGTATAAAACATGAGGAGATCGATGAACTGTTGGAAGCGATGGGGTGAATTACCTATTATGTTTATAATCTTCGAAACAACAGCCTGATTTATACAGCATTTTTGCAGGGTCTGTTTGCTTACAAGCTGGATTTTTCATCCGCCAGTCAAAGCTTCCATAGCAGGCGGGTGCAGCCGATAAGGATAAACATATCCGCCAGATTCTCCGGCTTCGCGTGTCTCTGACAAACGGGAACGGAAAAGACAGCAGCATCCCGGCAGTGCGTGAGAACCAGGGCCCGCTCTGCCGTATGGCAGGGCGGGTTTATTGTTATAGCGCGCGGTGGGAGAGAGGTACACAAATGAACATAAGCGTTGGTTGGATAATTCCTTAGCACAAAACCACATTCATTACATAAAAACCGAGAGCTGAAAACGCAAAGCGCTCTTGCACCAGTTGGCTGCTATTGAAAATCATATTCTTCAATAGGGACGGGGCCTCTGACGATATTTCTTTCGATTCTGAGGTTACCGTCCGGGTCTGCCCTGATTCTCCAGCTTACCAGCATGATTTCGCCGCCGGCTATTTCAATTCCCGTAATCCCCTTTGTGTGAACACAGCAGCCCGCGTTAAAATATGGGAGTTCATCCTTCTCTGAAAATTTTGGCCGGTGCGTGTGCCCGCAGATAATCATTTTATGATGCTCTGCGATCCACTTTCTGTACTTAATTTCAATTTTTGACCTTTTGTAAAGGTTTTTTGCCGGGCTGGCCGGATTTTGAAATCCGACCACATGCATAAACCTCCAAAAATATCGCATCAGCATCATAGAGGCTATCCACAGCTGATCATTCATGAAATCGCCTTGGTGCCCGTGTATAATCAGTATTTCCTGCCCTGTATCCTTGTTCTTTAATACCAGCGCCTCATATGGAACCAAGTCTCTCAGAAATTCCTGCGTATCCTGACTGAATTCATCATAATAGCTGTAGTAATTTTTCCTGACAAAGGATTTTGATCGCAGATAAATGTTGTGATTACCGTAGAGCAAAACCAATCTGCCTGCATCATAATATTTCTTGATGGACTTAAATACGTCAGAGTGCGCCAGGCGTATGGCTTTAAAGTCGGAATACTCCCACAATTCATCTCCGTCTCCAGCCTCGACGTATCGGTATCCATTCTCATAATAGTATTCAAGGGCGTGCAGCAGTACACTTTGGTTCCTGGTGAATTCATCGGAAGCGCTATCGTCGCCCCTGTGGGAATCACTAAAAATTATATACTTAGACTTTGTGTCAAAGGATTCAACTTTCGCATTTCGGTATGCGGATGTCAGTCTTTTATCTGTGAACATGTTTACTCCTCGCAATGTTCCCTTACCTAAGCAGATTGGTATGATAGGCTGTAATAAACCGGGCGATAAATCTTACGGAGCACAAACTCTAGTATTCTCAAAACATTTCGTTGTCAGTCATCTTAAAACGCGTATAATACCGAAAATACAGCTCATTTGAACTTCGCCTAATGTTAAGCAGAAGCGCCGTTACTCCGTCCAAGAACCACCGCATTTACTTTCCGGCCACCATACACACGATGCCGCAAGATAAAGCGCGGAGGGGTCCGGGGACGGCACCCAAAGGGTACCGCGCGGCGAGTGCCGCGTCAAATCCCTGCAATTCATTTGCAGGGATTTTATGAGATTTAACGGGGCCCCCGGCGGGCCAAGAGCCCATTGGGGCTGCAACGTCCCCGGCGCTTTTGCCTACTTTACACGCTGAAAAGTAGGCGCCGTGCGGCCGCGCAGGCCGCAAAGCCTGGTTCCCGCTGCGCGCCGAGCGATTCGTTATTATAAGCAGTAGGCAGCTTTCGGAACGGTCAAGACCGTTCCCTACATCACGAAAAGCCACGAAAGCGCCGCACGGACGCGGGGGAGCCTGCGGCCAAACGGTCTCCCGGCATCCTCCGGCGAAGATCGAATGCGGTGAACGCGAGACGTAAAATGGAGGGTTATTATGTCGCTGATAAAAAACAATTTTCCGATCCTTGAATATGACACGGAACCGAACGGGGTAATTCTGACAAATCGGCAGGGCAGAAATCGTCTGCCCAAAGTCTGTGTCATGACATTTTTCGGGGAGATCATTGAACACTTTCTCCAGACGCACAAGGGTGAGATAAAAAGTGAATATGAATCGGAGATGAGGCCGTTTCCCGTTTATGTCTTTGAATATAACGGTGTGGAAATCTGTATGATTCAGGCGGTGGTCGGCTCTGCATCGATTGCCATGATGACTGATTTTTTGATCGGGTACGGCGTGGAAGTCATTATTGCCTGCGGGAGCTGCGGCGTTTTGGATAACATCCCGGCTGGCGATGTGATCATTCCTGTCGCGGCGCTGCGGGATGAAGGCGCTTCCTATCACTACCTGCCTCCGTCCCGTGAGATCGTTTTGGATCGGGATATCATCTCGGTGATAAAGGATACGCTGCTTGAAAACAATGCGCCTTTTATTGAATGCAAGACTTGGACGACAGACGCATTTTTCCGCGAGACCCCGGATATGGTCAAGTATCGAAAAGAAGAAGGGTGTCAGGTCGTTGAAATGGAATGCGCCACGATCACCGCGGTATCGAGATTCAGAGGCGCCAGATTCGGACAATTATTGTATAGCGGGGATATTCTTTTTGATGTATCCAATTATGACGATCGCGGATGGCCGGGTAATTTTACAGCGCGCGAAAAATTGTTTTATCTGGCCCTGGAAGTTGTGACGAAAAAACAATTATTGAATAGAACCTGAGCGGGATGGCGGAACGGTCAGGACCGTTTCCCATACTTAAAATGGGTGATAGAAAGATGACAACGAAGTATATTTTGAAACGGGATCTTCGCCTTTCTTATATTTTCAGCTGGGGCGGACTGGGAATATTTGCAACAGGAATAGCTGTATCGTTCTTTTATTTTTCCACGATAGTACTGACAGCGTTCTTAACAGTCAGTATCCCATGCTTATTTATTGGCGCATTTTTTCTGTGCCATAAATGTAAGTGCCCATATTGCGGCTTCGGCTCAGGGGGGCGCTTTGACGGCGAATTCCATGCCTTGTTATCGTTAAAAAGATCTTTTGTCGAGTGCCCCCGCTGTAAAATGAGGATAGAAATAAAATAGTCGTTTTCATTGGGGTGTAACGTATTTGGGGATCGTTATCTCCAAGTGCGGTTAGATCTTCAGAGCTGCCGTGCCCCAACGGAGCTATGCTCCGCCGGAGCCCCTTCTGAATTTATAAATGTTCGGCAAATGAATTGCCGAACATTAGTACGCGGCGCAGAAGCGCCGTTCTTCCGTCCAAGAACCACCGCACTTGCTTTCCAGTCACTGCACATACGATGCCGCAAGACAAAGCGCGGAGGGGTCCGGGGACGCATGCGCAACGTACCCGGCGGTTTTCGGTTCCTTTTCACGCCGAAAAGGAATCGCCGTGCGGCCGCGTAGGCCGCGAAGCTTAGTTCCCGCTGTGCGCAGAGCTATTTGTTGGTCTTCGGAACGGTCAGAACCGTTCCCTGCGCGGCGCAAACATCCGGAGAAAAACAGGGCGATCGGAGGGAAGAATGGCAATGGAGTTTGAGACAAAATTGTCTCCCGAGATAATCAGGCAAAGGCTGAGTGCCGGCACCCGGCCGATGAATTTTGCAAATGGGCTGTCCGAGCATCGGCTTCTATTCAAATGGAATAAAAATAATACGTTTTATCTTTTCAAAACAGGAGGCATTTTTTTGCATCACCCACTTTGCCTTTTGTGGGAAGGATCGAAACCCGCGACGGCGCTACTTACATTATTGGGGAATTCACGCTTGCGAAAGCGGCAAAAATCACGCTTGCCTGCTTTTTTGGTTTCTGGTGGATCAACATATTGTTTGGCTGTTTTCTGAACCCGAACTATGACGTACCCGGAAAGGTGTTTGTTTTTACCGTCGGTGCCATCTGGACAGTTTCGGGCTACCTGTTTTTTAGATTTATTCCTAATCCATTTCAGTGGAAGCAGCAGGAAGAGGTCGTTGAATATATCCGGGAAAACCTGATGGAATAGCCGGGGCGCGGCGGCGGGCCGCAGTAATAGAAAGGCAACGGCACGATCAATTGACAGAAAGGCGGTGCTCCGCATGGAAAACCCGTACAGTCCCGAGGCGATCCGCCGCGCACGAAAACGTGAACTAAGAACCTGGCTGCTGATCCTGCTGGCCGTCGTTCTGATTGTCGGCGGGCTGCTGTTGCGCAATGCCTGGGCTGGTACACGCCGCGCGCAGATCGGCGAAGTTTCGCGTTGGGACAAGAGCGAGCCCTTTCCCAGCGTGACCTTCACACTGGAAAAAGCAACGATTTCTCGCTGGCAGCTTCTTGGCAGAACCGTCGGGTTGACTCTCCATAACGATACGGGACGAACCCTTCGCCGATGGCCGGCCTATGAGGTTGATAGGGGCACTGATCCCATGGACAATTACGACCGGCTTGAATACAGAGTAAACGGCGTTTGGCGGTGTGTGCGTACCAATCTGCCCGAGAACACCGGCATCGGCGGATTTGGTGACGAAAAAGATGGCTTTCCGCTATCCGTAGATGAAACATTATCATACTCAATTGATTTCAATTTTAATTGGGGTAATATTTATGAGCCGGGGGAGTACCGGCTTGTGATGTTCGTCTCAGAGGATAGTGCGCCGGCATCGGAGGCACAACCGGTCTTCGCAACATTTACAATTAAGTAAGAGCTATCCGAATTCTTGCTGCTGAATGTAAAGCATTAAACGTGGCACTCGCTGCGCGGCCGCGCGGCGCAGAAGCGCCGTAGTCCCCGTCCAATGAGCATTGCACTTCCTTGTCAGCCACTGCACATGCGAAGTCTCTTGACTAAGCGCGGAGGGGTCCGGGGACGGTACCCAAAGGGTACCGCGCAGCGAGTGCTGCGTCCAAATCCCGGCAATTTATTTGCCGGGAGTTGATGAGATTAAAAGGGGCCCCCGACGGGCCAAAGGCCTGGTGGGGCTGCAACGCCCCCGGCGGTTTTCGGTTCCTTTTCACGTCGAAAAGGAATCGCCGTGCGGCCGCGTAGGCCGCGAAGCCTGCGTACCCCAGCGCGCCGACAGTTTCGTTATTATAAGCAGTAGGCAGCTTTCGGAACGGTCAAGACCGTTCCCTACACCACGAAAAGCAACGGAATCGCCGTGCGGCCGCGGAGGCCGCGAAGCCTGGTTCCCGCTGCATGCATAGCAGCCCGCCGCCGGCGGGCTTTTTTCTTTACACTTGCTATTTGGTAACAAAAAGATTATAATTAAAACAGTTTTAGATAAAATGTAACCAAACCTCGCCGTTCCGCCGCGTCTTTTGATCCCGGCAGTGTGTGAGAACCAGGGCCCGCTCTGCCATATGGCAGGGCGGGTTTATTATTTGTGCGGAGTGCGGGAGGCTGGTGGCACTTTATCGCCCAGGGGGAATATATTTTGCTCAGTAAAGCGCATTTAAAAGCGTGTAATTGATACTACCATATTTATTGAGTGGGGAGGCGGGGAGCATGAAAGGTATTTTTGACGAGTACATTTCCGAACCTATTGACAGCCAGTACAGGGAAATCAAAGAATACAATGGAGTATTGACGCGGCGGGAGGCCCTATTTGATTTAGATGAATTGTGCTACATACTGAACAACCGGTATTCAGGCAAAGAATATTGGGAGCGGCAAGGAATATCCTTTGATAAATGCTATTCCGACATCAAAGCCGATATTGAGCGCATGCCGGAAATCAATATCGGGGATTTTTGCCGTTTCATTCATCATGCGTTTGACAGAGGGATCGTGGATGCTCATTTATCCTTTGCTTCGCCCCTGACGGGAAGGCTGCACTATGCAAAAAAATATGCCGCCTATTTTGCAGATATAATTGTGGAAAGAACCGGGGGCAGATATTTGATCGTCAAAAGCACGGATCAAAATGCAAAGGTGGGCGCGGCCGTTCATGACATTCAGCATCTGTATCCTACGCTTGCGCCGGCTGGAAAAGAGTATTTTCTAATAGGCTGCCGTTCATGGGACCCATGCAAATCTATTCATGTTCGTATCAATGGGACAATCGCCGAACTAAAGCTGCACAGATGTCGGGCCGGTACGAAAAGAGAAACGGGGGATGTCTGCCTGAAAGAAAGCTCGGTGAACGGAATTCCGGCTGTCAGGTCAAATTGCTGCGATTATGTGCCTCCCTTGAACAGAGACAATGATGTTCTTGCGCTGGGTAAGAAATATTCGGATTCAGGCCGTATGATCTGGAATAATCTTTCTAACGAGGGCGGGTATTCAAGAATCCCGGAAGGATTTGTTTTAGGGCTAAATGGCTATGTTGCCTGTGAGGAATACTGCGCGAAGCTCATATCTCCCATTACAGAAAAGAAAAATTGCAGGCGTGAATGGATTCTGACAAATTCGGCCGAATACGATCGCGAAAAGGGAACCTATGACGGAACACTCTATTTCCTGATGAACAGTGATACGGCGTCAGCAGGTGAAAGCTCCGTACTGTTCGCAAAGAGCCTGCGCAGCGTAGTGTTTATCGGTGAAAACTCAATGGGATGTAATACATTCGGAAATGTGGCAAGCTATCAGCTGACAAATTCAAGCATGATTCTGCGAGTTCCGAATATGATTAACCTCTGCAAAAACCCGGAGGATTGTGTTGAGGGAAAAGGATTTACACCTGATTTTTGGGTCGATCATCCGGATGTGCAGGAGGAAACGGTCCGATGGCTGAGCAATCCGCGTACCTTCATGCCCAATCTTGCGGATTAAGCCGGATCAGGCATATCGCATGGCGATGATACGGGATGTAAACGGGGGGGCACCGTGCCCCAACAGGCCTCTGGTCTGTCGGGGGCCCCACTGGAATTTATAATGTTCGGCAAATGAATTGCCGGGAATTTATGAGATTGAAAGGGGTCCCCGACGGGCCAAGGGCCTGGTGGGGCTGCAACGCCCCCGGCGCTTTTGCCTACTTTACACGCTGAAAAGTAGGCGCCGTGCGGCCGCGTAGGCCGCGAAGCCTGCATCCGGCTGCGCACATGCGGATAAGACTTGCGGAACGGTCAAGACGCTCCCTACATCACGAAAAGCCGTGACCGCCGTGCGGCCGCGTAGGCCGCGAAGCCTGCGTCCCGCTGCGCGCATAGCAGACAAGACTTTCGGAACGGTCAAGACCGTTCCCTACATAACGAAAAGCCACGAAAGCGCGTGCGGCTGCGGAGGCAGCGCTATAAATTGTGGACAGCCGCCCGGCTAAAAAAGCCGGGCGGCTGTTTTTTTACGGATTTGGGGGCTTGGGTGCTTGCCATCCGCGGACAGGAATGTTATAATTAATATAATTTATTACACCGGAATATATGTCGGTTCTGCTGATCTGTCCCGATGACTGATCCCGGCAGCGTGCAGAACGGGGGCCTGTGCTGTGGGCATCGCGGCAGGGCCGGGGCCAAATGTAAGATTAAGCAATCTTAGAATAGATGCGCGACATATTTCCCCATAGCTTCACGGTGAGCGGGGGTATGATGACGAGGAGAGAAACAAGCGGCGATGATAAACAGGTACGAGGCATTATTATGATGATTGACGACCATATGGTGATGGATTATCTGTGCGGCAGGAACATGGAAGCCTATCGGGACTGTTGGATTTTTCATTCGTTTGGAAACGGCAGTATATTTGAGCTGCCGGATCAACGGCACAGGGCGCGGGCGGCAAAGCTGCAGGACCAGCTGAAGGCGCAGCTCCTCAACTTTCAGCCGCGCAGCAGCACCGTCATAAAGATGCTGTTCCCCAATTTCGATCGGATCGCCGCTCAATGTACGGTTCTGCTCGTGGTTGGATTTCCCGCTCCGTATGATGCGGTGACATTGGAGCATGACGGAAAAGAGTATGTCATTTTTGACTTGCTTCGGGTTGGGGAGGACGCCGCAAACGCGGAGGATCGCTGCCGGAAGCTGCTGACACACGAGCTGATTCATCTGTGCCTGCATGAATATTACCCTGTTCCGGAAGGCCTTTCCTACTTGGAAGCTTTAAGCTATACCGCGTTTGATGAAGGCTTTGCGCATGCGCTGTCGTATGGCGTGGATCTGTCGGAACCGGTCTTTAATGATTTCCTGTCAGGGAAACTGGATACGGCAAAAGAAACACTGCGCCGCGCCGTCGGGGAAACCGACCCGGGCCAGCAGGCGCAATACAGAAAGGCGGCAGACACGGGCAGCTATTGGGACAAGTTCGCTTCCATCGCAGGGAAGCTGTACATATTAAAGAATATCGGCACGGTGGAAAAAACGTTTTATCACGGCTGGTATGATTTTGCGGATAAAATCCTTTTGCCGCAGGAATGAAACAGAAAAGCAGGAGAGATCCATGGGACTTTTTGACAAGATCAAAGAACCGGTGATCCTGAAGGAAGACAGCGAGGCAAACGAGCGGCTCCATGCGATGGAGCAGCTTTTGGCCGCCACGGAAGACCCCAAAATCAAGGCGGCGCTGGAAAGCGACATGGCGGCGGTAAAGGCCGGGATCTCCGGCGAGGACGCCGTTCTCTTTGAGCTGAAAAACAGCCATATTCCCATGTTTGTGCTGCATGATCTGTATCTGAAATACGACGATCTTTCCGCCCAGATCGATTATCTGATCGTCACCCGGCACCGCAATTTTGTTGTGGAGTGCAAAAACCTCTACGGCAACATCACGGTGAACAACAACGGGGATTTTGTCCGCAGTCTGGGGAACCGGAAGGAAGGCATCTATTCCCCCATTACGCAGAATCGAAGGCATCTGGAGCTCATCCGGCAAATGCGCGCCGCGGAAAAGAAAAGCGCCCTGACCCGGTCTCTCTTTGAAAAGTACTTCTATGACAATTACCGCTCCGTCGCCGTGCTCGCCAACCCCAAAACCGTCCTGAACGTCAAGTATGCCTCCCAAGAAATCAAAAATCAGGTGATCCGCGCCGACCAGCTCAGCGAATACATACGAAAAGTCAACGGGGAAAAGGACGCCGCGGACGTAAGCGAGAGCAACATGGAGCAGCTGGCGTGGTTCTTTTACCTGCGGCATCAGCCGTGCCCAACCGATTATCTGGACAAGTACAGGCCGAACGCCCCGGCGGAACCGGCGAAAACACCGGCGGAAGCGCCGACGGCAGCGCCGGCAGAAAAGGCGGCGGAAGTGCCGCCGCCCCCGCCCGCGGAAGACAGCGGCGGGGCTCCCCGATGCCCCAAATGCGGGGCCCCGATGGTCCGGCGGAAAGCAGCCCGGGGGAAAAATGCCGGGCAGGAGTTCTGGGGCTGCGCCAATTATCCGAGGTGCCGGGGGATCATTGAGATCACGCAGGCAGAATAGGCGCCTGCGCGGCCCGGTTCCGGACGTCCCGGCCGGCGCTGCTTCTTGCGCGCAACCTGAAGTTGCGCATCTGTGAAAAAAAGAACATGCAAATTGGTGTAATTCCCATTTCAGGTCGGTTATGATGAATGCATTACGAAAGGGGGACGACCCAATGAGTTTTGGCACAAATCTGCAGTTCCTGAGAAAAATGCATCGGGGAATGACGCAGGAAGAGCTGGCGGAAAAGCTGTGTGTTTCGAGGCAGACCGTCTCGAAATGGGAGGTGGAATCCGCTTTCCCGGAGATGGAAAAAGCGATGGCGCTGTGCAAGATGTTTTCCTGCTCTCTGGACGATCTGCTGATGGGAAGCATCAGCTCGGACAATGAAGCCTATGGGAACATCCGGATCGAAAGCGTGCCGCCGCTTCGGTATCTCCCGTATGCGGTCATCAGCAGCGACCCGGAAACCGATGCCATCCGGCATATGCGGGATTGGGCGGAAGCCAACGGCATCGCGCAGCCCGAGCTGATCGGATGGGATTTCCCGTTTCTGTCGCAGGAGCAGATCAACGTATATCATATGCACGGATACGCCGCGGCGTGCATCCTGCCGGAAGATTTCCAGGCGGACGGTGCGGGCGTATTCGCGCAGGCAGCGCAGAAATACGCGGCGATCACGATTCAAAATCCCTTTGTCAACCCGTTTGCCCTGATCCCGAACGCATATAAGACCCTTATGCGCTATATGACCGTCAACGGCCTGCGCCATAAGGAGAGCAAAGACATCCTGCCCTGCTTTGAAAAGGTATACGACAAAGACGGCGTTCCCTATATGGATGTATGGATCGCTGTCGAGGCATAGTCCGCACAGGCGAAAGCCTACTACATACGCGCTGCGCGCTGCAAGCCGCGAACGGTTCCGATCGTTCCGCGGCAGCGGCCGTCCGGCCAGGAGGGGGAGCCGGACGGCCGCTTTTCTTTTGCCCGGACAAAGCCTGCCCCCGCGGGGAAAGCTTTTTTGCAAAGAAAACTTTGCAAATTATGTTGACAAGTAAACTTGGCGGCATTATACTAAGACTGCAAAGATAACTTGGCAAAACGGATCGGAGGCTTTGGAATGGACAAAGAAGAGATTCTGGCAAAGAGCCGGAAAGAAAACAAGAACATGGATGAGCGGGAAGCGAGCGCCGCGGCGGCCGCGGGGAAGCTGGCGGCGCAGATCGGCATGCTCGTCTGCTGCGTGATCGCGGTTTTGGAGGTGACGGTCACCGGCCACCTGAGCTATGCAAGCTGGATGATTTATTTCAGCATTCTCGGGACGATGTTCATCGTCAAATATATCAAGCTGAAAGAGCGCCATGAGCTGTGGGTCGGGATTCTGTACTGCGTGCTTTTTGTGATGTTCACCGTGCTGTTCGTTACGCATCTGCTGGGGTAATGCGATGACGGAAGAACTGATACTGAAAAATCGGCTGAAGGATGTGCGGGCCGAGAAAAAGCTCTCTCAGACGCAGCTGGCCGAAATGGTCGGCGTTTCCCGAAACACCATCAGCTCGATCGAAACCGGGCAGTTCAGCCCGACGGCAAAGCTCGCGCTGATCCTCTGCATCGCGCTGGAAAAAAAGTTTGAGGATCTGTTTTATTTTGAATAGGCCAGGGGCCCCGAGGCGGGCGCAGAAAGAAAACGGCGGCTGCCGTAACCATGAGATAACAGAGGGAGCACTATGAAAATCCTGTTGATCAGCGGAACCAACCACAAGGGCA
>JAYFOA010000094.1:0-19431 GCA_034933145.1 Clostridiaceae bacterium
ATACAGTGTCCGTGCGGCGGGCTTTGTTCTCAAACCCATACAGCAGACCGCCTTCGAAGAGACTATGAGCCGGGTGCTGAAAGAGCGCTTTGAGAGCCGTACGGCTTCCATTCAGGTCATCCGAAATCGCGTTCCGCTGGAACTGCGGCTGGAGAAGGTGGCTTATTTTGAAAGCCGCCTGCATCAGGTTTATGTCACACTGTGCAGCGGGGAGCGATTTCCGATTACCCACAAGCTGGGGGATCTGGAGTGTTGTCTGGCGGGATATCCTCAGTTTCTACGGTGCCATCAAAGCTACCTTGTGAATTTGGACAGTGTGGAACAGATGGAGCCGAACGGGTTTCTCCTTCGTCAAAGCATGGTGGTGCCTATTTCCCGAAATTATTATCGGCAGAGCAAGGCGGCATTTTACCGCCACCGGCTCAGGTGAACGCTATGAATGATGAAGCCTGCCGAATCTTCCTCAATCTGATTACGCTTTCCGTACGAATGATGCCGGTTTTTGTTTGCCTGGAGCCCAAGGTTAAAAGCCGGGAGAATATTGCCAGTATCTCCGTTTATCTGTGGGTCATTATGACCTTTCTGCAAATTCTATTTCACATTCCGGACAGTGTTTTTGTGGGTTTTCAGGGACTGTTTTCCTTCCTTTATTTTCTCATTCTTCTTCTTTTCTTTCAGGGCGGTTTATTGGAAAAGGCCTTTCTCTATCTGTCGGCCTGGCTGTTTGCGGTGCTCTCCGCCTCTTTAAATGAATTGATTGCATGGGCCTTGCTGGGCAGAACAGAGCTTACCTACTCCCAAATCTGTGTAATCGTCTCAGCTTTGTCCGCATTTGGATTTTATCTGGGAGTTCGCCTTTGGATGAAGGCGGCTGTAAAGCGGCTGCTTACGGAACTATCTGTCCGAGCCTCCACACTGCTGCTTGCCTACCCCACGATCTCTCTGCTCCTTCTGTTTGTGGGAACCAACACCATCTTTTCAAGCCGCGCGCTGGCTGTGGGTGGATTTGGCGCCGTCGCGTTTTTCTTCATTCTTTGCAGTATGATTGTCGGGCTGTATGTCCTGATTTTAAACAGCATTCTGGAGCTGATGGAGCGCAGAAAAATGACCGGGGAGCTGGAGGTTGCAAAGCGGCTTCTCTACCAGCAGCGGGAGCACTACCATCAGATATTGGATTATATTGAACAGGTTCGGATTATCCGACATGATTTTCGCCATCATATTCACGCTTTGCAGAGTATGGACCGAGATGCACAGGCCCGGTATCTCCACGACCTGCAAAGAGAGCTGGACAGCGCCGCTACGCAGACATTTTGCCAGAATCAGGCTGTCAATGGCCTTTTGCAGGAGTTTTCGGGCAGATGCCGGGAAAATCAGGTAAATCTGGAGGCGCATTTGGATCTGCCGGAAACGATTTCTATTGATGATCTGACGCTGTGCATCGTGATCGGCAACCTCTTGGAAAACGCGCTGGACGCCTGCCGACGGTTTACCGGCTCCCGTTTCGTACGCATTCGTTGCCGGTGGGATGGTAATCATCTGAAGCTGCTGGTGGAAAACCCCTTTGACGGACAGGTTCGCAAAATCGGAGGGGAGCTTTTGTCCCGCAAACAGGAAGGTGGATTGGGACTGCTCAGCATCCGGAGGACGCTTAGCTGCCCGGGTGACGATTTCGAAGTATCTTACAGCAATTCAGTGTTTACCGCCATGGCCACCATTGCGCCTAGAAGCTTGCCAGCGTTTTCTCCTTAAGATCTGTCTATGCAACTGTCTTTTAACTATGCAAGAAAGATAACATATGGCGCTTAACTCCACCTTATCGTTATCCGCTGCCTCGGGTTTTGAACTTTTTATAGTTTGATATCCTTTGCTTCCGCTGGAATCTTTACAAAAGGTACTGTCAAGAAAATTTTGCAAATTAGGGTGCAGAGAAGTTAGATCAGGGAGTTAATCGGCGATTTGGGAATCGGCAAACACAGTGTTAAGGTGCTCCATGTTCATGTACTTTTGGTTCCCCCACTGGATACCGACGACATGACGAAGCCTGACGCAGACAAGCATCAGGGCAGAGTTTCCGTTCGGAAAAGTGCCTACCACCCGGGTTCTGCGACGGATCTCGCGGTTAAGACGTTCAATGACATTGTAGGTTCGAATGCGTGTCCAATGCTCAAAGGAGAAGTCGGCATAAGTAAGAGTCTCTTCGACACTGTCTTCCACTTTTTTAGCGGCCTTGTCCTCTCTCATGCCCTCGGCTACACCCCTATCACTTCCCTATAACTGACCTCATTGACTGCAATGGCTACTAAAATGCTCATGTTTTCAAACTCTCCGCCCTAGTTGCGATGCAGATAAATGCCATCACGTAAACACATGGATATTTGCCGCCCTGCAAGGGGCGGTTGCGCCAATCCTCTATGTGGACATATGCCTTTTTGCTCAGTTCGTTGATAGTAGACGGAGAAACTTCACTGTCCCAGAGGACTTCCATGATATCCTTCACACGGCACACGGAAACACCGGCTAAGTATATTTCGATGAGCGTCTCCTCCACAGAGCTTTCCCGGCGCTGATATCGCATAATGATGACCGTTTCAAATGACACACCTTTGAGCTTTGGTACTTTTAACGTCACGTCTCCGAAAGTTGTAGTAAGATCCCGGCTATAATGACCGCTGCGATATCCCTGTCGCTCCTCGCTGTGCTCATACCAGGCAGCATGGGGCAGCTGCTGCGCTTCCTGTTCCGGCAGGCCGTTCAAGGGTTCTTCCATACTGTTGCGAATCAGTTTTTTCAGGTCGTCCTTGATTATTCCCTCGTTCAGCTGTATGATTATCGCAGGCATAGTGGCAGTCTCCTTTGCAGAATTGTTGTCTCAGCAACTCCAATTCTACCATCTGACTGCTTACTTTGTCTTTTTCTTTTTGCGAAACTTATTGTGCCTTACCCTGCAAAAGCAAAAAAAACCATAGGATACAATAACGGACATGCAAAAACCCTGTTTTCAACAGGTCCTATTTTTGACACTGCCAAAAACCGGGAAGTACATCATGCTCAAGAGAAATCTTAATAATATGCTTTCCGAATTCATTTTTTAAAAATTTAAATCTTAGAATTTTTACAGCAAAAACGCCCGGTGCTTGTTACTTCCAGCCCTCCGCCACGGCAACTATGGTGCCCACCATGGGGTTGTTGCCCATGCCGGGGCGCTGAATCTGCAAGTTTTATCGGCGCTAAATGGTCTTTTTCTGCTTTAAGGTTAATATTTCATAGATACGGTGTAAGAAATTCCGGCCATTTTACAAACCCCCATAATTTTTCAACAGTGTTTGACAAAATGTAGACAGGCTGGCATATGTGCATGAATTAGAGCAATACCGCATAAAAAATTGAGAGAGAAAGAGTAACTTGCGGTAAAATGAAGTGATAAATAAACAGATGAACTTGTCCGGACTGAACAATGAATTAGCGGTGGTCCCTTCGATTGTGTGAACCGGGCCGCTGAAAGCATTTATACCAGCGAGGTACTTGATTAAGAAAACGCCGCCTTGCCCTCTTTGTCTTATGCATCTCGGAAACGCGCAAATTTCAGCATTTTTGGTGAGTTGGGTGCATGGATAATTGTAATGTCCGCAATCGTCACGCTCTTCATCATATAGCCGGAAACCATATACCCGGTTGATAGTGTCAAGGAACATTTTGTTTAGCCTGTTTTTCTCCAAACGGGGTCAGAACTTACAAAGTGATGTCTCACCCGGTACATTTTCCATCATAAACTCTATGCCTGCAATCTTACGCCAGGCACAGCAACCGTAAATCGTGTCGCCTGTAGTCGGACCTGAGAGGTTGAACCAGATTTGCAGAAAATGCAGATGCCCTTTGGTGGACGACTTCGTTTGTATCCCATTATGTAGTATCACCCTAGAAAATTGTAACAAGTGCCACGCCTAGAAGGATCAGACCAACGCTGGTTACCTTTTGACGGGTAATCGGTTCTTTCAGCAAACGGCGGGAAAGCAGAAGCGTCCAGATATAGGTCAACGAACCCAGCGGAACGACAATGGAATAGGGTAGCACATGCAGCAGATACAAATTAAGCAATGCAGACAAAACATAGAGCGCTACACCCAGATAAAGCCAAGGTGCAAACAGTAGTGCACGAATGGAAAGTCTGCCTGCGGTGGATTTTTTCAGGAAGTAACTTCCCAGCGATGCAAGAAACCCCATGGCCAGAAGTGCACAGATTGTCAAAATCATCTCTCCCGTTCCCCTCGAGCCAACAAGGCCACGCCAGCCATAATAATCAGAATGCCCAGGAGTCTGCCCAGCGTAATCGCCTCTTGAAAGAACGCGGTACCCAAAATCGCAGAAATAATATAGCTGACACTGTTTATCGGCTGTAAAACCGAGAGGCTGCCAAATCGATAAGCAATAAGCATGGCCAGTGCGCCAAATCCGTAAATAACAAAGCCAATTGTCATTGAAACTAATCCATCATAGCATTTCCAGATAAACTGTCCCATACAAAGGCACACTGCGCACACCAGCATTAGCCCAATGCCGATGCCGCTGGTTTTCTGCATCTCCTTTATGTGTTGTTCCATGCTTCCTCCAGTCCGATCTGGTTCACTGCGTCCCGGAGGGACAAAGAGTTGGAAACCAGAATTGTATGGCAGCCGGCACTTTGCCCGGCAGCTAGATCCTGCGGGCTGTCGCCCAGCATCCAGCTGTTTTCCAGATCAATGTGATAATGCCTTGCAGCTTGCAGCAGTAGTCCAGGTTTGGGCTTGCGGCAATCGCAGTCTATTTTGTAGGTAGGAATTTCGCCGGGAAACCCCCGGTCCGGGTGATGCGGACAAATAAAAATATCGTCCACATACGCGCCGACCTGTCCCAGCAATGTCTCCATCTTGCGGTGAATTTCATCAAGCTGTGACCAAGTAACTTCGCCCCGCGCAATGACAGGTTGATTGGTTACAACGATGGCAAGATAGCCGCTTTGGTTGATGGTGCGGATGGCCTCTGCCACACCATCCAGCAAAAAAAAGTCTTCTGGTTTGCGGAGAAAGCCCACATAGCGATTGATGGTCCCGTCCCGGTCCAGAAAGACCGCACGCTGGCGATGGGACAGATTCTTACGCTGCACCATCCCGTTGTTCAGGTCTTGCTCAACGGCGGCAATACGCTCCGGTGTTCCCATGTCCTTTACATATTCCGGTGAGCGATAGGCGTAAATCTTTCCTGTTGAAATATGCGGGCGCAGCAAATCCCGGTCTAGATCTGTTTTCTGCGGGGAAGAAAGTCCGTCCAGCAGTCGTGGAGAAAGCACATGAATTCCAGCGTTGACGCAGTTGCGATACCATCTGCGTTCGTCCTCCTTGGTCAACCAATCAGTGACGCAACCGTCGGACCTAGCGACCACTAGCCCGCTGTCGTAAGGGTGGTCGTTAGGATGCACAAGCAGGGTTGCGGCGGCATGATGCGCCTGATGAAATGCCATTAAACGACGCAGATCTACATCAAAAATCAAATCACCGTTGATAAGCAGAAAATCTTCCTCAATGTACCCTTTCAAATAGTATAGTGCACCCGCAGTGCCAAGTGGAACATCCTCTTGCAGATAGTCAATCTCCACGCCCAACCAACTACCGTCTCCCAAATAGCTGCGGATTTGTTCACCCAGATGGCCAATGGTCAGCGTAATGCGGGTAAGGCCCTGCCGCTTCATACACTCAATCTGGTGCTGAAGCACTGGCTTTCCGTTGATGTTCAGCAAGGGCTTTGGTACGCTGGAATTGACGGAGGCAACTCGTGTGCCTTTGCCGCCAGCTGTAATGACTACGTACACCTCAATTCCCCCAGAACTGGTATTCCACAGCGGCGCAGATGGCATGGTAAATGGTGGAATGTTGATCCTGAACATCCTCGGTGGAGTCTGCCTGGGCATGGAGAATCATGTCAAACTCCTGCTCCATTTTTCCGCCGGATTTTCCGGTAAAACCCAGTGTTCTCATGCCCTTGGCGCGAGCGACTGCTCCCGCATGGCAAATATTCTTGGAATTGCCGGAGGTACTAATGCCTAAAAGCATGTCCCCGGGACGACCGTAGGCGGACACCTGCTGGGCGTAAATCTCGTCGCCACCCACATCATTGATCATCGCTGTCATCAGTGCCGTCTGTGCACCCAGATTAAAGGCTGGCAATCCGCCCTGTAACTTCTGAGCCAGCGCGGCGCCATTTGCGCCCTCGGCAGATAGCCTGTCACGCACGGCGGAATCCAGTGGACGAGCTATGCGAAATGTCTTCACCAACTCACCAACAATGTGATCGGCGTCAGCACAGCTGCCACCGTTGCCGCAAATGTACAAATGCCCCCCCCTGGCAAAACAGTCACACAGCAGTTCCACACTTGCCCGGAGGGAATCCTCAATCATGGCAATATGCGGATGTTTTTCGCAGTATAAATGCAGAATTTGTTCTGTTCCAGCTTTTAGCATGCCTCAATTGCCTCCTTCGGAGTGTAATTCTCTGCTGCATAATACAGAATCCGGGCACCGCCGGTTTCAAAGCGGAAGGGGATCTCTTTCAAATCACTCAGTGCGCGGCGCACTGACTCCTGCTTCTCCGACTGAACATACAGCAACAAAAAGCCACCGCCGCCAGCGCCCAGCAACTTGCCACCCAGAGCACCCGCATCCCTTGCAGTGTGATAAAACCGATCGATGTCCTCCGTGGAGACGGCGTTGTTGAGTCCGCGCTTGAGTTGCCAAGTGTAATCCAGCAACCGTCCGAAATCATCCAGATCTCCGCTGATGATGGATTTTTCCGCCTCGTCCACCAGAGAAAGCATCTCCAAAAGTGGCTGCTCCTTGGTCTTGATAGCCTTTTCATGGTTGGCTTGGATGGTGAAAGAGAATCTGGAAAAGCCGGTAAAAAACATCATCAGGTTGTCATTGAGCTGTTGTTTGCGCTCATTAGAAATCACAATAGGGCTGATCTCGAAGCCGTCGGCACCAAAGGTAATTTTGTTCAGGCCTCCATAGGCCGCTGCAATTTGATCCTGTACGCCGCCGCTTTCACGGCAGAGGACGCGCTCCAGATAAATGGCCTCCTCCGCTAAGCGTTTTTTGTCGATATACTTGCCCTTGAGCGCATAAAAGCTCAACAATAGGGCTACGGCAAAGGAACTGCTGGTGCCAAGACCTGAGCGGGCGGGCAGATCCGCATCATAATTGACGGTCAGATCGTGCATATCTAGATATTTCATTGCTTCCCGGATGGCGGGGTGCTTAATTTCTCCCACGGTTTTGACCCGCTCCTTTACAGAGTAGGTAATCTCGTTGGAGTAATCAAAAAAAGGGGGAAGGTGCCGCACGGACACATAACAATATTTGTCTATGCTGCTGGAAATTACCTTGCCGCCGTGCTCCTTGTAAAAAGCAGGAAAATCGGTTCCGCCGCCAAAAAAAGACATCCGGAACGGGACTTGCGTAATGACCATGCTGCGTTCCTCTCTCTGTTTATTGTTATATCATCCTTGATAATCCGGTAATTGTGTTACATCAAATCCCCAGCCAGCTTTATACTCACTGGTAAATGCCTGCACCCGATAGGTGCCGATGTCATGGAAGTCAGCCATATTTACCGTGTAGGTCCAGCTTCCATCTTCTTGTCTTACTGCATTATATCTTTGAAGATCATCTTGACTATTTTCATCACTCCACATCAGAAATGTTACTTCCCAAAATTCTTGATTTGTTATCAGCCGAAGATCAAGTGTGGAATAATCCGGAGAAAATGTACCGCTGACAGCTGTCGTATCAACTTGCGACAAATCTGTTGTTGTTATTGAAACACCACTAGGTTTCTGTGTTTTTGCAATAAAATATTTGTTAATTCGTTCTTCCAGGACATTCCATTGCTCGGAAGACATCGCATAAGAAATATTTTCGCCGCTCGTATCCCAAAAAATTTCACCGTTCCAGAAAATTGTATCGTAGGAAAAGGTGTTCTGCTTATTTGAAAAAAGGCTCTCTCCCAAGAAGTAATTAGGCACCGAAATATCTAAATAATCCATCACCGTAGGGGCCAAATCCAAACTGTTTCGGCCATCTACGTTAATTTCTTCTGGGATAATTCCTTTATAATAGATCAGAAACGGGCACGCCGCACAGATGGCGTTTGGGCGCATGCTATTTGGGAAAGTATTGGTATAATCATTGTCCATATATGTAGCATGATCTGAAGTAAATATCACAATGGTGTTTTCTGACAATGGACTTTCGTTAAATTTTTTTATAAAAAAGCCTAAATGAGTGTCTAAATTGTAAAATTTGTTAAGAAACGCATTGGACCCGTCCTCGAAAATCACATCGGAGGAATTCAAACTGGCGTGAGTCCCAAAGGAGTACATAGAAAGAAAAAAGGGGGTTCCCGATTCCTCCTTTTCAGAAGCTGTCTCAAATAGTAACTCGTAGGCCTCTTTGTCCGTCATGGAATTATCATACCCACTGTATTTTCCGTTCGCATCTCCAATCAGTTCGTCAAATTCCATACTTGCTAAATAATCTGTAAATTCCTGCAAGGAAGGTTCTGTATTAAGAAAGGTGGTGGAATATCCCGCATCCTTAAAAATACTCTGCATGGACACCAGTGTATTTGTGTCAAGATTGTCCATCTGATATCCCGAGTACAGTTGACTGATCAATCCCCGATATGTGGCAAAGGTATGATTAAAGTATCCTGTAAAGTTTAAGCTTTCACGTTCTAACTTTGCAACATTCGGCATAATGCCGCGTGCATCGTCCACAATTTCCTGAGATAGTCCCTCTGTAAAGATCAGGATGACATTAGGCTGCGCTGCCAGAGACACATCCTTGGGCCGAAAATCCGTAATCCCCTCTTTGTAAAATTCACCGGTTTCATCATTTTCACTGACCAGTATGCTCTTTAGGTATTCGTGGGAGTATACACTTTCTGCCAAGGAGTATACGCCAAACAAAGGGGAAAAAATATTGCCCCAAAGAAGTGCCAGACAAAGCTCCAGTGCCAGTCCACCCAAGAGAATTCGATGGCTCCATTGAGAGTGATCTATCTTTTTAATGGGAAGTAGGGAAAATAACAGCGTCAATACGGCACCAAGACCGTACTGTACAGCTTTCCCGGAAAGAGCGCGAATTGAATCTAAATTCGAAATCATAATTAGTTGGACAAAGCTGTTTGCAAAGAACAATACGACCATTTGCACATTGAACAGTAGCATTAATAAGTTGTTGACGGTAATACCTAATGGCGTATTCTTGCTGATTAAAACCGCAGAGATTCCCACAATGACGGAAAGCTCAGCTATTCCAACCAGCAGATACCTTGCATTTCGAGTTGTCCAGACTGCCATAAAAGTAATAATTAAAGAAAATAATACTTTAATAAAAAAGAAGTTTTTGGTTAAAGTATTTAATTTATTCAAAATTTTATCCGACCCCTTTTTTGGAAAAGTGCATGATAAACAATTCAGATCATATGGTTGCTTTTTGCTAACTGTAATTGGAAGCTTATCTGGTCAAAAACTGTTCGCCACGTCTAATCCGTGTCCGCCAATAATTAAGCAAATCCTCCATAGTCTTTTCATAGGGAATCTCCGGCTCCCAGCCGGTATGCGCCTTAAATTTTCGGCAGTCGGGGATCTGAAGATCGGCGTCGATGGGACGTAGGCGCTCCGGGTCCACGTCAATCCGGATACGGTCCTTGTCCGGAGAGAAGGACAGTAGGGTATTCAGGGTATCACCCACCATGCAGGTGTGAGAGCCACCGATGTTGTAATACTCACCGGAAACGGGATTTACAGTGACCAGCATATAGTACGCCCGAACCGCGTCCCGCACGTCGGCATAGGTGCGTAGAGACTGGAGGTTGCCGACTTTGATAACCGGATCGATCTCTTTGGCTTCAATCATGGCAATCTGCTTTGCAAAGGTGGATTCATGGAACACATCGCCCCGGCGGGGGCCAGTGTGGGTAAACATGCGGGTGGTCATGGTTTTGATCCCATAGGCCTGCGCATAGTAGCGGCCCAGAAGATCCGTCCCGACCTTGGAGATTGCGTAGGGAGACGCCGGGTGGAATGGGCACTCCTCGTGGATGCCATCCTTGGGTTTTTTGTCGGCGGGGATCTTTCCGAACACCTCGGAGGAGGCGCACACGTGGATAATGGGATCGCAGTCCTCCGTTACGCGGACCGCTTCCATAAGTCGACAGGTACCGAGAATGTTGGTGTTCAGGGTGTCGATGGGGGCATCGAAGCTGGTCAGCGGATAGCTCTGTGCCGCCAGATGAAAGATAAAGTTCGGCTTGACCTTGCGGATTAGTGTCAGAAGGGAGATCTGATCGTTCAGATCCGCGTACTCGAAAAAGACGCGGTCTTTCCGGTTGACCCGATCAAGCAGTTGGGAGACATTGTCCAGTGGACTTCTCCAGCGGCAGGCGCCGTAAACGTCCCAGTCCGTATTTTCCAGCAGAAAATCTGCCAGATGAGAGCCCACCATGCCGGTGATACCCATAATCAGTGCTTTTGTTGCCATATTGCTCTCCTTTCCTTCGCTGCGTTCAATCGACCGAGGGATGCCGACGATACCATTCCATCGTTTTACGGATGCCCTCTTCCAGAGAGGTCTTAGCCTCGAAGCCCAGTTCCTGCCGTGCTTTGTCGATGCAAAGAACCTTATAGGGAATCATCATGGGCTTGTCCGTGTTATAAACGATTTTGGCTTCCTCATAATTTCCGCAGCGCAGGATGATTTTTAGCGCATCGTTGATGGTCACATTTCGGCCGGTGGCCAGATTGTACACATGGTAGCCGTCCGCTTTTTCCAGCGCCAGTACGATGCCATCCACCAAATCTTCAATGAAGATAAAGTCCTTGTAGTCCTTACCGTCGCCCCAAACCTCAAAGGGGTCCATGCGCTCCACAGTCTTGCGGATCAGGGAGGGCATTACATGGGACTTGCGATGTTCAAAGTTGTCATAAGGTCCATAGAGGTTGTCGATGCGCAGGACCGTGATATCCATAGCCTGCAGTTTTTCCGCGTACATCCGGCAGACAACCTCGATAAAACGGCGGCTCCATCCGCCAGTAAAATACTTGTCATAGGGGTCGCCTAGATAACCGGATTCCTCCTTTAGCGGCTCCTTGGAAAAGGGATAGACCATCCCGCTGCTGATGTAGATGCACTTTTTCACACCGTTGTCGAACGCGGCTTCCAGAATCCGCAGATTTAGGATCACGGTATCGGTGACAAGCTGCATGGGACTTTTCAGCATACCCTGCGCACCGGCGACGAAGGCAGCGGTCAAAACCACTGCATCAATATCCTTTGTCACACGCAGGCAATCCTCTTTCTCCGTCAGGTCGGAGTGCATATACTCTACGCCGTCAACGGGATAGCGGGGGCCGCGCTTATGGCTGGTAGCTTTGACGGCAGCTCCTTCCGCAACAAGCCGCTTGCACACATTGGTACCGATAAAACCGCCGCCGCCCGTGACCAGAATTTTCTTTCCCCGAAGGGAACCCATAGGTTCAGACATATTTGTTCTTCCTTTGCTCAAATACCGTTCAGAAGATCACACAGTTGCAGAATCTTCTCGTGACTCAAATCAGGATAGTTGCCGGTGTACAATCCGTAAAAGTGAATAAATTCCGCATTGGTCAGCGTAGCGGGATCAAATTCTGGCATCTGTTCGCAGACAAAGGGTTGACGGGCCAGATTGCCGCCGCCGGCCGTTCCACGGCGAAATTCCACATTTTCGGCTCTCAGTGTATCTGTCAGTTTCTTGAACTGCTGGGGATCTGCTCGACTGAGTAGAATGACAAAAGCGTAGTTGACAGCGCCTTCCACATCAAAATCGGTGTAGTATTTTTCAGGATCCAGATGCTCCAGAAACAGCTTAAAATTCTCTACGCGGTGGCGATTGTTCTCATCCAGACGCTTGATTTGGTTGAGGCCGATTACCGCATTCAGTTCGGTACCGCGCATGTTGTAGCCGGGTACCAAGAACAGAAATTCCGGGCGTAGCTCCGGATACTTGGCAGCAATCTCCGCCTTGAGGTTCTCGTCCGTGCTCTCCCGCACCATGCCGTGGCTGCGGTAAAGCCGGCAGTACTGATAAAACCGGTTATCGTTGGTGCAGATCACGCCGCCTTCGATGGTGCTCATGTGATGCGCATAATAGAAAGAGAAATTGGAGGCCAGACCGAAAGAACCGCACTTTTTGCCGTTCATGGTGGCGCCGTGAGATTCGCAGACATCTTCAATGAGGGGAATGTTCCGTTTTTCCAGCTCCTTTACTAGAAATTCGGACAGACCGTTGAAGCCCAGCACATGGGTCAAAAATACCGCTCGGGTCTTTTCGGTGATATGAGAGAGAATCTCAGACTCCATCATGGCCAGATTCTTCTTGCCCACATCCACAAAGACCGGGGTGTGGCCTGCCGCAAAGATGGAGGAGATATCGCTGCTCCATGCGATGGGAGGAACGATGATCTCACCTGCGCCATAAAGATCGCGGATCACAGCCATTGTGATGAAGTTGGCAGAGGAGCCGGAGTTGACAAACAGAACATGCTTCACGCCCAGCCATTCCGCCCAAGCGCGCTCAAATTCCTGCACCTTGGGTCCCTGAGTGAATCGGTCAGCGGTTTTCAGAAATTCGATCAGGGAATCAATGTCCTCTTTTTTGATGTTGTTGCTCATCAGTGGAATATTCAGCATGTTCCGTACTTCCCTTCTATATTTTTCAAAAACCACTCATATTCACGCCGCAGACCGTCGGAGAGTGGTGTGGTCGCCTTCCAGCCCAGTGCGTGGATTTTGCTGCTGTCCAGCAGGCGACGGGGCATTCCGTCTGGCTTAGTAGTATCATAGCGGATTTCGCCTTGATACCCCACTGTCTGCTGTACCAGCGATACCAGCTCCCGGATGGAGGTAGTTTCTCCGACGCCGATATTAATAGTGCCCGGACCCTCATAGGCTTCCACTACCCGCAGGCAGGCCTCTGCAGCGTCGTCGATGTACAAAAATTCCCGCTCTGCACTGCCGGTGCCCCAGATCTCCACGAATGGCGTCTGGTTCTCCTTTGCCTGATGGAATCGCTGAAGCAGTGCCGGAATCACATGGTTGTTTTCCGGGTCGAAGCAGTCATTTTCGCCATACACATTGGCGGGGATGCAGCTGATGAAGTTGTCCCCGTACTGGCGCTTGTAAAAGTCGCACATCCGAAGCCCGGCGATCTTGGCGATGGCATACCCCTCGTTAGTAGGCTCGGGAGGTCCTGCGAGAATATAGGATTCCTTCACAGGCTGGGCAGCTTCCCGGGGATAGATGCAGGAGGAAGCCAGATACAGCATCTTCTTCACGCCGGTTTCATGGGCGGCGCGCAGAATATTACAGGTAATCTGCAGATTCTCCATGGCAAAATCCGCCATATAGGCGTCGTTGGCGTGAATCCCGCCCACCTTGGCGGCAGCCATATACACATAGTCGGGGCGTTCCTTACGGAAAAACGCCAGCGTGGCAACCTGATTGGTCAGGTCAAGCTCACTGTGAGGGGCAGTCAGCAAATTAGTAAAGCCCTCCCATCTGAGCGCACGAACCAGTGCCGAACCAAAAAGGCCCGTATGTCCGGCCACATAGATTTTTGCGTTGCGGTCTATGGTCATCTCAGTTCCTTCTTTCATGGCGCATCTGCGCCGGTTCTTTACACGTTGAAAGACGCCTTTTCCGGTGCGACTTTGAGAGTTTTTACTAGTTTTCGGTAATCCACTCCCGGTTTTACCATATCTTCCCGACGGGCAAACCGCCAACGGAATGCCGGGCGCAGATAGGCAAAGTTGGCCATCAGTGGATTGACAGTCTCATCGTCCTCCGGCATCCGGCAGACGGCGCCCACCTCGTGAAAGCCCACGCCCAGCCGCAGGGGAATAACCATTCGTTCCATGTTGATTGGGTGTTTGACCTCGGTAAAGTTGATGGCTTGATACAAAATCGTGGGTGCCAGCTGGTTGCCCCAGGTGAAGTCCGTCAACGTAGTAAGATAAAAGACATCTAGGAATTTCTGAGATAGATAGTTCCAAACCTTTTTCAGTCCATCATAATTGACAAAGCCGCCGCCTTTGCGCCAACGGGAACCCGCAATGATGTCACCGGGATAACGCTTGGACAGTGCAATCATCTCGGGGAGCTTGTCCGGCGCGGTATCCAAATCCGGTGTCACCATACACACATGGGACCCCTTGGCAGCCATAAACCCATCCCGAATGGCTCCGCCAAAATACGGCAATGTCTGATGTAGGATAGTCAGCGGCACACCGGCTACCTCCGCTAGTTTTCGCCCTTCCTCAATGCTTTGAAAGCTATCGTGATTTGTGCGGTCGCAGACAACCGCAATGAATTCCTCAATATCTCCAGAATTCATATCCAGAATCATGGTAACTGCCTTGACAAAGGAGTCCGTCTCCTTCAGCGTTGGCAGGATAATACTGACACCCGTAAATTCCATTATAGTCTCTCCGTTCTGTTTTTTCAATTATTACTTTACTTACGGTGTGCTAACAGTTACATCCGCTAGCTCGAAACGGTAATATGAGGTTCCCCCTTCGAAAATGATGACAAGGCTGGCTTTATAGTCTCCCGCCGTAAAGTTTTCCAACGACAAGTTTTCGGTAAAGCTACACATAGGGTTGTTACGATTTCCAAAGTAGTATTCGCACACATCTCCGCGATCCGTCTGGTGAAGTTGATAGTACTGGTCACCAAACTGTAGGTAAACCGCCTGCGGAGCATCCTCCACGGCGTCGTCTAGTGACCAGCCGTTGATGGGAAATCCGCTTTCCGTTGTGGTTGGCGTATTTGCAGCCGGTTCAGCACCATTAATGGTGTCTACCCACACCGTTTTGGGCTCCTGCACAACGGAAAGCCCCTTTGAGGGTCCTCAACGGGGATCAGAAACATATCGTCCTCATAAGGGTAGGAATAAATCCTTTCTGCCCCGAACAGCGAGAATCGCTGGGCTTGCAGCCATAAGACCTCAGCAGACTCATCTTTCGGAGATACATAAGCCGCACGGATCTTTTTGGGCACCTGCTCATAATTCTGCACGGTAAAACCACATGCCGTATGTAGCATGCTTACCGGATAGACATTGGTGTCTAATTTGGAACACGAATTTATAAACAGTATAACAAAAATTGCACATATCATCAATGCTCCTGAAATTTGGATGGCTAGCCCCTGTGGGTTCCGTGTTACATAGAAAATGTATAAGCTTTGATACGTCAGCAGATAAAAGCCACAACTCAGGCCAATGGATAGGTGGGAATATTGAGAAACCAATCTAATGACGCCCGGCTGATCTGGAAGAAAACCTCCCCGGTAATAGGCAAACATGATAAGAGAGCCATTGTAAAAAATTAAAAGCAAAAATGGAAACGCCAGAGTCGGCAAAATATTCTTCTTTTTAAATCGTACGATTAGGCATAGCGTTAAGGAAAGCAGAAACATTGCAACCAAAAGAATGCCGCCATATACCACAGCAGTTTGGACTTAATAGATCTCAAAAAATGCGCCCACACTGCTAGTCGCCAGTGTAATGAAAAACTGCGTGAAACCAATTGTAAACGCCTCCCATGTTCCGGCGTTCCAATTAAAAAAACAGACTGTATAACACAGTACACCACTGAAAAACAACCACAATGCACTTTCCGGAAAGAAATGATTTTCACGGAGGGGCAGACTGAAAACTGCACAGATTGCATCAAAGACCGCATAGGCGATCCAGATTAAGCCCATTAGCCGCAGAAAAAGTCGCCAGTACTGCGCAGCCAATGCATAACCACAACAAACTTAGACGTTCCTCTCTGAGAGCCTTCTGGTAGAAAAAAACAAAGTGACCATAAAAAACAGCAGGCAGTACCACATATTGCATGAGGCCCACAAAAACAAGTGCACCTGTTTTAAGGAAAACAGAAGGGCGGCAATTGGGAGTAATCCCCACGGATGCATTCTGCTTTGCATCCAATAGAGCACAAACACCAGAAAGGAACCGATTGTCAAGCCTTGCGATGCCAGCAGAACGACGCGGTCATTCATGCTGCTGAATGACAAAAGCAGTAGTTACAAAGCCACCGCCACCGGATTTCGATGCTCATTCGTCTGGTACGACAGCAATTTCAAGGCATCAAATCCGTTTTCAAAAAAGTTGTGATACAGGCGCACAATATCCCATTCGTCCCAATACGGACAATTGATACCATACTTAAAGACAATATATACTGTGTAGAAAATAGAAAATGCCATTAAAATGCCGAAAGTGACTGCTATAATTTAACGTTTATTGCTCTCTTTCAACATTTTTCTCACTCTCTCCCTTAAGCTGAAACTGATATTTAAGACACACCAACCGTGGTAATCACACGTGTATCGTATGTTATCCCTCCCTCGCAGACAATTACCAGACTAAGTGGGTAGTTTCCAGGGGCACAGTCATCAAGAGAGAGCCAGCCCTCAAAGCCGCACATGGGGCTGTTCGTGTTCCCAAAATAGGTTTGGGAGACATCTGTACGCGCAGTTTGATGTAGTTGGTAGAACTGTCCGTTAAACTCCAGATAAACCGCCTGTGGTGCACTTTGAATGACATCATCCAGTGCCCAGCCGCTGATTTGTAAACCGAATACGATATTTGTGGCAGTTTGCGCCTGCGGAGAAACACTGTTTATGTAGTCAATCCAAAAGGTTCTAGGTTGAGTAACTTCGCTGAGCCCTGTGGTAGGGTTCTTCACCGCTGTTACTGCAATTGCTTCATAGGGGGAGTAAGAATAGGGTTCTTTTTGTAAAAAAACTTCCTGAAAGGAGACGGTCATGTCATCCTGATAATACTTCCAGCCATTACCGCCGAACTGGAAAGCCGTGATGGTTTTTCCATCCGTTAATCCATTCATCGTCAGTCCCATCGAGGGAAGAGAATCAGGAAGATCATCCAAAACAATGCCGTTCTCCAGCATTTCGGGAAGTACTCGACCGACAGTCTGCGATCCATCCGACCATGTCAGCGTAATCGTGACCGGGGGGATCTGATAGAAAAGCTTATTTAGTTTTCCCCACAGCGTCAACTTTGTTTTCAATCGGACAAATGCCCCGGTTTCCGTGTCTGGAAGCATGACTTGTGTTGTGGAGGATAGCGTTTGCTCAATCGCATCTCCAAACTCTGTCACAGCAGGAGTATTCGCTTTCTTCAAAAGGAGATAAACCCCTTCTTGTAAAACAGCATCGTAGTTTGCATAAAGCGCCTGCCACGTAGCGGGAGTTTCTAACAGGGGGACCCGACCGTCAATGGCATAGAATGCAAAGACCACATACTCTGGCGCGGAATCCCCGGTAAAAAAAATCGCATTCTCTGCGTCTAGCGATGGCGTATATGCCATCATGGACTGCAGGGCGGGCATTACTGCCATGTTGATGTCGTTATACGCGCCGATACTCAATTCCCAGGGCAGAACCGCCACCGTGTGCTGACCGATCATTTCCAGCATGTTATCCGGAAGAATGTCCTCGTCCGAAGCTGCAATTTTCGTATCCAGCCGGGCTGAAATGCCGTATCGCAGATCATGTAGCTTATTTGGAAATATATCTACAAAATTGCGCATTGATGGATTGAGCGCATAGAGAGGGACTAACAGCATAGTCGCGGTCAGCCCGACACAACACGGAGTACGAAAACGAACCTGCTGCAATGCGGGGAGTAGACTGTCGTAATCCAGAAACAGTGCCATGACAGTAATAATCATCAAAAACCCCATGAAAAAGATATAGACATGGGCGTCCGCGCGAACATAGCCGTGTTTGAAACATTGAAATAGTGCTCCGCTGAACAGAAATAGATAGACACCGCTGCTAAAGTCGGCGGTAAACACCAGTACCAAAAAAATGCAGAAGCAGGCTCCACACAAAAATGCGGCCAAAAGGTGCAGCGGCTCCGGCGTAATGCTCATAGCAGAACTATAACCGGAGGATATCTCCAGATTGGTAGAGATATAGTTGCCAAGAGCGCGAAACGATGGGTTATGAAAGAAAAACGCAATTGTATAAGCCACTGCAATCCCCGGAAGATATAGAAGAAACTGTAGTCCACCGCGTTTTTCCAGAAGCAGCTTGCCTGCCACAAAAAGAAACAGCGTGATCATGCACTGGAGGCCTGTATTGAACTTGATTAGGGAGACAATAACCGTTAAAGCAGCGGCAAAAAGCATATAGCGGTGGGGGCAAGGTCCTTCCCATGCGAGACTGACTGCCAAAAAAATAAGAAAACAGATGTAGTAATCCTTTGTCCAAAGAAAGACACCGCAAAGACACGATACCACGGCAAATCCAATGAGCAATACACCCCGTTTCCCTTTCAGCCGCCGGAATGTACACCAGAGCAGCCAAGCTTCCACCACGGTTAAGACTCCGTAAAACAGCAGAGCAATTTTCGCATTGTTATCGACATTTACCGTATTATACAGAAAGCCCAACGGTCCATACGTAAACATCAGTTCCGAGCCAAACTTTAAGCCCATCTGTCCCATTGCATTGAGCAGATACATACCAGATAAGTCGCAATTTGTCCCGATGAGATTGATGCTAACAGGCAGCGTACCGAAAGTCAGCAGGAAGACAGCGGTGACTCGATAAATAAACATCCCCTGTGACTCGGGACCTGCAGTTTTTGCGTTAACAATTTCCATCATTTCTCCTCTGCTTGATTTGTGATATTAGCTAAAATTGCGTTAATTCGCGCATTTTTGTGTATAATAAAAGAAAAAATGCTTACTCCTTGAATCTCGCGTCGGTGTCCCTTTATTCAATCCCTTTTCCACCCAGTTTATAATAAAGTTTTCTCAGTTGCGTCCACTTTTCTACTGAGACACGCCTTTTCAGCCAGTCTCTCGCAGAGCGAGTCCTCTTCTTTGCCGCCCAGTGAACCGGGTCGGTGGCTTGATGCAACGCATTTTCCAGTTCAAGGCCGCGCCGCATCTCCCGCTGTACCAGATGGAAAAAGGCGCTGGTCTGAATGGCGGCATACTCTGGTGTCATTACGATGCCGGTATAATATCCTGCGTCCTGGGCGACAAATTGCAAAATCCGCTCAATAACATGTCGTAGCGCACCATCTACTGGGGTCGGTTCTCCTTCAAAATCTTCGTATTTCCATTCATATCGAAGCAGTGGGTCCAGTGCTTTTGTACGGGCCCAGAACATGGAATTTGTACAGATGATTCCTTTGTCCGGGCAAATATCCACATGTAGGCCTAGCTGCTTCGCAACGCTAACCGTTCGATCATAACAGATTGTCCAGAGATTAGATGGCAGGTTGTAGAGAAAAAGACCCCCGAAAAAGCGGGGTGGT
>JAYFOA010000095.1:0-3139 GCA_034933145.1 Clostridiaceae bacterium
CGGCTGCAGAGCGTCCGTATGGGGCGAATTTACCGTGTGCCCAAGCTGACAGTGATCGACTATTTGTGCGGCAATTCGGTATAGAAAACTTTTCAGAGGAAATAACTTGAAAAATACGTTCGCCCAAGGTAACATCACACAACCTTGAGCGAACGTTTTTTGATGGGAGGGCAGAAATGACACAGAATGATCGCCCGATTACGGGCAGTCTGAAGGAAAGAGACGGGATGTACACCGCCATCCTTAACGTTTATGACAAGACCGGAAAGCGGAAGCAAAAATATCATGCTCTGCATATTCCGGTGAAAGGCAACAAGCGCAAGGCGCAGGCCGCGCTGGATGAGCTGATCCGCAATTATGAGAGCCCAGAGATAAAAAACGAGCGGGCAAAAAAAGAGTCGCCGCTGTTTGCGGATTTCCTGCTGGAATGGCTGGAGCTGACCGCGCCTACGATTGAGCGCACGACCTACGAGAGCTATAAAAGCCTGATTACCGCGCGGCTGGACGGCTTTTTCCGTTTGCGCAAGCTTCGCCTGGACGAGCTGGCGCCCAAGCACATTCGGGAGCTGCATCAATCTATTTTCGCCGACGGCTGCAACGCCAACACTGTGATTCACTACCACGCCGTTGTCCGCAAGGCCTTGCAGTATGCCGTAAAAAATGATCTGGTCACGGAGAATGTGGCGGATAAGGTTGACAGGCCTAAAAAGAGCAAATATCTGGCGGGCTTTTACTCCAAGGACGAGCTTTCTAAGCTGTTTGACGCCACAAAGGATGATTCCATGGCGGCGGTTATTCAGCTTGCGGCTTACTACGGTTTGCGCCGAAGCGAGGTGCTGGGCATCCGCTGGAGCAGCATTGACTTTGACCGGGGAACCATCTCCATAAACCACAAGGTTACCGAGGGCAAGGTGGACGGCAAAACCAAAATCTTCGCCGAGGACAAGCTGAAGACCAAGTCCAGCTTCCGTACCCTGCCGCTGATTCCCGCCATGCGGGAACTTCTGTTCAAGCAGAAGAAAAAGCAGTCGGAATACCGGGCACTGTTCAAAAGCTCCTACTGTCAGGATTTCGAGGACTATGTCTGCGTGGACGAAATGGGAATGCTCTTTCGTCCCAACTATGTCACCGACCATTTCAAGCTGTTGCTGCGGCAGCACAAGCTCCGTCCCATAAGATTTCATGACCTCCGACATAGCTGTGCCAGTCTTTTGCTCAGCCAGGGCATCCCAATGAAGCAGATTCAGGATTGGCTGGGACACTCTACTTTCGCCACCACCGCCGATATTTACTCCCATTTGGATTTCAACTCCAAGCAGGAATCGGCGGAAGCCATCGCGTCGGCTTTCGCACCGGAAGAGGAGCCGGAAGAAAACGCGGAAGAAGAACAAGGCTTCAGTATGACCCTGTCGATGTGAGGTACTTATGGGCTACGATTTTTTACGCGAAGAATACCCCGAAACGATTTCCATGGAGCAGCTATATCGCATCTGCCACATCAGCAAGCGCAAGGCGCTGTGGCTGCTGGAGCACGATGTGATCCCCTGCGAGGATTCCGGCAAGCAGACACGGCGCTTTCGGATTCAGCTGAAGGATGTGATTAATTTTCTAATCAAGCGGGACGCCGGAGAACTGGACGCAGCGATTCCCTGCGGAGCTTTCTCCAGCAGCAGCCACAGCAAACCGTATACTTACCTTGACAGTGAAACGCTTTTTTCTCTGCTGATAGAGCGCTGGCAGGACGCGCCGGATATGCTCACGGTCAAACTGGCGGAGGCCCTTTGCGGCTACGGGACGACAACCATGAACCGCTGGCTCCAGCTCGGCCATGTAAGAGGCGTTTCTTATTACGGCGTCAACCTGATCTCGAAGGAATCCCTGGTGGAGTATCTGGCCTCACCGGAAGGTCAGCGCATTTCGGTAAAGTCAGAAGTGCACCGTCTGCTGCTGGAGGAGTTTTGTGCGGAACATCAAACCAGCGGCATGGCGTTCAGCTCCATGTCGCTGTAATAATTTTGAAATGCTGATCATTTATTTGTTTCTCTTATCGATTGATCCATGTGCTTTTTCATATTCTTCGACACAATTTCGGATAAGGATGAGGATCTGGCTGTTTGCAGACCTTCCTTCATAGTCTGCTACGATGTGCAGTTTGTCTAACAATTCATCATCAATCCGAATAGAAAGGCTCTTTGTAGCCATATAGTCACCCCAAAATAAATTTAATATGTATTTATTTTAGGCTCTTTTTATGTTACCATACAAAAATAGATATAAAACGTATCTAAATTATATCCATCGGAGGGATTGTCTATGCCTGACTATAAAGAAATGTATCTCAAGATGTTTCGGGCCTCGGAAGAGGCTGTCAATATTTTGATCACAGCACAGCAAGAGTGCGAGGAAATGTACATCAGCCAGCCCGAACCGGAATTGAAGGTTGTTCCACTATCTTCAGAAAATAAGAAAAGCGAGGATGAGGAATGATTCCAAATCCACGCTTTGTGCATTGCCAAAAGAAAATGAGCCGTCATATGACAGCTCATTTTTTATGGGCAAACGCCCTTGGCGGAGAGGAAGAGATTCGAACTCTTGCCCGGCGCAAACCGGCTACCGCATTTCGAGTGCGGACCCTTCGACCACTTGGGTACCTCTCCATATTCATTTAACCGCATAAGCGGGAAAACGCTATTTTTGAAAACTGTGAGCAAACTGTGAGCGTACGCCTCAAATCCAAGAAACCCAGATGCCGGAAAGTCCTTGATTCATGCGGGTTTGAGGTTCTTTGGCGGGTAGCAAACCGTGTTGATTTCGAGTCAGCCCCGTTATGACCACTTCGATACCTCTCCGTATTCAATTTATGTCATCGGCACGCCCAAAATTTTATGATTTCGAGTGCGGCTCGTTATGACCACTTCGATACGTCTCCATATCTTACTCGGCTTTAGCGGCGAGAATGCATCCCTAAAAATTCCAAAAGCACCCGCCTTAGTCTCCGCTTTGTTCGAGTGCTTATTATGACACACTTTTTGAAAAGTTGCAAGCCCCCGCCCCAGACAAAAAGCTTTTTTCCTCCAGCGGTAAAAAAACTTAAAAACACCGTCTTCCTTCTTGACAGTAGGTGTATTTCATGCTATCA
>JAYFOA010000096.1:0-27363 GCA_034933145.1 Clostridiaceae bacterium
CGCCGTCGCCCGCGAGACCGTCTGCGGCGCCGGCTATGACGACGCCCGTGCCGGTTTTAACGGCAATAAGTGTGCTGTGTTGACCGCTATTGACGAACAGAGTCCGGATATCGCGATGGGCGTTAACGATGCACTGGAGCACCGGGCGAACGGGCAGGACCGCTATGATTTGATTGGCGCCGGCGACCAGGGCATGATGTTCGGTTATGCCTGCGACGAGACCAAGGAGCTGATGCCCGCGCCAATCACCTTTGCGCATGAACTGACCCGGCGGCTGGCATATGTCCGTCGGCAAAATATCCTGCCCTTTGTCCTGCCCGACGGGAAGAGTCAGGTCACCGTTGAGTATGACGAGGACGGAAACCCCGTCCGTATCGACACGGTGGTGGTTTCCACCCAGCATACGCCCGACGTTTCGCTGGACACGATCCGCGAGGGCGTGATCGAAGAGGTCATTCGTCCCTGCTTCCCGCGCCGTCTGCTGGACAAAAATACGAAGTTCTTTGTCAACCCCACCGGACGGTTCGTCATCGGCGGGCCGGCAGCCGATTCCGGCCTGACCGGGCGCAAAATTATCGTGGATACCTATGGCGGCTATGCCCGCCATGGCGGCGGCGCATTTTCCGGTAAGGACCCGACGAAGGTCGACCGTACCGCGGCCTATTATGCCCGATATATCGCCAAAAACCTGGTTGGCGCCGGCTATGCCCGTCGCTGTGAGCTGGAACTGGCCTATGCCATCGGCGTGGCCCAGCCCGTCAGCGTGATGGTGGATACCTTCGGAACCGGAAAGCTGGAGGATGCGCGCATCGTTGAAATTGTCCGGCAGGAGTTCGATATGCGGCCTGCCGCCATGATTGAACAGCTTGACCTGCGCCGCCCGCTTTATAAGCAGGTGGCTGCCTACGGACATATGGGCCGGCCCGATCTCGACCTGCCGTGGGAGCGGCTGGACCGGGCAGATAAGCTGAAGGAATATCTGAAATAAGCGGAAAGACCATCTGCGCCCGGCGCAAAAAAAGCGGCATGACTTGTTCATGCCGCTTTTGGTTGTTAAAAAGAGCAGAAGCCCAACTATGCGGCAATATCCTTTCGCGTATACTCAAAAACACCGACGCCTACGGCAACGGCGGCATATACGCACCCAAGCAGAATCAGTCCCGTATTCAGCGAGAGGTTTTCCAAAATATCCGCTGGCTCTGCATAAGCAAAGGGCGTAATGTATTTCAGAAAGGCGGCATTTTCGCTGATGTTGCAAAGGATGTTCAGAAAATACAGCACCGCCGCAAGCCCCAGACCGATCCCGATGCTGCCGCGCCGCAGAAAGGCGGAAACGCCAAAGCAGATCAGAGCGATCTCCAGCTGCAGAATGAGATATGCGCCATGGAGCAGGAGAAGCTCTTTTATCGGGAGATCTTCTCCAATGGCGAGAACGGAAACAACACTCAGCAAGAGGATGATCAGATTCAGCGAGATAAGCTGCGCTGCTACAGCCAGCGCCTTTTGTAGCATAATGTCGATCCGCCGTACCGGATGGGTCAGCAGAAATTCCGCCGTGTGCTCGTGCTCCTCTTTTGCCAGCATGCTGATTCCGAGATACGCAGCATAAAAGCCGCCGCCGATCCCCAGTATGTTGCCGCATTCGATCCCATAAAAGCCGATGAGCGTACCGAAATTCAGCCGATCCATTCCAAAGGCCTGCGTAAAGCCGCCCATGTTGGCGAACATATCGGTTACGGATTCCATCTCGCCCTTCATTTCCGGGAACATCAGTACGCAGATTACCAACATGAATGAGATTGCCGCAGACCAGATGAGGAAGCCCTTTCGTCCACGGCGGAGCTCTGATATAAAGATAACCATCACGCCTTCTCCTTTTCATAATAGTGAAGGAATATTTCTTCAAGATCCGGCTCGATGATCGTCATATCGGTGATCGGAAGACTGCTCAGCGCTGAAAGCAGCTTTCCGGGCTCTCCCTGATATAAAAAGCTGACGGTATCGCCCGATACATTCACAGACTTTGCATGGATCGCTGCGGGCAGTGCTGTGACACCCCGAAGCGTTACGCGCTTTGTATTGGATTGGGAAAGATTCTCCATGCTGTCCACGGCCGCCAGACGTCCCTCACGGATGATTGCCGCACGGGTACAGTTATGCTGGACCTCCGACAGCACGTGGGATGAAAAGAATACGGTGGCGCCCTCGCGGCTCCGATCGCGCAGCAGATCGAAAAACGCTTTCTGCATCAGCGGATCCAACCCGCTGGTCGGCTCATCCAGAACATACAGCGGGGGCTTATGCTGCAGCGCACAAACGATGGAAACCTTCTTACGGTTGCCAAGAGAGAGCTCCTCCACCCGCTTTTTCGTATCGAGATTCAGGCTTTCGCAGAGCTGCTTTGCCTCTGCGGAACAATCCGTATGGCGCAGCTTCGCGGAGTACGCGATTAGTTCTCCGACGCGCATGCCGCTGTAAAACATGGCCTCCGAGGGCATATATCCCACCTGCGCCAGATATTCCGCCGCGGCGGAAAGCGGCCGGCCCAGCACCTGCGCGCTGCCGGAGGTAGGCGAGATCAGCCCCAACAGGGTGCGGATCGCGGTCGATTTTCCGGCGCCGTTCGGTCCGATGAAGCCGAAAAACTCGCCCTCCTCCACGGAAAGATCCAAATCGAGGATCCCCCGGGCCTTTCCGTAGTACTTGGTAAGCCGGTGTGTTTCAATTACCCGCATGGTTTTCGTCCCCCTCTATCAATTCGGGTCTGTAAAATTGTCGTTTGAGCAGATTTAGATAGGACAGATATTCCTGATTGACCGCATCGAGATCCTTTAGCTTTTCCGGAGTCCGCGACCGCATGAATCCGTCAGCCATCCACAAAATGATGTTCAGTGCCTGCTCGGCCGTGATGCCCTCCCGGAATTTGGACGCATCGGCACGGGATAGAAACCGGGTGGAGCTGTCGGCGAGGATGCTGTCAAAATTTTTATTAATAGCCGGCCGGACTTCTGCGTTCTCCTCAAAGAACCCCTGCATCAGAAAAAGCATGATATCCGGGTAAACCGATAATATCTTCATTTTGCATATCTGAGCGTCGGCCAGAATATCAAAAAAGTCTGTTTTTGCGTAATCATGCAGCGCGGACATTTGCTGAATCACATAGGTTTCGGCATATTGATAAAGGAACAAATACAATTCTTTCTTGCTGCCGAAATAGTGGAAGATCAACGCCTTGGAGATGCCGGCCGACTTGGCAATCTCGTCGGTTGACGCTTTTTTATAGCTATATCTGGCAAAGACACGGATGGCACCGTTGAGGATGGATTGCTGCCGCTGCTGCGGAAGCGCGTAAAACTTTTGGTTCATCTCATCACCTTTTGTTGACCAAATCGGTTAATGAGATCATAGCTCATTTTCCTGCGTTCGTCAACAGCTGATTCAGCAGCATTATGGAAAGGTTTAGAACAGAATCATTTTGAACGTTCAGCCCCCGCCATTTTTCTTGACAATTTTCCATCGGGGGCGCAATATATTCTATGTGTGAGCGATTCTTATAAAGGAGCTGGATTTTTATGATGAACATCGTCGATCTCCATTGTGATACCCTGATGGCCTGCGTCAAAGGTACGCCGCTGGCCAAAAACGATCTGCATATCGACATTGAAAAGTTGAAAAAAGGCGGCGCTCTGGCGCAGTTCTTCGCCATTTTCATTCCTACCGGAGAGAGCGCCATCCGTCATGGGAACGATCTGCCGCCTTATGAATATTTCTGCAAGACCTATGAGGCGTACCTGCGGGAGCTTAAGCTGAACAAGAACGATATTGCCTCCGCCCTGTGCTATGCCGATATTGAGAAAAACAAGGCCGAGGGGAAAATTTCCGCCCTGCTGACCATTGAGGACGGCGGCGCCGTTTTCCAGGGCGATATGGCTCGGCTGGAAGAAGCCTATCAAAAGGGCGTCCGGCTGGTGACGCTGACCTGGTTCTATGAGAACTGCATTGGCTATCCCTGCTCCAAAGATCATCCGGAGCTGATGGAAAAAGGTCTCAAACCCTTTGGACTGGACGTGGTGGCCCACATGAACGAGCTGGGGATGATCATCGACGTGTCCCATCTGTCCGACGGCGGATTCTGGGATGTGGTGAAATACAGCAAAAAGCCCTTTGTTGCCAGCCATTCCTGCTGCCGCGCTTTGTGCAATCATCCTCGCGATCTGACCGATGAAATGCTGAAGGCCCTGGGCGAAAAAGGCGGCGTCATCGGCGTCAATTTCTCTGATGGTTTCCTCCGTACCGGCGGCAGCGACAAGGCGTACATCTCCGACGTGGTGCGGCATCTGCGCCATATGGCGGATATGGCCGGCATTGACGCGCCTGCCTTTGGTTCGGACTATGACGGCATTGATTATAATCTGGAGTGGGTCGACTACTCCGGCATGCCGCTGATCGTCGATGCGATGAAAAAGGAATTTACTTCTTCTGAAATTGATAAGATCTGCCATGGAAACGCCCTGCGCGTCATCAAAGAAGTCATCGGCTGAGTTGCTGAAGAGAAACAGACAACCCCGCAGCATTTCGTGCTGCGGGGTTGTTTTTGATACCGTGTATTTTATTTTTCGGCCTTTTCGTACTGCCGCTTGTTCACGATGCTCAGCACCGCGGAGAGGAGAAATGCGCCGGCAGCCATCCAGAAGGGCAGCTTTGCGCCTGCCGAATAGATCAGGCCGGCCAGCAGGGAACCGAGCACCATGCCGATGCCGCGCATGGCGGTATAGGCACCATAGATAATGCCGTCGCCGCCGCCGCTGCCCAGCTCCTGTTGGATCGGCTGATAGACGGCGTTCGCTGTATAATAACAGATCGCGATGGCGATGAAGAGCGGGATACTTTGTGCCAGCGGCAGCATCACCAGGATCGCCGTACCTATGAAAAATACATAGATGATGCTCTTCCGACCGTGCCCGTGGCGAGCCAGACGAGTATTGATCAAAAGATTGGCGGCCAACCCGATCAGACCGACGGCAGCCTTGATGATGCCGTTATAGGAAGTAGGGAAGCCGAACTGGTCACGGATATAATAGTTGAAGGAATTGTCAAAGCAGGTGGTGGCAAACACCGACGCTACCGTAACGACAAAAAATACAGCCAATGCCGGCGTCAGGATCGCTCGCACGTCCATGAAGGCGGACAGAGGATTTACCTTTTTAAAATCAATCCCTCCGCGCATGTCCTCCGGATCGTTAATCTCCTTGAAGAGAATGAAAGCAGCGATCGCCACCGCAAGGCAGATGGCCACCTGCAGGGCAAAGGTCAGCCCAAAACTGATAGTGCCGACCAACCCGCCGGCCAGATACCCCATCGTGCTGGCTACGGTCGTAATGGCGATGAAGTAGGAGATATAACGACCCCGGTCGGCCGCATCCACAGCATGGGTAATATAGAGCATGCCCGCAATGCTGAAGGAACTGGCGAACAATCCGGCAAAGGCGCGGGCCAGTGCCGCCGTCACTTCTGTTTTAGCCAGACCGAAGAGCAGCTGCCCGATGGCGTAGCCCGCCGTACCCAGAGAAAAGGCGCGAATATATCCCCGCTTCTGGCTGAACATTCCCCAGAAAGGCGCGGTCAAAAAATTGGTAAAAGCCATGCAGGCAAAGGCGATGCCAAACATGGAATCATGAAAGCCGAGGGACTGGAACAGGGCCGGCGTGATCGGATGGATCATGTTGGTGCCGACATACAGGATAAAATACAGAGCCAGAAAGGCTTTCGGACGGCGGTTATCCATTTATGCGGCCCCTCCCTAGCGGATGTCCCGCAGGAGCGCACGGACGCTCTCTTCCGTCGTGGCCCAGCTGGTGCAGAACCGGACGCCGCAGTGCCGCTCGTCTACCCGTGTCCAGAAATCCCAGGTATAGCGATCCCGGAGCTTTTCCAGCAGCACATCCGGCAGGATAGGGAATTGCTGATTGCTATGGGAGTCAAAGAGGAAGGAATAGCCTGCGTCGGCAAACCCCTGCCGGAGGACACCCGCAAGTTCAATAGCATGACGGGAAATTTTATAATACAATTCGTCGGTGAACAGGGTATCAAACTGAATTCCCAGCAGCCGGCCCTTGGCCAGCAGACCGCCGCGCTGTTTGACAAGGCTGCGGAAGTCCGGTTTAAACGCATTGTTTGTGATCACCACAGCCTCTCCGAACAGCGCCCCTACCTTCGTCCCGCCGATATAAAAGACGTCACACAGCCGCGCGATATCCGGAAGGGTGAGGTCCGCGCCATCGGACATCAAACCGTAGCCCAGACGTGCGCCATCGAGAAAGAGCGGAAGGCTGCATGTCCGGCAGACATTCGAGATGGCCTCCAGCTCTGCCTTTGTATAAAGCGTGCCGTTTTCGGTGGGGTGAGAAATATATACCAGACCCGGCTGAACCATATGTTCGGCGGTAGGATCGTCCCAGTGTGCGTGCCAGCGCCCGAGGATCTGCTCCGCCGTCAGCTTCCCGTCAGCAGACGGGATCGCCAGCACCTTGTGCCCGGTCGCCTCAATGGCGCCGCATTCATGGACGTTGACATGCCCGCTGTCGGCAGAGATCACACCCTGATGGGGCCGCAGGATCGAGGCGATCACCGTCATGTTGGTTTGGGTACCGCCCACCAGTAAATGCACATCGGCATCGGGTGCGGCGCAGGCCATCCTGATTTTTTCGCGGGCCGCGGCGCAGTAGATATCTTCCCCATAGCCGGGCGTCTGCTCCATGTTGGTATCAAACAGGCGCTTAAGAATGGCGGGATGGGCGCCTTCCAGATAGTCGCAGTCGAATCGGATCATCGTACACCTCTGCAATAGTTTTTATAGGTCAGTCGCAGTTTGTCTGGTCAATAAAATGTGGCTACTTCTTCTGCCGGCTTTTCCGCTTTTTCCACGGAGATCGCCGACAGCACCGGGCCGCGCTGTCCGTAGACCTCGTGATATGCCAGCGTCAGCTTTGCGGTAAGACGCACCCAATCACGGCTTTTCAGGCGGTCGCTGCCTTCCCAGAGGCAGACGAGGCCCGCAAAGGAAATATCCGCTTCACAGCAGGTCATCACATGCCGGCCAACCAGAAAGGTGCCTTTTGGCACGCCCTTTCCGACGGCAGCCGTACCTAAGAACCGGATGGTCTTGCCGTCATATTTCTCCGGCTCCTCGCTCATGTCACGGTACCAGATGGCAAAGTCCCGGTCGCCGATGTTGATGATCGGTGCGTCAATGTCAAAGGGCAGGGGATCTTCGATATCGTCGTACTCCACCTGTCCATCGGGCGCTTCATAAGCGATGTCGCATCGGCGGCTGAGGCCGCGGACAATCTTGTGCAGTTCCATTCGGTCTACAGAAGGGTTCGCCCGGTTAAAGATGACCATTTCACAGCTCTGAAGCTTATCCACCACAAGCTGACGCATGTTCTGATTATAGGAAAGGAAGGTGGAGGCGTCGGCAAAACAGAGCTCCTGATAGACGGACCATCCCTCCGGAAGGCTCTGAAACATCGGATCCAGCAACCACATACCGTTGTATTCTACGACGGCGCGGACAAAGCGATGCTTTTTCAAAAGCCCAAGCCAGTAGGCCTGCGTCAGATCTTCCTGACGCGGGCAAACCTCAAGGAACACATTTTTCGCAGCAAAACGATCGGGATCGTACTCTTCCATGCCCTCCTCGCAAAGCAGCAGGAGCGTACGCTCACCGGCATTGAACCGCTCGTCTTCCAGCGTTTCCTGAATGAAGCGGGTTTTTCCCGCCTCCAGAAAGCCGGTGAATAAATAAACAGGAATTTCCGGCATATCAGTTCAGCCCGAAATGGGTTTTCAGGCCGTCCTCGTCCAGCTTGGAGCCGATGACGCACAGCCGGCCGGTGACAGCGGCGGGGCCTGTGCGGACATTGACCTCTCCGGGAACGTAATCAAAATGGAGCCAGCCGCCGTCCGCGCCGGGGACGATCCCTTTGGCGCGCAGCACCAAACCGAACTGACCTTCATCCAGATCGCCGAGCATGCGGCGCAGGGCCTCCGCGTCAAATTTGCGGGCGGTCTCTGTTCCCCAACTGGTGAACACTTCATCAGCGTGATGATGATGTCCATGCTCGTGCTCGTGGTCATGGCCGCAGCAGCACTCGTCATCTTCATCGTGATGGTGGTGCTCGTGGTCATGGTCGTGACCGCAGCAGCATTCGTCGTCCTCATCGTGATGGTGGTGCTCGTGGCCATGGTCGTGACCGCAGCAGCATTCGTCGTCCTCATCGTGATGGTGATGCTCGTAGTCATGGTCGTGACCGCAGCAGCATTCGTCGTCCTCATCGTTATGGTGGTGCTCGTGGTCATGGTCATGACCGCAGCAGCATTCGTCATCCTCGTCGAGGTGGTGATGCTCGTGGACATGCTCTTCCTCCAGCGCATGGAGATCATGGCGCAGATTCTGGTGCTCCTCTGCCGCCTTGCGGAGCTGCGAGCCGGAAAGCTGATCCCAGGGGGTCGTCACGATGACAGCATGGGGGTTGCGTTCCCGCAGGATGGCAACGGCGGTTTCCAGCTTGTCCGCCGGAAGATTGGCGGTACGGCTGAGCACGATCATATCGGCGGAAGAAATCTGGTCGTCATAGAATTCACCGAAATTTTTGCTATAAAGTTTGCATTTCGTAGCGTCGGCCACAGTGATCTTCGCACCGACACGCGCGCCGTCTCCTTCAGAGCGCTCGACGGCCTTGGCAACGTCGCTCAGCTTTCCGACGCCCGAGGGCTCGATCAGGATACGGTCAGGAGCATAATCATTCAGAACCTGCTGTAGGGCTTTAGAGAAATCACCCACCAGACTGCAGCAGATACAGCCGCTGTTCATTTCGGTGATCTGTACGCCGGCATCCTGCAAAAAACCGCCATCTACGGAGATATCGCCGAATTCGTTTTCAATGAGCACCAGCTTCTCGCCCCGATAAGCTTCGGAGATCAGCTTGCGGATCAGCGTGGTTTTGCCCGCACCGAGAAAACCGGAAAAAATATCAATTTGAGTCATAAAAATCCGTCTCTTTCTTCAGATTTATCTACAAAAATATAGTATAGCACCTCTAATAAAAATACGCAAGGCGTGAAATAAAGCGGGAATCCGGCAACTCAGCAAAAACGGAACTGCGGCGCATGCCGGCGTATGATATACTGCAATCACCGTACGGAAGAGGGGATGCATCATCGACTATTTATCGGCAGTGGAGCGCTGCATTGAATATATTGAACGCCATATTGACGAAAAGCTGACACCGGAGGCCATCGCCGCGCAGGAAGGGTATTCCCTGTTTCATTTTGCCCGCGTTTTTAGTCTGTGCAGCGGTATGTCGCTGATGGAGTATGTTCGGCGGCGTCGGCTCAGTCTGGCGGCACAGGAGCTGGAAAGCGGCGCCCGGGTTATGGATGTGGCTATGCGCTACGGCTTTGATACCCAGAGCGGCTTTGCCAAGGCGTTCCGGAGAATTTATGGGTGCAGCCCCACAAATTACCAAACAGGAGGACGAACAATGGAAGCTATCATCAGACAGCGGCCCGCGTTTAAGATGGCTGGTTATGGAATCAATACGGATATATGTTCCGAGGGATATACACGCGATGTGGCGGCCTGGTGGTCTCATTATGAGGGAGAGAATCTGGAATCAAAAATGTATGCACAGCTGCATCCGCCGAAGCACGGGGAAGTGGGAATTTGCATTCCAAATGGTGGAGGCGGCCGCGCCCTTTATTTGCTGGGGGTCATTATAGAAAACTTCCGCGATGTTACACCCGACATGCTGACGGCGGAGATGCCGGCGGCAGAATATGCGGTGTTTACCACGGATCCCGTGGATTTGACGACGGCAGGAGCCTATGATGACCCGCTGGCAATCAGGGTGCGGGAGGCCTGGCAGCATATTTTTGAGGTGTGGTTTCCGCAGAGCGGGTATATCTTCGATATCCGGGCGCGGGAATTCGAGTTTTATGATGAGCGCTGCCACGGGCGCCGGGATTCCGTGATGGAAATCTGGGTACCGGTGCGGAAGGCGGAAAACTGAGTCGCAGAGCGACGGAAACGCAGCCCCGACCGGGAGTCCCGGCCGGGGCTGCTGTCGTTTCTGCACGGCGGATTTGTCTTGCGCTTTCCAGTGAGGGAGAGTATAATCAGTAGCAACGATCTCCTTTAAGGAGGCAATGACAATGAAGGAAGCGTTACGCGCCCTGACGGCGCTGCTGCGTCCGCTGCCGCGCATTCCGGCGGCGGAAAAAGCCGAAAAACCGGTGTCTGTTCCCGGCAATTTTCTTAAAACGGTTGGAGACGGTTTTTCGCTCGGGACACTGCGCGGGCTGGAGCTGCGCGGCGGTATACTGCGCCTGCCCTGCGCGGGAGACGGCGCTTGGTTTTCGCCGGTCTATACGGTGCAGGAGTTTAATGATCTGGTTCTCTCCTGGAATAGTGAGACACCCGACGGTACATGGGTAGAGCTGTTTGCCCGCGCCCGCTTATCTGGAAAAACGGTCTGGACCCGTTGGCTGAGCTGGGGCAAATGGAGCACCCGTATTCCCCGTGCCAGCGTCCGGGGCGAGGACATGTACTGCTTTGCCAATTCCATCCCCGGCTATGGCGACAGCTCGATGAATCTGAAGGAAGGCTTTACCGCCGATGCTTTTCAGATCAAGGCGGTGCTCCACGCCGAGGACGATGTTGCCCTCCCGTCGCTGCGGTTGGTCGCCGCGACGTGGAAAAACACGTCCAACCCCCAGTGGCAGCTGTCCTGCGGCCTTTCCGAACCCGAGATCGCTGAGACTTCTTCGGTTCTGCTGGATACCCCAGCCTTTTCGCAGAAAGCACGGCATCCGGACTATGGCGGCGTTATCTGCAGCGCTACCTGCATGGCCATGCTGCTGTGCGGCCGAGGTGAAGACCTGCTGCCGGAGGATCTGACACTGCTGGGCTTTGATTATGGCTATGGAGGCAACGGCAACTGGAGCTTTACGACGGCAACGGCCGGTGCATATGGGTTTGAAAGCTATGTGCATTATGCCAGCTTTGCCGGACTGCGGCAGGAGCTGACCCGGGGCTGCGGTGTCGCGCTGTCGGTGAAATACAGTAAGGAGCCGGGCGGAAAATATCCGTATCTGGCCAATGCCCCGTGCAGCACCGGCGGGCATCTGATCACCATTGTCGGCTATCGCTGGGATGAGCAGCTGAACGAATACGTCTACTACTCCAATGATCCGGCGACACCCTCCGATCTGGAGACCGCCCATCGGGAATATCGGGAATCCCAGCTGGATAAGGCATGGTACCGCCGTGCAGCATATTTTGTCCATGACCGTACCGCTTCCGGCGAAAGCGCACAGACGCGTCTGTTTGCCTCTCTGCGTCCGGTGACTGGCATGAGCGGCGTCTGGGCCCTGACGGCAGACGGAGAGCTGCTGTCCGTACCGTCGAAGTTTACCGAAGAGCCGCGCAAATGCTTTGGTCATGGGACGATCTTTTGGACGGCAGAAAATGATTGGCGTCCGCTGCCGGAGGGCGTCCGCCGCGTCACCGGGAATCTGAAGAGCCGGCATGAAGGGATTTCGGTTACGGAGGAAGGATACCTCAGATTTGCACCGGGCACGCTGGATACGGTGCTCGACGGCGGGCTGACGGCAACGGTTCACGTGATCGACAACAGCGGGCAGGCAATTATGGCCCTGGCAGAGAAGCCTTCTGCAGTATATGTGCCCCAGAGGGCGGAGAAGCTGCCGGTAAAGGCCGGAAAACTGTGGAGATATGTTCTGCCCGTCGGGCTGGCTGCCGCCGCGGCGGTGGCACTGACCCGGAAAAAAAAGAAATAAGAAGCAGCTGCCTGTAAGCGGCGGCTGCTAAAAAAACGGATGTGCTTTCCGCTATTGGGGAAGCGCATCCGTTTTGTTATTAGAATGATATGGGCGGGCTGGGCTGTAGGGAAAAAGCTTATTCCTCGGCCGCCACAGCCTCCTCCTCGGGCTTGGCGGTGAACACCACGCCCGTCTTGATGATGACGCTGACCAAAAGAATCAGATTCGCGAACAGCGTCCAATAATAGGATCCCTTTTTTTTATATTCGGATTCCAGATAGGCAAGATAGGCAAAATAGGCAGAAGAGCCCAGCAGCAGCAGGATACTCACGCGGGGAAGCGTATCAATGTACGAATAATCCTTGCAGGGATTTGTTCCTTCATACTTTTCCTTTTGCCCCAGGAGGACGTAAAAGGTAAGCACGCCGGCCAGAATAACGCCGCTGGTCGCCAGCAGCTGGCTGTTCAGCGTTTGGTAAAAAGGATCTTTGCTCGGGATCATTGAAGCATACACCCCCTGCGAAAAAGTTCCGCAGTTCAATCTATGCAGGGGAGAGACAGAGATTCCCCGTCGAGTACGGCGGCTTTAAGCACGTCTCCCTCATAAACCAGCTTCAGCAGGAAAAAGGGTCGTTCTTCCCGCAGCAAGCGAAAAAAGATCCGATCCCCTCCCCAGATGGGCAGTGTCTCGACCTCGCTTTTCGGAACCCAGCAGAGCTCACCCTCGTCACACTCACCCGGCTCACCTTCAAAGCGGTCGGCGGTAAAGAGGTACATTTGCTCGGTTGCATAGGGAGCACAGACAAAGGTGACGATGCCGCGGCAGCGCCAGCGCAGCAGTGAAAGGCCGGTTTCCTCCCGCACTTCCCGCAGCAGGCAGTCCAAAGGGCTCTCGTCCTGCTCAAACTTCCCGCCGATGCCGATCCATTTATCCCGATTGATATCATGTTCTTTTTTGACGCGGTGGAGCATCAGATACGCCCCGTCACGTTCAATATAGCAAAGCGTGCTGTCAATCATGCGTTGTGCCTCCGCAGGACGGTTCCGGCCAGTGCACCGGTGGCCGCGCCATTCTCCACGACGGACACCCCGTGGACCCAGACACGGTCGATGCCGGAGGGACGCAGCTTCGGTTGCACGAAGGTGGCGTTGTCTGCAATAGTATCCGGGTCAAAAAGCACCAGGTCGGCGTCCATGCCCGGACGGATGAGACCTTTGCCTTTGAGGTTATAGACCTGTGCGGGGAGGGAAGTCATTTTGCGGATTGCATTTTCCAGCGTGAGAATGCCGCGCTCGCGAACATATCGCGCCAAAATCCTTGGGAAGGTACCGGAAGACCGGGGATGCCCGCCGGCACCGCCGGAGGCCATGATGCCGTCGGTGCCAACCATGGCCCGAGGCCAGCGCATAACTCGCTCTACATCTTCTTCGGACATGGTATGGAAGATGCCGCCCGTACTCAGCCGGTCGTCCCGCAGCAGGTCCATCAATAGTTCATAAGGATCCTGGGAGAGCTCCCTGGCCGCGGTCAAAAGCATTTTGCCGCAAAGTTCCGGGTGACTGTCGGAAGTACCGATCATCGTATAGGCAAAGCGCTCGTCGGGCGTTTTACCGTTCAGGACACGCGGCCGCAGCCGGTCACGGCCCTCCCGCGTGGTGACCAAATCCAATAGACGGGCGACGGGCAGCGCGTGAAATTCGTCGGGGATATCGGTACTCAGACCGGTGGCTGAGGCAGTATAAGGGTATTGATCGCAATAGACATCGAGGCCATCGCCGTTGGCCGCGTCCATCAGCGGAAGCGTATCGGCGGTCTGATTCCAGCAGCGCGGACCGCCGGTGGCCTTGTGATGAGAGATCACTGTCCGGCAGCGGGATTCGCGGGCGACCTCCAGCATCTCCCGCAGGGCGGGCAGCAGGCGGATATTTTCAGAGCGCATGTGTGCGGTGACCATACCGCCATATTCAGTGGTGATTTTAGCCAGGGCAATAAGTTCCGGTGTTTCGGAAAATACGCCGGGCGGATAGATCAGGCCGAAGGAAATGCCCATGGCTCCGCCCTCCAGACAGCAGCGAAGCGCCGCTTCCATTTGTGAGAGCTCCGCAGGCGTCGGATTCCGATCCTCAAACCCCATGGCGGCAGCCCGTAAGTTGCCGTGGCCCACCAAAAAAGCGGTGTTGACACCCATGGGCGGCAGGGAAGAAAGCCAGACGCCGAAATCAAAGCGGCGCGTGGGATCGACGCAGCCGTCCGCGCCGCAGACCCGCAGCGTATCTTCAACCCGAGCCTCCGACAGCGGCGCCGGACTTTCACCGCACTGTCCGGCGATCTGGGTGGTGATACCCTGCTCCAGCGCGCCGGCAAAGGCAGGGTCCTGTTCGACGATCAGGTCATTATGGCTGTGGCTGTCGATAAAGCCGGGCGCCAGGCAGCGCCCGCCGCCGTCCAGCGTTTCACGTGCCGCGCCCAGCATTTGTCCGACGGCGGCAATTTTTCCCGCCTGGATGGCCACGTCGCTGTGGATACTGGGGCTTCCGCTTCCGTCGATAACACGGCAGTTATGAATCAACAGATCATACATGCGCGTTTCCTCCTATAGATTTCAAAGATGGCGGTACCGGGCAATCAAACCGGGTGGGGTATGCGCCAGAATCAGACAAAGGCATTGCAGAGTAGTAGTGCAGCGGACGTGCCACAGCACCAACATGGCAGAAAGTGTAGCAGGCGGACTTGCCCCATCAGATGGAAAATGCCGGCCGCGGCAGCGGAGAAAAGCACTGCCGCCAGCCCGCAGAAAAGTCCGAGCGCGAAACCGCAGGTAAACGCCAGTACAAGGGCAGGCAGCGAGACTGCTTCCTTCCGAAGAAGCCGGAACAGGGCCGGGGGCAGCAGACAAATTGCCGCACCTGCCAGCCGGCCGCGGATGCCGGTTCCCGGCACGGCGAATGCCAGCGCAAGCGCCGGCACGGCAGCAAACGCCGGAAGCCATGCGGGAAAGCCCCCGGTATCGTATTCAAAAAGAAAGCAGACGCTCAGTACGCACAGCAAAAGATAAGTGAACAGCGCATCCGCGGTAAAGCCGAAGATCGCCGCACACGCAAGGGCAAGCATACCGCCCAACGCCTCGGTCACTGCATAACGGGGCGAAAGGCGCGTGCCGCAATAACGACAATGGCCACGAAGGAAAAGCCAGCTCAGCAGGGGAACAAGGTCGAGCGGGCCGAGTGCATGACCGCAGCTTTCGCAGCGGCTGCGGCCGCTGATAAAAGACCGGCCCGCCTGAGAACGGCAAATGACGACGTTAAAGAAAGAATACAGGCTGGCACCGGCGAAAAACAGAAGAATCCAGGGTGCGGCGCGCAGGAAAAGCGGCATGGTTGTCTCCTTTCCGGAGCGGGTGGACTTCGCTGCCAACATTTTTTGACCATATTTTGGATATAGTATAAATTATATACCATGTTTTTGCATCGGAAAAGTCCCCTCGCAAAAAAAGAGCCCAAAGGAGCACTCAATGAAAAGAAAAATAAATATAGATAAAAGAAGCATGCCCCGCGGAATACGGCCCTGCGCCTTTTTGTTGGGTGGGGTTTCCTACATGGCACTGGAAACACTTTGGCGCGGCCGTACCCATCCAGGGATGGGGGTGGTTGGCGGCACCTGCATGGCCGCGTTCTGCACACTGCGGCACCGACACCGGGGAGGTCTGCTTTCTCTCTGTCTCCGCGGCAGTGCGATGATCACCGCTGCGGAGCTGCTGTACGGAACTTTTTTGAACAGAGAACGTACGGTATGGGATTATTCAGAACTGCCGCTTAACTGGCGGGGGCAGATCTGTGCGCGGTATTCTTTCTTCTGGTGCTTGCTGTGTTTGCCCATGTGCGCCTTCGCGCGTCTTCTGGAACGGCACCTTTGTCGCGTTGACAGCCTTCGGCGGAAATGATATACTCAGATATCACAGGATGTCGAACCAGCGTAAGTTTTGCCGCATTTGTGGGGGAGGGAACTTTTCGTGAGGAATTTCGTCAAAAGAACGATTGCAGCCATAAGCTGCATGCTTTTACTTGCCGTTCCCGCATTGGCGGAGGATGCCCAACTGCTGATCGCCTCTGCGCCGATTTACATATCCGTACGTGTGGAAGGTATTTCGAAAAACCTGGTATATGAGGCACACTGGGCTGTAGAGGCGGGCTCCACTGTTCTGGACGCTGTCAAGTCCGTACTGGATGCACGAAATGTCGCTTATACGGCGGACGGGACACGGTTTTCTGCCGTCTCAGGTGAAAAAGACAGCCGGTTTGGCGGCTGGGACGGCTGGGTCTGGTGCCTTGGCAATGCGATCCAGACCGGATCGATGGCTGACTATACGGTACAGGGAGGGGAAAGCATCCTGCTTTGTTATGCTGACACTTCCGGTACTCCGCCGACCCTGCTGCCCTATGTTACAGCCGCCCGCGGTACGGATGGGTTGGTAACGCTGACCTTTACCGCCCAACGGAGTTCTTATGACGCCGACTGGAAGCTGATATACGCCACCGTGCCGGTGACCGGCGCGGCGGTGACCGCCGGTTCCGGCAGCTATGTCACCGATGCGGCGGGTAAGGTATTTTTGACCGCGGCGGACAGCGGGCTGCGCGCCCTGCCGGTACAGATCTCTTCCTATGCAGCCAATGGAAAACCGCTGGTGGTACGCCTGACTCCCGATTTTACCATAGATCTGTCGGCGGTACGCTATAGCCGATTTACGGATGTAGGAAACGGTGCATGGTACGATGCTGCAGTGACGGATATGTCCGCCCGGGGTGCGGTCAACGGCTATGCCGACAAGACCTTTCGGCCGCTGAACCCGGTCACCCGGGCCGAGGCGGTCGCGGTGCTGGCGCGCCTGTCCGGTGCAGATTTGGGAGCGCAGCCGGTCTCCGCATTTTCCGACGTATCCAGAAGCGCCTGGTATGCGCCATATGTGGATTGGGCGGTGAGTACCGGCGTAGCAGACGGAATGGGAGACGTATTCCGGCCGGAAAGCCCCATTACGCGGCAGGATCTGTGCGTCATGTTGATGCGGTACGCAGATAAGATCATGAAATGCGTGCTGCCGGAGACGAATGCCGCGCCTGCATTTGAGGATGCGGCTGATATTGCGACCTACGCGGCTGAGCCGATTTATCGGCTTCAGAAGGCCGGCGTAGCCGACGGTTTTGGAACCGTCTTTCTGCCGCGGCAAAGCGCCAGTCGGGCCCAGCTTTGCATGCTGCTTCAAAGAATGCTTCAGTTATAAGACATATACTAGTCCCGAGAAACAAAGGAGAGACATAATAAAACTATGAGCCACCGTCATGTGAAAAACTATCGCCGCCGCGGGCCGCTTGTCCTGTTGTGGGTACTGGCCCTGATTGCCGTGGTATTCGCCGTATTGGCGCTGACCAAGACGCTGAATCTTCATCCGTCGGATAATTCTGGACAGCCCTCCGCTGGTGGGGATACGACCCAGAATGGCTCGCCTTCCGGCGACGACGAAGATGGCGGGCAGCCAGCAGAGCCGACGGCGGAAGAGCTGACGCAGCAGCGCCAGGCCCTTTTGGACGAGTGCGATCTGCTGCGCCGCGGATATTACTATGACGAGGCCATTGAGAAACTGGAAGGCGCGGGAGATCTGAAGAACGAAGAAACCGATGCGCTGCTTCAGCAGGTGCGGTCGGAACAGGCCGCGCTGGTACCCTATGACATGGAGACATCCCCTTCCTATCATGTCTTCTTCCACAGCTTGATTGTTAATACCGACAAAGCCTTTGACGGTGACAGCATGGCGGAAGGCTACAACATGTATATGACCACCGTATCGGAGTTTGAAAAAATGTTGCCCCTGCTCCAGCAGAACGGCTTTATTCTCTATGACATTATGGACATGGTGGATTATCAGAACGGCGTGGTCACGCCCAAGCCGGTCTATCTCCCGGCCGGGAAAAAGCCGCTGGTGCTGTCCGTCGACGACGTGGACTATTATGAATATATGAAGAACGACGGCTTTGCCTCCCGCCTGGACGTGGATGCGGACGGAAACGTGGTGACGATCGTCAAGGATGATGACGGCGCGGAACGTGTCACCTATGACGGCGATGTGTTCCCGATATTGGATGCCTATGTGAAAGAACATCCGGAGTTTTCCTGGCGCGGCGCCAAGGGCATCGTTGCAACTACCGGCTATCAGGGAGCTTTTGGTTATCGCATCACCGATCTGGACGATTACGACGAGGCAACACAGAAATGGATGCTGGATAAGGTCACCGAGGTAGCCAAGGCGCTCCGTGCCAGCGGATGGGAGATCGCCAATCACAGTTATACGCATAATCAGTACTGGAACAACAAGACGATGACCATGGAACAGTGCAAGTATGATACCGGCCGGTGGGTTAACGAGATCATGCCCTATGTGGGCGAGACCCATATCTTCATTTCGCCGTTCGGCGTAAGCTTTGATCAGGACGACGAACGGTTCCAGTATCTGCTTGACAACGGATTTTACATCTACTGCCCGGTGGATTCGAAGATGCCCATGAGGTGGCATGACAACGATGTGATTCAGGGCCGCCTGAACCTGGACGGTATTACGATGATCAAATACCCGGAGCGGATCAGCAAGGATTTCTTTGATCCCTCCCTGGTTCTTGATCCTGCCCGCCCGCCGATGGATTGAGGCTTTTCCTGTAAGAAAATAATAAAACGGTCATCTCCGCTGTCGGGGATGACCGTTTTGCTTTATGGATTTGTGGAAACAGAGTCGGAATGCGCATGCTGCGGGGAAAGGGGTTCGGTTTGTCAGAAATAGCTGACCTTAATGCGCTTTCCCATCTGACGCAGGCAAGCGGCCAGCTCTTCCACCAGCCGGATTTTAATATTGAAGCTGATCGGCAGGTCGGGATTCTGATGGGCAGGGTTGACAGCGCGGCCGACGAAGAAATTGATATCGGTGGCCTCTTCAAACAGAAGCCGGGCGATCAGGGACGCTCCGTCCTTCTGATATCCCCACTTGCTGTAGGATTCATTGGCGCCAAGGTAATCTTTGGCATAGGACAGCACCCGATTGATGGTGATGACACCTTCGGTCACCAGATCCACCCCCTCCAGATCGGCGATGGGCGGCACCTCCGGATCGGGGAAATCAAGCCGGGGGATCAGCGGCTTTCCCAGATATTCCGCGGCGATGGAGGAAGTCGTACCGCCGCAGACGATGTGCTTGCCGGCCTTGGAGAAAAAGAGAGACATCATCTTGCCGCAATCATCGCGGCTGGCCGGAGGGCCGATCATAAGGTTTACCGGTGCCCGCTTCCTAATCCGGATGGTGCAGGCGGTGGTATCGTCGCCGGGCTTGCCGCCGTACAGGCGGCTGCATTCGTCCAGCAGGATTGTATTCAGGGTTTTGGCGGTAAATCCCACGTGGAAAAAGGTTTCAAGAAAGGGGACGATGTCCTTTCGCTCCCAGCCGAAGTTCAGGGTGGTGCCCACACCGGCATGGATACAGCCGTCGCTCATCAAAACGATTACATCATTTTCCTGCAGCTCCACCCGGGAACGGAATATCTTTTTTTCGCCGATACTGAGGGTGGTGGAAGGAGGCTCCCAGTTTTTTCCGTCCCGCAGCAGGATGGCCGGCGGATTATCATACTGAAAGATTTCTGCTTCCCGATTGCCGGAAAACCGGAGGATTGTGAAGGTGGAATACGCGACACCCCGTACGGCGCAGACAGGCAGTGTGGCTGCGACGGTCTCCACGCATGCCTCCAGGCCCAACCCGGCCGACATCATCGTGGACAGGATACGGGCGGTCAGGGTGGACAGGATATTTGCCTTGACCCCACTGCCCAGACCGTCGGCCAGAACGACGATCACCGAGCCATCTTCCTGCTCCGCAACCTCCACGTGATCCCCGCACAGCTGTTCGCCGTATTTATTCAGGCTGTGCCAGCCGATGTCTGTGCACAGATCATTCATCGTGGATCGTCTCCTTCAGACGAGTGAGGGCGATCTTTGTCTCCGCCGCCGTTTCACCTAGGAGGGAAGCAATCTCCTGTACGACCCGCATCTGTTTTTCCACCACCTTGTCGGCGGTCTCAATCGTCTGACGGTTGATGGATTTACGTTCCGCACGGGCGCTTTCTTCGTCGGTGACATCGCGGAGAATGCACAGAATCACCCGGTAATCCCGGTCATAGATCACGGTTTCGTCGGCATAGCGCTCATATTCCGCAAGGTATACACGCTTATTGAAAATATCCCGGCCGGTACGCTTGACCTCAAAAAAGTCGGTGGGGTCAAGAATGCGTACCAGCGGCTCGCCCAGCACGTCGGCGGCATCCCGCAGATTCATCATGCTGAGGGCGGCCTTGTTGATCTGCTGAACCTCGAGCTCTTCATTCAAAACGAGGATGCCGTTGGGCGTATTGCGGAGAATGTTGTCGGAAAAGCTTTCGGCTTTATCCTTGAGGAACGGCAGGCACATGGTGAGGTCAGCCTTTCCCTGGCAGACGGCAATGGCCTTGTCCCGGCAGGAGTCATAGCCGCAGCTGCCGCAATTGAGCTCATGTTCCGGCTTCGTTTTGCCCATCTGGCGCAGAACGGCGGAGATTTCCGCTTCGGAAGGCATGGGAAGAGACGGCGCAAGGGGCGCGTGTTCCTTATGAATTGCGGCGGATTCCGGCTGCGGCGCGGGGAAATCGTCGGGGCCGGCGTTGCGGCGGATCAGGGCGAAATCGCGGACTGGGGAGTTGCGGAATTTTTCCATTACCGGTCCGCCGATGCAGCTGCCGGCACAGATGGACATTTCAATGAAGCAGTGGTGCACCTCGCCCCGTTCCAGATCCCGCAGGGCGGAGATACAGTTTTCCGCGCCATCGATTGACAGGTAGGTATATGTCAGCTGGTCGCAATCCATGGTTTTTAAAATCCCGCCGGCAGTAGGAAAGAGCCGGGCCCGGCTTTCGGGAATGGGATGGGCGGAGCCCTTGGGGGTCACGCCTTCGGCTTCCATCCACTGACTCAGCTCTTCAAAGGTCAAAACAGCGTCCGCGCCGCCGGGGTACCGTTCCGCCTCATCCTTTTTGGCGACGCAGGGGCCGATGAAAACGGTTTTCGCGCCTGGAAAGCGGCGCTTTATATCCTTGCAGTGGGCCTGCATAGGCGAATCCACCGCCGCCAGATGAGGGAGGGCGGCAGGAAAATATTTCTGGATCAAAAGATTGACAGATGGACAGCAGGAAGAAATCAGTACGTCGGGCCGCTCTTCCCGAAGGATGCGCTCATATTCCTTCTTGACGATGGTGGCGCCGATCGCCGTTTCTTCAACTCCGGAAAAACCAAGCTTCAAAAGGGCCTCTGTCATGCCGCCGATACCTACGCCGTTATAGTTGGCCATAAAAGAGGGCGCGAGACTGACATATACGGGATCTCCGCTCATTAATAGCACGCGCGTTTTTTCCAGTTCGCTGACGATCTCCTTCGCATTTTGCGGACAGACAACAAAGCACTGACCGCAAAGGATGCACTCCTCCGGCGAGATGTTGGCCTGTCCGGCGGAAAAGCGGATGGATTTGACGGGACAGTGGCGTATGCACTTGTAGCAGTTTTTACAGTTGGACTTTTTCAGCTTCAGATGCTCGCTCATGTTCCGGAAACACCGCCTTTCACATATTTTTCAAAAAACAACGCGAAGTTTTCTGTGGTGACGCCGCAGACGACCTGCTCGTCCACCAGAACGGAAACACCGGTGCTGGTGCATTTGCCGAGACAGAAGCAGCCGGCCAGAACCACCTGATCTTCCAGGCTGTTATCGATGATGGCCCGGCGCATAAGGTCGATGATCTCTCGAGAGCCCTTCAGGTGGCAGGAACTGCCGACGCAAACCTGTACAATCATAAGAGACTCCTCCAGCCAAAGAAAGTATCAGTCTTCGTCGTCCATTTTTCCGCGCAGCCGGCTGGCCAGAGAGGCAAGGTCGGCAGCGATGTCCTCGTTTTGCAGCTCCACGCTGTCGGGGACGGACAGATGAGTGGGCGCAAAATTAAGAATTGCGCGAACTCCGTTTTTTACCATAAGGTCGCAGACGGCCTGGGCGCAATCGGCGGGTACGCATAAAATTCCTACCCGTGTCCGCAGGCGGTTACAAAGCTCTTCAAAGCGGGATAGCGGATAGATCGGCTTTCCCGTCTCGGTCTTGCCGGCCAGCGAACCGTCGATATCAAAACCGGCGATCAGCCGAAGCCCGTATTCCGAAAAGCCCCGGTAGTCCAGCAGGGCGCGGCCCAGGCGGCCGGTACCCACCACCACGGCATCGCTCAGGTCGTCATAGCCGAGAAATGTGCCCAGGCTATGGATCAGCTGCTTGACCGCGTACCCCACCTTCGGCTTGCCTTCGCCGTCGCAGACGGCAGCCAGATCTTTGCGGACCTGTACCTCGCCCATACGCAGCGCGGCGGCGATCGCCGTCGTGGAAATATGGGTTCGGTCATCGGGAAGGGAACGTAAATAAGTCATGTAAATCGGCAGACGCTGCAGCGCGGCCTTTGAAATAGTCCGATATGCCATGCGTATTCCTCCGTCAACTTTTTGAGCGGATTCCATAGAGCGGCGGGAGTCGGGACTTCTGCCGCATGGTATGGATAGGCTGTATGTTCAGCATATCAAAATCCGCCGCGGTCCGCAAGGGCGGGATCGGGGAAAAAGCATAGACCTTGGGCCCGCGCATTGCACGGGCCCGCAGTCGGTAAAGGGTGTATAGGAAAGGAAAGAGGTGATAAGATGATATATGTTTCAGGAAAGCCCTTGCGTCAAAGAGGCGAGAGGCGGCTTTTTAAAAGTCGACCTCGGTGTCATAGTAGCAGCACTTCAGCAGCTTTTCCATTTCCGCGGGGGTGATAGCGCGCGGGTTGCTGCCGGTGCAGGCATCGCCGACGGCCAGCTCCGCAACCTTGGACAGCTTCGCAAGGAACTCATCCTCGGGAACCATGCCGTTTTCATACTCGCGGATGCAGGACGGGATGCTCAGCGCCTTATTGAGCTTTTGAATGTGCGCGATCAGGGCGTCAACTGTGGGCGCAAGTCCAAGGAAGGCGGCGATTTCGCAATAACGCTTGTTGGCCTCAGCGTTTTTGCTGTTGAACCGGATGACCTTGGGCAGATACATCGCGTTGGCACAGCCGTGGACAATGTGTCCGTTCTGGTAAGCGGCGCCCGTCTTGTGCGCCATGGAGTGAACGATGCCCAGCAGCGCGTTGGAGAAGGCCATGCCGGCCAGGCACTGGGCGTTATGCATGCGGTCGCGGGCTTCCATATTTCCGTTGTAGGAGTCGACCAGATCATTGCTGATCATCTTGATCGCGTGGAGAGCCAGCGGATCGGTATAGTCGCAGTGCAGGGTGGAGACATAGGCTTCAATGGCGTGGGTCATGGCGTCCATGCCGGTATAAGCGGTCAGGGTCTTGGGCATCGTTTCGGCCAGCTCGGGGTCGACGATGGCCACGTCCGGCGTGATATTGAAGTCGGCCAGCGGGTATTTGACACCCTTCTGGTAATCGGTGATGACGGAGAAAGCGGTGACCTCAGTGGCGGTGCCGGAGGTGCTGGGGATGGCGCAGAAGTGGGCCTTCGTGCGCAGAGTCGGGAAGTTGAATGGGATGCACAGGCTCTCAAAGGTCACGTTGGGATATTCATAGAAAGCCCACATGGCCTTGGCGGCATCGATGGGAGAGCCGCCGCCGATGGCGACGATCCAGTCGGGGTTGAATGCACGCATTTCCGCGGCGCCCCGCAGGACGGTCTCAACGGAAGGATCGGGCTCGACGCCTTCAAAAAGTTTGACTTCCATATTGGCGGCTTTCAGGTTCGCGACCACCTTATCCAGGAAACCAAAACGCTTCATGCTGCCGCCGCCGACAACGACGATCGCGCGGCTGCCTTTCAGCTCCTTAAGCGCGTCCAGAGCGCCTTTGCCGTGATACAGATCTCTCGGTAATGTAAATCTTGCCATATCCTGTTCCTCCTTAAAGTCCGGTGGCGAACCGATTTCTTTTTACGGTTTTATTGTAGTCTGTCCGGGCGCAAAAAGGAAATGCGATAACAATATATCGATATGTGTTTATCGATATATTGTTATCGGTTAAATCGGTTTGTATTGATCGGCCAATTCCAGAAAGCGCTTGTCCAGCGGAGAAAACCGATACCCGCGCCGCCAGACCAGCAGGTCCCGATACCGCTTTTTTCCGTCCGGGCAGGGACGCTGCACCAGTCCATAGCGGGAGAGCAGTGTTTCCGGCACCGCAGAAACCCACATAAAAGCATCTTCCATCCGGGAGAGCAGTTCCATTTGGGAGCCGCGTTCAAAGATAAAGATCCGCCGCTGCGTAACGTCGGAGAGCTCAGCCTTTTTGGCGTCGGTCTGCGGGACGGAGGGAACATAGGGGTCAGGATGGGCCAGCTGAATAAAGCCGCGAAGATCGGAGAGCAGGACACATTCCAGCTGTGCCAGCGGGCTGTTTTCTGAAAGGAGAACCATTGGGGAATAGTCCAGCAGAGGGCGGGAATCGAGCCCCTTGTCCTGAAGCATTGCTTTGAAATAGGGCTCAAAAGGCGTCTGATACCGAAGAATCGCCAGGCGGTAGTCGGCCTCCATCAGATTTTCCACCGCGCGGACGGAATTGGTCTCCTTATAATATACTTCCACCGCCCGGTCGGCGGGGAGTTCGGCACACAGGTCGGTAAACGCACAGGCCAGATAGGAAGCACGAGGCACGGAAATCGAAAAAGAGAGCGTATCCGCCCTGTTGTCCCGGAACCGGTCTTCCAGGGCATCGGCGGCGGCCAGGATGTTGCGTGCCTCCCGCAGGAATTCTTCGCCCTCCGGCGTTGGGGAAATGCCTTTGCTGGTGCGCCGAAACAAAGTGACGCCCAGCGATTGTTCCAGATCACGAATGGCGCGGCTCAGGTTGGGCTGTCCCATATAAAGTGCCTCGGCCGCCTTGCTGATGGAACGGGTCTTGTCCACTTCAACGGCATAGCGCAGCTGCATCAGGTTCATTTGCTTCCCCCCTGCGTCAAATTTTGCAGAATATTATATAAATTATACCACATTCGCATACATTTGTCCCGCCTTTTGCGGGATTGCACAAAGCGGGATGATCATATGCACAAATAGTCATGGTATAGGTGCATTAGTTGGCAGAATAGACGGTTGTTTTTTGTCGATCTCCGTGCTTGCAGTTACAATAATTGCGATATATAATAATAAATATAATTGTTTAATAAATATAATAGCCATGATAGCTACAACAAAAATTAGCGGCTGCCGACTGACGAGTAATCCATAAAATATGCAAAAATGTGCTGAAGAAAATAGAGTAAGAGACCTAACAAGCTTCGCGTATTCAGAGGCGTGCAGGATTCTGGAGAAGATGCCTGAGCTAAAAGGATCGTTTTTTTAGTTATATGCCGGGTTTACTGCCGCGGGAAAAGGAGGGATCGACGTGGGCTGTCTGTTCTGGGGCGCGCTGCTGGTGCTGCTGAGCGGGAATCTCGGCGGGCTTGGGTATACGACCATCAACCAGACATTTACGCTGTTTGATCTGATCAGCCGGCTGGAGCTTTTCAACCAGCTGCCGAATTATCTGGGCTATTTTTTGCTCTGGCTGGGGTTTCGCCGCTTTTTCTCCCTGCGGCCAAGCAAAATCCGTCAGGCAGGGCTTCTGCTGTTTACGGTGATCGCGCCCATACAGCAATATCTTGAGCATTATTCCATCGGCGGCGCGGCGGAGTTTGTTTTCACGGGACTCAACCTGGCGGGGCAGATTTTTGCCCTGGTCAGTCTGGGACTTTTGGCCGAAGCGATGCACGGGGAGGCAGGCGAGCCGGTAACGCGCCGGCGGACGGTCACGGTAACCGCTGTGTTTCTGGCGCTCAGCCTTCCGGGCCTTGTCCGGGCCGTCGAGGATTGCAGCGGCGTTGTTGGCGGCGGTGCAGACATTCTTTTTGGGCAGATTTCAAGCGTTTTTCGCTTTGCCCGCTTTCTCTTCGCCATCTGGGTTCTTTACGATCTGCACCGCACCATCGTAGTTTACGACCGGAGCTGTGCGCTAAGAAGCCTGACGACTGACCCCAAAGGGAGGCAGATATGAGAAAACGTTTGTTGCCGGCACTGATTTGCCTGATTTTGATGACCGCTTTTTGCGGTTGCCGCAAGGACACCCGAGATCCAGACTGGGTGCGGGCGGAGGACGCAGATAAGGCCGTGCAGTTCTGGAATTACTACATCTCCGACGGAACGCTATACTCCTCTACATACAAGATCTGGGAGAACGATGCCGCATGGATGATCAGCTATTCTGCAAAGACGGGAGAGCTCAGCACGGGCAGCACGGAGGGGACGCGGTATGACGGCACACTGATGGTATCCCGGCTGCCGGAGCTTGCCGCGGCAATTGACGACTGGATGCAATCGGAGGATGGCGAACGCGCTTCGGACTATAATGTAAGCTTCCTGCCGCCAAAAATCGCGTATGAGGCAGACAACGGCAGCGTTGTCCGCGCAGGGGAGGGCGTCCGGGGACTGGGTATCTATTCGCTCTCCGACGGCGAGATCGCGGCACTGTCCGGGGAGTACACCGGGTCCGAAGAATATGGGGCAATTTCGATCCAGTTCCCCACCGGCGGGGATTGTTGGTACATCGCCGTTGACGATTAATTAATATCATTAAGCCAAAGACGAAATCTTATACGTAATAGGGAACTGGCCGGGCTTACTGTCCGCGGGAAAGGGAGGGATCGACGTGGGCTGTCTGTTCTGGGGCGCGCTGCTGGTGCTGCTGAGCGGGAATCTCGGCGGGCTCGGGTATACGACCATCAACCAGACGTTTACGCTGTTTGACCTGATCAGTCGGCTGGAGCTTTTCAACCAACTGCCGAATTATCTGGGCTATTTTTTGCTCTGGCTGGGGTTTCGCCGCTTTTTTTTCCTGCGGCCAAGCAAAATCCGTCAGGCAGGACTTCTGCTGTTTACGGTGATCGCGCCCATACAGCAATATCTTGAGTATTATTCCATCGGCGGCGCGGCGGAGTTTGTTTTCACGGGACTCAACCTGACGGGGCAGGCCTTTGCGCTGGTCAGTTTGGGGCTTTTGGCCGAAGCGATGCACGGGGAGGCGGGCGAGCCGGTAGCGCGCCGGCGGACGGTCACGGTAACCGCTGTGTTTCTGGCGCTCAGCCTTCCGGGACTTGCCTGGGCCGCAGAGGTCATTGATGGAATTCGCGGCAATGCTGCCTTTGCTCTTCTTGGCCCGTTTTCAAGCATTTGTCGCTTTGCTCGCTTTCTCTTCGCCATCTGGGTTCTTTACGATCTGCACCGCACCATCGTACTGTACGACCGGAGCCGTGCGCAAAGAAGCCTGACGGATAAAGGGGAATAGACCGCTGGCGGAAGACAGCATGATTTTGCCCGGCACAGACCGGCCCGCGTCTGTCTTTTGAAACAGTCCGGCGGCGGG
>JAYFOA010000097.1:0-29526 GCA_034933145.1 Clostridiaceae bacterium
CCAAGGAATCCTTCAGTCCATCTTTGAATACCAGACCATGATCTGCCAGCTGACCGGCATGGACGTGTCCAATGCCTCGGTCTATGACGGTGGCACCGCCGCCGCGGAATCGATCACCATGTGCCGCGACCGCAAGCGCGAAAAGGCCTATGTCTCCGCTACCGTAAATCCCGATGTTATGGAGACCATGAAAACCTACTGCTTCGGCGCCGACGTGGAGCTGACCGTTATTCCCGAAAAAGACGGACGCACCGACCTTGACGCCCTCAAGTCTGCGCTGGGTGCGGATGCCGCCTGCTTCTACCTCCAGCAGCCGAATTATTATGGGCTGCTGGAAGATGCCTTTGCCGCCGGGGAGATTGTTCATGCGGCCGGTGCGAAATATGTCATGGGTGTTGACCCCACCGCCTGCGCCCTGATGAAGACCCCCGCTGAATGCGGTGCCGATGTGGCTGTTGGTGATGGCCAGCCGCTGGGGCTTGATACTGCCTTTGGCGGGCCGTACCTCGGCTTCATGGCTGCAAAAAAGGATATGACCCGCAAGCTTCCGGGCCGCATCGTGGGCCAGACCCACGACGTAGACGGCAATGTGGGTTATGTTTTGACTCTGACCGCCCGCGAACAGCATATCCGCCGCGAAAAAGCCAGTTCTAACATCTGCTCCAATCAGGCGCTGTGCGCCTTTACCGCCGGCGTATATATGAGCGCCATGGGCGAAGAGGGTATGAAGCAAGCCGCCCGCCTGTCCATGTCCAAGGCACATTATTTTGCCGACGGTCTTGCGCAGCTCGGTATGAAGCGCGTCCATGACGGCGAATTCTTCGACGAGTTCGTTACCGCCTGCCCCGATACGGCGAAAGCTCTCTCCGCGCTGAAAGCGCAGGGAATCCTGGGTGGTCTGCCCGTGCCGGGCGGCATTCTCTGGTGCGTCACCGAAGTCGTCACAAAGGCCGAACTCGACCGCGTGCTGGCTATTCTCAAGGAGGTGTGCTGATATGAAGCTGATCTTTGAAAAAGGCGCACCCGGCCAGCGTCTGACCCTGCTGCCCGCCTGCGACGTACCGGAAGTCTCCCTGAAGGAAGAACGCAGCCTTCCGCTCGACCTTCCGCAGGTTTCTGAAAATGAGCTGACAAGACATTATACCGCTCTGAGCAAACGCGTTCACGGTGTAAATGACGGTTTCTACCCCCTGGGCTCCTGCACCATGAAGTACAACCCCAAGATCAACGAGGATATGGCTGCGCTGCCCGGATTCACACAGATCCATCCCCTCCAGCCGGAGGATACCGTCCAGGGCTGCCTGGAGGTTCTGTATAAAGCAACACAGTATCTCTGTGAAATTACCGGAATGAACGGTATGACCATGCAGCCGGCGGCCGGCGCCCACGGCGAATTTACCGGTCTGCTGCTCATCAAGGCCTATCACCGCGACCGCGGCGACCTTGCCCGCACAAAGATCATTGTTCCCGACTCCGCCCACGGCACAAACCCAGCTTCGGCGGTCATGGCCGGCTTCACAGTGGTCAACATTCCCTCCGGCCCGGACGGCTGTGTCGATGTGGAGGCACTGAAGGCCGCCGTCGGCCCTGATACCGCCGGCCTGATGCTGACCAACCCCAACACCGTCGGCATTTTTGACAAGAACATTCTGCAGATTACAAAGATCATCCACGACGCCGGCGGCCTCTGCTACTATGATGGAGCAAACCTCAATGCCGTCATGGGCGTCGTGCGTCCGGGTGATATGGGCTTTGACGTCATCCACCTGAACCTGCACAAGACCTTCTCGACGCCCCACGGCGGCGGCGGCCCAGGCAGCGGCCCGGTCGGCTGCAAGTCGGCGCTGATCCCCTTCCTGCCTGGCCCGGTTATTACCTGCTGTGATGGCGGCTACCGGTTTGAAGTTCCGGAAAAGTCCATCGGCCGCGTGAAGGACTTTTATGGCAACTTCTTGGTGGTTGTCAAAGCCCTGACCTATATCCTGACGCTGGGTAAGGAAAACATCCCCGAGGCGGCGAAAAATGCCGTGCTGAATGCCAACTACATGATGGCCTGCCTGAAAGACACCTATGACATGGCTTATGCCGGCCCGTGTATGCATGAGTTCGTCATGACCCTCGAGTGGCTGCACAAGGAAACCGGCATCTCCGCGCTGGATGTTGCCAAGGGATTGCTGGACAATGGTATTCATCCTCCCACCATGTATTTCCCGCTCATCGTCCATGAGGCACTGATGGTCGAGCCCACTGAAACCGAATCCAAGGAGACCATGGACGAAGTGTGCGAAGTATTCCTCAGTCTCTACAAAACAGCGCATACAGATCCGCAGGTCCTCCATGACGCGCCGACAAAGACACCGGTGCGCCGTCTGGACGAGGTTGCCGCGGCCCGCAATACTGTCCTGCGCTATACGAAATGATTACCCATCTGCGCGTTGTTTGTGGCGACGGGTATGATCCCTATCGCAATCTGGCGGCCGAGCAGGTATTGCTGGAATCTGTGGAAGAGGGCGAATGCATTCTTTACCTCTGGCAAAATCGGCAGACCGTCGTGATCGGCCGGAATCAGAACGCCTGGCTGGAATGCCGGCTTTCCGAACTTGAACAGGACGGCGGGCGTCTGGCCCGTCGTCTCTCCGGCGGTGGTGCGGTCTACCATGATCTTGGCAACCTCAATTTTACGTTTCTGGTGCGCAAGGCGGACTATGATTTGGATAGGCAGCTGGATGTGGTGATCAAGGCCTGTCAAAAACTTGGAATCTCTGCGAAAAAGTCCGGACGCAACGATGTCCTGGCTGACGACCGGAAGTTCTCCGGCAATGCCTTTTATGATTCGGGCGGCCACGCCTATCATCACGGCACCCTGTTGGTCGATGTAGATATGGATGCGCTGAGCCGATATCTCCGTCCTTCCCGCGCAAAGCTGGAGGCAAAGGGTGTGCAGTCTGTACGCTCTCGGGTCGTTAATCTTCGTGAGCTTCAGCCTGGCCTGACAATTCAGTCACTGAAAGAAGCCATGATTTCTGCTTTTGAGCTCGTCTACGATCTCCCATCAACCCCGCTGACGATTGCTGCGCTGGATGGTACCCGCCTTGCAGCGCTGACTGCGCGGAATGAAAGCTGGGAATGGCGGCTTGGTCCCCGCCTCCCCTTCACCTGCGCCTGCGAAGGCCGCTTCCTCTGGGGCGGACTTTCGCTGGAGCTTCAGGTTGGCGGCGGTGTGATTGAAAACGCAAAGGTCTGGTCCGATGCCATGGACTGGCAGTTTGCCGGTCAGCTGGAAGATGCGCTGCGGGGCGCCAGATTTGCGCCTGAGGCGCTGCGTGCCCGGCTTTCGCAGTCGCCGCTTTCATCCGAAATCCGCGACGGCGCTTTGCAGTTACTGGCCAATCAGGCATTCTGATACAGAAAGGACGGAAACGATGTCCGATTATCAATTTTTAGTTATCGGTGCCGGACCCGGCGGATATGTCGCCGCACTGCGCGCCGCAAAACTTGGCTTGAAAACCGCCGTGGTGGAAAACCGTGAAGTTGGCGGCACCTGCTTAAACCGAGGCTGCATCCCCACTAAATCGCTGCTTCATTCCTCGGCTCTTCTGACCGAAATCCAAAGTGGTGCGAAATTCGGCGTAACAGCAGAGAGCGTGCGCTTCGATCTGGCCGCCATGTTTGCCCGCAAGGACGAGGTGGTCGAAAAGCTGCGCGGCGGCATCCTTCAGCAGTTCAAAATGGCAAAGGTTGAATTGCTGCGAGGCACCGGCATGCTCCTCTGCCCGAACCACGTCCGCGTGATGAATGCGGACGGGGAAACAGAATACACTTCCGACAACATCCTGCTCGCCACCGGCTCTGTGCCAGCGCGTCCGCCTATTCCGGGTCTCGATAGTCCCGGCGTAGTCACCTCTGATGAGATTTTAAACGGCGGCGACTCTCTTTATGAGTCCCTCGCCATCATTGGCGGCGGCGTCATCGGTGTGGAGCTGGCATCGTTTTACGCGGCGCTTGGCACCCATGTCACCATTATCGAAGCGCTGGATAGAATTCTGCCCACTATGGATCGGGAAATTTCCCAGAGCATGGCTCTGCTTTTGAAGAAACGCGGCGTTTCCGTCCATGCCGGCTGCCGGGTGGAACGTATTGAACCGGCAGCCGACGGTTTGACTGTCCACTATACGGAAAAGGATCAGCCCGCTGCCGTCACTGCCCGCGGCGTGCTTTGCGCCATCGGCCGCCGGCCCAATACCACCGGTCTGCTGGCCCCCGGTGTAGAGCTAGCGACCGAGCGGGGCCGCATCGTTGTAAATGAGCGGTTCGAGACCTCTCTGCCCCATGTTTATGCCGTCGGCGATGTCAGCTCGAAAGTACAGCTTGCGCATGTAGCATCCGCACAGGGCACCGCTGTAGCCGAGCTGCTGGCCGGCGAGATACCGCTGTGTGACCTTTCCGCGGTGCCTGGCTGCATCTATACCGAACCCGAGATTGCCTGTGTCGGCCTGACCGCCGATGAGGCAAAGGTCCAGGGCCGTGCCATTAAAACCGGCAAATGCCTGATGTCCGCCAACGGACGGACGGTCATTCTGGATGGTGATCGCGGATTCATCAAGCTGGTAGCCGATGCCGAAACAGGCGTTCTGCTGGGTGCACAGCTCATGTGCGAGCGGGCCACTGACCTGCTCAGCGAGCTGACGAACGCAGTGGTCAACAGACTGACCGTTGACCAGCTCAAGCGCGTCATGCGACCGCACCCGACTTTTGGTGAAGCGGTGATTGATGCCCTGGAAGCATTAAAATAATTTGTCAATATCATAAAAGGAGGCAATCCCAATGGTTCGTGAAACCATCGATTTCATCAGCAAATTCGACCCCGAAGTCGGCGAATCCATCCGCGCGGAATTTGACCGCGAGGTACGCAACATCGAATTGATCGCGTCCGAGAATCTTGTCAGTGAGGCGGTCATGGCCGCTATGGGTACCTGCCTGACCAACAAGTATGCCGAAGGTTATCCCGGTAAACGCTATTACGGCGGCTGCTATGCCGTTGACGTCACCGAAAACATCGCCCGTGAGCGTGCCTGCAAGCTGTTCGGCGCAGAGCATGCCAATGTTCAGCCGCACAGCGGCGCCAACGCCAACCTGGCGGCTTTTATGTCTATGGTCTCCCCCGGCGACACCGTCATGGGCATGAACCTGGCTCACGGTGGCCATCTGTCCCACGGAAGCCCGGTCAACATCTCCGGCAAATATTTCAATATTGTGCCGTACAGCCTGAATGATGAGACCGAGATGCTGGACTATGACGCAATTTACAAAGTCGCGCAGGAGTGCAAGCCCAAGATGATTGTAGCCGGCGCCTCCGCTTATCCGCGCGCCATCGATTTTGCCAAGTTCCGCGAGATCGCAGATTCCGTCGGCGCATTTCTGATGGTGGACATGGCTCATATCGCCGGTCTGGTGGCCGCGGGTCTGCACCAAAGCCCGATCCCCTATGCCGACGTTGTTACCACCACCACACACAAAACGCTGCGCGGTCCCCGCGGCGGCCTGATTCTCTGCAAAGAAGAGATGGCAAAAAAGGTCGACTCCGCAGTCTTCCCCGGAAGCCAGGGCGGCCCGCTGATGCACATCATCGCCTCCAAGGCTGTCTGTTTCGGCGAGGCGCTCAAGCCTGAGTTTAAAACCTATCAGGAGCAGATCGTCAAGAATGCCGCGACGCTGGCGGCCGAGCTTGTCAAGCAGGGCTTCCGTCTGGTTTCCGGCGGCACCGATAATCATCTGATGCTGGTTGACGTCCGCAACTTCGGCATCACCGGCAAAGTGATGGAGCGCCGTCTGGATGACGTGTATATCACCGTCAACAAAAACGCAATCCCCAACGACCCGGAGAAACCTTTTGTCACCAGCGGCATCCGTGTTGGAACTCCCGCCGCCACCTCCCGCGGCTTCAAAGAGCCGGAGATGGTCAAGATTGCGGAACTGATGGGCAAGGTCGCCCGTGATTTCGAAGGCACTGCCGACGAAGTCCGCGCCGATGTTAATGCCCTCTGCGAACGCTTCCCGATCTATAAGTAATCATCCATAGAAAAGGCGCTGTGTCCGAAACCGGAATACCGGCGGGCATGGCGCCTTTTTCAGTGATAGAGATAGATGGGCAAAGAATCTGCTGCGAAACAACGGGGCCCGGAGGAATCGGTAATCTCCGGCGACATATGCCGGATACAAAAGCACTGTCTTTTCTTCCGCAAAACAGGGAAAAGCCGCGGCAGGTTTGCCGCAGCTTTTCTCTTTCTTCTTATTATACCAGATGGCAGGCCACGGTATGGCCGTCCTCCACCTGCCGGAGCACCGGCTCTTCATGCCGGCAAATGTCGCATACCCGCGGGCAGCGGGAAGCGAATTTACAGCCGACAATCTCCTCCGCCGCACTGGGGATGTCTCCCTTGAGGACGCTCCGCTCTCCTTCCCGACGTACACCCGGCACGGGCATGATATCCAACAGCGCCTTCGCATATGGATGACGCGCATCGTGAATGATCTGATCGGCGCTGCCCAGCTCCATGATCTTTCCCAGATACATAATGGCAATGCGGTCGCTCATCAGCCAGGCCAGCGCGAGATCGTGGGTGATGAAAAGATAGGCGATTCCCTGCTCATCCCGCATCTGAAGCATCAACCGAATAATGCCCGTACGGATGGAGGCGTCCAGCATGGATACCGGCTCATCCGCGACAATGAATTCTGGGTGCAGGATCATCGAGCTTGCGATGGCCACGCGCTGCCGTTGGCCGCCGGACAGCTCATAAGGATAGCGATAATAAAAATTCTCCGGCGGCAGAAGGCCCGCTTGCGTCAGCGCCTCCCGGACCTTTTCATCCAGTTCCCCGGGTGTCCGGGCCAGCCGATTGACCGACAGCGGCTCTCCAACGATATCAAGAATGCAGTGCCGTGGATTCAGGCTCTGATATGGATCCTGATAAATCATCTGTGCCCGGGTACGAAAATCGTGCAGTTCCTCGTTTTCAAAGCTCAGCGGCTTGCCGTCGAAAATCACCTCACCGGCGGTCTGCCGTACCAGACGCAATATTGCCTTCCCGATGGTTGTCTTTCCAGAGCCGGATTCGCCCACCAGCGAGAGAATTTCTCCCCGCCGCAGCCCAAAGCTCACGCCGTCCACGGCACGAACGATCTTCCGCTTTCCCAGCAGGCCGCCCCGCACATCGAAATAGACCTTGAGATCGTGGACGGAAAGCAGCTCTTCATCGTTCATATTTGTTCCTCCAGCCGATGGCAGGCTGCCGAATGCCCATTGCCCAACAAGCGGATCTGGGGTTCCTCTTCCCTGCACTGACTTACGGTAAAGGGGCACCGGGGATGAAACCGGCAGCCGTGCGGCGGGTCGATCAGGTTGGGCGGATAACCCGGGATCCCCTCCGGCACATCCTTGCGGGAATGAATATCCGGAAAACAGGAGATCAATTTTTGCGTATAGGGATGGGCCGCGTGTTGGAAGATATCCTCCACCGCCCCGGTTTCCACAATCTTTCCGGCGTACATCACGGCAATATGATCGCAGGTCTCGCCCAGAATCGAAAGATCATGAGTGATCAGGATCAGCCCCATCCGCAGCTCACGGCGCAGCCGCTCCAGCAGATTCAGAATCTGTGCCTGAATCATCACGTCGAGCGCGGTCGTCGGCTCATCGCCGATGACGACCTTGGCATTACAGGCCAGCGCCATGGCGATCATGGCCCTCTGCTTCATTCCACCGGAAAATTCATGCGGATAACGCCTGAGCCGGTCGCGGGGGATCTCCACAAGCTCCAGCATGTCGCCGGCTCTGACCATGGCGTCTTTTTCACTCAGTCCCTCATGCAGTCGGACGGCCTCAGCGATCTGCCAGCCGACGGTCTTTACCGGATTGAGCGCGTTCATGGCACCCTGAAAGACGATAGATACATCCTTCCAGCGATGCGCTCGGATCTCCTTATCCGAAAGCTTCGTATAGTCGATCCCTTCCACCCGCACGCTGCCGCCCGCAATATATCCCTCCCGCGGAAGCATCCGTGCGATGGACAGCGCGGAGGTCGTCTTTCCGCAGCCGGATTCTCCCACAAGGCCGAGTGCTTGTCCGTAATCAAGGCCGAAGCTGACGCCGTCCACGGCCTTCAGGATCCCCTTTCCCGTGCGGAAGTAGGCGTGCAGATCCTGAACTTCCAGCAGTCGCTGCTGCTTGTCCATCCCGCTCACCTCTCTTTCAAGCGCGGATTAAGGATCTCGTCAAACGCATAACCCATAAGCGAGAGCCCCAGGATAACAAACACGACGCACATCCCGGCCGGAACGAAATACCACCAAGCGCCCCGGCTCACCGCGCCGGTAGCGTTGGCGTAATACAAAATAATCCCCCAGCTTGGCCGGGATACATCGCCTAGCCCCAGAAAGCTCAGCGTCGTTTCGGTCCCGATAGCGCTGCCGGCCACCAGTACCGTCTCGGAAAAAATGATGGGAAATACGTTAGGCAGGATATGCCGAAACATGATGTGCCCGCGGCGCGCGCCGATGGACACCGTCCGCTCCACATACGTCTGCTCCTTGACCGACAGGGTCTGGGAACGGACGATGCGCGCCGTGCCTGCCCAACTGGTAAATCCGATCACCAGGATAATATTGGTCACGCTTGATCCGAGCAGTGCTGCCAGCACCATGCACAGCGGCAGCCATGGGAGAGACAGAAAGAAATCTGTGATGCGCATCAGCAGGATGTCGACCCACCGGCCAAAATAGCCGGAAACCAGTCCGATCAGCGTGCCGATGCCCATAGAGATCAGTGTAGCCACCAGTCCCACAAGCATGGATACCCGGGACCCGGCGACAATGAATTTAAAAATGTCCCGTCCCAGTGCATCGGTGCCAAGCCAATGTGTACTGTCAGGCGGCAGCCAGACGGTCGAGGTGTCAGAAGCAAAGCTATCGATATTAAAGTGGACCAGCATCTGACCAAAAATCGCCATCAGGGCGAAGAACAGCACGATCACCGTTCCGGTCAGCGCGGCCTTATTGGCATAGATCTGATGCAGAAAATCCCGCAGACGCAAGGAACGCACGGCGACACGGGCGGTTTTCAGCCGCTTTCGCCGCCCGGTGAAAAAGCTGAAAAAATCCTTCATACGGCAGCCCCCTCAGTTCTTGATCCGCGGGTCGATCAGCCCGTACAGGATGTCAGCCAAAAAGTTTGCCACCACAATGGACACGGTGGTCAACAAAAACAGGCCCTGCAGCAGCGTATAATCCCGGTTATCGATCGCCTCGTACATCAGGCTCCCGAGGCCGGGCCAGGCAAACATTGTCTCCAGTTGCACCGCGCCGGCAATGATAAAGCCCAGATTCATGCAGATCAGTGTGGTCATGGGCAGCATTGCGTTGGGAAGCGCGTGCTTTTTCAGTACATAGCCATCGGAAAATCCCTTAGCCTTTGCGGTGGTAATGTAATCCTCTGAAAGTACGTCCATCATCGTGCTGCGCATGGTGATGCAGTACTCCCCTGCCATACCGACACCCATGCAGATCACCGGCAGGATCATATGTTTTGCGGCGTCCGCCATCTTCTGCCATGCAGAAAAATAAAGGATTCCCGTAGTGTACATACCGTGAGAGGGCAAAAGATTCAGCTTTGAGCAAAAGACAAGGATAAGCATCATCGCCATCCAAAAAGTCGGCATGGCATAAAAAAACAGCGAGCCCGCCAACAGGCCGGTATCCGCCGGACGGCCGCGCTTCCATGCCGCCACCACTCCGAAAGTCATGCCCAAAAGGATAGCCACGATCTCCGATACCCCGAGCAGCAGCACGGTCGGCACTACGCGGGCTCGGATCACCTCCCACACCGGGCGGTTATACGCATAGGAGGTGCCAAGATCCATGTGAGCCAAGTTGCCGAGATAATTTTCAAATTGCTGGTACCATGTCCCGGAGAGGCCGTAATACGCCTTCAGATTCTGGAGCTGTGTCTCACTGGCATGGGATGTATGGGAAAGCTTCGTGATAAAACTGCCGGGCAGCAGCCGGAACAGAACATAATTGAATACCAGAATGAAAAAAATAGTAACCAGCATGTAAAATAATTTTTTAAGCACGCGTTTGAGTTTTTGAAGCGCCAAAGCCTTCACCTCCGCTGCGGAGTAGTCATAAAATATTGGACGGCGGAGCCCGGACGGGGCTCCGCCGCTGCTTTTGGATCAGCCGTGATAGGTCATATGCAGCAGATTATACCGGAAAGAGGTCTGATCAAAGATCATGCCGCAGTCTGAGAAGGCGGGCAACTGCTTATACCCGGACCAGCGGCTGCTGTTGATCACCTGTGCATAATAGTAATCACCGAGGATGATATACGGCACATCGTCATAAATGATCTTCTGCATTTCCTCCAAGATTCGCACCCGTTCCGCTGGGTCATGGGTATAGCGCTGCTGATAATAGAGATCGTCATACTGCAGATTGGAATATCCGGAATCGTTATATCCATCTCCGGCATAATCAAACTTTCCATCGTCCCAGGCGAACAGCGCACAGGCAAAATCAGGATCGACATAGCCGCCCCACTCGATGATGTACATATCATAATCCAGCGCATCCGTATAAGACCACAGCGTGGACTGATCATAGCGGGAAATTTCAATGCCGATGCCCGCCTCGGCGCATTCTTTCTGGATCAGAGAGGCCGCGGAGTCGTCATCGACTTTGTCGGATTCAATAAACAGGCGGAACTGCAAATTCTGTCCATCCGCATTATATCGGACTGCCTGTGCTGTCCGGTCGGCTTCCCCATATGGCTGGCCGGCGGCGTTCAGGGTAAATCCCGCGCCTTCCAGCAACGCAATGGCGCGGTCTACATTATCGGCGGCGTCTCCGTCCCGGTACCCCTCATAATTGGCCGCGATGTCATAATATCCGATGCTGTTGGGATTGAGGAAGGACGAACCCGGCATTCCCAGTCCGCCATAAGCCATTTCGGACAAGTATTTCCGCGGCACGCAATAATCGATGGCCTGCCGTACGGTACGATTAAGCAGTGCCGGATTTTCCGTGGCACCGGCGGAGATGTCATGGAGGTTAAAACCGATGCCTTCAAAACCGAAGGTCAGCCCGTAGACGCAGTCCAGGTTTTTATCTGCTTTGACGGTGTCCACTGCGCTGGCAGTAACGCTCTGCGCGCCGTCAAGCTCACCGGACTGCAGGGCCGCCAGCAGGCTGTCGTCGGCCAGCTTATATTCAAGAACGACCACGTCGGCGGCTGAGGTGCCGCCCCAATAGTTCTTATTGAGTTGGAGGACACAGGAGGTTTCATCGGCGGAATAGAATTTATATAGCCCGGTGCCAACCATGTTTTCCGGCGTCGGCTCCACCTCGTAGACAGAGTCCGGGTTATCGCTGCTTAAGTACTGGTCCCAGATATGCTTTGGTACCACCGGAATACCGGAAAGATATTCGAGAAAGCCATTGGCGTCTTCATAGACCTGAAACTGCACCGTGCTTTCGTCTACGACAGCTACGGAGTCAGGGTTAATGTTGGCAGTATCATAAGTAAATGCATAGGAATATTGGGGTGTCATCTGTAATGTGAAAGCTACGTCATCCGCCGTTAGCTTTTCCCCATCCTGCCACTGGATGTCATCGCGGACATGAAGCGTATAGGTCAGCCCGTCGTCGCTGACATCCATAGACTTCAGAAGCTTATAATTAATATTTTCATGTGACTCGTCATATTCAAACAGCGTGTCGTATACCAAAGAAAATACATAATAAGCCGACGTCTTATACCCGTAAAATGGATTGCAGGAATCGGACTCTCCCAGGGCAATACGAAAATAAACCGGCTGATTGTTGCTGCTGCAGCCGGTAAGCCCCAGCAGCAGCAGCAACGCAAGGATCAGTGAAAGCATGCGCATGTTCTTTTTCATGGCAGTTTCTCCTTTTCTCAAGCTCTGATGGTCATCTATATTCAGTTGTGACCGCTCATAAGACAATGGCTTTACCTCCGTCTGGGCGCGGCCGGCATGGTGCAAAGGGCCGCCGGAACTCGTCAGGGCGGGATCTTCCGGTTGATCTCCTGCGTTTCCATCCTGTGCAAAGCACGCCTCTTTTCGCTCACATCATAGACCTTTTGCCCCCCTCCGTCAATGCTTATTTTCGCCCTTTTTCACATTCTTTTTTTGCGGCCCGAACAGGCGGATGCAGCTTGTCAGTTCCCGGGATTTTTTCCGATTCGGTGCATGGGTTTTTAAAAACTGCATAGATTTACAGACCGCAGCGAAAAGAAATTTATTTCCTATTGTCAATTGGCCGATAGTTGATAATTAAACAATTTTGCAGTATACTGAAATTTAACATAAATAATGTTTTTGTGTAATAACCGGAAGGAGTTCTTGAATGGAAAGTAAGACCGATTTCCGTATTCGCAAGACCTGCGCGGCGCTGATAGAGGCTATGTTGCAGCTCATGAATGAAAAACATTTTGAAGAGATTACGATTCAGGAGCTGTGTGCACGCGCCATGGTACGACGCGCCACCTTCTATAATCATTTTCCCGACAAAAATGCGTTTTTTTCTTTTGCCGTACGGGAAATGCTGAGCCGTTTCAACGAAGAGATCCAGGGTGATATTCGCTGTCATGACTACTGGGGGGCTATCGTCCGACATATGGTCGATTTTACGAAGCAGAACCAGCAGATGATATTCAACATGCGTGAAAGCAATGTACTCTCCACGCTGATGAACATTCTATCAGAGCAGATCAATGCCGTCATTTTTCGCAGGCTGCAGCAGGAAGAAACTCACGGCGTGGTGCTGCCTGCATTGCCGGTAATCATGGCGCCCTTTTACACTGGAGCCCTAGTTAATACCATCCGCTGGTGGATTTCCGATCAGAATGAAATGCCGGAGGCAATGCTGGTTTCCCAGATAATGACCCTTTTCAGAGTGCCGATGACGGATAGTCAGCCAGGGGCTGAGTCTTTTGAAAGGACACGGGGAATCCTGTATGCCAGGTGAACTTTACCATTCTTTCCTCGCGGGTAACCCCTTTTCCTGTGCTTTTCAGCAGAATTACCGACGTCGATCCCACCATCTGTCCGGTGTATATCCGCCTGCCGGCCACCGGAATCTTTAAAACCGATATTCAGCCGCGCGTTTTTGTACGCCACCAGCCATAAAGAGAGTGAGCTTATGGAATCTAGGTCTCTGCAGCCTCTGCTTTTGGTCGTAAATCCCGTTGCCGGCCGTTGTCTTGGAAAAAAATATCTGGCAGATATAGTTTCTGCCCTTACAGAACGCGGGTTTTTGATGACCGTCTATGTATCAAAGGCCCGGGGAGACTCCGCCCGGTTTGTCACAGAACATGGCCGCTCATTTTGCCGTATCGTCTGCGTAGGCGGAGATGGTACCCTCAACGAAACAGTCACAGGCATGCTGACTGGCGGCATAGATGTCCCTCTGGGTTATATTTCGGCTGGCAGCACCAACGTTTTTGCCGACAGTCACCACTTATCCGAACGGCCGGTTCGCGCCGCAGCGGACGCTGCGGCAGACCGTGTACTCTTCTTTGATGCAGGACAATTCAGTGATCGCTATTTCGCTTATGTAGCGGCCTTTGGCCTGTTTTCCTGCCTTTCTTTCACAACCCCGCAGACACTGAAAAACCGTCTGGGACATACTGCCTATCTTCTGGACGGTCTCCGCGACCTTGCCCAAATCCATCCCGAACATGTCTGCATCACGGCAGGAGGGATTGTTCACGAGGGCGACTATTTGTTTGGCGCCGTATGCAACGCCACCTCGCTCGCCCGCACGTTTGAGTTCCCGGCCGGAACCGTGGACATGTCCGACGGCCAATTCGAGGTCATCTTAATCCGCGTACCCGAAACCGCTCTGGAGCTACAGGAAACGGTCGCCGCCCTGCGGACGCAGAATTACGCAGCCAGCCGTCTGATCGATTTTTTCCACGCGGAAAACCTTCGTGCAGAATGCAGCCCGGCTTTGGAATGGACGCTGGATGGCGAGCCGGCATCCGGCCGGTCTGAAATCGACATCCGCTGTCTGCCCCTTGCGCTCCGGTTGGTCTGCCCATAAATACATATTAATAACCGCCCTGAAATGTGGCCAGCACATTTCAGGGCGGTTTTTCCGCCTATTCATTTTCAATCTGAATCTGACACATTTTCATAGCGTCGAGCGCACGCCGATGGCTTTCCGGCGTGACACCCGCACAGCAGGCGGCATCCACCGTTACCGGGGTCTCCGGCAAAAACGCTTTGCACAGGATCGCGTTGGAAATAACACAGATGTCGGTACATAATCCAATCAGCGTGATATGCCCGATCTTCTCCTCCGCGTCCAGTATCTGCAGCCGCCCACCCAACTCCGCGCTTCCAAAAGCAGGTTTGTCAATGGGCTCCTCCGGCAAAAGCTCAGCGATCTCCGGCCGGATGCGCCAGCCCTCTGTTCCCCGGATACAGTGAGGTACCGGCAGGTTCCGCCCCTCCTGCGTGGCAAGATAGTCCGACGTATGGGTGTCCCGTGTCGCTAAGATCCGGCCGCGAAACGTGCGGATTTTCTCCGCGACTTTCGGGACGACGGCCCTTGCCTCCGTCGTTCCCAGCGCGCCATCGATAAAATCGTTCTGCATATCCACCACAAGTAAGAGATTCATCTGTATCCCTCCCACAAATTTTATATCCGTCCTTCGGAATTCCCTGCTGAAAGATCAGGCTCCGCAATTTTGCCATATTGGCGGGTGATCCAGCGCCGGACATATTCCGTAAACCGGAATACCGCCGGATTGGCGCGGAGCGGCGCCGGGATAGCCAACGCGATCGTCCGGCTGGCCGGCGGATCAAGTTCCCGTACGCAGACGCCGTCTGTTCGGCCCGCAAGCAAAAGCTCCGGCATGATGCTGATCCCAAGACCCTGCTCCACCATTGCAATGATCGCATAGTCGTCCTTGGTTGTAAATTTGATATCCGGCCGGACACCGGCCGCCGCCAATGCCCGACGCGCATCGTGATCCGAACCCTTGAGCAGACTGATGAAAGGCTCATGTTCTACTTCCCTGAGCGGAAACCTCTCCCGATCGGCAAGGTGATGGCCAGGCGGCAGAATGGCAAGCAGCCGGTCTTTGAATAATGGCTGGTAGTCGCAATCGGCATCCGGCGGATATGCCACAAAGGCGAGATCTACTTCCTCCTCGTCCAACCACCGGTCCACATCATAATAGTCCCCGTTGAATAAGCGGAATTCAATTTGAGGATAATCCGTTTGAAATTCCTTCATGATTCCGGGAAGCCAGTGCACGGCAACGCTGGTAAACGTACCGATCCGAATCGTGCCCGCGCTCAGCCCACGAATTGAAACGGCAGTGCTTTCAATCCGTTCACTGCAGGCCAGTAGCTTATGAATGAGCGGCAAAAGCCGCTCCCCATCGGGGGTCAGCCGCGCACCCGCGCGGGAGCGAATAAGCAGCGGGAAGCCAAAATGCTCCTCCAAGTTTGCCAGAATGTGGCTGACGCCTGATTGCGTGATTCCCAGCTCCTTTGCCGCTTCTGTCAGAGATTGCAGCTCTGCTGTTTTGACAAGCACTTCATATTTTTTTATTTCCATTGTGAACCCTCTTGCATTTTCAGGTAAAATCCCGTATAATGCGGCTATTGCATTATTATTTTTAATTTTATATATTATATTTCTTCATGTATAATTTGTCAAGACAAGAGGGGGATTTATTGTGTCCGGCGAAAACATTCAGCACCTGGCCGCCATACTGCTTTATATGATCGCGGTCATCGGCATCGGCATCTTTTTTGCAAAGCGCGCGAATCGAAATCCGGAAGCTTACTTTCTGGGTGACCGCTCTCTGGGTCCGTGGGTCGCGGCCTTCAGCGCGGAGGCGTCCGATATGTCCGGGTGGCTTCTCATGGGTCTCCCCGGTCTGGCTTACTGGAGCGGCCTTGCCAATGCAGGCTGGACGGCGATCGGGCTCGCGGTGGGTACTTACCTGAATTGGCTGGTCGTTTCCAAACGGCTGCGCCGCTATAGCATCGCGGTTGACGCCATCACCATTCCTGATTTCTTTTCCAATCGTTTTCATGAGAAGCACCGGATCCTGATGACCATCTCTTCTCTGATGATCATCGTATTCTTTACGCCCTATGCGGGCAGCTGCCTCATGGCCTGCGGAAAGCTGTTCAGCCAGCTGTTCGGGACCTCTTATACCACGATGGTGGTCATCGCCGCGCTGTTCGTGCTGACCTATACCTTTCTCGGCGGTTTTCTTGCGGAAAGCGCGTCTGATTTTATGCAGGCCGTGGTCATGATCATTGCGCTGGTCGTCATGATCGCTGTTGGAGTCACCTACGCCGGTGGCGTAGGTGCCATCGGCGGCACGCTGGGGCAGATCGACGGATTTTTCTCTCTGCTGCATACGGCGGTCCCCACGGGCGAACCCGCAGCGACAACAGCCGGCCTGTTTGGTAGCGCCCAGCCGTTCGCACTGCTCTCCATCGTATCCGCGTTTGCCTGGGGGCTCGGTTATTTCGGCATGCCGCAGGTTCTGCTCCGGTTCATGGGGATCCGCTCGGAGCATGAACTGACCCGTTCCCGCCGTGTCGCCATCCTCTGGTGCGGCATCTCATTAGCCGCAGCCGTGCTGATTGGTGTTATCGGGCGTGCCATTTACCCCGATGCGTACCTTACTTATGGCTCCGGGAACACGGAAAACATTTTCATCCTCATGTCGATTAAGCTGCTTCCCCCGGTTCTGGCCGGGCTGATCTGTGCCGGCATTCTGGCCGCCGCCATCAGCTCTTCCGACTCCTATCTGCTTATCTCTGCCTCCGCCCTGTCAAAAAACGTATGGCAGGGGCTGATCCGAAAAAAGGCCTCTGACCGGGAGGTGATGTGGGTCTCCCGCATCGTCCTTGTCCTGATCACACTTTTTGCTATCTTTGTTGCAACCGGAAATAACCATGTGATTTTTTCCATCGTGGATTTCGCATGGGCTGGCTTCGGTGCGGCATTTGGCCCACTGATGCTTTTCTCACTCTTCTGGAAGCGCACCACCTATGCGGGTGCAGTCGCCGGTATGGTATCCGGTGGGGCGATGGTCTTTATCTGGAATTTCTTTATTTCAAAACTCGGTGGCCCGTGGGCGATCTATGAACTGCTGCCCGCGTTCCTGTTCTCCTGCCTTATGATCGTAGTCGTTTCCCTTCTCACCAAAGCGCCGGGCGAACATATCCAGGCAGAGTTCGACGCTGTGGCAAAACAACAGGCAAAATAAGAGCACCGATTCTTGGCAGCGGTTACGATTTGTGTGTACCAGGCACCGTTCTCCGCCAACCGTCAAATTGTATAGGCCCCTTTACGGCCTCTCTGTAACAGCGCCGTCATGGGTTTCCGACGACAGATAGCGAAAGAAAGAATGGTTCTGCTGGGGGCTAAGCGGGCAAGAACTTAGCCAAAACAAATGAAAAAGGACACTGTTAAAAAACGGTGTCCTTTTTTGCGTCCATTCCCTGGACAATCGCTTGCGGGAACGGGAAAACATCACCAAGCCGGGCGCATTACTCTATAGCACTTTACATATGTAGTGAAATCGGATTTCGTTTCAGCGACTTAAGCGACCTTTTTCGTATCTTTCACTCCCCGCTATGGTGGAAATCAGCTCTATTTCCCGGTCAATGCGCAAAACACCACTTTGAATCCGGTCAGCGGGACATCCAACATAGCTTATTCGAACATAGTTTTTCAGCTGTCCTGTGTGACTGAATACCGTACTGGGCAGAAGCTTAATGCTTTGATTCCGCAGCCGGCTCCAGAGTTCCGTGGAATCAATGCCTTCCGGCAGCTGTACCCAGAAGAAAACACCTCCGTCATGCTCCGGATAGGGCAGCGATAAATATCGAGTTTTCTGAATCGCATCCACCATTATTTTACGTTTTTCAGCGTATTGGGTCCGCAGCTTTGCCAGATGTGTGTCGTATAGTCCCTTCTGAATATAAAGGGCTAGTGCCTCCTGCAGAATTGCGGGACTGGCAATATCTGAGTTGAACTTTGCCAGTATCATTCTTTTTTCGTATCGGCCCGGGATCAGCATATAGCCAAGACGCATTCCGGGCGCCAGACACTTGGAAAATGAATTCAGATGAATGACAGAGTCCGTTGTGTCCTCCCAGCGGAAGGTGCTGTGCGCACTGCTATCAAAGCTCAATTCGCCCAGACAGTCATCCTCAATGATAACGAAACCGTACTCGTTGGCCAATGCCAGAAGCTCCCGCCGTTTTTCCAGACTCCAGCTGACATTCGTTGGGCAATGGAAATTAGGCATCGTGTAGTAAAAATCGATTGCCATATGGGCAAGCTTTTCCCGAATAACACGCATGTTGGGGCCGTCCGCTTCCATAGGAACCATCTCGATTTGAGCCCCTGCCCGCTGAAAGCAATTGGTTGCCACGGTGTAACTTGGGTCTTCTGCTAAAATGACCGTGTTTTTGTTAATTAAAGATTTGCAGATCAGGTCAATTCCTTGCTGGCTGCCACCTACGATATGGATGTTTTCCGGTCTCACGTCTACACCGTGGAGAGTCAGCCGCTCATGTATCACATGGATCAGCGATGGGGCTCCTCGGGTAGGCGGATACCGGAAGAGGACCTCCGGACGCTTTTGGGCCAGCTCGTTGATCAGATGGACGAAGTCCACCGTTTCTTCCTTCCCGGCCATTGGCGTACTGGTGGCGAAATCGAATACATCCTCTGCCTCTGACTGACCAGCTTCGAAGCTGTCCAATACCACGCCGTCGGCATAAAACTCGAAGCTATCCAGTGGTAACGCAAAACAGCCGCTTCCGTGACGGCGCTCGATATAGCCGTTGGTCTCCAAAAGATCATAGGCCTTTTCCACTGTAGATACATTGACCTGATATTTCCGACTCATGAACCGATAAGACGGCAGGGCCTCCCCGGCGGCAATATCTCCCTGGAAAACCTGTGCCCGCAATTCTGCGTAAATCTGCTGATAGAGGCTCATTCCACTGTTCCGCCGTAACTCCAACTGTTTCATACGTCCTCCACTGTACCCCTACACTTTTCAAACTGTACCACAACACTTATATGTCGAGCAGCATTGAAAATAAGGCGTTTCCCATGTTATATGAGATTATAGCACAAAGTAAATATAAAATAACCATTTTAAAACTGAAGGGATGTTCATTATGAAGAATCACAGCTATGCACCCGCCACCGTCGTTGTCCACGGCAATCATCCCAAAAATGCAAATGGCGCGCTGGCAACTCCTATCTATCAGACCTCCACCTTTATTTTTGACTCCGCTGAGCAGGGCGGCCGCCGCTTCGCAGGTCAGGAAGACGGGTTTATCTATACCCGTCTGGGCAATCCTACCACCCGTCAGCTGGAGCAGAAGATCGCTCTGCTGGAAGGCGGCGAAGACTGCGCGGCATTCTCTTCCGGTATGGGTGCAGTTTCCGGCACACTGTTGCCCCTGCTGAGCGCCGGGGATCATTTGGTGACGGACAAGACCCTGTATGGCTGTACTTTTTCTCTGATCAATGAAACACTGCCGCGTTTCGGCATTCATACAGATTCCATCGACATGTCGGACATGGATCTGTTCAAGGCTACGATTCGTCCGGATACCAAGATGGTATATTTTGAGACCATTGCCAATCCCAACATGAAGGTCATCGACATCGAGGCGGTGGCGAAATATGCACATCAGGTGGCGCCGGACTGTCTGGTCGTGGTGGATAACACCTTTGCAACTCCGCTGCTGGTAAAGCCGCTGTCTCTTGGGGCTGATGTTGTAGTTCACAGCGCAACCAAGTATCTCAACGGTCACGGCGATGTGATTGCGGGCTTCTCTGTTTCCAGAAAGGAGATTCTGAATACGATCCGCATGGTTGGTCTGAAAGATATTACCGGCGCCGTATTGGGTCCCCAGGAGGCATTCCTGATTCTACGCGGCCTGAAGACCCTGAAGGTCCGCATGGATGTCATCTGCGCCAATACAATGAAAGTTGTAGATTTTTTGGTCAAATCTCCCTTTGTTAAAAAGGTTTTCTTCCCCGGTCTGCCGGAGAGCAGCGACTATTCCGTTGCCAAGAAGGAGTTGGCCCAGTTTGGCGGCATGATTTCCTTTGAGATGAACAGCTTTGAAGAGGCGAAGAAAGTGCTGAACAATGTCAGTCTGTGTGGGTTGGCGGTCAGTCTGGGCGATTGTGAGACCTTGATCCAGCACCCAGCATCCATGACCCATTCCATGTACAGCGCGGAGGAAATCGAAGCCGCCGGCTTCTCTACCCGCCTGATTCGGCTGGCTATTGGTCTGGAAGCACCAGAGGACATTATCGCTGATTTGCAGCAGGCATTTGAAGCGGCAAGGCAGTAAATTAAGAAAATATCTGCAGATCATACCATATTCGTAAGCCATTGCTATGCCTTATACATTGCGGCAAGCAGCGCTTCCTGCAGAAATTGAAATAATCGCAGCGTTGTAAATAACGGCAGTACGTGAGTAGCGCTGTTCTATGAGGTGGAAAAAGCATGAAAGACATAGTAGAGATCCGCTGGCACGGCCGCGGCGGTCAGGGCGCCAAAACGGCGTCGCAGCTGCTTGCGGATGCAGCCTTCAACACAGGCAAGTACGTCCAGGGCTTCCCCGAGTACGGCCCGGAGCGTATGGGGGCCCCCATTACGGCGTACAATCGCATCAGCTCGGAGCGGAGTTCCGTTCACTCCAACATCTACTTCCCGGATTATGTAGTGGTTGTGGACGAGACTTTGCTTTCATCCGTGGATGTAGCCGCGGGAATAAAGAAGGAGGGCGCCATCGTTATCAACAGCACCAAGTCCCCGGCTGAGGTTCGGCCCCTGCTGAAAGGCTATACGGGCCGGATATGCACAATCGACGCGGGGAAAATCTCCGAGGAGGAACTGGGTAAGAATTTTCCAAATACCCCCATGTTAGCGGCTATCGTGAAGATTTCCGGTCTCATAGGTGAAATTGAGTTCATCCAGGATATGGAGGATTCATTTAAGCATAAATTCGCCAGAAAGCCACAGGTCATTGAGGGCAACATACGCGCCCTGAAGCGTTCTATGGCGGAGGTGCAGGTAGGATGAGCCATCTGGCAAAGGATATGACGCCCAGCGTCACGTGGAAAGATATCACCCCCGGCTGCAACATTTTTGAGGGCGGCACCTCTGTCACCGTGGAAACCGGCGACTGGCGCACCATGAAGCCCATCATTAACTGGGATAAATGCAAGCAATGCCTGCTGTGCGTACCTGTTTGCCCCGATATGTCCATACCTGTGGGTGCCAAGGGTGAGCGCGGCGACTTCGATTACTTCTTCTGCAAGGGCTGCGGTATCTGTGCAAGCGCCTGCCCCTTCAATGCGATTACCATGGTCAGGGACGAGAAATAAGGAGGGGTTTTCAATGGGTATGAGAGAGAGACTTTCCGGCAACGAAGCTGTTGCCTTTGCAATGAAGCAAATCAATCCCGACGTCATGGGTGCGTTCCCCATCACGCCGTCGACAGAGATTCCCCAGTATTTCTCCACCTACGTGGATAACGGTGAAGTGGACACCGAATTTATCGCCGTGGAATCCGAGCACTCCGCCATGTCCACCTGCATTGGCGCTCAGGCTGCCGGCTGCCGTGCTATTTCAGCCACTTCTTCCTGTGGCCTGATCTACATGTCCGAAATGCTGTACGTGGCCGCTTCCGACCGCCTGCCCATTACCCTGGCCGTGTCCTGCCGTGCCCTTAGCGGTCCCATCAACATCAACAATGACCACTCCGATGCCATGAGCGTCCGTGATTCGGGCTGGCTGATGCTGTTTGCCGAGACCAACCAGGAAGCTTACGACAACTATCTGCAGGCCATGCGGATCGGCGAGGCCGTGAGCCTGCCTATCATGATCTGTCAGGACGGTTTCATCACCTCCCACGCCATCGAGAACATTGAGTTGGAGGAGACCGAAAAAGTACGTACCTTCGTAGGCGAGTATAATCCCCAGCACTATCTGCTGAACAAGAATGAGCCCATCGCCGTTGGCGCCTACGCAACGCCTGTTTACTACATCGAGTCCAAGCGTCAGCAGGCTCAGGCCATGATGGATGCCAAGGAAGTCATCCGCAGGGTAGGTGCCGAGTTTGGAGAGATGACCGGCCGCAGCTACGGCCTTATTGAGACGTATATGATGGACGACGCCGAAGAGGCTATCCTTCTGATCGGATCCTCCGCCGGCACTGCCAAGGAGGCCGTCAACGAATTGCGCACCCAGGGCAAGAAGGCAGGCCTCATCAAGATTCGTTCCTTCCGTCCCTTCCCCGCCGAGGAGATTGCCGAGGCCCTGAAGAATGTGAGAGCCTTTGCCGCCATGGACAAGGCGGACAGCTTCAACGCCCACTGCGGTCCTATCGGCGCCGAGACTGCCGCTGCATTGCTTGCCAATGGGATCAGCACTCCCAAGGGCATCAACTACATCTACGGTCTGGGCGGCCGCGACGTTCGTGTGGAGAGCATTCTGCATGTGTTCGCGGAACTGGAAAAGGTGGTTGCTACCGGCGAGCCTGGTGAAACCTATCGTTACCTGGATGTCCGGGAATAAGGAGGGGAAACAGTCATGAGCTACAATCTGAAAGAGAATGTAATGAAGGAAGACCGTCTGGCAGGCGGCCACCGGATGTGCGCCGGCTGCGGTTCCCCCATTGCAGTCCGCACCGTGTTGCGGGCGCTGGAGCCGGAGGACCATGCCGTGGTCTGCTCAGCTACCAGCTGTCTGGAGGTATCTACCTTCATGTATCCTTACACCGCATGGAAGGATAGCTTTATCCATAACGCATTCGAGAACGCCGCGGCTACGTTGTCCGGTGTGGAGACGGCCTATACGGCAATGAAGAAGCGCGGTAAGATCAACGAGACCTGGAAGTTCATCGCCTTCGGCGGTGATGGCGGTACCTATGATATCGGCTTTCAGTCCCTGTCAGGTGCCATGGAGCGCGGCCACGACATGGTCTACGTCTGTTATGATAATGAGGCATATATGAATACCGGCATCCAGCGTTCTTCCTCTACGCCTCATTTCGCTGACACCACCACGACCCCTGTCGGTTCCGTGGTTCCCGGCAAACCCCAGCAGAAGAAGAACCTGACGAAAATTATGGTAGCCCACGGAGTTCCTTATGTTGCCCAGACCACCTTTATCGGCAACTTTAAAGACATTACCAAAAAATCTCACAGGGCCATCTACACCCCCGGTGCCGCCTTCCTGAATGTAATGGCGCCCTGTCCCCGTGGCTGGCGTTATCCCAGCGAGAAGCTGATGGAAGTCACCCGGATGGCAGTAAAGACCTGCGTATGGCCCCTGTACGAAGTCATCGAGGGCAAGTATCGTATCAGCTACATGCCCGAGAACAAGCTGCCCGTTGAAGAATACCTGAAGATGCAGGGCCGTTTTGCCCATATGTTCAAGCCCGGCAACGAATGGATGATCGAGCAGGTCCAGCAGGAAGTAGACCGCAACTGGGAAGAGCTGCTGAAGCTCTGCGAGCTATAATGAGTGCATAGGATCTAGAGCTTTTTCTCTTGCCATCTTTCTATAAGCCTTTTTTACAATCTGGCAGGTCAAGCAGATTTAGCGGACTGCTTGACCTGCCTTTTGCATGTGCCGGATGGTGTTATTTAACCTTGATTTCGTCTCTATGAAAGACTAGCCATATCTGTAAAACAAAAATAGACCCGGTTGCTGCTAAGGTCAAACCAAGTCTATTTTGTTGCTCTTGTTTAAGGAATTTCGGCAGAATGGATTACGAAAACAAGTGCATTTGATTCTGCTTCGCGGCAAGCGATTACAAACAAATTGTAAGAAGGCCTTGTTCCCTATCTCATGTATTTCTGATGATACGTGAAGAAAATTTGTTTTTGCAGTATCTTCAATTTCCGGCTAAGGAGGAATATCCGCCTTGCCTTTCTCCGATGCGTGCTTGCAGTTTATTTTTCCAGTGCTGAGATCAGTTCCTCCATCACCGCCACACAGTCAGCAACGATCGGAACGTGCGCGGTACTGAAGATCGGCGCATCGGGGTCGGAGTTAACGACGATAATCTTTTTTGCGCCGCCAATGCCGGCCAGATGCTGCACCGCGCCCGATATGCCGAGGGAGATCAGCAGGTCCGGCACCACCGCACGGCCGGTCTGCCCCACCTGATGGGAATAGTCTGCCCAGGACGCATCCACCAACGGGCGGGAGACGCCATAATCGCCGCCCAGCAACGCGGCAAGATGCCGCACCCCCTCCATGTTCTGCTTCCGGCCGATGCCGCGCCCGGCTACAACCAGAATTTTTGCCCGTGAAATGTCCACTCCGCCTTGTTCCGGCAACCAGGAAAGAATCTCCGTCCGCACACCGCGCAAACCGAGAGACAGCACCTCCACCGGCGCGAGACCCGACAACGTACCCTCCGGCGCGGGAAAGACACCCGGGCGTACGGTAGCCATCTGGGGGCGGCGGTCGGGGCAGGCAATTGTGGCAATCAGGTTGCCGCCGAAGGTGGGGCGGGTCTGCAGCAGGTTTCCGCTCTCTCTATCGATTTTAAGCCCGGTACAGTCGGCGGTCAGGCCAGTCTGCAGCTGTACCGCGACGCGCGGCGCAAGACTGCGGCCCAGCGCCGTTGCACCGAACAACACGATTTCCGGCCGTATGCGGCCGATGAGTTTCGCCAATGCATGCGAATAAATATCTTGCGGGAACCGTTCTTCGCTCTGAATCCAGAAAATATGTTCAGCGCCCGCGGCGCTCAGCGCTGCCCGACAGGAAACCGGCCCGACCGTCACAGAATACAGCGGACAGCCACACTGCTGCGCCAGCTCCCTGCCCTTTCGCAGCAGCTGCAGAGCCACCTCAACCGGCGTACCCTCCCGCTGCTCAGAAAAAATCAGAACACCGCCTTCAGTCATTACCGCCCGCCTCCTTCCACAGATTAAGAATGCGCAATGCCGCCTCTTCCGGTGACAAAACCGCCGGTGGCTCTGCAGCCGCGTGTTCCGGCGTGAAAGTACGCACCACCCGCGTGGGGGAACCGGCTCTGCCTGTTCTCGCGCTGTCCGCGCAAAGCGCAGCGGCATCCAGCCTCTGTATCTCCGCATTCCAGCCGCGCCTCAGACCGGCAATGGAGGGGAAGCGAGGCTGTGCCGCCTCCCGCGCCAGCGTAACCACACCCGGCAGGGCCATCCTCAGGACGACGCTGCCGCCATCCTCCAGCGCGCGGACAGTAATTGCCTGCTCTGATGTTTCCAAAACCTCCGCCACATTGCAGACATGAGGAAGATCCAGTGTTTCCGCAAGCTCCGGCCCGATCTGGGCGGTATCACCATCCACGGCCATGCGGCCGCACAAAATCAGATCCGCCCCGCCCAGTGACTGTATTCCCAGAGACAACGTATAGGAAGTCGCCAGCGTATCCGCGCCGGCAAACAGCCGGTCGGTCAGCAGCACGGCATCATCCGCGCCGCGTGCGATCAGATCCCGCAGCAGCTCCGCCGTGGCCGGGATGCCCATGCTCAGCACCGAAATACAGCCGCCGAATCGCTCTTTCAGCTGCACAGCTGTCTCCAGTGCCGCCAAATCAAAGGGATTAATGACCGAAAAGCGCCCATCGCGCACCAACGTCCCGGTCTGCGGATCTACGCGTACCCGACCCTCAGAGGGCACCTGCTTGACACAAACGATTATTCGCATGCGCTCACCTCCTCCGAATCGAATAAATTCCCGGCGTCCAACCGGTTTTCAGGATCAAAAATGCGCTTTACACACGCGGTCTGAGCAATGCCTTTATCTCCGTACATTACGCGAAGATACTCGCGCTTGAGCTTGCCAACGCCATGCTCGGCGGAAACCGCACCGCCCATGGAAGATGCGGCCTGCGTCCAACTCATCAGCAGGGCTTTGGCTTTTTTCAGCTCTCCCTCGTCGCGCGGCAGCATATTTACGTGCAGATGGCAGTCGCCGATATGTCCCCAAGTTGCCGATTCCAATTTGCTCTCTGCCAGCGTGGCGCGGTAAAGGGCGACCAGCTTCGCAAAGCTCGTCTCCGGTACCGCGATATCAGAAGCCACCTTCACGATGTCCGGCGTAGTCCGTCGCCGCAGATCAATGCGCATATTGACGCTTTCAGGCACCGCGTGGCGGAAAAACAGCAGCCGTTCCCGGTCGGTATCGTCCCGTGCGACCCAGGTACGCGTGTCATTGCCGCCGCAGCGGATGCACAGCGTACCCAGCGTCAGCAGTGCATCCCGCGCCTCATTCTCCCCGGCGCAATGCAGTTCACAGTAAATCACCGCGTTTACGTCCTCCGGTACTTCGGGCAGCGCAGCAAACGCACCGCCCGCCTGCCGCTGTACCCGCAGGACGGAAAGAGCCCCGCTGTCGAAATATTCAATGGCCGCGACAGGAAGGCCGGAATGCCGCACCTCCGACGCAAGCGCCAGCGCAGTGCTTTCATCCGACAGCAGCAGTGACACGCCCCATATCGCCGGCGGCAGAGGCAGCAGCCTGAGCGTAAGCCGTGTAAAAACGCCCAGGGTTCCGTCAGAGCCGATCAAAAGGTCAATGGGGTCCATCCCCGGCACGGCGAAATAGCCAGAGGCATTCTTACAATCGGGCATCCGGTAGCCGGGCAGCGGCACGCAAAGACTCCCGCCGTCACGCAGAGAAAACACCGTTGTCCGACCACCGCTGCAACCACCGCGCCGGATGTCCATCATCCGCCCGTCGGCAAGTGCCATGGAAAGGCCTTCGATATGCCGCCGCGTCGCGCCGTAATGATAGCTGCGTGCGCCAGAGGCGTTGCAGGCCGCCATCCCACCCAGGGTGGCGGTACTCTCCGTCGGGTCAGGAGAAAAGAACCAGTCACCCGATTCAAGAAACTGCCGGTATGCAGCCAGAGAAGCTTCATCCCATCCGTGTGTATCCATCTTTTTGGTCGTCAGCGCCTGCCGCAGAGCTAACAAAGTCAGCCCCGGCTCTACCTGAAGCAGAAACGTGCCATCCTCCGACCGGGACATACCAAGAATCCTGTCCATGCGGGAGAGATTGATGACCCGCCCGCCGTCCGGCACCGCACCGGCCGCCAGTCCGGTACGTCCACCCTGTACCGTCACACGGCAATGAGCTGCCGCGCAGTCCCGCAGACAGGCAATAACCTCCCTCTCACTCCGCGGAAAAGCGATTGCCTCGGCGTGCCCTTCCTTACGGGACTCGTCACGCAGGTATCCGCGGTTCTGTTCGTCCAGCGGTGTCCAGCCCGCATAATTCATAAGGTACCGCCTCCTTTACTTGTATCATAGCAGATACGATTTACAAATACTTTGCGTTATTTCGCTTTTAACTTGCATTTTAAGGCATTCTCTGTTATTCTAATCTCAAGGTAGGTGAATGAAATGGCGGAAGCGTTTTCCGTCCGGCGCAATACCGACCGCGCCTGGCGGATGGAGCAATTCCATTTTCACGACCAATATGAAATCTTATTCTCGCTGACCGACAACGGCGAGTTTTTTTTGCGTGACCGCCGCTATCGGCTGGCCAAAGGTTCTCTTCTGCTTCTTCCTCCGGGAGAGCTGCATCGAAGCATCGCAGAGGGAGAACAGATATACGACCGTTGGGTCGCGCATTTTTCCGCGTCCTGTGCAGAAAGACTTTCCAGCCCGGAGAGTGACCTTCTATCGGTCTTCCGCCGCGGGCTTCCCTGCCGCCTGCTCACACCGGCGCAGGAATCGCGCCTCCAAGAGCTGTTTGAGCTTTGCTCCGCACCGCAGACCGGTTTTGGCGCCGACCTGCTGCGCAGAAGCGCATTCGTCCGCCTGCTGGTGGAAATCAACAACCTGCCGGAAAACGGCAGAGTGCAGCTTCCCCCGGAATCGCCGCTCTCCCCCGTGCTGCGCCATATCCGGGAACATCCGCAAGAGGATCTGTCGCTATCTGCGCTGTCAGAGCGCTTTTTTCTCAGCCGAAGCCAGCTCTGCCGAAGGTTCCGGGCGGAGACAGGCTTTTCCCCTAACGAATATGTCATCCGCAGCCGGGTCATGCGGGCCTGCGCCCTGCTGGAGGCAGGCGCTTCTGTACAGGAAGCCGGCGAACGCAGCGGGTTCGGTGACCCGTCTCATTTCATCCGCACGTTCCATTCCCTCGTTGGCCAGCCGCCTGGACGTTATGGCAGGTCACGGAGAAAAACAGCCGGTGGAAATTCGGAAAACTGACAAACTATACAGACGGCGGCCTCACCGCCGGGAAAGGGTTGTTTTATGCAGACATATCATATAGCGGTCATCCCGGGCGATGGCGTGGGACCGGAGGTCATCGCCGAGGGCGTGCGCATTCTGGAGCGCGTTGCGGCCCTGGACGGTGGGATAGCTTTCCGCCTGACGCGGTTTCCCTGGGGCTGTGAGTACTACCAGCAGACCGGCCGGATGATGGACGAGGATGGGATGGAACGATTAAAAGATTTTGACGCCATCTATCTGGGTGCGGTGGGCGCGCCCGGCGTACCCGACCATATCTCCCTGTGGGATCTGCTTCTGCGCATTCGCAAAGGGTTTGACCAATACGTCAATCTGCGGCCCGTAAAGCTGCTGCACGGTGCGCCCTGCCCGATCGTGGATGTGCAGCGGGAGGATGTGGACATGGTTTTCGTCCGTGAAAACAGCGAGGGCGAATATGCCGGCAGCGGCCGGTGGGAGAAACAAGGGACACCGGAGGAAACCGTCGTGCAGGAGGGCGTATTCACCCGCCACGGTTGTGAACGGATTATGCGCTACGCTTTTGAGCTGGCACAGCGCGAACATAAGACCCTCACCAGCGTCAGCAAGGCCAACGCACTCAACTATTCCATGGTGTTCTGGGATCAGATTTTTGCCGAGATGGCAAAGGAATATCCCGACGTACAGACCCACAGCCTTCTGGTGGACGCCGCAGCCATGTTAATGGTAAAGCAGCCCGAACGTTTTCAGGTAGTGGTAACCTCCAACCTGTTCGGCGATATCCTTACCGACCTTGGCGCGGCTATCGCCGGCGGCATGGGGCTGGCAGCCGGGGCAAATCTTGACCCGGAACACCGATTCCCATCGATGTTTGAGCCGATCCATGGCTCCGCCCCCGATATTGCGGGCAAACAGCTGGCAAACCCGCTTGCGGCCATCTGGGCTGTCAGCCAAATGATGGATTTCTTTGGGCGGCCCGACTGGGGTACGCAAATCCTTTCCGCTGTGGAAGGCGTACTGTCCGAGGGCAGCGTCCTGACACCAGATCTGGGAGGAAGCGCCTCAACCCGTCAGGTAGGCGATGCCGTGCTGGCAAAACTGGACGGTCTGAAATAAGGTTTGATATGCACGCTGACTAACAAAAGACTTAAAAGCATAAGCCTCAGCTTTCCTCATTTCTTCTAATAAAAATTCCGCCGGGGG
>JAYFOA010000098.1:0-30146 GCA_034933145.1 Clostridiaceae bacterium
AGATGCAGGCCGGCGCGTCGCCGCAGAATTTCTGTCCCCAAGCCCCTTCGGCCACCAGTTTGCGCAACGATTCCGCATCATGGGCCTCCACCAATTCCAAGGCGTGTTCCTTCGGCAGGAAGCGGTATACTCCGCTCTCCAGGCCCTCCGCGTTTCGAACTGCCACATAAGTGTCCAGCGGGTGACGGCAGCCGGCGGAAGGTACGGTCCGCAGGGCGGCATAGCTCTGGCCGGGCCGTGGTTTCTGAAATCCCTGGCTGCAGTAAAGAAGATAAGAAAGCTGCGAAAGCGTCAGGGGTGTTTCGGCGAACAGACGCCGGCTGCGCCGGGCGTCAATTACCTCCATCAGCGGCCGTATCGCCGCCGGGCAGTCCCCGGGGGCGGGCAGCTTCGTCAGCGGCGCGCCGGAAGGGGAAAGCATAATCGGCGGTGCGGGAATCCCTTTTCGCTGGTCGCTTTCGGTCGGGTTGGCCCAGCTTTCCCCGGAAACATATCTGCGCATGGCGCGCACTTCGTCCTGCATGGCAAAAACCTCCAATATCAGAATAAAATTGATAAAAGCTGGGCCGCCGCCGTCTTTTCGGCGGCGGCCCTGTCAATGTGTTTATTTTACATCCAGCGCGGCACGGATATCTCCTTCCGCCTGGGCAGGCGTGACGGTTACCCGATCGCCGACCGACAGCAGAACGGCACGCTCGCAGCTGACCGCAGAGATACTGTAATAATAATCGTCTCCCTCCAGCCGGAAATAGTACCAGGTGTTCCCTTCGATAACAGCGGTGCGGAGGTCGGCGATCACGCCCTGCTCTTCCGCGCCCGCGGCTGCGCCGCCCATGTCGTTCTGGGCCAGCAGCTTGACGTAGTTGCTTTCACATTCAGAGACCGTACTGCCGGTTGCAACGATGTTGTACTGCTGAACATTGACCATGGCGTACATCTTGACCAGCTCGGCATTGTCCTTCAGTGACATAAAGTAGGTGGGCTGGCCGGAAATGTTGAGCAGCAGGGGGAAGGTAGCCTGATAGTTTAAATGCTGCACCACGCCTTCTGCAGAGCTCATGGCAGAAAACTCCTCCGCACCGGCGCAGGGATAATATTTTGCCTCTTTGGTCCGCTGGTTGCACAGGATAAAGCCGATATTGCTCTCGTCGCCGCCTACACTGGTAACGCCGGTATACACATAGACGTCGTCGTTCAAAGCAATGTAGTTATACCCCTCCGTGGTCACGGTAACGTTCTTTTGTCCAAACATAGAGTTTAAATATCCTGATTTATACATTCCGTAATAATCATACTGCTGTATGATTAGATCGGCGGAAAAGACCCGGTCCACCCAGGTGGGAATATCCGCGTTATCGTAATAAGTGCTCTCGCCGGTGATTGCGTTGACCAGCACGGCACCGCAGATGTCGGTACCGCCGAACAGGCCAATCGTTTTGACGGCGCGGGAACAAACCCAGTAGGGGGTACCCTCGTCGTCGATCTCAAAGTTACATTCATCAAACATATACGTGGGGTAATTAAACCGCAGGTACCGGGTCAGGTTGCGGCCGAAGTGCTCGGCAGTACCATACTTCATGCCCTGATCCAGTCGGACAACCTCTGCATTCTGAGTCACCATGTCGATGACGATATACCCGGGCAAGCCCGATTTCATGTTGTTGATCCACTTAAACACGTCGCCATAGCGGAGAGTGGCTACCCGCACCGGCCGCCCCTGATAATTGATCTGGGAATAATCGTTGTTGACTTCAAACTGGCTGACCATGTCGGAAAGCTGGCCCAGACGGCGGTCACCCAGGCTCTGGGCACTGGCGCTGTCCAGCATGGGGATCTTGCTGAAAGAAATCTCCTGCACATCAGTCGCAAAGTCCCCCGTCTGCACATCCAGTAATCCCGTATAGGCGCGGCTGCGGAAGATCACGCTGCCCAGCAGGCTGCCGACCAGCAAAACCGCCAGCAGCGCAGCGCAGAGGAACAGCGCCGGCTTGCAGCCGCGCTTGAGTCCATCCCATGCTTCCTTCGGCTCTTTTTTTAAAAGGCCGTTGGCAACAGCGCTGACCAGACAGTAAACCAGCGCGCAGACGAAGAAAAAGCTATAAAATCCCGGATCATGCAGATTGATGGCCGGCAGGCTTACGTAGAAGCTGACCGCCGCGAACAGCAGCGTAATCAGCAGCGCTGCCATCGTTGCCCGACCCTTGCCGGACGGACGGACGACCTTTGCCTTCATTTTTTTGATGTCTCCCATAAAAAAACCTCCGTTACTCCGTTCGCGGACCGCGGATAGGCAGCCACACTGTTCTTTTTAACAAGGCAACTGTCCGCGGCAGTCTGTTTTTTGCCCGCGTGAGGCCAGTATAAGCCTTCCCGCCGCCGGAAGGTCAAGGGGAATTTGATTTATTATACCAATATCTCCCCGGTTTTACAACATCCCCCGTACGACCTCCGCCAGCGCGGCAATCGCGGGGCCCAGCGCCGCCTCGTCGGCATAAGCATAGGACAGGCGCAGCGCATGGTTGTCGCCATCATCATAGACCGCACCGGGATTCAGCAGCAGGCGGCGGGAAAGCGCCCGTCGGAACAGCATTTCGGTCGGTACCGGCTGACGCAGGCGCAGCCAGATATAGAATCCCCCTGCCGGAAGGTTCCAGTCTGCCAGGCTTGAAAAGTGCGTTTGCAGCGCCGAGAGGGCCAGCGCCCGCCTACGGCGCAGCGCTTCCCTCAGGGACAGAAGATAGCGGTCGTAATCTCCGCCGCGCCAAAGCTCTTCCACAATGCGCTGAGAGATGGAGGACGCGCCGTAATCTACCTGCATTTTGACATCTCCCAGGCGAGCTACGACGCTCTCCGGGCCAACAGCCCAGCCGACACGCAGACCGGGAGCCAGCGTTTTGGACACCGTTCCGAGATAGAGTACCGCGCCGCCGTTATCCAGCGTTTTAAGCGCCGGAGGCGGCGTTTCGTCCAGCCACAGTTCCCCGTAGGCGTCATCCTCAATGACCGGCAGGCGGAGCGCCGTGCAGCGGTCCATCACCTCTTGCCGCCGACGGGCGGACATTACCGTGCCGGTGGGATTGTGGAAGGTAGGAATGGTATAAAGCGCCTGTGCGTTCCCATCCAGTGCGGAGGGAAGCAGCCCTTCGCCGTCCATGGCGATGCCGCGCAGCCGCAGGCCCGCCGACTGGAATACCTGCAGGGATCGCAGGTAAGACGGCTTTTCGGTCAGTACCAGCGACCCGTTCCGCAAAAGGCACATGGAAATAAGCTGCAGCGCCTGCAAAGAGCCGGAGGTGATCAGCACATTTTCCGGCCCGGCGGCAATGCCCCGTGCGTTTAAGCGGGCGCACAACGTCTCCCGCAGAGAACGCAGACCCAGCGGCTCCAAATAATTCATGGAACAAATCTCCCGTCCCAACCGGGCCAGAGTCCGCTCGCTGAGTGCACGAGGATAAAGATCCGGCGACAGCTCACCGGTGCCCAGGCGGATATAGGAAGGGTCAAACTCCAACCGGTTGATGGTCTGGATGATGTCGCTGTTGGCACGGAAACCGCCCTCTTCCATGGCCGCTCCCCAGCCAGGCGCGGCGGGTACCCGCAGGGCCCAACCGCCGGCGGCGATTCGTGTGCCGCCGCCGCGCCCGCTCTCCAACACGCCGAGGGCCATCAGCTCAGATAGTGCCGCGGCCACCGTACTTCGGTTGACGCCGAATTGCCGTGCCAGTGTCCGTTGGGACGGCAGCTTCAGTCCCACGGCCCAGTCTCCGGAGGAAATTTTCTGACGGACATACCGCTCAATCTGCTTTTGTACACCGGGCCCTTCCGGGGCCCAGTCTACCGTCACATAACCCCGCCGCAAGCGAAGTTCGTCTTCATGCATGGTATCTATCTCCTTTGGAAATCATTATAACATGCTTTCATTTGGCTGGGTAGTTTTTTTAATCTTGGCCGGTGACAAAGCGCGGAAGCTTTGATAAAATCAGGGTGGATAAAAAATCTTTGCCGGATGCGGAGGGGCAATTATGCAATATTATTTCCAGGGACTGCTTTGGGGGCTGGCCTATGTAGCGCCCATCGGGCTGCAGAACCTGTTCGTCATCAACACCGCGCTGACCCAAAAACGGTCCCGGGCGTTTCTGACGGCGCTCATCGTCATATTTTTCGATGTGACGCTGGCACTGGCCTGCTTTTTCGGCGTGGGGGCGGTGATGGAGCGCTGGGAATGGCTGAAAATGGCCATCCTGCTGATCGGCAGTGGCATCGTCATCTGGATCGGCATCGGCCTTCTCCGCAGCAAAGCGGAGCTGAAGACTGGTGCGGACGTGAGCGTTCCTCTGATTAAGGTGATCTCCACCGCCTGTGTCGTCACCTGGTTTAACCCCCAGGCACTTATTGACGGCAGCATGATGCTGGGTGCCTTCAAGGCCACGCTGCCGGGCGGCGGCGATCTGCCGTTTATTCTGGGTGTGGCATCCGCCTCTTTTTCCTGGTTCCTCGGAATTACGGCGCTTATCAGCCTGTTCAGTGCCCGGTTCAGTGATAAAGTCCTGCTTTGGATCAACCGCGTCTGCGGTGTGGTGATCATCTTTTACGGGCTGAAACTGCTGTGGAGCTTCTTCCGCCTTTTATAAATTCAGGAAAAAAGGTGTCCCTATGGCACCTATAAAAAAAGAGACGCTTTCCGCGTCTCTTTTCTGTTCAGCACCCGCCGCAAAATGCGCATAGCAGCCGTGCCATACACAGCCCCATACATATGCGGCCCACGCCGCCCATATCCATACCGAAACCACGTCCGTACTGCTGATAGGCCCTGCCGCCGTTCTGAAGCTGCCAAAGCAGCTGCTGGTATTCCGGATCCTCCGGATCCATCTGCGCAGCCCGCTGTGCATGCTGCAGTGCCGCCACCCGGTTGCCCAGGCCGGCATTGGCGAGCGCACTGAGATAATACCAGTCCGCCTCCCGCGTCTGTACAGTGGACAGGACGTGAAGCGCCTCCTGATAATGTCCTGCGTTGATATAACTGCGTGCGGCGCGGATCTCATTGGGTTCCTGCCGTTCCTGCTGCTGAAACCCGCCGTAGAATCCACCAAAAGGACCGTAGCCAAATCCGCCCGGCTGGCCGTATGCTCCGCCATAAGCCTGCTGCTGTCCGTAGGCTCCGCCGCCCGTATCGCCGGTCTGCCCGCTCTTGATCCGGTCATAGGCGTCATTGATTTCCTTCATCCGGCGTTCGGCTTCCTTATCGCCTGGGTTTAAATCGGGATGATATTTCTTGGCAAGCGTACGGTAAGCACGCTTGACTTCTTCGTCGGACGCACCGTGGGAAACGCCCAGCACTTCATATGGGTCTCTCATGGCTGCGCCTCCTTTTCCTCCGGCGCGGGCAGGCGCGCCCATACGCCGGAATAGAGTACACTGCGCAGAATATGCACATCCCGTACCAACGGAAGCCGTTCAAAAGCCTCCGCCGCGCCACCAAGCAGCATCTGCAGCGCCGGACGAAACTGTTCCGGCGACGCATCCTCCGGTGCCAGCCCCAGTAAAGGGTTATAGCGGCCCTTTGCCCGATCGGCCGGCAAGTCAAGGCAGGCGTCCAGGGTATAGATATACCGCCCCAGCCCATCGCCGAGGGCACGGAGTTCCGGCTCCCAGCGGTCTTTTTTCCAGACAAACAGTTCGCCCAATAGCGAGCCGAAGCTTGCTCCGGCAGCATCGATGTCCATCGTCCCCGCCTTTTCAAGGGCGGACAGCTTATCCAGTCCGGCACGGACTGCCTCTGCCTGCCGCGGATATGCTTTCGCCGCTTCCTCTGCCTGTCGGCAAAGTGCAGCGGCGGCCGCGCGTGATGCCGGATTCCGATCGTCATGCCAATCATCCAGCAGCTTGTCCCGGGTCAGCAGGACGTTCATCCGGGCGGCATAATCGGTAATTTCATTGCGCCAGTAAGGCTGCTTTTTCAGCGGGTGCCGTGGGCACCGGGCCGTACCGGCATGCTCTTCCGGCTCATACAGAGAGGACAGCAGCAGTGTCAAAAACGCCAAATCATAGCTCAGCGTCAGCCGGCAGCGGCCGCCGAGATCAGCCAGACTCCGGCAAAGTCCGCAGTAGCAACCCTTCCAGCGTGCCAGTTCATCCTCTGAAAGCAACGCAGTATTTGCGGTCACATACCCAAACATTCAGCTGCGCGCCTCAAAATCATGTCCGCATTTCGGGCAGGTAATGCGGATCTTTCCCTTGCCCCGTGGTACGCGTGCGGTAATCCCGCAATTGGGGCATTTGAACAGCTTGTATTGCCGCCGCTGGGCCATGCGTGTCCGCAGGCCCCGAAGGCGGGAGGTGATTTCATACTTGTAATGCATATACCGCAGATTTTCCTGCTGTCGTTTTTCGATCCGGCGTGAAAACATCCGGATATAGGACCAAATCAGGCACAAGACGGCCAGCGCCCAAAACACGGTGGCCAGCAGGGGTTTCATCAGCATGGACACTACCAGCGCGACCATCGCCGTCACACAGAGGAAACGGTTGAGATGATCGATGCCGTAACGTCCGGCCAGCGCACGGGCAAGCCAGTTTCTCATGTAAACGCTCCTTCGACATAAAAACGGTTTATTTTAGAATACCCTTTGAAAAAGGGTTAGTCAACGAAGATTTTGTAAATGTTTCTCTGATATTAGGCTAAATTTCATTGCATTGACACCTGTTTTCCCCACTTGTATAATTTCCCTGATAAATATTTTACGACGGAGGCATTCTGAAATGAGCATTTCTTCTATTTCCGACATGCTGCGTCTGGCGCCGGCCCACGGACGTACCGTGGCCGTCGCCGCCGCCCACGATGACGATGTCCTGAAGGCCTGCGCTGAGGCGCGGCGGGAACAGATCGCCCGTTTTACGCTGACCGGCGACCGGGAAAAAATTGAAGCCATCCTTGGGGAGCTGGGAGAAGATCCGGCAAATTACCGTATTCTGCCCGCGCCGGATGATGAAACCTGTGCCGCCATAGCGGCGGCGGAGATCTCAGCGGGACGTGCCGAGGTGCTGATGAAGGGCCTGCTGAGCACCGCTGTGATGGTAAAAGCTGTCCTCCACACCGATGGGCTGCGCACCGGACGGCTGTTGTCTCACGTCATGTTCTACGAAACGGCCGCCTATCCGCGGCTGCTCGCCCTGACAGATGGCGGTGTCAACACCTATCCGAACCTGGAGCAAAAGACCGATATTCTGGAAAACTGTGCGATTCTTCTGAAAAAGCTGGGCTACCAACACATCCATGCATCCTGCATCTGCGGTGCGGAGACCGTCAGCCCCAAAATCCAGGCGACGGTAGATGCCGACGCACTGGCCCATATGACCGAGCGCTGGGCGCCTTATTCCATGGACGTCATTGGCCCCGTAGGGCTGGATCTGGCAATCAGCCCTGCCGCCTGCCGGCATAAAGGGTATGCGGCCCCCGGTGCCGGTGAGGCCGACATTCTGCTGGTTCCCACCTATGAGGTGGGCAACGGCATCGGAAAAAGCATGACCTATTTCGCCGGAGCAAAAAGCGCAGGCGTTGTGCTGGGCGCGGCGGCGCCCATCGTCCTCTGCTCTCGTGCGGACGCTGCGGAGACCAAGCTGGCGTCGCTGGCGCTGGGCTGCCTTGCAGTAGGCTGAGGTACAGCGCTGTATACCTTCCCCCGGGACGGACATCTTTCCGTTCCGGGGCGTTTTTTCAATAACGAACCTAGTTTCCGGAGGAACGGAGGATGCCGGCCGCACCTTTGCTTTTGCCTGTGAAAAACAATGCCCGGTCTGTGTTTCTCATCGCCGTTTTAGGTTGCTTTTTACCGCATGCTATGCTATATTTTTATCCTGGAGGGTTATGCTATGCTGATTTATGACGATATACGGTTTAAATTAAACGACATCAAGCCCCGGCTGGCAGAGCTGCGCGGTGCGCTGGATCTGGATAAAGGCGCCGCAGAGGCTGCGGAGCTGGAGCAAAAAACGGCGGCGGCTGACTTCTGGAACGATCCGGAGGGCGGCCAGAAGGTGCTGCAGCGCATCAAGCAACTCAAGGATAAAAATGCCCGTTATCAAAAGCTGAAAGGCATGTACGATGATGTGGTCACCACCATCGAAATGGCCGAAGAGATGCAGGACGAAAGTCTGTTTCCCGAAGTACAGGCGGGTTTTACTGCTTTTTCAGCGGAGCTTGAGGCACAGACGCTGTCCACGCTGCTGACCGGGCAATATGATCGCAACAATGCGATCATGAGCTTTCACGCCGGTGCCGGTGGAACTGAGGCCCAGGACTGGACCCAGATGCTGGTACGCATGTACACCCATTGGGCCGACGCCAGAGGCTTTTCCTGGAAGCTGTTGGACGAGCTGGACGGTGAAGAAGCGGGACTGAAAAGCGCCGAACTGCTTATTGAGGGCGAGAACGCTTTCGGTTATCTCAAGAGCGAGCATGGCGTTCACCGCCTGGTTCGCATCTCTCCTTTTGACGCTTCCGGCCGGCGGCAGACCAGTTTTGCCGCTGTGGAGGTCATGCCCGAAATGCCGGACGACGTGGATATCGAGATCCGGCCGGAGGATTTGAAGGTCGACACCTACCGAAGCAGCGGCGCCGGCGGGCAGCACGTCAACAAAACCGAGTCGGCCATCCGCATCACCCATATTCCCAGCGGTATTGTCGTCTCCTGCCAAAACGAACGCAGCCAGTATCAGAACCGGGATGTTGCCATGAAGATGCTCCGGAGTAAGCTGATGGAAATCAAGCAGCGGGAACATCTTGACAAAATTGAGGACATCAAAGGCGTTCAGATGAAGATCGAATGGGGCAGCCAGATCCGCTCGTATGTCTTTATGCCCTATACGCTGGTCAAGGATCACCGCACCGGCTTTGAAAACGGCAATGTCGGTGCCGTCATGGACGGCGATTTGGATGGATTTATCAACGCATATCTCAGATGCTCCGCCACCGGCGATTGGGCGAAATAAAAAGACCGCTCAAATTTCCGGCATCACCGGCCCTGGCACAGCGTAAGCTTTTATGACCGGCCACCTGAAATGCCTCGGCAGACTGCCATACTATTTCATATATATAGGAAAGAGAGGGAACGAAATGCCCGAGTATTACCGTCCGCAGCTTAAGCGGGAAAGCCGTCAGATGCTCCGTGCAGCCGCGCCCAACATCTATCTGGTTACCCTGATCTCTCTGCTGCTCAATTATCTTCCGCGGCTGATCACGGAGCGGGGACTATATGCCCAGCTGCTGGACGCCGGAAGCTTTGACCGTATGCGGGAAGTTTATGAGGCCTGGTCGCTCCAAAATTCCGGCATGGGGCTTCAGCTTGCCACAATCGCCATGAACCTGTTCCTGACGGTTGTCGGCTTCGGCTTCGCACGCTATTGCCTGCACGCTTCCCGGGCCGAACAGCCCGGCGGCATCCCGACGCTATTTTCCGGGTTTGCGCAGTTCTGGCGCGTGCTCAGCGTATATATTCTGATGGGTATTTTCATCTTTTTATGGTCGCTGCTGCTGATCATTCCCGGAATCATTAAGGCCTGCGCCTATAGCCAGGCACCCTATATCCTCATGGACAACCCGGATATGACGGCCATGGAATGTATCGCAGCCAGTTCACGGCTGATGCGGGGCTATAAAGGCGAATGGTTCGTGCTTCAGCTCAGCTTCATCGGCTGGGAGATTCTGGCCGCCCTTACTTTCGGCATCCTGCAGATCTGGCTCCAGCCTTATATCGGGATCGCCAATGCCGGATTTTACAACGGCATTTCCCGCTGGCAGCCTGCGCCGGCAGAACCGGAGGAGCCGAACCGTCCCCATGTGGACGACTACTGGAAAAACTGAGTCCTTATTTCTCTCAAGCGGCAGTGGCGTTTTCCCCAATGCAGGCTTATGATTTACGGCATTCCTGTCATCACATCGAAAAAGATAAAAAGCCCGGAGGGATAACCCTCCGGGCTTTTATTTTGTCTACTCCATCCCGCGCAGAAACTGGGCGGTACGCGCCTGCTGCGGGCATTCGAACAGTTGTTCCGGCGGTCCTTCCTCTACCACTGCGCCATTCTCAAGAAACAGCACCCGGTCGGCGGCCCGACGAGCGAAGGCCATCTCGTGGGTAGCGATCGCCATAGTCACACGCTTCTGCTTAAGCCGTAAAAGGGTTTCGAGCACCTGCGCGGTCAACTCAGGATCCAGCGCAGAGGTCGGCTCATCCAGCAGCAGCACCCGCGGTTCCAGCGTTAATGCCCGCGCAATAGCAGCGCGCTGGCGCTGGCCGCCGGAGAGCTGCGCCGGGCGGGCGTCCGCCTTTTCCGAAAGGCCCATTTCCGCCAGGAGTATCCGCGCACGCTCCTCAGCCTGCGTCTTTGTCCGTTTCAGCACCAGGGTCTGCGGCTCCACCAGATTCTGCAGTACTGTCCGGTGGGGGAACAGCTGAAAGCTCTGGAACACCATACCGCAGCAAAGACGTGCCTGCCGCAGCAGGGAAGGCGCGGCAAGCACGGTTTTTCCGTTCTGCTCCTCCGCCGCACGCACGCCGCCGATCTGAAGGCTCCCACCGTCGGGGATCTCCAGCAGAGCCGCACAGCGCAGGAGGGTAGATTTCCCCGAACCCGAAGGACCGATGAGGGCCACCGTCTCTCCTTCGCGTACCAGAAGGTCCACACCGCGCAGCACCTCAGTTCCGTCAAAGGACTTGCGCGCACCGCGCAGCTCCAGCACCGCGTCAGTCATAGCGGGTCCTCCTTTCCACACGGCGGGCCACGGCCTCCACTACCAGATTAAAAATGTAATAAAACAGCCCTGCTGCCAGAAGGGGCACCACCGTGCTCTCGCGCGCGGCGATCCGCTTGGCCTCGGTGAACATTTCGGCATACGCGATGACAAAGGCCAAAGAGGTATCCTTAACCAGCGTGATCGCCTCATTCGTGACCGCGGGCAGCACCCGCGGCACAGCCTGCGGCAGTATAACGCGGAAAAAGGCCTGTGCCCGGGTATAGCACAGTACCTTTGCCGCCTCTTTCTGCTCTATGGGTACTGAAAGCAGCCCGCCGCGATAGATCTCCGCAAAATAGGCTGCATAATTGAGGACAAACGCAATCGCTACCGCCCACAGCTGATAGGAAAGAGAGATGGGCATGCCGAACAGATAATAGGGCCCGAAATACACCACCATCAGCTGAAGCATCAGCGGCGTTCCCCGCAGCACGGAGATGTAAACTGCCGCCGGAAGCCGCAGAAGGGGGCTGCGCGACATCCGGCACAGGGCCACGGGAAGCCCGAGCGGCAAGGCGCCCAGCAGCGTCACGGCAAAGATCAGGACGCTGCGTCCCATGCCGGATGCCAGCTGCGTGGCAAGGGACCAGAGCTCTGATGCATGCCGGACGACCAAAGACCAGAGGTTCATATTACTTTCCCAGACAGACCATGTCGGAAAGCTCCCACTTTTCCGCGATTTTCGCAAAGGTCCCGTCTTTCACCATTTCCAGCAGGGTTGCCTGCACCGTATCACGGAGTTCGGTATTGTCTTTTTTAAAGCCGACGCCGTATTGCTCGGAGCTGAGCGGCGTATCCAGCTTGACAAAGCCCGTACGGTTTTTGATCTGATAGTCGGCCACGCCAACGTCGAGGGCGATGGCGTCCACCGCGCCGGATTCCAGATTAAGGAATGCCGTGTTGTAGTCGGGGACTTCCGTAAGCGAGGCGAAAGAATCCTTCAGGTCTGTGTTATCATCACTCTCCAGCGCGCTCAGCGCGGAGGAGGCCGCCTGAACCGCCACGTTTTTCCCGGCAAGGTCTGCCGCAGACGCGATCCCGCTGTCCTCTCTTACCACAAAAACCTGAGAGTTATCCACATAGGGTACCGTCCAGGCATAGTCGTCTTCACGGCCGTTGATGGTAAAGCCGTTCCAGATACAATCGATCGCTCCACTGTCCAGCTCCATGTCCTTGCTGTCCCAGTCAATGGGCTTTTTCACCAGCTCCCAGCCCTGCCGCGTACAGACCTCCGCAGCCAGATCCAGGTCAAAGCCCACATAATCTCCGTTTTCGTCCTGAAAACCGTAAGGTGGAAATTCGGCATCGAAGCCGACGGTAAACGTCTTTGTCTCTTCTTTTTTCGCACAGCCGAAGCAGCAGGTCAGCAGCAGCACGGCAGCGAGGGCAAAGGCAGGCAGTTTGATTTTCATCCAGGTTACCTCCTGTTTCGTAATGCTTATATTTTAACGCTTTATCTCGCTAAATCAATAGAGAAACTATCCAAAAGTTTTTCTGCTTCCAGGCGAAACCTTGCCGAAAACAACAAAAAAGTTCCTGTAAGGCGGAAACCGTCGGCATTTTTCGGAATAAACTATAAAGAAGCCGCAGCCGTCCCCACAGATGGGAAGTGGCTGCGGCCTGCAAAGCGGTTCTCTATGTCGCAGGGACACGGAGGAAAATCATTTGATCACTTCGCCGTAAATTGTGCCGCCAATATTGGCGGCGTTGGCCTCGTCGGTATCCAAATGGACCGCCGTGGCGCAAACCGGAAGAACACGAACAACCACATCGTCAAAGACCAGACTGCGGCTGTCGGTATCGACTTTCACTTTGACGGTCTGTCCGTCCGCCAGCCCACGTGCGGACGCATCGGTCGGAGTGGCATGCAGATGACGCTTTGCGACAATGACGCCGCATTCGATCTCTACCTCTCCCCAGGGGCCGACCAGCTTGCAGCCGGGCGTACCCTGCACATCGCCGCTCATACGGATCGGCGCCTTGATGCCCAAGGCACGGGCATCGGTCAGCGCGATCTCCACCTGCGTATGTTCACGGCAAGGACCCAGCACAGACATTTTCATGCTGCCCTTGGGCCCGATGACCTCTACTTTTTCTTCACAGGCAAACTGCCCCGGCTGGGACAGCTCTTTTTTAGGATGCATTTGATAGCCTTCGCCAAACAGGATATCCTGATGCGCCTGCGTCAGATGCAGGTGCCGGGCGGAGACTTCTACCATCACCGGTTTCATTGCGGTTCCTCCTTCAGCGCGGAAATTTTCTACAGACATGTGGATAGTTTATCACAGCAGGCGCTTCCTTTCAAGATTTTTCGGAAATGCCCTTTTCATTTGCTTTATTTTGTATTAGTATATAGAATGTTTATTGATTTACCCTAAAAAAGGAGCGAACGATATGAGTGAGCATCTCCGCAATACCCGCTGTGAGATCGATTTAGACAAACTGGAAAGAAATGTTCAAAAGCTGTTTGCCCACGTCGGTTCCGGCGTCACCCCCATGGCGGTCATTAAGGCGGATGCCTATGGCCACGGTGCGGTGATGATGATGAAGTATATGAAGGAAATGGGCGTCCGCTATTTTGCCGTCGCCACGCTCAACGAAGCGCTGGAGCTTCGCAAATACCATACGGACACCGAAATCCTCATTATGGGGCTGACGCCCGACGCTGTTCTGCATCGGGCTGCGGAGAAAAATATCATGCTGACCATCGAATCCTACCGGCAGGCAAAGGTGTTAAGCGAGCTCGGCATCCCCTCCCGCGTACAGATCAAGATGGACAGCGGCATGCACCGACTGGGTTACACACTGACCCAGGAACATATTGACGAGGTTGCAGCCATCTCCAAGCTGCCCAACATACATATCGACGGCATTTTTTCCCATCTGGCCCTTCGGGACCGGGCAGGCGACCTTTGGCAGTGGAAACAGTTTACGGACTTTATCGACGGCTGCGAAAAGAAGGGCGTCGTCTTCCCCCTCAAGAGCATCTGCGATGGTATCGGTACCATGCGCTATTCCGAAATGCGGCTTAATATGGTGCGGCCCGGCGCCTTCTTTTATGGCTTTAACCCCGTGGATACCACACTGGAGCCGGTAATGGAGCTGAAAAGCGAAGTCGTCCATCTGACGAAAGTGTCCAAAGGGGAGGGATTGGGTTATGATCTGGCCGACGTGGCCGATCATGATCGATTGGTGGCCACGCTACCCTTCGGCTATATCGACGGCTGCCCCCGTGCCATGAGCCACTATCACGGCTGGGTCTCCATCCGCGGAAAACGCGCACCGTTCATCGGCCTGATCTGCATGGATCAGTCAATGGTGGATGTCACCGATATCGAAGGCGTGGCGCTGGGTGACGAAGTGGTCATTTTCAGCAATTTTTATGACGCCATGGATTATCCCACGGGCGCTAAAATCGCCGATTTCAACCGCAACGGGCTGGAATCGCTGGCGGCCCGCCGCGTACCCCGCGTCTATCTCCGCGGCGGCAAAGAGGTCGGCTACCGCGACTATCTGGAAGGATAAGGGCTGTTTTGCCGGCACGCGGCCTTCGGTGGGGGATCCGAAGGCCCGTGTCCGGTTCCATTTTCCTGAGCATGACCTTCCCACGGCAAGTTTTGCCCATACAGTTGACATAGCAACAGTTTAAATGACCGGAGGTATTTTGTGGAAACGCATACCGAAAAGCCCCGCCGGGCCGGCATTCTGGATATCCTAAAAAGTTCCTATGCCCGCCATTTTATTGGAAAATATAAATGGAGCTATCTGATCGGCATGGCCGTTCTGGTCTTCATTGACATTGAGCAGACGCGCGTGCCGTTGATCGTTGGTAACGTCATCGACGGGATTGCGGACACAACCATGGGCCGGCCGGAGATTCTGCGCTCCGTTGTATCCATGTTTGCCATCGCGGCTTTTGTCCTTTTCGGACGGATCCTCTGGAGGTATTTCATCTTCGGCGCCTCCCGCAAGATCGAGCGTGACATGCGGGACGACCTGTATGCACACCTGCAGACGCTGTCGCCCTATTGGTTTCAGGAACACAAGGCAGGCGAGATCATGGCGCACATGACCAGTGACATCGAGGCCGTCCGTATGGTCTTTGCCGTCACGGTAATGATGGGGATGGACTCGCTTACCATCGGCTTGTCCACCCTCTATCAGATGCTGACCAAAATCGACGTGCGCCTGACCATCCTGGCCATTATTCCGCTGCTGTTCGTCGCGGTCGTCACCACCTTTCTGGGTAATGAGATGCACCGCCGTTTTACGGTGCGGCAGGAAGCCTTTTCCCGGCTGTCCGATTTTGTTCAGGAAAAGCTGGGCGGCATGAAGGTCATCAAGGCCTTTGTTCAGGAGGTGCAGGAATGTGCCGAATTTGAAAAAGTGAATTACGAAACCCGTACCGCCAATATCCGGCAGGCCAAAATGGAAGCCTTTATGTTTCCGTTCATGCGGATGATCGCCGGCATCGCCATGGCGCTGGCCATTGGATACGGCGGTTATATTGCCATCCTGGGCCGTATCACAGTGGGCGGACTCTCCGCCTTTATCCAGTATCTCGGCATGCTGGTGTGGCCCATGGCCGCCATCGGGCGCATTATCAATATCATTACCCGGGGCAGTGCATCCATGACACGTCTGGAAAAAATACTGAACGCACCTGCTGATATTCAGGATGCGGAACCCGTACTGTCGATTGACCGGCTCGACGGTTCTGTGAAAGTGCGGAATTTGACCTTTGCCTATCCCGGGGAAGCAGAGCCCGTTCTCCGCAATGTCAGCTTTGCTGTGCCGAAAGGCACAACGCTGGGCATCGTCGGCCGCACCGGGGCCGGAAAGACCACGCTGGTTAACCTGATGCTTCGCGTATTCGACCCCGCCGAAGGGACGATCTTCATCGGCGGAAAGGACGTGCGGCAGGTGGCGCTGCATACGCTGCGCGGCACGATCGGCTATGTACCACAGGATAACTTTCTCTTTTCCGATACCGTCTCCCGCAACATCAGCTTCGGCGACCGGGACAAGACCCAGGCGGATGTGGAACGTGCCGCGGCGCTGGCCTGTGTCCATGACAATATCGTCGAGTTCGCAAAGGGATATGACACAACGGTAGGGGAGCGCGGCGTTTCTCTTTCCGGCGGGCAGAAGCAGCGCATATCCATTGCCCGCGCCCTGATCCTCGACCCTGAAATTCTCATTATGGATGACGCGGTCTCCGCCGTGGACACCGACACGGAGGAACAGATTCTTCGCCATTTGGGCGAGGTCCGTGCAGGCAAGACCAATATTCTGATCGCCCACCGTATCTCCACGCTGCAGCATGCAGAGCAGATCATCGTGCTGGACGGGGGTACCATTGCGGAGCGCGGCACGCACGAAGAACTGGTGGCCCAGAACGGCATTTACGCCGATCTGTATCATCGCCAGCTGCTGGAAAAAATGAAGACGGAGGCTTACGTTTTATGACGCGTCACGATTCGGCCCAGGGCCATGGTGATAAGCGGTATCTCCGGCGTCTCCTCCGGTATGCCCGGCCCTATTGGCCCTGGTTTTTGCTGGCGCTGGCAATTATCCTCGTCACCGTCTGGCTGGAACTCTATCAGCCGCAGCTGATCGGTACGGCGGTGGATGATTTTGTCGGCAAATATACGGCGGCGGACAACGTCGGTCTCACACTGGATGCCATAAAACAGTCGCGGGTTTCCGATCTGCAGGGCGTCATTCACCTTGGGGTGATTTACGGTCTCACCGTTCTTGCGGTTATGGCGCTGTCCTATGCCCAGGCGGCCGTGCTGGCCGTCGTCGGGCAAAAGATCATCTATAACATGCGTACGGACATTTTTGCCCACCTCACGCGCCTGCATATCGGGTTTTACAACGATAACCCCGTGGGGCGCCTGGTTACCCGTGTCACCAACGACTGCGAAACGGTCAACGAGATGTTTACCAGCGTGATCGTTACCGTTCTGAAAAGCTGCTTTGTCTTGCTGGGCGTAATCGGAGTCATGCTTCGCTATCACGTCCGGTTGTCCCTGATGATCTTCACGGTTATCCCGTTCATCATCCTGTTTACGGTTATCTTCCGCCGCAGCACCCGGAAGATCTACCGGGACATCCGCGGCCGCATCTCCGAGCTCAACGCTTTTGTGGCAGAGCACGTCTCCGGGATGAAGATCGTCCAGCTGTTCAACGCGGAGGACGAAACGATGAAGGAATTTTCCGGACAGAGCGAGGGGCTGCGAAAGGCCAACCTCCGGCAAATTTTTGCCTTTTCCATCTATAACCCCACCTCCTATGTCCTCAACATTGCGGCACTGGCCATTTTGCTGCTGGCCGGTGGAAAAATGGCGATGTCCGGCGCGATCTCCATTGGCACGCTGTTGATCTTCCAGCGCTACATCGCAAAGTTTTTCGACCCCATTCAGGAGCTGGCCGAACAGTTTGACGTGATCCAGAGCGCCACTGCCTCTGCCGAGCGCATCTTCTGGCTGCTCGACACAGAGCCGCAGGTGACCGAAGTGCCTGACGCCCTCCATATGCCTTCCTTCCGCGGTGAAATCGAGTTTAAAAATGTCTGGTTTGCCTATCGGGATGAGGAATGGATCCTGAAGGATGTCTCCTTCCGGATGGAGCCCGGTCAGAAGGTCGCCTTTGTCGGCGCCACCGGCGCCGGGAAAACCACGATTCAGAATCTGATCTGCCGGTATTACGACATCCAGAAAGGGCAGATCCTCATTGACGGCATAGATGTGCGGAACATTCAAATCGCCGACCTCCGGCGCAATATCGGGCAAATGCTGCAGGATGTATTCCTCTTTACCGGCGACATCCGAAGCAATATCCGGCTTAACGAGGATTCGATCACCGACGATGATATCGTCGCGGCGGCAAAGACCGTCAACGCCGACGGCTTTATTCAAAATCTGGACGGCGGATATAGCCACCGGGTTATCGAACGCGGCGCAGCTTTTTCCGCCGGCCAGCGGCAGCTTCTGTCCTTTGCCCGCACCTTGGCCTTCAAGCCCTCCGTACTGATTCTCGACGAGGCCACCGCCAACATCGACACCGAGACCGAAGCCCTGATCCAGGATGCCCTCGGAAAGCTGATGGAGGGCCGCAGCACGATCATTGTGGCACATCGGCTGAGCACAATTCAGAATTGCGACAAGATCATCGTCCTGCATAAAGGCGAGATTCGAGAGGAAGGAACCCATCAGGAGCTGCTTGCCCGCGGCGGTATGTATTACAAGCTCTATAAGCTCCAGTACGAGCGCGATGAGCAGGCCGGGGACTGAGGAAGCCGAGTCCAAAGCTGCCCTTTTGGGGCAATCAAAAGCGCCCCCGGTTCGGGGGCGCTTTTCCTCTTAATTTTTCAGCGGCAGTCCGCGTCCAGGTTTCTTCAGCGCCGAAAAGCCAGACCGCAGGCAAAAAGTTATTTCTCATCCTTCTTCCGGTCGACGCAGTCCTTTGTACAGGCGCTGCAGGAGCCGGAGCACCCGGCACAGCCTCCGCAGCAGCTGCCGCCGCTTTTACGCCGTCGGTAAACCCACCGGACAGCGAAAAATACTGCTGCTGCCACAGCCAGTAAAATCACATAGTCCGCAAAGCTCATGAAAGAATTCTCCTTCCGCGAAAACCCGTTTGCCGCCGCAGTCTTATCCGATCCACAGCCTTCCCAGCTGCCAGACGCCCGCCGCAACAAGCCAGGCTACCACGCATTGCAGAATCACAACGCCCAACGTAGCCGTACTGGAGCGCAGCTCGCGCTTGATGGTGGCCACCGCCGCCATGCAGGGGGTATACAGCAGGGTAAATACCAGAAAGCTTGCCGCCGACAGCGGTGTAAACAACCCGGCCAACGCGGGGCCAAGCTCCGCCGTACCGGTACCCAAAAGCACAGCCAGTGTGCTGACTACGGCCTCCTTGGCCGTAAAGCCGGAAATCAGCGCTGTCGTCACCCGCCAGTCGTCAAACCCGAGCGGACGGAAGACCGGTGAAATTTTTTGTCCCAGGATGGCCAGGAGGCTCTGAGTGCTGTCGGCAGCCACGTTGAGCTGAAAATCGAAGGTCCGCAAAAACCACACGACAAGTGTCGCCATAAAAATAATGGTAAACGCACGCTCCAAAAAGTCGCGGGCTTTTTCCCAAAGCAGCAGCAGTACGCTTTTGGGCGACGGCAGCCGATAGTTGGGCAGTTCCATCACAAAGGGTACCGGCCGGCCCCGAAAAGCCGTACCTTTCAGCAAAAACGCCATTAGAATACCGAGCACAATGCCAGCGGCATATAGCCCGATCATCACCAGTGCGGCATGCCGCGGAAAAAATGCCGCGCTGAATACCGCATAGATGGGGATCTTCGCCGAGCAGCTCATATACGGTGTCAAAAGAATGGTCATCTTCCGGTCCCGGTCGGAGGACAGAGTACGAGTCGCCATGATTGCAGGAACGGAACATCCGAAGCCGATCAGCATCGGCACAAAGCTGCGGCCGGACAGGCCGAGCTTTCGCAGCGGCTTATCCATCACAAAGGCAACACGGGCCATATATCCTGTGTCTTCCAGAATGGAGAGGAAGAAAAACAGCGTCACAATAATGGGCAGGAAGGTAAGCACGCCGCCCACGCCGGCGAACACGCCGTCGATCAAAAGGCTGTGGACCACCGGGTTGACGCCCCATGCAGTCAGCCCCCGGTCAACCAGCGCCGTCAGCCAATCAATGCCCATGGCCAGCCAGTCGGACAAGGTGTTCCCAATTACGTTGAAGGTCAGCCAAAAGGTGAGGAACATCACGCCAATGAATACCGGCAGAGCGGTATATTTCCCGGTCAATACACGATCAATAGCGACGCTGCGCCGGTGCTCGCGGCTCTCCTGGCTGCGGACCACCGCGGCGGTCGCCGCCCCTTCGATAAAGGTATAGCGCATGTCGGCCAGCGCCGCGTTGCGGTCAAGCTTTGTCTCGGTCTCCATCTCGGTCACGCTGTGTTCGATCAGCTCCCGCTCATTTTCGTCCAGCTCCAGGCGCTCGATAATACGTTCGTCGCCTTCAATCAGCTTGGTTGCGCAGAACCGGGGCGGGATCCCCGCGGCACGGGCATGGTCTTCAATCACATGGGCCACCGAGTGAATACACCGGTGTACCGGCCCGTCCGGACAAAAATCCATTACGGAGGGGAGCACGCCGCCTTTCACGGTAGCTACCGCCTGACGGATCAGCTCCGATACGCCCTCACCCCGGGCGGCGCTGATAGGAATCACCGGCACACCCAGCCGCTGGCTCAGCAGCTTTACATTGACTGAGCCGCCGTTCTCCCGCACCTCATCCATCATATTGAGGGCAACCACTGTGGGGATGCGCAGCTCCAGAAGCTGAAGCGTCAAATACAGATTTCGTTCGATATTCGTGGCGTCAACAATATTGATAATCCCGTCGGGCTTTCCATCCAGTATGTAGTCGCGGGCTACCAGCTCTTCCTGCGTATAGGTACGCAGGGAGTAAATACCCGGCAGATCCACCACCGTACAGCCCTTCACCCCGCGCACCTGACCGGATTTCTGCTCGACCGTGACGCCCGGGAAATTGCCAACATGCTGGTTTGAACCGGTGAGCGCGTTGAAAAGCGTAGTTTTTCCGCAATTTTGGTTTCCGGCAAGTGCAAAAATCATACGCCGGCGCCTTCTTCCACTTCGATCATCTTCGCGTCCTCCGCCCGCAGGGTCAGCTCATATCCCCGAAGCCGCAGCTGCAGGGGGTCACCCATGGGCGCACGTTTTCCCATCGTCACCCGGGTGCGGGGGATCAGCCCCATGTCCAGCAGCCGAAGGCGCAGCGCCCCTTCGCCGCCGACGTTGCGGATCACCGCCGTCTTTCCGATTTCCAGTTTGTCCAGCGTCATTATCTTTCCTCCACCTTGCGGTTAGGTTTTCCTAACCATTTGCATGTTAGCACAAACTAACTCAGTTGTCAAGAGAAATAGCCGCATCGGTTCGGCGCAAAAAATACCAATCCACCCGGCGATGCAAAAAAAGCGCCGGCCCGATCGGGCCGGCGGCCAATATGTAGTTTTGGATCAGTCCAGCCAGGCGATCTTTCCCGGCTCGATCCCCCGGATCCCAAGACCCGGCGCGTCGGAAACCGTAATATTCTGCTCTTCGAACACCGCACCACCCAGTATGGGATCCTCGCTGCAAAGCACCGGGCCATCCAGATCAACGCGTGTGATAACCTGACGGGCACAGGCCAGGTGAATGGCGGCATTGACGGCGATCTTGGCTTCCAGCATACAGCCGATCATGCACTCCACGCCAAAAACTTCAGCAGCAGAGCAAATCTTAAGAGCGTTGTAGATACCGCCGCACTTCATCAGCTTGATATTCAGCAGGTCGGCCGCACCCATCTGAAGGATGGTCATTGCGTCCTCGGGCGAAAACACACTCTCATCGGCCAGCACGGGGACATAGCTGCGTTCTGTGACATATTTCAAACCCGCAAAATCGTGTGCCTTTACCGGCTGCTCAACAAACTCGATCTCCAGACCTTGCTCCTGCATCCGGTTAAGCAGACGGACGGCCTCCTTGGGTGTCCAGCCCTGGTTGGCATCGATACGGATGGTTGCGTTGGGCGCGGCTTTCCGTACGGCGGTCAGGCGCTTAAAGTCCATGTCCGCGTCTTTACCTACCTTAATTTTTAAGGTATCATAGCCGCGGGAGAGGGCGTTTTCCGTATCGCGGACCATCTCCTCCGGATCATTGACCGAGATCGTGATATCGGTGACGATGCATTTACGTGCGCCGCCCAACATCTTGTAGACCGGAATATTCCAGCGCTGACCGTACAGATCCCAGAGGGCCATATCAACGGCGGCCTTGGCGCTGGTGTTCTTGACAACGCAGCTTTGCAGCGTTGTCATCAGGGTTTCAAATTCATCCACGTCGCGGCCCATGATCGCCTTGACAATATGGTCCCGCAGTGCGCCGATGATCCCGCCCGTGGTATCGCCGGTGATGACGCCGGTAGGGGGCGCCTCGCCATAACCGACGCGGCCGTCGTCGGTGCAAACCTCCACAATGATGTCTTCCACACTGGAGACCGTCCGCAGCGCGGTCTTGAAGGGCACCCTCAGCGGCACGGAAATTCTGCCGATTCGCACGTCCGTGATCTTCATAGGTCAGGCTCCTTTTTATATGATATACTTATTTTACCAATATTCCCGTTTTTTCGCAAGAGCGGATTTTCTCCTCCGCAGCGACAAAAATATTTTGGAATCCCTATTGACACTGACGTTCCGTCAGGGTGTAAGGTAAAAACGAGGTGAGACAGATGCGGTATTCCGTCGGCGAGCTGGCGAAAAAATGCGGCTGCAGCGTGCGCACGCTGCACTATTACGACGAGATCGGCCTTCTGCACCCGTCGGAAATTACGGCGGCCGGCTACCGGTACTACGACGGTGACGCGGAAAAGACCCTTTTCCAGATTCTGTTTTACCGGGAGCTGGAGCTGCCCCTGCGGGAGATTTCCCGCGTGACCGGCGGCTCCGCAGATGAGCGCACGGCAGCACTGCGCGCCCATCGGGAGCTTTTGCTGCTCCGGCGGGCACGTATGGATGAGCTGCTGCAGGCGCTGGATGAAGCATTGGAGGGAACAGACATGAAAAAACCGAAGATTACGGCCGCCGAGATCCGCACGGCCAAGGAACGCTATGCCGATGAGGTAAAAGAACGTTGGGGCGATACCGACGCCTATCGGCAGAGCGAAAAAACTTACGCCGCCCGTACCGACGGAGAAAACGAACAAGCGGCAGCGGAGATGGCGGAGATCTTTTCCGCCTTTGCTGCGGCGATGGACGCGAATCCCGCCGGACCGGGGGCACAGGCACTGGTAAGCCGCTGGCAGGCGCACATTACACGGTATTATTACAACTGTACGGATGAAATCCTGGCCGGGCTGGGAGAGATGTACGCCGCCGACCCACGGTTCACGGAAAACATCGACCGGTACGGTGACGGCACAGCAGCCTTTATCCGTGACGCGATCCGTGCCCGCCGCAAATAAATAGCGCGGCATTTAATTTGATTAAGAAAGCCCGGACCGAAACGTCAGTCCGGGCTTCTCTGTTTTTGGAAATATCGAGCAGAAAAAACATCTATCTTATGCACTTATTGTTTTCTTGCTTTGATTACAAACGTTACCGGAAGCATCTTTGCTCTTTCTGCGAAATCGCCGTTCGCATCCCGCAGAATTTCCTCATCCGATTGTTCAATCATCTGTTCAATAACAAATCCCGTGTTGGCCAGCGCATTCACATAGGTTGACAGTTTGCGGTCTGATAGTTTCAGCGTACCCTGACAAAAATCGGAAGATACAGAGTACCAGGATTCATCAAAATAGCATTTGTTGAAAATCAGCTTATCCTTTTCTTTTACAACGCATTTATGTATCGGGTGGGACCAGCTGAAAACAAAGGTTCCGCCTTTTTTCAGATAGGAGGCGATTCGCCTGAAGGTGCCGTCAAGGTCGGTCGTCCAGCCAATGGCATAAATTGAATAAACAATATCAAAATAGTCTGACGGTACGCCGCATTCCTCTTCCATGGGAGAACAGATCAATTGGGCCGAAAGGCCGCACGTCGTCAAATTCTGCTCTGCCGTTTCCATTTGTTTTTCCGATATATCCATACCCCATAGTTCAGAGGCGTTTCGCGCCCCGAGATATTGCAGGGATTGACCGTTTCCGCAGCCGATCTCCAATACCTTTTTTCCAGATACATCGCCAAGCAGCTGGCATTTTTCTTCTGAGACAAAGGCCCCGTAAAAGGGAAGTACAATTGCGCCTAAAACATTATTTCCTTTTGTATTCCAATAATCTCCGTTTGTCCGATAAACCGAATTCCTGTCCATGCCGATCCTGTCCCCCATATCCATTTTTCGTACCTGTGCATTTTCTGACCAACCAGCCTTTGATATTTATTATATCATTCAACATAAAACGGAACAAGGATTGCAGAGGTAACGGGGTTATTTAGCAATAACCTATGGCTTTACGCTTTTGGGCGATAGCAGGCTTGTTTTCCGGTTTGACTTTTTCCTCCCAAGACAGTATGATATAATAAAATAATTTTTTATCCGGGAGGTTTGCGTATGCCGCTGCGGGAATATCTTCCTTTCTGGAACAAGCTGACCGACAATCAGCGTCAGACCCTGCTGAATGCCGCCGCCAGCCGTACCGTGCACAAAGGAGAACTGCTGCACAGCGGTTCTTCCGACTGTGTAGGTCTGCTGGTAGTAAAGGAAGGCCAGCTACGCGAATATGTCCTTTCTGACGAGGGAAAGGAGTTGACCCTTTATCGGCTGCTTCCGCCGGATATCTGTCTGCTTTCCGCTTCCTGCCTAATGCCCAGTATACAGTTTGACGTATTTGTGGAAGCCGAAAAAGACAGCGAGATCTTCCTGATTCCTTCTGAGGTATGGCGCTCACTGATGCACCAGTCGCTGGAGGTGTCCAACTATACGCTCGAACTGATGGGTGAACGGTTTTCCGACGTGATGTGGCTGATGGATCAGGTGCTTTACCGGCGGATGGACGCGCGGCTTTCCGCATTTCTTCTGGAGGAGAGCGTGCTTTCGGGCAGCGATGAAATGGAATTGACCCATGAAACCATCGCCCGCCACCTGGGTACCGCCCGAGAGGTGATCACCCGGATGCTGAAATATCTGCATAATCTTGGCGCCGTGGCGCTTCAGCGCGGCGGCGTACGGATCCTTGACCGTGAAAAGCTGATCAAACTGGCGGAAGGGAGCCTGCGGTAACCGCACAAATGCCCGGCAGATAAATTTCAAAATGGCATCCGTTTGCGTGCGGGCGACAGAAGAAGGCTTTCTCCTAAGAGCGGCTGTGATTATATGCAGCGGCCCGCCTGAAAAAGTCGGATGTAAAATGCTCTGCCGCCCCATCAATTCGGGGCGGTTTTCATTTTGTGACGCTATCACAGAAATCAGCGAAATTTTCGGGTAAACTAAAGCCATCAAAAAACAAAAAAGGAGCTGTTTTCAATGTCTGTTACCACTCTGAACAAAACCAACTTCGAGACCGAGATCAAGGACAGCCGTCCGGTCCTGGTGGATTTCTGGGCCAGCTGGTGCGGCCCCTGCCGCGCGCTTTCCCCCATCGTTGATAAAGTTGCCGAACAGCACCCCGACAAGGTCAAGGTCTGCAAGGTCAATGTGGATGAGGAGCCTGAACTGGCCGCCCGTTTCCGCGTAATGTCCATCCCAACCCTGCTCGTCTTCCGCGACGGAGAAAAGGCCGCCTCTTCCATTGGACTGATCTCTGAGGCCGACGTCCTCAACCTGGTCAAGTAGGATGCTCTCCTACGCCGTCACGTTTCTGGAGGGCGTAATCACTTTTGTGTCCCCCTGCCTGCTGCCCATGCTGCCGGTTTACCTTTCCTATTTCATGGGCAGCGGCCGGCCGGACGCGCGCCGTGCTCTGCGCGGCGCGCTGGGCTTTGTGCTCGGATTTACGGCGGTGTTCGTATTCATGGGCGCACTGTCCGGCACGCTGGGCCGGCTGTTGGTTGCCCACCGCACGGCGGTGAATCTGATCTCCGGCGCCGTCGTTATCCTTCTAGGACTTCATTTTCTAGGCGTGCTTCGCATCGGCCTGCTGAATAAAAGCACCCGTGCCGGAGCAGATATCCAGGGCACCGGCTTTTTCTCCGCCCTGTTGCTGGGTATTGTATTTTCCCTGGGTTGGACACCCTGCGTCGGCGCGTTCCTCGGGTCTGCGCTGCTGATGGCGTCCCAGCAGGGAAGCGTCCTGCAGGGAGTTCTTCTTCTGATCTCCTATTCTTTGGGGCTGGCCATCCCGTTTTTACTGAGCGCCATACTGATTGACCGGCTCAAGGGAACACTGGATTTCCTTAAACGGCACATGACCGCGGTGGAGCGTATTTCCGGCGGGTTCCTGATTCTGGTGGGTCTTCTGATGATGACGGGGCTGATGGGCCGGTTCCTGACTGTTCTATCCTGAGGTGAAATGATGGGTAATTTTCAAAAGCTGGCGTTCTGGACGCTGGTATTGATTGCTTTGGTCGGCGGAAGCTGGCTGCTCTACCACCACTTGTCCGGCCAGACGGATTCGACGCCGTCTGCTGCCGAGGATACCGGTACGCCTTCCGATGGCTCCAGCGAGGATACGGCAGAGGAAAAAGTAGAAGCTCCGGATTTCACCGTTTATGACGCAGACGGCAATGCGGTATCCGCTTCGGATTTTGCGGGGAAACCTATGCTGATCAATTTCTGGGCCAGCTGGTGTAGCCCCTGCAAGGGAGAAATGCCTGATCTGGAGACCGTATACAATGAGTATAAAGATGATGTTGTATTTCTTATGGTAAATATGACCGACGGCTCCCGTGAAACAACGAAAACCGCCTCTGCCTATATTGCGGAGCAAGGATACTCTTTTCCCGTTTATTATGATACCGACCAGAGCGCAGCCTATGCCTATGGCGTAACTTCGATCCCGTCCAACGTCTTTGTGGACAGTGATGGTTTTGTCTATGCCGGCTATCGCGGTGCGCTGGATCTGGATACGTTCCGTTCTCATCTGGATGCCATTTCCGCCGCAGCGCAGCCCTCGGCATCCGACACTGGGAGCGGTGCAGACCTCGTAGGTGTCGGCTGCTGTGCGCTGCCGGCACGCGGAAGCTGCACGTGATTTTCCTACTCCGCGGCGCGCGGCACCCCCTTTACATTTTCCCGCGCCGCACATCGTTTTCTCCCGCCGCCCCTCACCGGCGGGACACGGTACCAGGAAAAGCCCCGCGCCAAAAGGGCGTTCGGCAAAAGGATTTGCTTAAAAAGGAATGATTGACCGACACGCTTTAAATGAGGCTACAACAGTAAAGACCACACCGAAAGGCGGGAAGTCACAAGGATAAGTTGTGAACCTACCCCAAAGGCAAACTGAATACGGTAAAAGCGCCCTATTTCTCTACAATGACAGAAATGGGGCGCTTTTATAATTCTATATTGCGTTACCAGACTCTCTCTATCCTGCTTTGGCAATTTTCCTTATGATAATTTATGACGATTTTAATTATTTAAATTTGAAAACTATCGATATATGAATTATATAGAATGGCATGTTTCTGATGGTTTGTCTTCCGCACCAATAGATACTATTGTGAAAAAACAGGAGGTAAACTCATGGAAGTAAAAGAAAAAAATGTGAGAAAGCATTATGGGCTAAAAGGAAAGATCCTATTACCGGTTATCGGAATATTTGTTACAAGTATCCTAGTCATCTTGGTTTTAGTTCTTACAATTTCCTCAAATCATACAAATGAACTGTCCACCGACCTGATGGATGAAATGAATAGCCATTATGCAGGCGTGATCCAGGGGAAGCTGGACGCTGCGCTGGACAGCGCAAGATCGCTTAAACCGGTTTTTGAGCAGACGGGCAGGGAGGCCGAACGTGAGGCCGATGTGTCACTGCTGAAAAATATACTTGAACAGAACGAGGGCGTCTACGGCGTATATACGCTTTGGGAGCCGGGACAATACGACGATCAGGATGCCCAATACGCCGGAAGATCAGGCTATGACAATACGGGGCGGTTTATTCCTTACGTCTATCGCGATGGGTCCGGAATCAGTGTAGAGGCGTTGGCCGGATATGAAGAGACGGGCGTGGGCGATTATTATCTCGTTCCCAAAAGCACTTTGGCGGAGACAATTATCGATCCGTTTACCTATACGGTAAACGGTGAGGACCAATATATGTCCTCTATGGTAGTGCCTCTTGTTAGAAACGGTCAATTTGTAGGAATCGTCGGTATGGATATACTTATCAATAATCTTACCGAAAGCATTGATGGCGTATCCCTGTACAAGAGCGGCTATCTATTTATGGCCGACTCAAACGGGGTTATATTCGCGCACCCGGACGACAAAATGATCGGGACATCTCTATTTGACTCCGTCAGCGAAAAAGGGCAATCCCTTTTGACCAAAGCTTTGAAAACCGGCGAAAAAGTTAAATTCGATTTTGTTTCGGCCTTAGATAATAAGGATAAGCGGTTTGTGATTACGCCCGTTTCTATTGGGGGCGAATACTGGCTGGTCGGCTCCACAGTACCTGTGAGTGAAATTGAAGAAGCCACAAGAACCACGATGTTGGTAGGCACGGCAGCAGGAATTGTTGCCATCATCGTCACAATAATTACTCTTCTCCTCCTGATCTCAAAGATTGTTAGGCCAATTGTTCCGCTGATGAAAGCAGCCTTAGCAATTGAGACAGGTAATATTGATAGTACCGTATCCCAAAGCCTTGCAGAGATTAAAAGCAAAGATGAAATTGGTAGGCTTGCAAATTCTATTCAAAAAGCAGTTAATTCAATTGAGCTTGTTGCGTCCGATACGAATAAACTGAGTAAGGCTGTAGCGCAGCATGACTTAAGCGTTGAAATTGACACCTCCCGGCACAATGGTATTTATCAGGATATAATGAATGTTGTGAATCAAATATTCACACAGCTTAACAGTATTATTATCAGCATTCGATCGGTCGCCGAGCAAGTGGATTCCGGCGCAGCGCTCGTGGCAAATACCAGCACGGCACTTTCCCAGGGAGCCACCGAGCAGGCCAGTTCAGTCGAAGAATTGTCGGCATCGATGGAGGAAATCACTTCACAAACAACGCAGAACGCACAAAATGCGGAAAAAACCAAACAGTTAGCCGAAAATATCCAAACGGACGCGGACGTTGGCAACGAACAAATGTCCGAAATGCTCCGGGCTATGGAGGAAATCAATACATCTTCCCAAAATATCGGCAAAATCATTAAGGTGATTGAAGATATAGCCTTCCAGACAAATATTCTGGCACTCAACGCTGCGGTGGAGGCGGCCAGAGCGGGGCAGCACGGGAAAGGCTTCGCCGTCGTAGCCGAAGAGGTCAGAAGTCTCGCGACCCAATCATCCAAGGCTGCCAAGGAGACAACCGACCTGATTGAGACTTCAATTAAAAAGGTTGGAGCCGGAACCAAGATTGCAAAAGAGACGGCGGGAGCGCTTGAAAAAATCATAGATGGAATTTCACAGACGGGAATGCTTGTGGGTGCCATCGCCACGGCGTCGAATGAGCAGGCGTCGGCACTTGAGCAAATTAATGAGGGAATCACTCAAATCTCACAAGTTGTTCAGAGCAATGCGGCCTCATCCGAGGAAGGTGCCGCGGCGAGTGAAGAACTTTCCGCTCAGGCAAGTGCTCTTAAAACGCGCGTCAGTATTTTTAAGCTGAATGAAAAGAGTCTGCAGCCCTTTGCCGGATCAACCACGCAAGAATCAAGTACGCTTCCCGTATACAAACAGAACACGGAACAAAATCTGGAAGAGACACATACTTCACAACCTAAACCCAAATCTGTGATATCGTTATTGGACAGTAATTTGGGGAAATACTGATTTATTGGAAGGTAAAGAGCATCAAGCTTTACAAAACCCCTATTTTTCTCTGTCTTCTATTCAATTTTATCCTCGCCGGAAATTCCTCTATAAACTCACACAGCCGCTCGGACATGATTTTGTCCGAGCGGTTTTCTTTCTCCAGGCAAATATTGACCGCTTCCTGAAAAATCTTGCATTCGATGACGCGCTCCAATTTCTTGATGCAAATGGGAAGAGGGTTGAACTGTTTGTCCGCTATGTCGGCTTTGTAGTCTCTACCGGGCAAGGCCCCTCGCCGCAGCCAGCACCGCCATAACAGTCAAAACCGGTCCCGCCATGTAGGCAGGGAAAGGGGGCGGACAGCCAAAACTGTACGCCCCCATCCCAGAGATTGATGCCTAGTCCCTATTATACCTCGCCAAATCGGCGCAGGGCTTTTCCTCAGGCTATGGAAAACCTTATTGAGGTCGTAAGCGTTCTGCTCTATTTCGCACAAATAGGGCACTGTGTTTTGATAAAAGCAAAATGCCTTTCCCAATCTTTCTCTGTAAGAACTTCCGGCGCATGAATCACTACCGGTCTGTCCTCAAATTCCGTATATCCCCAGGAAAACCCCGCCAAGAACGACAGCCGGTTATGATTTAGGCGACACGGCATATCCACAAGATAAGTATACGCTTTCCAGTCCAACCGATAGCGACCCGCCCGGTTATTGCACGGGGCGTCATATATCTCTGCCGGACACCCGAACGCACAGTAGGGAAGTCCGCATTTGTGCATATCTTCCGTAACGTCGATTATCATATTTTTTTCATCCGGCAGTTCACTGAGGGGACGACTGTAATAAGTGAATTCGCAAATTTGAATCCAGCCGCAATACCTTCTGGCTCCTTTCAGATCGTTTT
>JAYFOA010000099.1:0-39911 GCA_034933145.1 Clostridiaceae bacterium
CGTTCTGAAGCCCGTGTGCGCCGATCACATAGGCACTGCTTCCCGGCCACTGATTTTTCAGGAATTCCGCTGTCGCCAGCGCGCTGGTATAAAACCGGCTTTCGTCGACCTCCAGCCCCATGCGGGCCAGCTTGTGCTGAAGCTCCCGCGGCGTATACTGACTAGAGTTTGTAAGGAACAGATAGCTCTTCTTCTCCTGTTCCAACCAGCGGAGAAATGCAGGAACGCCGGGCAGAATCTTGTCTCCGTGATAGATTACGCCGTCCATATCGCAGATATAGCCTCGTTTTGAACGTAAAGTCTCCATCGAATATCTTCTCCTTTCCGGTTCGGAAAACCGTCGAAACGGCGCGCGCCGCTCCCACCAGCGTGGAAAAGAGCGGCGGCGCGCAGTAGTTTGATCCTGTAAGCTGCCGGACATGACTTCTTCCGGCTTCATCTGATGTACCTGCAAAAGGTTAGTGGGCCTGCAAAGGCCCGCTGCACCGACACGGGCGCATATTCTGGGCCTGCTGCCGGCGGAATTGCATTGCAGCTTGCCCGCCCGCGGCAGACCGCTTCGATGCCGCGCGATTTCCCGATTTGGTGCCTTTGTTCGTGCAGGACGGATGTATGGTCCACCCTGTTCCCGTCCACATCCTTCTGCCCGCCGTTGGGCAGTCCGATCAGCGAGCTCCGAATGCCGGAGTTGCCCTCACGGGAACTTAGGAAGATGGCATGTACGTTTTTCCCGGCGGCAGTAACCTTTCGGCCCGCCGGCAGTGAAAGCGGCGCAGTGGCGAATGCTTTTCTCATGCGGTGCGATCCTTTCACACTGTCGTTATTCTCTCCCTGTTACGCTTTCAGCATACCGCAGGTTCGTCAAAAGCATTCTCATGCAAATATAAAATCTGTGTAAAATAAAAATATTTGGTTCAGTTTTGCACTCGTTATTTCAAAGCGACCGGCCTTGTTTTCCTAATAATTTCCTGATATGATACTTATAAAATATCAGTTTCTGGCAGCAGAGGTGTTTACATGATTCGTGATAACGTACATACCAGCACGCTATTCCGGCAATTGGTGAAGACCCCGGATTTTTGTAAATTCGCCAAAGAACATGAAGACTGTTTAGCGGAAATTCCTTTTCCCGATTATTTGTCCAGCTTATGCCAGAAGCAGCAACTCGTACCGGAGCGAGTCATAAAAGCCTCACAGATTGACCGGACCTATGGGCATCAGTTATTTAACGGGACACGGAAGCCTTCGCGGGATAAAATTCTTCAGCTTGCGTTCGGCTTTCATCTGACTGTGGAAGAAGCACAGCGAATGCTCCGGTTCGGAGGAAAAAGCCCGCTGTATCCCCGGATCATGCGGGATGCCGCAATCCTGTATTGTCTCTCCCGCGGCATGAATGTTTTTGAGGCCCAAGACCTCTTGGAGTCGTTGGGGCTGACGCTGCTCGGCGGAGATTACCGGCATGGAGAGTAAATCTGCAGCGGAATTTCTGCGTGGCTTTGCCGATCCTTATCCTCCGGAGTTTACCCGACAGTATGAGGCGATGGAATGCCTGAGCAGCGGCCCTTCCTGTGAAACGCTATTGGTGCGGGATAGAGCGGATGGGCGGCTGCTGGTCACCAAATGTTATGCCCCTGATCACCCCCTTTTTTCAGAGACCGAGCCGGATGCGCTGCATTTGCTGTCCCATCCGGGACTTCCGGCCTTTGTCGGAGAGTTTCAAAATGACCATATGCGCTGCATCCTCAGAGAATATATCCCCGGAAACACGCTGTGGGAGATGAAAGACGGACGTCCTTTTTCCCCGGAGGAAGTACGCGCTGTCGGTACCGGTCTTTGCGACATTCTCGCTTTCCTGCACAGATGCACCCCGCCTGTTATTCACCGCGACATCAAGCCGCAGAACGTCGTGATTCGGGACGACGGTACCGTTGCGCTTATTGATCTGGGAATCACCCGTCTGTATGTAATGGGGGCGGCGGCGGATACGATGTGCTGCGGTACACCGGATTTTGCACCGCCTGAACAGTACGGCTACCTGCAGACCGATTGCCGATCGGACATTTATTCTCTCGGTATTCTGCTCTCCTGGATGCTCACCGGAAAAGCGGAGCCGCTTCAGTCCCCTAAAACACCCTTGGCGCAGGTTGTTGCCAAATGCACTGCATTTTCTCCAAACCGGCGGTTCGGCAATGCCAAAACAGCCAAGCGTGCACTTTTGAATACACGGCCTGAGACCCGGGTTCGCCGGCGGGCAATTTATATTGCAGCGCTTTTTTTGCTAATGTTGATGGTTTGCGGCGGCTTTTGGCTGCGGGATACCCTGTTCCCAACGAACTCCGGTTTTACCGAGCCGCTGATTGAAGAAGCCGTGCGTATGACGCTGGGAAAAAGCGCAGATGACCCGCTATCGGCCGAAGACCTGTCCACAGTAACCGCACTATATATAGAATATAACACGGCTTGTGCCGATATGGAAACCTTTTATCGCCTCCATCAGACCTGGTGCGCTCAAGGGGCGCTCGGTCGCGGTCCTATTTCTTCCCTCCGCGATCTCTCGCTGCTGCCCAATCTGCGTGTTCTCTGCCTCGCAGCAGAGCAGATACAGGATCTCTCCCCTCTGGCAAAACTGAGCGCGCTGGAAAAAATTGAGCTCCGCTATAACGATGTTTCGGATCTCACGCCGCTTGCTTTACTCCCGCTGCTGCGAGAGGTGGGCCTCAACTCCAACCCGGTGTCTGATCTTTCCCCTCTTGCCGATTGCAGCACGCTTCGATGCCTCGATCTGTGCAGCGTACCTACAGATTATGATGCAAGCGTGCTTGCTAAGCTGGGAGACCTGGATTTTCTGGATATTTCCAACCGGACCGACAGCTATCTTTATCTGGATGGAAAAACGATTCGCGAATTGAAAATCTCTTATCGAAATCTCCCCAATCTATCATTTCTGAACGGCATAAAGGGACTCGAGCGACTGGAAATCCGCAGCACCGGCGTCTCCGACCTATCGGAACTGACGCGTCACCCGACGCTTACCTATCTCAGTCTCAATGGTCTCCCGATCTCGGACTTTTCTCCATTGCTAAAGCTGCCGGCGCTTGAAACGGTGTCGGCAGACGCCGGCGTAAGGGATCAAATTGAACCGATCGCCGCGGAGGGAGGCTTTTTAGTCATCTACGAATAAAATGCTAATCAACCACGGAGAAAACCGTAAAAGGGATGCAGACTGCATCCCTTTTACGGTTTTTATCTTGTTACAATAGGGCCAGTGCAGCATAATTTCTGCCTGAAAAAATTCGACGGAGGAAAATGGATATGAAGAAACGTCTGCTCAGTATCTTCCTTGCACTCTGTATGGCGCTATCCCTGTTTCCACTTCAAGCGATAGCAACAGCCGATTTCCCAGACATGCCGGCAGAAGGGCACTGGTCTTACGCCGCGCTGAAAAAAGCGGTCGATAAGGGACTGCTGCGTGGTGACGGCGGTCTGCTTCGCCCACAGGAAAACCTGACCCGGGCGCAGCTGGCAGCCATTGTAAACCGCGCCTTCGGCGCGGAAGCCGCAGCCGACATTTCCGGGTATTCCGACCTGCAGTCAACCGCCTGGTATTATGCCGACATCGCAAAGGCGGTTCGTATGGGTACCTTCCAGGGGAACGGCAGCCAAATGCGTCCCAATGATTCGGTCACCCGTCAGGAGGCCTTTGCGGTTCTCGCGCGGGCTTTTAAGCTGGCAGACGGAGCTCAGACGGCCCTGTCTGAATTTTCCGATCGCGGCCAGATTTCCTCCTGGGCCGTGCCGGCGCTGGCTGCGATGGCCAACGCCGGGTATATCCATGGCAGCGGCGGAATGCTTCGCCCGCTCTCTTCCATCAGCCGCGCAGAATTTGCACAGGTCATGGACAACATGGCGGCCATCTATCTGTCGGCGGCCGGAACCTATACCAGCGCTATTGACGGCAACGCGGTCATTAGTGTGCCAGGCGTCACGCTCCGCGGTGTTACCGTCAGCGGCGACCTGATTATCGGTGACGGCGTCGGAAACGGCGACGTCACGCTGGATGGGGTCACTGTCCAGGGCCGCGTGGTTATCCGCGGCGGCGGTGAAAACTCCATCCACATTATCAACAGCAGCGATGTCGGCAGTATCGTCGTAGGTAAAACCGGCGACGGCGGCCTGCGCATCCGCACCGAAGAAGGCTGCCGCGTCCAGGTCGTCTATGTGGACGACGGCAGCGACGACATCATCCTTGAGGGAGTCTACTCTGCGATCAACGTCAATTCCGATACGCCGGTAACCCTTCGCGATGCCACAGTCACCACGCTGACCGTACAGGTGGGCAGCGCAGCTGTCACATTGACAGGTTCAACCGCCGTAACCCTCGCCACGATCACGGGCAGCGCGGTAGGCGCCACCGTCACCGTGGAAAATGGCACAAAGATCGCGTTGGTCGAAAGCGCTGCACCGGATGTTGTCATTCAGGGCGACGGCACGGTCACGGAGGCAAAGATCAGCGGGAACAATACCGCTGTCAACACCCAGAATACTGATGTCACGGTCTCCGAGGGCACGACCGGCGTTACTGAAAACGGAACCTCCGTCGCCCCCGGCGGGAGCACGCCCAGCGGGAGCACCGGCTCAGGTGATACAGATACCGGTCGGGCGGTTGTAGGCAGCGAGGAAGCCTTTGTTGCCGCTGCCAATAACTCCGCCGTCGAATCCATTGAAATCAACGGTGAATTTACGCTCGACACCAATGTCGAACTCCATAAACCGCTGACCGTCCGCGCGGGCACCCAGTTCAACATCGGCGCGGCCACCCTCAGCATGTACAGCACGCTGACCAACAACGGCACCATCGTGACGGTCAATGTCCCCGAACATGGGGTCCAGGGTTGGCTCCGCCTTTGTTTTACAAATCTATCTTCCGTAGATGCAGGCCGGCTGGTCAACAATGGGACCTTTATCAACGCCGGACATCTGGAGCTGAACGCCTTTGCCTCTGTCGCGGGCAATGGGATCGAAAATGAGGGTACGGTACACTATGCAGACTTGCTGGGTCTTGATGAGCATGAGCCGGATTGTGCCGCGGCCTATGAGGCAGTCCGACTTTCCGACATCACAGGCGATACGGAAAACATCGCCGCCGTCTTCGGAATCTCTGCGCTCCAGTCCGCCCTTCTGAAAAACCTTCCATTGGGGGACTTACCATTCTACACCGGGATTTATCTCATTGGCGAGGATGTAACCCTGACCGCCACGGAAGACCTGACGGTCCGCGGCGGTCAGACGGTCAGCCTTAACGAAGGAATCACGTTGGTGGTCCCGGAAGGCAAGACGTTCCACATCGCCGCCGGCAGCGAACTGCAGATCACTGGCACGCTGCGCATTCCCGGCGGTGCCACAAACCAGGGCTTATGTATTAAGGAAGCCACCGGTACCATTGAGGGGATGTTGACGGATCTGGACAGCGGCCGGCACTATAACGGCTACTTTGTGTCCGATAATGCCAGCTGGGCCACTGCCTATGACGATACACACTGCTTCTATGCTGATATCATTGCGGGAGATATTACCCTCTCAGGGGATTCCGTTGTGAACTTCTGCGTCTTTGTGGAAGAGGGTGCCTCCCTGACGGTCGCCAGCGGTGCCAGGCTCGAGCTTACGACCGAAGGGGGCGCCGAAATCACCAGCGAACCGTATATCGGTATTTACGGTACGCTGACGAACCAAGGCGTCATTGCCCTCGGACTCCATACCGGCATCCGGCCGAGCGGCCAGGGCATCCTGATCAATGAACCCGGTGCCGTTATCGACGTCAAAGGCTGGATGGATATTCCGGGAGACAGCCTCGGCGGCACGGTCAATTACTACGCCAATCTGACCGATTATGCCCGTGCCCTGTGGAGCCGCCTGGGTGGCATCCTGCCGCAGACGGTTGCTGAGGCCGACTATGTAACCTATGCAGACGCGCTGACCCGTCTGGGCGAAGAAGATGCAGAGGGCCGTTACGCCATCGTCTGGCTTCTCAAGAATGAGGTGCTCAAAACCTCAGATTTAGAAGATTCCGGCATATTCAGCGATCCCTATGCCTTTGTCAGCAGTGACGCGGCCAGCGGCCTGCTGGAAGACTTCGCCGCAAAGATCAGCAAGCCCTATATTATAGGTATCCCTGCGGGCGGCGTGCTGATCAGCAACGGCGGAGAAGGCCAAGGCAGCTCCTTTGACAATTTGATGGATCAATTTGCAGCCTCGCTGAACGTCAGCTCTGTAAATGTGAGCAGTGAAAATGAGCTGCGTGAATTGCAGGAACGCAACTATGTTTCGGAAATCCACATCACTGCGAACATCACGCTTTCCGACAATTTTACTATCTGCAAACATGTAGTGGTCGACAGCAGCGCAACCCTCACGCTGGCCGCGAACAAGAACCTGACCATCGACTGGCAGAAGGAGCCCGAGGCACAGAAGGGAACCAACGGCGTTCTGATCATTAATGGCTTCCTGGTAATCCCCGCTGGCAGCGAGCTGATTAACCGGTGCGAGGTCGACCTCTCCGGTGAGATTGAGAATGGCGGCACATTCAGCAATTTAAAAGACGAAGACTTCTGTGGAAGCCTTTTCAGTGTCGGCGGCACGCTGCACAACAGCGGTATATTTGCTAATGATGGCGACATGCATCTGTCAGATACTGCGCTCATCAACAGTGGCACCCGCTTTACCAACAACGGCAATCTGGAGATAACCGGCGGATCAGTTGAGAGCACCGCGGAATTCCACAACGCCGGTTATATGAAGATCATCGACGAATACGGTAAAGAAGGCGGCGCCGTTACCGTTCTGGGCTTTGGCAGCACGCTGACCAATAACTCCCACTGGATCGAGTACACCGCCGCCGTCTATACCAGTGCGGGATTTGTCACGGCACAGGCGGCGCAAAACGCCAAAGTCGAAGCACTCGGCAGTATTCCGGCCACGACCGGTCTGGAAATCTACAACCGGATGGATATCATGGGAGATGTCGAGCTAACTGACGGGTCCTCCATCACGATCAGCGGCTGGGACATCTGGGTCGAGACAGAAACGCATTGGGACGGAGAGGCGGAATCTTTGGTCCGGCATAGCCTCACCATTAACAGCGGTGCAAGCCTCACAATGGATAACTGCACCCTGCATATCAACGGCGACGTGACCAACAGCGGCACCCTGTCCGGCAATATCCAGGTGTGGCCGTCCGGTATTCTGGAAAACAACGGAACCGCGCAGGATGCCTGTGTCAATCGCATGGATGAGTTTGCGGCCAATGGGGCGGCCGAGGTAATCAACAGTGGAAAGGTCACCGGCAGCGGCAGCATCGGAAAATACCTCGATATCGCCATCGTGCACGATTGGCCTGCGTTTAAATATGCGGCAGAGTACGAAGTATCCGGCATACTTGTATACGAACGTATCGATGTCCAGGGCGATCATTGCGACGTCACGCTGCAGGGCGATCTCACAGTTTCCGCGAATATCTATGTCGAGTGGGACGACAGCATCACAGTCCCCGACGGGTTTACCCTGACATTGGCCGGTGAGCACTGGCTTAACAACAGCGGAGACATTTTTGTAAACGGCATGCTGTTGGTCGGCGCGGAGATCACATTCAATAATGACGAGCATATTTTGATCTACGGCACGGTGAAGAACGACGGGCTTCTCTGCAACCGCGGAACGATCGATCTCATGGCGGGCGGAGTCATAGACGGTTCAGGTGCCGTCATCTCCCTCAGGGCCGATGGATTCGGCAGCAGCGCCGGTACAATTACCTGTTCCGACTATCAGCTGGCCGAGACACTGGATGCGCTGCAAAACGCGCTCAGCGAAGGGAGGCCAGCGCTGATTGCGGGTGATTTCACGCTGAACGATAATCTGTCTCTTGGCGCCGATGTACGAATCGGTTATCCTGGGCACTGGGGCGGCATGCTGCATACCGGCAGCCACACATTGACCGTCCCGGCCGGCGTGACGCTGGATATTTGCGACGGTGAGCTGGATATTGACGGAAATGGCTCGGTTATAAATAACGGTACGCTGACTATCAGGGAGCATGGCGGCCTGCGAATCGAAGAAAACGGGACTTTCTTGACCGACAACCCCGTAGACGTATTCGGATGGATCAAGCTGTACGATTGGGACCTTCAGCACACATATATCACCGGCGACGTTCGGATTTACGCCAATGAATGCGATCTGGTTCAGAACCTGTACCGCTGCCTGTATACGGTAGATGAAACCACCGGTGCGCCGACCGGCTTGCGTACCGATAACGGGATCACCGCCGGGATGGTCGTCCCCTATGAAAACTTTAATGAGGAATCGAAGCTGGATGCCATTGGCGAAAACACCCCGGGCTGGGATCAGCTGGCGGAGGACCCGTTCAACCGGTATGCCTACGCCGCGCTGCTTGCCAACGGGATTATGACAAACGGGATCGACCCGTATTCAAAACTTTCGTCTGCCCAGGCAAAAAAATGGATGGGAGCGGTTGCGAATAAGCTCGGCAAAAATTTGGAAGTATTTTTCAATTCCGTTCCTGATTCCGACCTGATCCGCAGCAATGATTTTACGGCGGATCAGCAGAGCACCTTTGATACACTCTGCAGCGGTTTTAAAGACGCGTTGGTCACCGCTCTGATTCCACAGCCATAACTCGGCGCATTACCCCGGCAGAAATAGATCCGGCCCGGATAATCCGGGCCGGATCTATTTTGCGTTTGAACCCAGGCCTGTCGCGCCAACATGTTGACCTAAGCGGACTATATCAACAGACGGCAGCTTATCCTGTCCGAAGCGACTCGTCGTCCGTCACGGGTTTTTCCGATCCCGAATCTTATCCTCCGGTTCCGGTTTTCCCACCAGCAGGGGCGACATCGGGTCATGTGATGCGCAATTGCGCTGCAGGGCTAAGTCGCTGTGATGCGCATAGCAGTACAAACAGCCGCTGCGGCAGGTATCATACGCGCCGATATCCACGCTGGCGGCACATCCGCATTCCGGGCGCTGGTTTTTATCTTTTGGGATTTGCAGCGGCCGTCCACGCAGGCGTCCCAGCAGACCGGCATCAATGCACCGTGCACGGCCGATCCCCAGGTCCCGAAAATCCTGCATCTCCGCGCAGGCGTCGACCTCCAGCCCATAGCTTCGGCAGATTTCTGCAAGCAGCCCGCCCAGCTTCCGCTGTTCCGCTTCGGAAAAAGGCAGCGGCGAAAGGCCGGCAAGCCGCCGCGCTGTACCGCGGTAATAGTCCAGAAAACTGATCGTGCATCTGCACGTATAACCGGCAAGCCGCCGAGCCATCTTTTCAAAATATTCCGCATGATATTCCGCGGAATATTTGGGTGTCAGAAAGATCGGGTCATACCGCCAGATCACCCGCTCCGGGCCGAGCTGCTCCGAAAGTCGACAGAACGCCGGGATCATAGCCTTGTTTTTTGATGGTACAGCCGGCTCCACGTCTATTCCATAAGATGTAACTGTGAACTGAAAATAGAAGGAGTATTCCCGAAGCAGATACAGCTTGTCCAGCATGGGAAGCGGGTTCTTTGTCCAGAACACGATCCCGTCAACCGTTTCCGGCATCAGATCAACCCTTCCGATCTGATGGGGATTCATGGGATTGCGTACCAGAACATAGCCTTCGCGGAGCCGGTTGAAAAACCAATCGGAATAAAAGGCCGGGATGTCCGTCCTCCGGCTGGCGCTGATGATCATGTGGGCATTCCTCCTGTCCTGTTTTATGCAAAGCCTTTTATATTTTTCTCTGACCCGGATAGAAAAAAGGATGGCGGCCTATGCCGCCATCCTTTTTACTGCAAAAATCAGGCTTCCTCGCAGAACACCTGGTCGAGACCCGCAAGCTCTTCCGCTTCGGGTACACGCACCGGCGTGATGCAGTTGACGACCTTGAGCAGCAGGAATGTGACAGCAAAGGAATAAGCTGCGACCACCGCTGTCGCCACCAGCTGTACCAGAAGCTGATGCGGGTTCCCAGCAATTAGGCCGTTAACCCCGCCGAAAGCGCCCTGTGCAAAGACCCCCAGCAGCAAAGCGCCAAGCATTCCGCCCACGCCGTGAACGCCCCAGACGTCCAGAGCATCATCCCAGCCGTTCTTCTTGCGGAAGCTTACCGCAGAGCAGCAGACGATGGATGCGGCCATGCCGATCAGCACGGCCGCCCAGGGGGCGACATAGCCCGAAGCCGGCGTCACGGTCGCCAGTCCTGCAACTGCGCCGGTCAGCGCTTCTACAAAGCTGGGATGCCCGGTACGCTCCCAGGTAATAGCCAGCCAGGTAACCATCGCCGCCGCGCCGCCCAGCGCGGTGTTGACAAAGGCAACGGCAGCCGTGCCGTTAACCGCCAGAGCACTGCCCCCATTAAACCCGAACCAACCGAACCATAAAATACCGGTACCCAGCGCGATGTACGTCGTACTGTACGGCTGGATCTCCTCCCCCGGGGCAAATTTCCGCTTTCCCAGGAAGAAAACCGATGCCAATGCCGACATGCCGGCGGCACAGTGAATCGCGATGCCGCCCGCAAAATCCGCTGCACCCATTTTCTGCAGGAATCCGCCGCCCCAGATCCAGTGGGCGCAGGGGGCATAAACCAGCAGCGTCCAGGCGGCAAGGAAAATCAGGTAACCCTTGAAGCTGACCCGGTCAGCAAACGCGCCCGTGATCAGCGCCGGGGTGATGATCGCAAACATCAGCTGAAACAAAAAGAATACAAGGAACGGGATGGTGCCCGCATACGTGCTGTTGGGTGCAAGTCCTACGCCATGCAAGAAGGCATATTGCAGGTTTCCGATAATTCCGTCCACGTCCCCGCCGAAAGCAAGGCTAAAGCCGCAGACAAACCATACAACCGTCACGACGCCCATAGCAATAAAGCTCTGCATCATGATGGTCAGCGCATTCTTTTTTCGGTCCATTCCTCCGTAAAAAAAGGCAAGGCCAGGCGTCATGAAGCAGATCATGGCGGCGCAAATCAGAACAAACGCAGTATTTCCAGTGTCAATCATGATTTCTCCTCCAACCATTTTTCGATCAGGAATAATTGTAAATGATTGAAGATGAAACCGGTATCGGGTAAATATCCGATTTTCGGCAAAAAAAGACTGTATTTTTCCTGAATGAGCCTGCGCAATTCACTCGCAGGCCCATTTAATAGAGGTACGGACGGTAGGAAGCACCCCTTTGTCCGTCAAGGCTCGATCAGATGGTTGCGTACCGCATACAAAACAAGATCAGCGATGTTGTGCAGGCCCAGCTTGTGCATGATGTTCGCACGATGGGTCTCCACCGTCTTAATGCTCAGATTCAGTGCCTCTGCAATCTCCCGGTTCGCCTTTCCCTCCGCCAGCAGCTGGAGAACCTCCCGTTCCCGCACCGACACCGCTTCCGATGTTGGCACATCGGGCTCTGCAAAGCTGCTGACAAAGCCTTCTATCACCATCCCGGTAATGTCTTCCGATAAAAACATTTTGCCGGCATATACCGTCTCAATACAGACGAGCAGCTCTTCCAGCGCATTATCCTTTACCACATAGCCCCGCACGCCGGCACAAAGCGCCCGCCTTACATATTCCTCCCCCTTGTGCATGGTGAGGATGACCGTGCGTATTTCCGGCAGCTCGGCCTTCAGCTTGGCCGCCAGATCCAGACCATTCAGCTGCGGAAGCGAGATGTCGAGCACGGCGATATCCGGTTTCAGGGATGCGATCTCCCGCCAGGCCGTTTGGCCATCACCTGCGGTACCAATAACTTCGATGTTTTCTTTCTGCGAAAGCAGAATCATCAGCGACTCCCGCAGAATTTTATGGTCATCTGCCAGAAATACTTTAATTTTTTCCATTGGGAATCTCCAGAATCATTCGTGTGCCCTGCCCTTCATCGCTGTCGATCATCATCTTGGCCCGCAGCATCTCCGCCCGTTCCCGGATCGTGGTGAGGCCGAAGCCGGAATGGACGCTCCGCATGTCAAAACCCCGTCCGTTATCGCTGATACTGATAAGAAATACCTTCTCGTTCAGCGAAATCATTGTGACATCTGCCTCTGACGCGCGGGAATGCTTCACAATATTTGTGATACTTTCCTGTATGATCCGGTAAATATTCAGCGCTTCCGTCTCATTCCACGCAGGCAGTTTATCTGCGATGCTGCAGTTAAAGCGTATCCCACTGAGCTTCTGCATTTTCTGGCAAAGGCCCTGGATACTGTTTGACAGTCCGTCCCGCCTAAGCTCTGCCGGCTTGAGATTTCCGATCACGCTGCGAATCTCTCCGATGGCCTCATCCACAATCTTCAGCGTGGTCTCGGTATGCTTTTTCAGTTCCGTGTCCTTTACCCGGCCGGGCAGCAGCCCAATATCGATTTTAAGGGCGGCCAGCGACTGCCCCACCCCATCGTGCAGATCCCGGGCGATCTTTTCCCGCTCTCGCTCCTGGGTGGCAACCAGCATATCCGCCTGATGCCGCAGCGCGGCGTTCTGCTGTCGGACGGTCTGATAGAGGTCCTGGGTTAGCTGCTCATAGTGCTCGTCCTTCAAATGCTCAAGCCAGGAGGCAACATCGTAGAACTCCACGATATTGAGCCCCTTTTCCTCTTCTTCCCCGGACACGCGCAAGCCCACCGTTTTCTTGAGCACGGTGAACATCAGGAGGCCCATTCCAAATGCCCAGATAAAGTTCGCGCCGACTCCCAGCAGCTGGACCAGAAACTGCTGCAGCCGGTCTGCATCCTTCAGCTCCTCCGGCGCGGCAAGCAGCGAACAGAGAATCGTACCGCAGGCGCCGCCAAAGCCATGGATAGGAACGGCGTTCACTGCGTCGTCAATCTTCAGTCGAAGCAGCAGCATGCTGGAAAGTACCGTGACGGCGCCGGTGATTGCCCCGACCAGAATGGCCTCCCCCGGCGTCAGCACATCGGAACCGGCTGTAATTGCGACCAGTCCGCCCAGCGCGCCGTTGAAGACCGCCTCCATATAGCTTTGATCCCGGGCGAACAGGAATGTTGCAAGGATTGCACCGACCACACCCGCTGAGGCGGCGATATTGGTGTTGAGCAGGATCAGCCCGACCCGATCGTCGAACCGCAGCAGATTTCCGCCGTTAAACCCGAACCAGCTGAACCACAAAATAAAGGTACCCAGCGCAGCAAAGGGGATATTGGAACGCCCCAGCCGCCGGGGCTTTCCGTTTTCATCCCACCGATCCTTGCGTGCCCCCAGAACGATAATCCCTGCCAGGGCGATCCATCCGGCGGTCGAATGAACCACTGTCGCACCCGCATAATCCATAAAGCCGAGGTGGGCCAGCAGCGTTGACTGTCCGATATAATTGCCGCCCCAGACCCAATGTCCGTACACCGGATAGATCACGGCGCCGGTGACGGCGGCCGCTATGACCAGCGATTTGAGCCGTGTCCGTTCCGACATACTCCCGGAAAAAATGGTAACCGACGTGCCGGCAAACATCAGCTGATACAGAATAAAGATATAGTCGTAATCCCCATTTAAATTAGTGAGCAGCCAATGCCCCGTACCGATCAGTCCGCCCTTGGTCGTCCCGAACATAAACGCAAAGCCCACAAGGTAAAAAGACAGCGTGGCTACCACAAAGGCGATGATATTCTCGATGGCGACGCTGACCACATTCTTGGGCCGAACGAAGCCGACCTCATAGCAGATGAACCCCGCCTGCATGAAGAATACGAAGCAGGCGCAGATCACGATCCACAGATGGTCTATATTGTTCATATCAAGCCCGCTTTCCTTATCAGCCGGGCCGGAGATACGGGGATACCCGACCGACATTGTATATCATGATTTTTTATTATACCTCTTTTTCCTCCGAAATCCAATCAAAGGCGAAGAGAGCAGCGAAGCTTCTTTCGCTTCGCCGCTCTTCCCTTGCGGTACATTATTTATATAGGTGTTTATATGTGCCACGTCGCGGGCGGCTTCTCTTCTTGCCTCAACCCATTTTCTTTCGAATATCCGACAGACGGTCGAGCGCCGTATGCAGCGTCTCATCCTTTTTAGCGAAATGAAGGCGAACGATGTTTTGGATGTTTTCCCTGAAAAAAGACGTGCCGGGTACGCATGCAACGCCTACTTTCTGCGCCAGCTCTTCGCAAAAGGCGACATCGGTCTGTCCGGGTTTCAAAAACGGACTGATGTCCGCCAGCACAAAATATGCGCCCTGCGGTTCGGTGTAGGGGATGCCGATATCGTCCAGCCCCTTAGTAAAGAGGGTCTTCATATGAGTATAATGGGCGGCAAGCTCCCCGTAATAGCTGTCCGGCAGGGAAAGCCCCGCCACGGCGGCCTCCATCAGCGGCGCGGGTGCACCGACGGCGTTGAAATCGTGGTACTGCTTGATCCTGTCCATCAGGTGCTTCGGTGCGATGGCATAACCCAGCCGCCAGCCGGTGATTGAATAGGTTTTTGACAAAGAGCTGCAGGAAACGGTACGTTCCCACATGCCGGGCAGGGTACTCATATACACATGCCGGTGCGGTGCGTAGACGATATGCTCATATACCTCATCCATGATGACATAGGTATCATAGCGCACGGCCAGCGCAGCGATAGTTTCCAACTCCTCCCGCGTAAAAACCTTTCCGCTGGGGTTGGAGGGATTGCAGATCAAAATGCCCTTTGCCCCCTGCCGAAACGCGTCCTCCAGCACGCCGGGGTCAAAGCCGAAGGCGGGCGGTATGAGCGGCACGAACACCGGCTCGCAGCCGGCCATCATCGTCTGTGCGGTATAGTTTTCAAAATACGGGGAAAAAAGGATGATCCGATCCCCGGGGTTTGTTAGGGCAAACAACGTATCTACCATGGCCTCGGTAGAGCCGATGGTGACAACCATCTCGGTCTCCGGGTCCGGTCGTCTGCCCATGAAGCGGGCGCATTTATTGGCCAGCGCCTCCCGAAAATTGGGTGCGCCCATGGTAATCGCGTACTGGTGCGGCCCAAGGGCGCTGACCTCTGCCAGGCGGTCGGTCAGGGCCTTCGGCGGGTCAAAGTCAGGATACCCTTGTGCCAGATTGACTGCGCCGCAGCTAAGTGCGATCCGTGTCATGCGGCGAATGACCGAATCGGTAAAACGCTCTGATGTTTTGTTCAGCTCTTTCATGTTGTTTCTCTTTCCTTTCGCTCCGGTCCGGGGTCATCGAAGCCCCAGCTCTTCTTCGGAGATTGTGCGCAAACCGTGTGCGGTCAGCACCGTATGCAGCTTTTTCCCGTCGGAAACGCGGAAGACCATATAGGCCTTGTCCTCTCCCCGTCCGATCAGCGAATACATATATTCAATGTCGATCCCCTCCGCGGCCAGCAGGGTTAGGACGTCGGAAAGACCGCCCGGCACATCGGGCACGGCCACGACGGTTACCTCGGTGATTCCCGCGGCGTATCGCTTGCTTTCCAAAATCTCCTTCGCCCGTGCGGCATCGCTTACCAAAAGCCGCAGGATACCAAAATCCGTGGTGTCTGCAATGGAAAGAGCGCGGATATCGATCTCTCCCTCCGCCAGCGCACGAACCAGCATGGCCAGCCGGCCGGGCTCATTCTGCAGAAAAACAGACAACTGCTTTACCATGGTTTAGCCCTCCTCAGTCCAATAATTTCCGTTTATCGATCACGCGCACTGCTTTCCCGGCGGATCGCTCAAGCGTATTCGGCTCCAGCAGCCGCACCCTGGCGGCGATGCCCAGAAGGGAGTGAAGCGCGCTCTCCAGTTCCTTTTCCCTCCGGTCCAGCGCCCGGACGGTGTCGGAGAAAATATCGCTGCTGATCTCTACCCGTACTTCGATGCTGTCAAATACCGAGGCTCGGTCGACCACAATCTGGTAGTTGGCAGTATATCCGTGCTCCAGAAGCACGGTCTCGATCTGCGAGGGGAAGACGTTGACGCCGCGGACGATCAGCATATCATCGGTTCGGCCCCGCGGCTTAGTCATCTTCACCAGCGTGCGGCCGCAGGAACACGGCTTGCGGGTGATACGGCCGATGTCCCGGGTACGATAGCGGAGAATGGGGAACGCCTCCTTGGTGATGCAGGAGAACACCAGCTCGCCCTGCGCTCCTTCCGGCAGCACCTCCCCTGTGTCCGGATCGATGACCTCCACGATGAAGTGATCCTCATTGACGTGCATCCCTGTCTGCTCCGGACATTCAAACGCCACGCCGGGGCCGATGATTTCTGTCAGTCCGTAGATATCGTACGCATGGATGCCCAATTGCTCTTCCAGCTGCCGGCGCATCTCGTTGGTCCACGGTTCCGCACCGAAAATGCCGGCCTTCAGATGGATATCGTCCTTTGCGCATCCGCTCTCGCGCAGCACCTCGGCAATATGCAGGGCGTAGGAAGGCGTGCAGCAGAGGATCGTGGAGCCGAAATCCCGGAGGATGGTCATCTGCCGCTGTGTGTTGCCGCCGGAAACCGGTACCGTGGTCGCACCAAGCTTCCGCGCCCCGCCGTCGAGTCCCAGTCCGCCAGTGAACAGCCCATAGCCGTAAGAGACATGTACCACGTCTTCGGCGCTTCCTCCGGCGGCCACCAGAGCGCGGGCACAGCAGTCGGCCCAGATATCCAGATCCCGATTTGTATATCCCACTACGATCTGTTTCCCCGTGGTACCGGAGGATGCGTGCAGGCGGACGACCTCGTTCAGCGGCACCGCGAACAACCCGTAAGGATAGGTGTCGCGCAGATCCTGTTTATACGTAAAAGGCAGTTTATGCAGGTCGTCCACGGATCGGATGTCTTCCGGAGTGACGTTCTGCGCATCCATCCTGTCACGATAATGCGGCACACACTCATACACGCGCCGGACGGTGGCGGCCAGGCGCTCGCTCTGCAGTGTCCGGATGGTCTCCCGGGAAGCGGTCTCAATCTCCCGCTGATAATAATTTTCCATATATATACCTTCTTACAGTCAGATGGTTTCGCCCAGCTGAAACGCCTGCCGGTTCATTCCGGCAAGCCGGGCGGGTACAGTCTCATCAATAGCCTTCATCCATTCCTCCCTTGGAATGTCAAAGACCCGGGACAGCCGTCCCAGCAGGACCAGATTGACCGTTTTGGCCGAACCGGCACGGAGAGCGAGGGAGAGGGCGTCGAAAGCGTCAATATCGATACCGGCGGCCGCCAGTTTTTCCGCCAGCCGTTCCGGATAGATTGCCGAAGCGGTAATGACCGGCATCGGGTCGATCCGCTGTGTATTCGTGATCAGCTTTCCATCCGGTTTCAGCCATTCTGCCCAGCGGGCGGCCTCCAACAGTTCAAACGAAAGGATGAAGTCCGCCTCTCCCCGGTCGACGATGGGAGAATACACACGATCGCCCCATCGGACATAAGTAACGACGCTGCCGCCGCGCTGACTCATCCCATGGACCTCGGAGACCTTGACGTCATATCCCTTTGCCAACAGCAGGCAGCCCAGCAGTTTACTGGCCAGAAGGGTGCCTTGCCCGCCGACGCCGACAAGCATGATGCTTTTCGTTACTCTACTCATGCGTCCTCCCTCCTCTGCAGGGCCGCAAACCGGCAGAGCTGTGCGCAGATACCGCAGCCGGTGCAGAGTGTGGCATCCACCACTGCTATTCCTTCGCGGAAGCTGATGGCGGGACAACCGATCTTCATACACATACCGCAGCCAATACATTTATCCGCCACCACGGAAAGCGGGGGCTTCGGCTTGATGTGCTTCAGCAGTGTACAGGGCCGGCGGGAAATGATGACGGAGGCCTCTCCGGCTGCCAGCTCCTCCCGGATTGCCTCGTCGCACTGCATCAGATCATAGGGGTCGATGACCCGTACCCGGCGAATGCCAACGGCACGGCACAGCGCCTCCAGATCCACCTTTGCGGCGGGGTCCCCCCGCAGATGATAGCCGGTGACCGGGTTCTGCTGGTGACCGGTCATCCCGGTCGTAGAGTTGTCAAGAATAATGATGACGCCGCGGGAATCATTATAAGCGACATTCACCAGCCCGGTGATGCCGGAATGAATGAAAGTGGAATCGCCGATGACCGCCGCAGTTTTCCCTTCCGCCCCGGTGTTTCCTTTGAGAAAGCCGTGCAGGCTGGAGACCGACGCACCCATGCACACCGTCGTGTCCATGGCGCTCAGCGGCGGTACGGCTCCCAGCGTATAGCAGCCGATATCCCCCAGAACGGTGACCTTTTGCTTTGCCAGTGTGTAGAAGAGTCCGCGGTGTGGACAGCCGGCGCACATGACGGGCGGACGGGAGGGCAGCGTCTCATTCAGCCGCATTCCTTTGTGCCGGGTTCCACCCAGCTTTTCGGCAACAATCCCCTGAGACAGCTCACCTATGGGAGAGAAAAGTTCTTTCCCGGTCACTGGAATGCCGACCGCCCGACAGTGATCTTCGATCAGTCCATCCAGCTCCTCAATGATGATTACGCTATCCACTGAGACGGCAAAATCCAGCAGAAGCCGCTCCGGCAGTGGATAAACCATGCCTAGTTTCAGCACGCCGTAGGTGTCTCCAAATGCCTCTTTCACGTACTGATAGGCGGTGCCCGACGTGATGATTCCCAGGCTGCGGTCGCTCCCGCGCTCCCAAATATTGCAGGGGGCGGTCTCTGCATATTCCGCCAACTCCTGCAACCGCACCTCCACCAGCGGGTGCCGGGTACGCGCGTTGCCGGGCATCATGATGTACTTTCGCGGCTTCTTATCGTAAGCCCGCCGTTCCGGCTCCGCCCGCTCCCCCGGTTCCACGACACACCGAGAATGGGAGACACGGGTGCACATACGGAGGAGCACCGGCGTGTCATACTGCTCGGAAAGTGAGTAGGCCGCTCGGGTAAAGGCCAGCGCCTCGGCGGAGTCGGAAGGCTCCAACATGGGTAACTTGGCCGCTCGGGCATAATGGCGGGAATCCTGCTCATTCTGCGAGCTGTGCATCCCCGGATCGTCCGCCACGCCGATGACCAACCCTGCGTTGATGCCGGTATAGGAGAGGGTAAACAGGGGATCGGCGGCCACGTTTAATCCCACATGCTTCATCCCGCAAAAGCTGCGGCGGCCGGATAGGGCAGCACCGAAAGCAGCCTCCAGTGCCACCTTTTCGTTGGGTGCCCACTCGGCATAGATCTCATCATACTTGGCCGCGTATTCGGTGATCTCCGTACTGGGGGTTCCGGGATAGCTGGATACCAACGCACAGCCCGCCTCATACAGACCTCTGGCAACTGCTTCGTTGCCGAGCATCAGAGTCTTCATGGTCGTTCCTCCTTGTTTCGGCGATTTTTGGGTATAAAAAAACGCCCTCTGCCACATACAGCAGAGGACGGGAATAACCCGCGGTACCACCTCAATTGCCGCCCGAAGGCAGCCACTCCGGATACAAACATATCCTCCACGCTATATCGGGCGCACCCGTCGTTGCCTACTCTTGGTTCAGCAAGCCGCTCAGGAAAGAATTCGGCGTTTATGCCTCCGCTGTCTTGCACCGGCCGACAGCTCTCTGGAGAAGCATTGGACGCTTACTGGGTTCCATCATCGCGTTAAATGTTTATTGCGTTAACTTTACCATGTTCATTAGGCAAAGTCAACGGAAGAATACGGGGCCGTTTATACAAAATTTCCAAATACTCTTGGTGAGTTTTATGGTTCTTCTGCTGAATTTCGGTGGTATTTCCCGAAATTCAGCAGAAGCGCTTCGATCATCCGGACAGAACCGCGGAAGGCCCAGGCCTCCGCGGTCCGCCCGTCGAATAGGTCAGATCACCCGTTCGGTCCAGTGATGGGTGTCGGGCAGAGTGCCGGTCTGGATGCCGCTGAGGGTATCATACAGCTTCTGTGCCAGCGGGCCTACCTGGTTTCCATTGATGGCAAGATCTTTGCCCTGATAGCAAAGGGCCCCGATGGGCGAAATCACGGCGGCGGTGCCGGTGGCAAACACCTCTTTCAGCGTTCCCTTTTCCGCCGCGTCAAACAGCTCTTCAAGGGAAAGGCGGCGCTGATTGACGGTCACACCCCACTCGCTCAGCAGCGTGATAACCGAATCGCGGGTAATGCCGGGCAGAATCGTGCCGCCCAGCGGGGCAGTAATGACTTCGTCGCCGATCATGAAAAATGCGTTGGAGGTCCCGATTTCCTCCACATATTTATGCTCCTGGGCATCCAGCCACAGCACATCCTTGCAGTTGTATGCCAACGCCTTCTGCGAAGCCTTCATGCCGCCGGCATAGTTTCCGCCGACCTTAGCAAAGCCGGTACCGCCGTGGGCAGCACGGATAAACTCATCCTCCACATAGATACGGGTGGCAGAAAGCTTACCCATATTCGCTGCGTAATAGGGGCCGGAGGGGCAGAGGATGATCATAAAGCGGTAGTGCTTGGCCGGGAGGACGCTGAAGGACACCTCGTCAGAGATGATGAAAGGACGGACATACAGCGAGGTAAATGGCTTTTCCGGTACCCAGTCGATATCCGCAATGACGGCGGCTTTGACGGCGGCGAGAAACAGCTCTTCATCCATCGGAGGGATGCACATGCGCTCATTAGTACGGTTGAGTCGCTTTGCGTTCATGTAGGGCCGGAAGAGCTGCACATGGCCGTCTGCGGCCTTGTATGCCTTCATCCCCTCAAACATCATCTGCGCGTAGTGCAGCACGCAGGATGCCGGATCTATCTCAATATTGCCGTAAGGGATGATACGTCCGTCATGCCATCCCTGCCCCTCGTCGTAATCCATGACGAGCATGTGATCGGAAAAATTCTGGCCGAACACCAAATGATCCTGATCGGGTTTCTGCTTGGGATGTGTTGTCCTTGTCACCGGAAATTCATAGCTCATATAATTCCACCTCTTGCTTTATCAAAATATTTTCAGTTTATGTGATACAGTTCGGGACGCCGGTCCCGGAATACGGGAATCGTGCTCCTGATTTCTTCAAGTACCGAAAGATCAAGATCCGCCGAGATTACCGTTTCCGTTTCCCCCGCCTGTGCCAGCCGCTCTCCCCAGGGATCGAGCACGGCGGAATGGCCGCCGTAGTGAGTCCCGAAGGCCTCTCCGCAGGAATTGCACAGAACCAAGAACATTTGGTTCTCAATGGCCCGCGCCTGTGCCAGCACCAACAGGTGCGGCACACGTTTATTCGGCCACTGGGAAACCACGAACAGCAGATCCAGCCCTGGCAGGGCCAGTGTACGGGTAAGCTCCGGAAATCGGAGATCATAGCAGATGATCACTGCGCAACGGACGCCATCGAGCGAAAACCTTGTGAGCGTACTGCCTATCTGAAAATCTTTATCCTCCCCCATGGGAGTAAACAGGTGCGTCTTGTCATAGGCTGCGACGCACCCGCCCGTCCGGTCGAACACATAGGCGGTGTTGTACAGCTTTCCGCCCCGGCGGTCGGCAATACTGCCGGCCACGATATTGATTTTCAGCTCCTTAGCCAGCGCGGAAAACACGCGCCGGGTCCTTTCTCCGCCGGTGTCTGCACAGGCAGGGTCGATCTTTCCCGGTGCAAAGCCGGTGTTCCAGGTCTCCGGCAGCACCACCACGTCGGGACGTTCTGCCGCCGCAGCCTGGCGGATCAGCGTCTCCGCATGGACGAAGTTTTCATCCGGCCGGCCGGGCAGCATGTCCATCTGGATGCAAGAAACCCGCATCATTCAGCCCTCAAAGTTATAACCCAGCGCCAACGCCTGCCGGTTGGCATCAATGAGCTGCGCCTTTTTCGGAGGTATCGTCTTGCATAGCGCCTGCTCCTGAAGCTCGGTCATTTCTGGCATGCACTCCCGGAGAAATTTGCCCATCAGCACCATGTTGGCAAGGCCCTCCAGGCCCGCCTCCGCCGCCATGTGTGTGGCGGGCACGGCAAATACCCGCACGTCGGTGCGGGAAGGCGCTTCCCCGATCAGCGTGGAGTCAAAAAGAATCGTGCCTTCGGGACGTACCTGGGGCTGATATTTCTGGAAGGATGGCAGATTCATAACGATCAGGCAGTCGGGCTCGGATACGATCGGAGAGCCGACGGGCCGATCACTGATGATGACGCTGCAGTTGGCCGTACCGCCGCGCATTTCCGGACCATAGGAGGGAAGCCAGCTCAGCTGCCGCTCTCCGAGCAGGCCCGCATAGGCCAGAAACTTCCCGGCAAACAAAACGCCCTGTCCGCCAAAGCCGGCGATCAAAAGATGCATGGTATCCATAAAGCTCAGGCCTCCTCCTTCCCGTTCCGGTCCTTATACACGCCGAGCGGATAATACGGGATCATGCGCTCGTCGATCCACCGAAGTGCGTTCTCCGGCGTCATGCCCCAGTTGGTGGGGCATGCGGACAGGACTTCCACCAGTGAAAAGCCCTTGCCTTCCACCTGATTGCGAAAGGCTTTTTCGATTGCCTTACCCGCGGCGCGCACGTTCTTTACGCTGTTGACCGCCACACGAGCCAGATATTCCGGACCCTCCAGCGGGGCGAGCATCTCACAGATCTTCACCGGATACCCGCACTGCTTAACGTCGCGCCCGTAAGGAGAGGTTTGAGTCACCTGCCCGGGCAGGGAGGTGGGCGCCATCTGTCCGCCAGTCATACCGTAGATCGCGTTGTTGACAAAGATCACGGTGATGTTCTCATTGCGGGCGGCAGCATGTACCGTCTCCGCCATCCCGATGGATGCTAAATCGCCGTCGCCCTGATAGGTAAAGACGATACTGTCCGGATTCAGACGCTTGATCCCGGTACCCACGGCCGGCGCGCGGCCATGGGCCGCTTCCGCCATGTCACAGCCGAAATAGTTATAGGCAAGCACGGCACAGCCCACCGGTGCGATACCTACGGCACGCCCTTCGATGCCCAGCGTATCAATAGCCTCGGCTACCAGGCGATGGATGATCCCATGAGTGCAGCCGGGGCAGTAATGGGTCGGCACGTCCAGAAGGGCGTGGGGTCTCTTCGCGACAATCATTCTTCTCTACCTCCCGCAATCTGCTCAATGCCGGCCAGCACCTCTTCCGGCGATGGAATCATGCCGCCCGACCGGCTGACCAGCGTTACGGGGCGGCTGCTGTGAATGGACAGTTCGATATCTTCGATCATCTGCCCCATGGAAAGCTCCACTGAAAGGAAAGCCCGAACCTGTTTGGCAGCATCGGCCAGAGCCCTTTTCGGGAATGGCCAGAGAGTGATCGGCCGGATCAGTCCGGCCCGGATTCCATTGGCGCGGGCGGTGTTGACGGCGTTCTTGGATACCCGTGCCGCGATGCCGTAAGCGACGACACATACCTCCGCGTCTTCCATCAGATACGTCTCGCACAGCGGCTCCTGCTCCTCAACGATATGGTAGCGCTGATACCGCTCCCTGTTGATCCGCTCCAGCTCCTCCGGCTGGAGATAAAGCGAGGTGACGATATTGTGCTTACGCTTCATCCCGGTGCCGGTCAGGGCCCAGGGCTTTTCATACTTCGGCTGCTCGCCGATCTCCAGTTCCACCGGCTCCATCATCTGGCCGATGGTACCGTCAGCCAGGATCATGGCCGGCATCCGGTATTTGTCTGCCAGGTCAAAGCCCCTGACGGTCAGGCTGGCCATTTCCTGTACGGAAGCGGGGGCCAGCACAATCATGTGATAGTCTCCATGGCCGCCGCCCCGGGTGGCCTGAAAATAATCTGCCTGGGACGGCTGGATGCCGCCGAGGCCCGGCCCGCCGCGCTGGACGTTGATCACCAGAGCGGGAAGATCGCAGCCTGCCATGAAGGACAGGCCCTCGCTTTTCAGGGAGATTCCGGGGCTGGAAGATGAGGTCATCGCACGTCCGCCGGCTGCAGCCACGCCATAGACCATGTTGATCGCTGCGACCTCGCTTTCTGCCTGGAGGAACACGCCGCCGATCTTTGGCATGCGTTTGGCCATATAAGCGGCGATCTCGGTCTGCGGCGTGATGGGATAACCGAAATAGTGGCGGCATCCGGCCTGGATGGCTGCCTCGGCAATGGCTTCATTGCCCTTCATCAGTACTCGTTCCGTCATATCTCCGCCTCACCTTTCCACCGTGATGACGCAATCGGGGCACATCATGGCACAGGAGCCGCAGCCGATGCATACTGCCATATTGGTCACCGTTGCGGGCGAATGCCCCTTTTGGTTGATCTGCTCTCTATTGATCCGAAGGATCTTTTTGGGGCACGCATCCACGCAGAGGCCACAGCCTTTGCACAGATCCGTTTCAAACGTAATCTTTGCCATTGTTCGAATACCTCTCTCTATGATTTCCGCTCTGAAAAATCCAGGGGAAGCAAGGGGGACAGTCTTCCCTCCAGCTCCTTGTACAGGCGGCGGTCCGCCGCGGTCAATAGCACCGGAAGTCCGGACAGGACAGAAAGCCTCTCCATACGCTCCGCGGTATCCAGCACATCCCGTGCCGTCGTCTGTGCACCCAGATTGCTGTTGTTGACCAGGCCCGTGCAGGAGAGGCCGCAGGCGGCCTCCACTTCCCGCAGCACAGTCAGTGCCGCTTCCGGCGTCTTTGTCAGCGGGCGGAAAAAGTTTGTGACAAACACCATTTCATAATTATTCTCCGTAAGGATGGAGGGCACGTACCGACCCAGCGCCACGGCGCCGCGGTCATCTCCCCCGACATCCAGTACGGCGTAAACCGTGTGATCCTCCACCGCTGCATACAGCTCGCGGGGCAGGGCGGGAATATCCAGGTTACTGCCTGCAAACGGGGAGCCGACCAGCCGGACGCCGCTTTCTTCCAGTTCGCGTCGGTGGTCCGTGGTACGGAAATAGGGATTGACGATATCCAGATCGGCAATCGCTACCGGCTTCCCCGTTCTGCTTAGTCGTATCGCCCAGTTGACCGCCAGGCTGGTCTTTCCGCTGCCGTAATGGCCGGTCAGGATCGTTACGCGTTTTACTTTCAAGGTATGGCCGCCTCCTTTACAGCTGCCGGCGGATGATCTTTCCGCTGGTCGTTTTGGGCAGCGCGTCGCGGAATTCCACGATGCGCGGATATTTGTACGGCGCGGTATGCGCCCTTACATACGCCTGGATTTCTTTTTTCAGTATCTCGGTGCCTTCGGTCCCCGCGGTCAGCACGATGCTGGCCTTGACCACCTGTCCCCGCACCTCGTCCGGCGCGGCGGAAACACCGCATTCCAGAACATAGGGCAGCTCCATAATGACGTTTTCAATCTCAAACGGTCCAATGCGGTAGCCGGAAGATTTGATCACATCATCCTTGCGGCCCACATACCAGTAATAACCGTCTTCATCCCGCCAGGCTAGGTCTCCCGTATGGTACAGGCCGTCATGCTTTGCCTCGCGGGTGGCTTCCTCATCATGGTAGTATTCCGCCAGCAAGCCGCAGGGGTCGCCCTTGTCGATCCGAATGACGATCTCCCCGTTCATTCCCGTCTCCACGCTGTTTCCGTCCTGGTCCACCAGATCCACATCATACAGCGGAACCGGCTTGCCCATGGAACCCACCCGGTGGGTTCCTCCCCGGAGGTTTCCGATTACCAGCGTAGTCTCCGATTGGCCGAAGCCCTCCATCACCTGAAGGCCGGTTGCCTTTTCCATCTGACGGAAGACCTCCGGGTTAAGAGCCTCGCCGGCAATGGCGGCGTGCTTGATGGAGGACAAATCGTAGTCGGAGAGGTCCTCCTTGATAAGCATGCGGTACATAGTTGGCGGCGCGCAGAAAGAGGTGATCCCGTACCTGGCAAACATCGGAAGTATGTCCGCCGCGTCAAAGCGGTCAAAATCATAGACGAAGACCGCCGCTTCGCAGAGCCACTGACCATACAGCTTGCCCCACATGGCTTTTGCCCATCCTGTATCGGAAATGGTCAGGTGCAGACCGTCCGGATCGACGCACTGCCAGTATTTTGCGGTGATAAAATGTCCCAACGGGTACTTATAGTTATGGGCAGCCAGCTTGGGCTGGCCCGTGGTGCCGGAGGTGAAGAACATCAGCATCAGGTCGTTTCCGCAGGGCGCATCCTCCGTGCGGGTATACCGGTCGCTGAACAGCGAATATTCCGCGTCAAAGTCATGCCAGCCTTCGCGGTTACCGCCCACCAGGATCTTTGTCTGCAGGCCAGGGTACCCTTCTGCGGCCAGATCCACGTTTTGGGCAGCGTCCCCGTCCGCAGTGCATAGAATGGCCGAAACACCGGCTTTCTCAAATCGGTAGGCGTAGTCATGCGCCTGGAGCAGATGGGTGGCCGGGATTGCGATGGCCCCCAGCTTATGAAGGCCCAGCAGCGCAAACCAGAACTGGTAATGCCGTTTAAGCACCAGCATGACCCGATCGCCCTTCCGGATACCCAGCGATTTAAAATAATTGGCGCACTGGGCGGAAGCATGCGATATGTCGGCAAAGGAAAAATGCCGCTCGGTCTTATCCCTGGAAATGTGCAGCATGGCCAGCTTGTCCGGGCACTGCTCTGCCAGGCTATCCAGAATGTCGAAGGCAAAATTGAACTTTCCCTCGTTTTCAAACGTGAGCGCGTGCAGGCCGCCGTTCTCATCTTTCTGCGGATGGATAAAGCGGTGATAAATACGCCTGCGCTCCGGTGCGTGCTCGGTCTCCCCGTCCGGGTTTTTCTGCTCGGCCGCATGCGGGGTGCCCTGATAGGCGGTGGGATTGAGCACAATGGCATAAAACCGGCAATCCCCGCCGCCAACGGCGATCATGCCGTGCGGAATAGAGCTGTCATAATACGCGCAGTCACCCGGATGAAGAAGCTCCGTATGGGCCCCGATCTGCAGCTTCATCGTCCCGCTGATCACAAGGTCGCATTCCTGCCCCTCGTGGGTGGTCAGCTCGATCTCCCGGCGCTCGGCCGCCTCGGAATAGGCGCATTGGACGAACAGCGGTTCTGAGATGCGGTGCTGGAACGGCGCGGCCAGATTATAATAGACCATGCCGTGAGCCTGTTCGATGCGTGCGCCCTCCCCGGCGCGAGTGATGGTATATCCTTTCAGCGTAGGGCTGGTGCCCTCGATGATATCCGTAACATTGACGTTAAAGGCCATGGCGCAGCGGTAGATAAAGGCAAAGCTGAGATCGTGGGTGCCCTGCTCGCAGGCGGCGTATTCCTCTTCCGATACGCCGGTCCGCAGTGCCATCTCTGAGGCAGACAGTCCCATAATCTTTCGCAGTTCGCCGATGCGCACTGCCATCTCCTGAAGTTGAAGATCCAATCCGGTGGTGGTTTTCATACGTTCTTCCTCCCGTCGGGAACGAAAAAGCTCGTCCCCAAGATAACAGATGATAATCTGATTATCTTTGAGACGAGCATACAGATCTTCTGCTACCCGCGGTACCACTCAAATTGCACCGGCGTCACCGCCGATACCACTCTGCAGGCTCCAACAAGCCCTGTGCCGTAACGCCGCACTCGCGGGAAGGTTCTACTTGCCGCATATGCGGCTTTCTTCCTTCCGGCTCAGGAGCTACAAATGCCGATCTGTGCTTTCCCGGCTCACACCAAACCGCCGGTTCTCTGTAAAGCAGCCCGCTGGCATCCTTCTCCGTCTTCGCCTTTGTAAATTTTCGTTTAGATTATCACATCAATATTCAGCTGTCAAGGTAATTAATAATTTTTGTTTAAAGCGGTTAAATTTCCGCCTGCCCCCCTCTGATATTTTCGGGTAATTTTACCTGCCCTTTTTTCGATCTGCGTTTACAAGCTGCCATTTCTATAGCTGGCGGCGGATAACCTTCCCGCTGATGGTTTTGGGCAGCCCGTCGCAGAACACCACGATACGCGGATATTTATACGGCGCAGTATGGCTTTTCACATATTCCTGGATCTCTTTCTTCAGCGAATCGGTCCCCTCGGTCCCTGTCGTCAGAACAATGCTGGCCTTGATCACCTGTCCCCGCACCTCATCCGGCGCGGCGGAAACGCCGCATTCCAGGACATAGGGCAGCTCCATGATGACATTCTCGATTTCAAAGGGCCCGATCCGGTAACCGGAAGATTTGATCACATCATCTTTCCGACCCACATACCAGAAATATCCGTCTTCATCCCGCCAGGCCAGATCGCCCGTATGATACAGGCCGTCCGAACAGGCCTCCCTGCTCTGCACCTCGTCATGATAATAACCCTCAAACAGCCCGCAGGGCTTCCCTTTGTCAAGTCGGATCACGATCTCTCCCGGTTCGCCCAGCTCCGCAGGTTTCCCATCGGCGCTCAACAGTTCCACGTCATATGACGGCACCGGTTTTCCCATTGAGCCTGGCTTTGGAGCCATCCCTGCCAGTGTGGCAACGGTCAGCGTGGTCTCTGTCTGCCCAAATCCCTCCATGATGCGAAGGCCTGTGGCACGCTCAAACTGATAATAGACCTCAGGATTGAGAGCCTCGCCTGCAGTGGTGGCGTGACGGATACCGGAAAAATCATAGCGGGACAGGTCTTCTTTGATGATCATCCGATAGACCGTCGGCGGCGCACACAGGGTGGTAACCTTGTACTTGGACAGAAGAGGCAGCAGATATCCAGCATCAAACCGGTCAAACTCAAAGACCGCCACCGCACCCTCGCAAAGCCACTGCCCGTAGAACTTGCCCCACAGAGCCTTGCCCCAGCCGGTATCGGAAACCGTCAGGTGCAGCCCGTCGGAATGGACGCAGTGCCAGTATTTGGCCGTGACAAAATGCCCGAGCGCATATTTGTAATTGTGGGCTGCGATCTTGGGGTATCCCGTGGTACCAGAGGTGAAGAACATCAGCATGGTATCATTTCCGCAGGCCGTGTCCGCCTCCCGCTCGAAATGGCTGCTGAATCGCTGGTATTCCTCGTCAAAATCATGCCAGCCCTCGCGGGCACCGCCTACCAGAAGTTTTGCCATCAGCCCGGAATAATTTTCTTCCCCGAGCTCGGCCTGACGGGCCACGTCGCCCTCCGCTGTGCACAGAATGGCCGATACGCCTGCCGCCTGAAACCGGTATTCAAAATCGTGCGCCTGCAGCTGATAGGTGGCGGGAATGGCAACGGCCCCGATCTTATGCAGCGCCAGCATGGCAAACCAGAACTGGTAATGCCGTTTGAGCACCAGCATCACCCGATCCCCTTTTTTAATTCCCAAAGAACGGAAGTAGTTGGCACAGCGATTAGACGCTTTGGTCATATCGGAAAACGTAAAGCGGCGCTCTTTGCCGCCGTCTTTTTCCACGTGGAGCAGCGCCAGCTTGTCGGGCGACTTTTTTGCAATCTTGTCGACGATGTCAAAAGCGAAGTTGAACTGATCCGCATCCTCAAACGTGATGCCGGACAGGGCGCCGTGCTCATCCTCTGTTGTATGGATAAACCGGTTGCATACAAAGTCTTCCGAACGGCGCGCTTCAATGATGCTGGTGTGCAGGTCTGACATATCGGCGGCTCCCTCGCCGGGCATCACCACCGCGCAGAACAGGCATTCCTTCCCACCGACGGCGATCATTCCATGGGGCGTGGCGCTGTTGTAATAGATGCTGTCCCCCTCGCTTAGAATCTCGGTATGCTCGCCGATCTGAACCTTAAGTGAGCCGCTGAGCACCAGGTCAAACTCCTGCCCATCATGGGTCGTCAGGTGGATAGGCCGGTTCTGCTGTGTTTCCGAATACTCATAACGGACCCAATAGGGTTCCGCCGCCTTGTTTCGAAACAACGGTGCCAGACTGCAGATCTCGATTCCATCTTCCTTGGCGGCCCGCTGCCCCTGGCCCCTGCGTGTCACGGCATAGGAGGACAGACGCGCGCTTTCCCCTTCCAGCAGATCGGTGATGCCGATGCCGAAGGCCAACGCGCATTTGTGGATGAACGTGAAGGGAAAATCCAGTCGTCCCGCTTCATAGTCGACGTATTCCCGAAGCGTCACGTCGGTCTTTTCCGCCATCTGTGCCTGGGTAAAGCCGGAAATCTCCCGCATTCCGCGAATTCGGTATGCCACCTCCAGCAGCTGGTTATTCAGGCCGACCATGTCCATGAGCTCCTCCTTGCCGACAATTCTCATTGTCCTGTTATTTAAATAAAAAGATGACCCGCCTCAAATTTCTTTGAGACGGGTCATAACATACAATTATATCCCGCGGTACCACTCAAATTGCGTCGTAATCGACGCCGCTCACCGGGCTCCAACAAGCCCTTTGCCTTTACGCAGCAATCACGGAAGACCCTACTTGCGCCCAGCGTTTTGAGGTCTCCAGCTCGGAAGGGATGGGACTGTTGAAAGAACCAACCGCCGGGTTTCCACCCTCCCCGGCTCTCTATCGGCGGCGCCTTCGTCCGTCTTCGTCACAGCTTTTGAATAATTATTAAATTATAATGCATGATACCAGCCGGGCCGGGTTTTGTCAACCGTCATTATCCCCGATTTTTTCCGGCTGCATAAGGCAAAACATGCTGCAGTATGCTTAAATTTGGCCAAATAAGAGTCGGTTCTTCCTCTTTATGCGGTCTCGATCCCAGCAGCTGCCTGCAGCTTCAGCTTCTCAATGGCCTCTTCGCGCATCTTATATTTTAGGATTTTTCCGGCCGCATTCATAGGGAACGCCTCCACCAGCTCCACATACCGGGGTACCTTATGCTTTGCCATATTGCCGCGCACATAGTCGCGGATCTCCTCCGGCGTAAGAATTTCTTCCTCCCGCAGAATGACGCAGGCCATGATCTCCTCCCCGTACTGTGCATCCGGCACGCCGATGACCTGCACGTCCTTGATCTTCGGATGGGTGTAAAGGAATTCCTCGATCTCTTTCGGATAGATGTTTTCGCCGCCCCGGATGATCATGTCCTTGAGCCGACCGGTAATGCGGTAGTTCCCATCCTCTGTCCGACAAGCCAGATCACCGGTATGCAGCCAGCCGTCCCTGTCGATAGCCGCATGGGTGGCCCCAGGCATTTTGTAATAGCCCTTCATAATGTTATAGCCCCGGGCGACAAACTCGCCGACCTGTCCCGCCGGCAGCTCCGTACCGGTTTCCGGATCGACAATCCGACATTCAATCTCCGGCAGGGCGCGTCCTACGGTGCTCACCCGGATTTCCAGCGGATCGTCTGTAGAGCTCATGGTGCAGCCGGGAGATGCCTCCGTCTGCCCATAGACGATGGTGACCTCCCGCATATTCATTTTGCCGACCACATCGCGCATCACGCTGATCGGGCAGGGACTGCCCGCCATGATGCCGGTACGCATGCAGGAGAAATCCGTCTTCGGGAAATCCGGGTGCTCAAGCAGCGCGATGAACATGGTGGGGACGCCGTGGAAACAGGTAATACGCTCCTGATGGATACAAGCAAGGGCCGGCTTGGACGAAAAATACGGCAAAGGGAGCAGCGTTGCCCCATGGGTCATGGCGGCCGTCATGGCCAGCACCATGCCAAAGCAGTGAAACATCGGCACCTGAATCATCATACGGTCTGCGGTGGAAAGATCCATCCGGTCGCCGATGCATTTCCCGTTGTTGACGATGTTGTAATGGGTGAGCATGACACCTTTGGGAAATCCCGTCGTACCGGAGGTATACTGCATGTTGCATACGTCGTGCGGATCCACGGCGGCGGCCAGCCAGTGTACCTCCTCCACCGGCGTGTTTCCGGCATACCGCAAGGCCTCTTCCCAGGGCAGGCACCCGGGCCGGCGAAAGCCAACAGTGATCACATTGCGCAGAAACGGCAGCCGGCGGCTGTGGAGCCGCCCCGGCTCGGCGGAAGACAGCTCCGGGCAGAGCTCGTTAATGATTCCCGCGTAATCGGAATCCCGATAGCCGGCTTCCATGATCAGGGTGTGCGTATCCGACTGGCGGAGCAGATACTCCACCTCATGGATCTTATAGGCCGTATTGACAGTCACCAGCACGGCGCCGATCTTTGTCACCGCCCAGAAGGCAATATACCACTGGGGTACATTGGTGGCCCACACCGCCACATGGCAGCCCGGTCGGACACCCAAAGAAAGCAAGGCACGGCAGCATTCGTCCACGTCCTCGCGGAACTCGGCATATGTGCGGGTATAGTCCAGCGTTGTATATTTGAATGCGTACTGATCCGGGAATTCCTCCGCCATGCGATCCAGAACCCGGGGAAAGGTGGCGTCAATCAGGATATCCTTCCGCCAGACAAAGCGCCCCGTACCGGCGCGGTTCTCATAGAGGCGCGGATGGTTGCGCGCCGGCGTGCCGAACCGCTGCATATAGTTGGAAAAATGCGTCAGGACGCTCTCCATGTCGTCCATTTCCGGCATCCAGCGCGGGTCCCATTCCAGGGAGATGAAGCCGTCATAATTGACCGACGCCAGCGCCGCCGTCAGTTCGTCCATGGGCAGCTCGCCCTCACCGGGCAGGCAATAATCTCGCCCGTTTTCCGCCGGGACAGAGTCCTTGACATGCACATGCTTTACATATGCGCCAAGATTACGGATGGTGGTCTCCGGTGATTCCCCGTGGTCAAAATACGGATGGTGCAGGTCCCAGAGCGCGGCCAGCCGATCGCCGGGAAAGCGCAGCAGAAAATCACGCAGGCGGGCCGTATCGGAAAACGCGCCGACCGTCTCCACCAGCAGGGTAATATTCAGCTTCTCCGCCTCCGGCAGGAGGCGGGCAATGCAGGCCTCGGCCGCAGACAATCCGGCCTCCGACCCGTCGGAAGCGCGTACGCGCACATAGGGAATAGAAAAATCATGTGCCAAACGGATGCTGGCGGAAAGTTCAGTCTCCTCCCCCGCCCCGTCCATCCGGGAAAGATCGCAGACTGAGTCCAGGCAGGTCAGGTACAGCCCCTCGTCATACAGCCGACGAACGGTGCGCCGCGCGGAAGCACGGTGAAAAGGGGCGCCCTCTTTAGTCCAGGAAGAGCCGATCATTCCGTGCAGTTCAATGCCGGAAAAGCCGGCCGTTTTCGCGGCGGCGGTACAGTCCTCCCATGTATAAGCATTCCAGCCGCGGGTGGAAAAAGAAAGTTTCATGTCCGCGCGCCCTCCTCGTGGACAATCTTGTTGAGCGCGTTGATATAGGCATGAATGCTTGCCCCAATAATGTCGGTGGAAATACCCTTGCCCGAATACAGCTTCCCGCTTGAGCGAAGCCGGATCAGCGCGGAGCCCATGGCCTCGCGCCCCTCGGTCACCGCCTGTATCTGGAAATCGTCCAACTCATAATGATGCCCGATAATTTGTTCCACAGCGAGGAAGGCCGCGTCGATAGGGCCGTCGCCCAGGCCGAAACCCTGCAGCGTCCTTCCGCCGCGGAGCAGCTTGATATGCGCCGTTGCGGTGATCACGTTGCCGCTGTTGATCACATAGCTTTCGAGCGTATAGGTGGGCGGGACCTGCAGCGCCGCGCTGGCGATGATGGCGTCCAGCTCCTTCTCCCCCACGTTCTTTTTCTCGGCAATCAGGCGGAATGCCTCATAGACCTTTGCACCGTCCTCTTCCGAAAGCTCGTACCCCAGCTTCTGTACGGCCGCAAGTACCACCGGAAGCGTACTGTCGCCGGACAGCCGCAGACTGTCATCCGGCTGCCGGGGCACGCTGTTGTCGTAGGGCGTAGCTGCCCCATGCCGAGCGCTGGTAATCCAGCGTACCTGTCCCGTCGTTCGTGCCAGCTCTGTCATGGCTATGCCGGTGCCATATCCTATATCCCGGCCCCGAACCCGGAGGATCTCCGCCAGCGCTTCCAAAGACAGAAGGCCGTCACCGACCGCCGAGGCTTTCAGCAGCCGTGCCCCCGCGTCCGCCGCCGCGATCGAGCAAGCGGCAGCCAGATGGAGCGCGTCGGTACACTGCACGCCCAAAAGGCAGTCTGACAGAGCGGGCACCCTGCGGCATGCCTCCGCCACGAACCGACCGAGCTCATCCGGCAGCATCCCGTCTGCCGCGTCGCTCAGGGTCACGATATCGGCACCGGCAGAAATGGCCGTTTCCAGCGCGCGGTATAAAAACTCAGAATCTGCGCGGGTGGCATCGTCCGCGACGAACTCCACTTCCGGGCACAGGGCCTTTGCCGCGTGCACCAGCTCTTCAATTCGATGCAGTATCTGCTCCGGCTTTTGGTGGCAGACATACTCCATCTGGGCAGTGGAAACAGGCAGAGAAATCTGAAGGCAGGGGTGCGCGGCCTCCCGCACTGCGCTCCATGCGGCCTGCATGCCTTCCACCGTTGGAACAGCCTGCAAGACCAGGCGGCTCTCCTTTACAGCGGATGCGACGGATTTAATCAGCAGCGTATCGGCCTTTTCCTGCTGAATGGCCGGAAGTTCCACGCCATATAGGTGCAGCCGCTCCAGAGCGCGCGTAATTTCCAGTTTCTCCCGGAAGCTTAGCGTCGTCTCCGTCCGTTTCTGTTGCTGCCGCAGCGTCACATCGGTAATGTAAAGTTTCTCCATGGCGTTACTCCTTCCGGTCTTTGTACGGTTATAAAATACGTCCCCGCCGCTGCCGGTTTGGCAGCTCCGGGGACATGCCGCAAAGACCTAATGTAGATGAATGGTATCCGTCCGGAACCCGGATTGAGGTTGAAAACCGCCCCCGCAAATACCATTTTTTGCATGATACCATAAGGCTTTCCGCCCTGTCAATAGGCTATCTGTACGGTTTCCAGTGTCTTTATGCACCGATTCTTGCGTCATTTTGCCCTGTTTTTGTTCGAAAGGCTTTCGCCGGCCGGTATTTCCCATGCGCTTCACTGTCTTATTTACCGTCCGCCAGGGATGCTTGACAGCCGTGTCCGCCGGTGTTACACTAAAGACAAATCAGCGGCAATGTGTCTGCCCGCATGTATTTGCCCGGAGACACAGGGCCTGTCCGTAATTACCCGACCGCAAGGTATTTCCGAGCGGAAAGGCGCGCATTCGGTATGTGTGTTATATTTTTATGCCGTTTTGCTCCCTTTCCGTATCGGAAAGGGAGCTATTTTTAATTCAGGAGGGCTTATCTATGGAAGAACGGCGAATCGGAATCATCGGAATCGTCATTGAAAACATTTCCTGCGCCGAGACCGTCAACGCGGTGCTGCATGAGTTTTCCGCGTTGATTGTCGGCCGGATGGGGATCCCCTATCGGGAACGGAATGTCTCCGTTATCTCCCTCATTGTGGACGGGAGTAATGACGAGATCAGTGCGCTGACCGGCAAGCTGGGCCGTATCCCCGGCGCATCGGTCAAATCGATGGTCACAAAGAAGTAAAGAAAAAGCAGACAGAAGGAGCACAGAACAATGAATTTTCTTGAAAAGTACAAAGCGGACTTCGCGGAATATGACCGCATGGATCATGACTTCATTGACGACGACAAAATCTGGGCACAGCTGAACAAGTGGGAAAATCCTTCCAAAGAGGACGTGCGCCGGGTACTAAAAAAAGCGGAGCAGTGCGTCCGGCTGGAGCCGGAGGAGACAGCCGTCCTGATACAAAATCAGGATCCGGAGACCATTCAAGAGATGTACGCGCTGGCCCACATGCTCAAGGAAGAAGTCTACGGTGACCGCATCGTCTTCTTCGCGCCGTTGTATATCAGCGACGAATGCGCCAATGACTGCATCTACTGCGGCTTCCGCCGGAGCAATACCTCCATGCACCGTAAGACGCTTTCCATGGATGAGATTGAGCAGGAAGTCCGCATCATGATTGAGGAGGGTCAGAAGCGCACGGTGCTGGTTTACGGCGAGTCTCCCGCCACGCAGGTGGACTTTATGTGCGATACCATCCGCAAGGTATACAGCGTCAAGACAGAACATGGCGAGATTCGCCGGGCGAACATCAACTGTGCTCCCCTCCGGGTGGAAGAGCTGAAAAAGCTGAAAGAGGTCGGCATCGGAACCTTCCAGGTATTCCAGGAGACCTATCATCATGAGACCTATCGCAAGGTGCACCCGGCCGGGACGATCAAGGGCCACTACCGCTGGCGTCTCTACTGTATGGACCGGGCGCAGCAGGCCGGCGTCGATGACAACGGCATCGGCGTGCTTTTCGGACTGTACGACTGGCGCTTTGAGGTCATGGGTCTTCTGTATCACACGATTCACCTGGAAGAGACCTTCAACGGCGTGGGTCCGCATACCATCTCCTTCCCGCGCATCAAGGCTGCCACCGGAACGCCGTATTCTGAACGTCCGGAATATGAGGTCAGCGATGAAGATTTTAAAAAGCTGGTCGCTATCCTGCGCCTGTCCGTCCCGTATACCGGCCTGATCTGTACCGCGCGAGAGCCGGATTCTGTCCGGCAGGAAGTTATCCCCCTCGGTGTGTCCCAAATCGACGCCGGCACACGCATTGGCGTGGGTGCTTACGCCCAGTCAAAGGCGGCTAACGCCCTGCCAGATAAGGAGCAGTTCACCATCGGTGACATGGGCTCTCTGGACCAAACTGTAGGCGAGATCTGCGACATGCACTGCATTCCCTCCTTCTGCACCGCCTGCTATCGCGCGGGCCGTACGGGAGAGCAGTTCATGAAGGTTGCCAAGTCCCGGTTTGTACATAACTTCTGCATCCCCAACGCCATCTTCACGCTGAAGGAGTATCTGCTCGACTATGCCGGCGAGGAAACAAAAGCCAAAGGTGAGGAGACCCTGAAGCGGCATATCGAGCTTTTCCGGGGCGAGCCGGTCTATGACCAGATTCTCGCAATCCTAAAGCGTATCGAAAACGGCGAACGGGACCTCCGCCTGTGAGGAACCTTCCCCGATGGAATGGAACCGGCTCGATGCAGACACATTTTCCTCCTGGCTGAATACAGCCAATCAAAAAGAGCTGGCTGGCCTGCTCCGTCAGCTTACAGCGGAGGCCTCTCCGGAAACTGCCGGAGCCCTGGCTTTCCTTGCAGCTACGCTCCGGGAACGGTATTACGGGCGGAAGGTCTATTTTCGCGGGCTGCTCGAATTCACGAGCTACTGCAAAAACGACTGTTATTACTGCGGTCTCTGCCGCAGCAACAGCAAAGCCATCCGCTACCGCCTGGCTCCGGAGGAGATTCTCTCCTGCTGTGCGGAAGGGCACCGTCTCGGATTCCGTACCTTTGTCCTTCAAGGCGGCGAGGACCCGTTTTTTACCGACGCCGTCCTGTGTGCGCTGATAGCCCGGATCAAAGATCGCTTTCCCGACTGTGCGGTCACCCTCTCCGTAGGGGAGCGCAGCCATGATTCGTATCTTTCGCTGTTCCGCGCCGGAGCGGACCGCTATCTTCTCCGCCATGAGACAGCTGATGAAGACCATTACCAGCGGCTGCATCCCCCAACGCAGCGGCTGGAAAACCGGAAGCGATGCCTCTGGGACCTTCGGGAGATCGGATATCAGGTAGGGGCCGGCTTTATGGTGGATTCCCCGTACCAAACCCCTGAAACGCTGGCGGAAGACCTGATATTCCTGCGGGAGCTGCAGCCCCAGATGGTGGGGATCGGCCCCTTTATCCCGCAGAAAGACACCCGGTTTCGGGACTGGTATACGCCCGCTGCCGAACGGACACTGGTACTGCTCTCGCTTGTCCGACTTCTTCTGCCGAAGGTACTGCTGCCCGCCACAACCGCCCTCGGGACCGTCGACCCTGAGGGCCGTGAAAGGGGACTGCAGGCCGGTGCCAATGTGGTAATGCCCAATTTGTCCCCGACGGCGCATCGGAAGGATTACGCCCTGTATGACAACAAGATCTGCACGGGAGAAGAGGCCGCCGAATGCATCGCATGCCTCTCCCGGCGAATTGCCACCGCAGGATTCGTTCCGGATTTTTCCCGGGGGGACCATGTGGATTTTCTGAAGAAGGAGGCGGCTTTATGCGAACAGAATGTGACGCATGGGGTGAACTGATACTGGACGACGCCGTTTATTACGGCATCCGTACGGCGCGTGCGCTGCAATTAATACCCAGCACGCCTGTCCATTCCGCCCTTCTGGATGCGGTGATAACCATCAAAAAAGCTGCGGCTATGACGAACCGGGACATCGGCGCCCTCCCGCCGGGAATCGCACACGCAATCATCGGCGCCTGTGACGAGGTCCTGTCCGGCCGGCTTCTAGATCAATTTATGACCGGCGGCCTCCGGGGCGGAGCAGACTCGCTTCTCAACCAGAATGTCAACGAGGTGCTCGCCAACCGGGCCATTGAGCTGCTGGGCGGAGAAAAAGGCGACTATGCACGGATCAGTCCTTTGATGCACGTCAACCTGCACCAGTCGGCCAACGACGTGTTCCCGACCGCGGTCCGTATAGCCGCCATCACGCTGCTCAAACCGGTAGCGGAGCTGTTTGCGGATCTGCAGTGCGCGCTGCAGGAAAACGAAACCGCCTTTGCCTCTGTTCTGAAAGTCGGCCGGGCCGGGCTCCGGGACGCACTGCCCGTCACGCTCGGACAGGAGTTCGGCACCTGGGCCGCCGCCGTCTCCCGCGACCGCTGGCGACTGTATAAGGCGGAAGAACGTCTCCGGCAAGTGGGAATTGGCGGAACTGCCGTCGGAACCGGCGTCGGAGCGCCCAGGGCCTATATTTTCTCCATGATCGAATGCCTGCGCGGCCTAACCGGCATCGGCCTTGCACGCGCGGACGCCTTAATGGACCCGCTGCAGAATTGCGATGTGTTCGCCGAGGTTTCCGGCCTGCTGAAAGCAGCAGCTGTCAGCTTGTCCAAAATCGCCGGCGACCTGCGTCTTCTCTCCTCCGGCCCCCGTGCCGGCTTCAGCGAAATCACCCTGCCGGAAGAGGGCGGTACCTCCTCGGCACCAGGTGAGGCGTTATCCGCAGCCTGCGATTCCATAAACCAGGCCGCGTTTCAGATCATGGCAAACGATCTGGCCGTAACATTGGCCGCCCAGGGAGGACAACTTGAAAAGAACGTCTTTCTCCCTTTGATCTCCAAAAATCTTTTTGAGATGCTCGACCTGCTCCGAGCCATGCTTCCACCCTTTACCGACCACTGCATCCGTGGGATCCGCGCCGACCGGACGGCCTGCCTGCACGCCGTGGAATCTTCCCCTGCTCTGGCGTTTGCTCTGACCGATTCCCTCGGGCAGGAGCGGGCGGAGGAAATTGCCGCTCTGGCCAGAAAGACCGGACGCCCCGTACGGGATATCCTGACGGAAGCGGGCGCAGTGGATGAGAAACAGTTTGACACGTTTTTATCACCAGAGCGCCTTACCTCGCCCCAGACCCGGAAAAAAGGAGACTCTGCATCCTATGGGAAACATGAATGAAACACCGATGGCCAGCCGGTTCACCATTGGCCTGTTCGGAAAACGCAACGCCGGCAAATCCTCGCTCATCAACGCCATGACGGGACAAAACATCGCGGTCACCTCCGAGGTGCCGGGGACGACGACCGACCCGGTATATAAAGCCATGGAGCTTTTGCCGATCGGGCCTATCGTTCTGATTGATACTGCCGGTCTGGACGATACCGGAGCGCTGGGAACCCTCCGGGTAGAAAAGACGTACGAAGTACTGCGAAAATGCAATCTAGCGCTTGTGGTCGCTGATGCGGAATTCGGGATTTCCGGATTGGAAACAGAGTTTATCGACCAGCTCCGGCGGAGAAATGTCCCCGCCGTACTGGTACTGAACAAATGTGACCAGGGCGTCCCCGACGCATCTGTGCAGGCCCGGCTGCAAAAGGCCGCCGGCATCCCGCTGGTATGCGCCAGTGCACTGCGCCATACCGGCATCGACGAAATCAAACGGCAGATCATCGCCAATTCCCGGTTGGAGGATATGGAACCCGCGCTGGTGAGCGATTTGGTCCACCCGGGAGAGGTTGCCGTGCTGGTGACCCCCATCGACAAGGCGGCGCCCAAGGGCCGGTTAATTCTGCCGCCGCAGCAGACCATCCGGGATATTCTGGAAAACGACGCAATCGCTGTCGTTACCAAAGAGCATGAGCTGAAACGCACGCTGGAGAATCTACGCGAACCT
>JAYFOA010000100.1:0-21107 GCA_034933145.1 Clostridiaceae bacterium
AATGCTCCCGTGAGCAAAAGCGACGTACCCAGCACGGCTGCCGCGGCCGTCAGCGCATCCTGCGGCAGCGCCTGCAGCCGCACATGGAACGCAAGGCGTTCCCCCACCACGGCGGAGTTGCTGTACCGGCTGTCCCCTACCCGTCCGGAAAGCGCGCGGGCATATGCGTCGTCCATCACACGGCCGGAGGCAAGATTCCCTGCCGTTCCGCCCAGAATCACCGCCGCCAGCGTCAGCAAAAGAGCGCACAGAAGAAGATATCCGATCGTTCGCGTCCGCCCGGTTCCCAGCGCGAGCATGACGCGAACCTCCCGCCGCTGTTTCATAACCAGCAGATAGGCCAGCAGCAGGAGGATTGCCAGCGCACTTATGCCACTGGCCGCCAGCAGCACATTTGCCTCCCTGCGCATGGCGTTCAGCGCGGAGACCGCGTCGGCATATCCCTGGTCAAAAACAGAGATCTGCATTTCCGGCAGGAGATACGGTTTGACCGCCGCCTGCCACGCCGCAGCGCCCGCGTTGCTCAGACGGAACCGGCAGATCGTGCTGCTCAGCCCACCCGCCGGCATCCAGCTTTCATCCCGGGGGATAAAAACCTGATAGGTAAGCCCTGTGGTCTCTTTGAACGTGCCGACGATTCTGTATTCTCCCTGCCGCAGATAGCCGGTATCCGGCCACCAGCACTGAGCAAGCGGCGCCGTCCCGATCGCTCCGAAAAGATCGAGCTCCACCGTGTCGCCAAGGGAATATCCCATCTGCCGGCAGAGATAGTCGCTGACCAGGCAGACCGGCTGCCCCCTGTCCTCTGCCGTCAGGAACCTGCCCGAAGTTAGATGAGTCTCCTGCTCCTGGAAGCACAGAAAGCTTTCCGGATCATCGGCAGCGCTGACCGCCACTCTGTTGTTAAGTATCCGACAGGCCTCCGCTACCTTCTGCAGGCCGTCATATCCCGCGGCAGTTCCATAGCTTTCCGGGTTCAGGCCGGTCAGATCGACAATCGGTGCGGCCAAAAGCGTTTTGAGCGCGGGATCATCCGGGATGGCGGCGTTCTCAAAGGGCTGGACGGTGAAGCGCAGCGTCCGTCCTGGATCATAGCTGAAGAAACCGGCCGCAAGATAAATGCACCCTTTACCCGGGGGAGAACCCGTATTTTCCAGCGCGGTGCGCATCTCTTCCGTCAGTTTCCATGTGAAGAAAAGGCCCGGCTTGTAGTCCGGCGAAGCATACAATGTATCCAGAATCAGACAGCGCAGTTCACCGTCCGTATCATAACTGACCTTGAATAATATAACGCCGGCGTCCTGATAGGACCGCTCCCCCGCGGCGCTGACCGTCAGGCCGGGGATACATCCCCCGAATGTAAGCTGAGTATCATAACTAAGTACCTCCGGCCGCCCAGTCAGCGGCACGAGGTCGAAGGCGGCGAGCGCCGCAATCATCTCGCTGTCGTCTGTTTCCATATCGGGGTAATACTTCCCGACATACTCCAAAACCGCCGTGGTGCGGAACACCTCGTCCGCCTCCTGCCGCAGCTGCCCGGCCGAGCGACGCATGCCCACTCCAAGGCAGGTGAAGGCGGTAACCGCCGCGGCCAGCAGCAGAAGAAGCAATGACTTGGCCGGTGCGCGAAGGATGCTTTTCAGACTGTTTCGAAATACCATATAGACCTCCGGCATTTTTATATCTTCTCCGCGGCTCTGCCGGGAAACCCATGCCGCGAAAGCAAAGAAGAGCTGCCGCATGCGCGGCAGCCCCTTTGTTTTTTATCGGGTAAGCAGGACCCAGGCGATCACCGCCGCCGCCACAACAAATCCGGCGATGTTCAGAATCCGACGGACACGCCTGAGTTTTTCCTGGTCCAGCGGCCTGCGTCCACCGGGCGTCAGCTCCCCTTTGCAAAACGGGCACTGCGTCATATGATCGAGGACTTCCCGTCCGCAGTGGGGACAAGGTACCTTATGTTTTTCCAGATTGATAAAATCCATCAGGTCACCTCACGCTCGAAACCAGACTTTAACGCAGAACAGGATAAACAGGACGACGAAAGCACATAGAATCGCCGAGGCCAAAAACGCCCATTTCATAGAGCTGAGGATGATCAGCAGCGTCTCATGCCGGCTCAGCTGTTCGCCGGAAGACGGCGCGGTGCTGTCCGAAGCGCCGGGACAGTACCACGGCATCCCCTCTACATTCATCTTTGCGACGACGCGGCCGTCGTCATCCTCATACTTTTTCCGTCTGCGCATGCTTGATCTGGTCGTCGTAGAGGTGGCAGCGCACATAGTGATTGTTTCCCAGGTGATAGGTTTCGGGCGCCGTCTGGGAACATATCTCCATGCACTTGCCGCAGCGGGTATGAAATTTGCAGCCGGAGGGCGGGTTTGCCGGGGACGGGATGCTGCCTTCCAGAACGACGCGGTGCATTTTGACCGTCGGGTCCGGCATCGGGATAGCGCTGAACAGCGCCTGGGTATATGGATGCATCGGGTTCGCGAAGATCTCTTTCTTGTCCCCGAATTCCACCATATTGCCCAGATACATGACGCCCACCGTGTCGGAAATATGCTCGACCACGCTCAGGTCATGGCTGATAAACAGATAGGTCAAGCCATATTCGCTCTGCAGATCTTCCAGCAGATTGATGATCTGCGCCTGAATGGAAACGTCCAGCGCAGAAACCGGCTCATCGCATACGATAAACTCCGGATTGAGCGCCAGCGCACGGGCAATGCAGATACGCTGCCGCTGGCCGCCGGAAAACTCATGCGGATACCGGTCTTTGTGATACGGCTGCAGACCGCAGGAGCGCATGATCCGGCTGATATAGCTGTCAAACTCCTCCGGCGGCACAAGATTGTGTTCACGTACGGCTTCTCCGATGATCTCACCCACCGGCATACGGGGGGACAGGCTGCTGTACGGGTCCTGAAAGATCATCTGGATTTTAGGCCGCAGATGCCGCAGGTCTTCTTTCCCCAGGTCGAAGATATCCGTCCCGTTGAACAGAACGTCGCCGGATGTCTTGTCATTGAGGCGGAGAAGCGTCTTTCCCACGGTGGTCTTGCCGCAGCCGGACTCGCCCACCAGCCCCATGGTGGTGCCGCGGGCGATCTGGAAGCTGATACCGTCGACGGCGCGAACCTGGCCCACCACGCGGCCAAACATACCGGCCTTGATCGGAAAATGCTTGACGAGGTTTTTAACCTCCAACACATTCTGTACGTCAGTCATGGCTCTTCTCCTCTCCGGCATAGCGATAGCAGCTCACCACATGGGTGGGCGACAGATGGAACTCGCCGGGATAGGGGCCGTCGCAGGCGGCGATGCAGCTCTCACAGCGGTCCTTGAAGTAACAGTAGTTCGGCATATTAATGGGATTTGGCACAGCGCCGGGAATGCTGTACAGCCGTTCTACATCCTTGCCGACCACCGGCTTGCTGGCCATCAGACCGATCGTATACGGGTGTGCCGGATGAAGGAAAATTTCCTCCGCCGTACCTTTTTCCACGATACGGCCGGCATACATGACCACGACGAAATCCGCCATCTCGGCAACCACGCCGAGATCGTGGGTGATCAGCATGATGCTGCTGTTGATCTTGTCTTTCAGCTGACGCAGCAAGTCAAGGATCTGCGCCTGGATGGTTACGTCCAGCGCGGTGGTCGGCTCGTCCGCAATGATCAGCCGGGGATTACAGGCCAGCGCCATAGCGATCATCACGCGCTGGCGCATACCGCCCGACAGCTCATGCGGGAACATCTGATAGACGCCTTCCTTGTTGGCGATGTTGACCAGATCCAGCATCTCGAGCGTGCGGGCCTTGACTTCTTCATCCGGCATTTCCGGATTGTGAAGCTTGATGACCTCGTCCACTTGCGCGCCGATGCGGAATACCGGATTCAAAGAGGTCATCGGCTCCTGAAAGATCATGGAAACCTTATTGCCGCGGATATGCTGCATCGCCTCGGTCGGCGTTTTGGCAATGTCATAGACCTCTTCCCCGGTATTGAACCGGATGGTGCCTTCCACAATCTGCCCCTGCGGCCGCTGAACCAGCTGCATCAGGGACAGGGAGGTGACACTCTTTCCGCAGCCGCTTTCGCCCACGACGCCGACGGTCTTTCCCTGCGGCACATCAAAATTAACGCCGTCCACCGCCTTGACCGTACCGATGTCGGTAAAGAAATAGGTGTGAAGATTATCAAATTCCACCACGTTATTGGGATCCCGCATGGCAGTAAGGTATTCTTCCGGCGGAACGTTTTTCCGGTTGCGCTGTTTCTCGATCGTATCGGTAATCCGCCGGTTTTCCTTGGCGATGTGCCGTACTTCGCTGGCTGAGATATAATTCGGCTTTTTTTCGCCGTTACTCTTTTTCATCATTCCACCTACCTCTTCATCTTCGGGTCAAAGGCATCACGCAGACCGTCGCCCACGAAATTGAAGCCCAGAACGGTAAGGACGATCAGCAGGCCGGCCGGCAGCCAGATGAACCAATAGTTGGTCAGCACGAACTGATCGTTGGCCGCGTTGATGATGTAGCCCCAAGAGGAAAGCGGATATTTGACGCCCAGACCCAGGAAGGACAGCGTCGCTTCCGAAATGATGATGCCGCCCAGGCTCATAGTCGCCTGCACAATCAGCAGCGGCATGACATTGGGCACCAGGTGACGGAATATGCGGCGGGAAACACGGATACCGGTGGCCTCTGTCGCGACCATAAAGTCCTGTTCGCGCAGGGACAGGATCTGACCGCGGACGATGCGGGCGATACCCGTCCAGCCCAGAATGCCCAAAACGGCCATTAAAAGGAAAATTCTTGGGTACGGTTTGACTTCCAGCTTATCCATCACCGCACCGATAATCATGACGGTTGGATAAAACGGAATACAGTTGAACAAATCGACAAAGCGCATCAGCAGCGTGTCTGCCCAGCCGCCAAAATAACCGGAGATGCCGCCGATGATAACGCCGATAAAGGTTTCCAGGAACACGACGATGAACCCGACCAGCAGGGAGACACGCCCGCCGAACATCAGCCGGGTCAGGTTATCCATACCGTTTCCGTCGGTGCCAAGGATATGCGCCCCTGAAGGCGCCTCAAACCGTGTGATCAGCCGGGAAACCACCAAGGTCTTTACATTAAAAGTCTGATTGACGCGGACGATCTGATAGTCCGTATCTCCCAATGAAAAACGGTCCTGCTTGTCTATGACCGCCGCACGGATTGCATCCTTGAGCTCCAGCGTCAGATGAATATCGGCGGCATTCGCATTGACGATGATATTGGAGGTGACGGCAAATAAGGTTTTTTCCGTGCCCTCAAGCCGGTAGATCATGTTGCTGCTGCTGTCCCCGGTCTCCAGCGTATAGGCAGCGCTGTCAAGCGTAAATTCGCTCTCTCCGTCGGCAATGGCCTTTTGTGCGGCATACCGGAACGCAAAGCTGTCCACCAGCGCGTTGTCAGCCACATCCACCGCATCATACACGAGCTTGGACGCCATAGCAAACGGCTCTACCAGTCCAATCGTATAGGACTTTCCGGAGCGGGACAGAGAATAGGTGACCCCATCCGCTTCAAATTCTGTCTGGCCGCTTCCAATCGCTTCGGTACAAGCGGCTTGAAAGCTTTCGGTCAGTTGGAAGTCGGCATCTGTCACCCGGAAGTTGGAAGAACCGGCCAGCATCATGACGGACGCCACATTGCGCGCCTTGCTGATGGCGTAGCTGTCCTCTCCCAGCTCGGTAAGCGCATAGTCCTGGCCATTGTATGTAAAGGCGTTTTTTCCCCCGGTCAGTGTCAGCGCCATCTGTGCTTTCGCTGCAGTCGGGAAATCCTCACCCTCCGCAACAAAATAGCGCAGCTCGGTATTGTACTGTGCGCTTGCGTAATCCTTCAAAATCGCCTCGTCATGCTTAAATACCTCCGCCTGTCCATAAGGGGAAAGCAAACCGCCGATAAAGGCGAATAGAAACATGACCACAATGACCACCAGACCGGTGATTGCCAGCTTGTTCCGGACAAACCGCCGCATGACCAGCATACCGGGGGATAAGACCTTAATGCGGCTCTCGTCGTCCAGCGTATTGCTGCGATCCGCCGCGGCGGTGGACTTCAGCTGATCTGCCGGCGTGTTCTGCAGGTCCTGCTCCTTGCGATCGGAGTCCAATTGATTGCTCATATCTGCGCCCCCTCCTTTAATTGACACGTACGCGCGGATCGACCACGGCGTACATGATGTCGGCCAGCAGCAGACTGAACTGTGTCAGAACCTCGATAAATACAATATAAAACATGGTAAATGGGATATCGCCCTGAATAATCGCCTGATATGATGTATTGCCGATGCCGGGGATCTGATACAGGATCTCTGTGATCATGGCACCGCCGAACATATTCGGGATGATGTACGACATATAGGAGACCAGCGGGATCAAGGTATTGCGGAACGCGTGCTTATTGATAACCACCCGCTCGGGAAGGCCCTTGGCCCGCGCCGTGCGGATATAGTCGGCGTTGAGCACCTCCAGCATATTCGTACGGGTATAACGCATAAGTCCGCCGATGGACAGGATCATCAGGGTAAGAATCGGCAGCACCATATGATACCCGACGTCCATCATACTTTGGAACGGCGTCATCAGCTCATGCATACGCCCGGTCAGCCCGTAAAGGTCAAACCACCCCAGCTTGATGGAAAAAACATACTTGAGCAGGGTTGCAAGGAAAAAGGTAGGCAGCGAAATGCCCATGAGGGCGATGACGCTGATGGTATAATCGGTACGGCTGTACTGCTTCCGCGCGGCAATGATGCCGAGGGGGATGCATATCACCGTCTGTACGATGAAGGTGATGACATTGATAATCACCGAATACCAGACAACCGCGTTAAATTTGGTGATGACCGACTGATTGTATTTCCATGAATATCCAAAATTTCCCTTGGCAAACTCACCAGCCCATTTGAGAAACCCAGGGATAATGCCTGAATCAAATCCGTACTGTCCGTTGAGCTGTTCAAGCAGCTCGGCATAACTTTTTGACCCGGGCAGCGACGAAAGCTGCCGTGCCATGCTTTCAACAAAGGTGGTCGGCATACAGCGCATGATCGAATAGACAATCAACGCCCCGAAAAAAACGATGAAGACTGCCAGGATCAGCCTTCTGACAATGAACTTAATCATATCTTCCCTCATTCCGGCCCGAAGATGGGCCTATGCTCTGGTGATGCGGCGCAATCGTGCCGCACGGGGATTAAAACGACAAAAAGTCGTAATTTTCTTCTTTATCAGGATGAAAAATTCCTTTATATGGGACTGTGAGCCCGCCGACCGGCAGGCTCACAGTCCGCAGATACATAAAAGAGACTATTTCATCTCCAGCTTCTCTACTTCCTTCATCCAGCCCCAGTAGGTGGTGATATCCGGGGTCAGAGTGTCAAGGTTGATGCGCTGGGGGCTGAAAATAATGCAGTTCTGGCGCTGATACGCGGGGACTTCCACCCCGTAATCCGCGATGATGTCCAGGCACTGTTTATAGACCGCCTTGCGGTAAGCCTGATCGTCGCTCTTACGGGCGTCGACGATCAGCGCATCCAGTTCGGCGTTATCGATATGATAGTGGTTGGAATCGGAGCCACCGCGGCCCACGATGCCGGAGCTGTGATAGGTCTGGTACATATCCGGATCGATCGTGGAGCCCCACGCGGCACACCACAGATCCTGCTCGCCCGCATCAATTGCGTTCCACAGGACGTTGCTGTCGCTCGGGTCGTTAATCTTCAGTTCGATGCCGATATTGGCCAGAGAAGCCTTGGCATCGGTCAAAACGGCAAAAGACGGGTGATCGCCCTGACCGTCGCCGGGGATAATGACCTCGTAGGACAGGCGGGCGCCTTCCGGCGCGGCGACGGCCTTCCCGTTTTCGACCGTGAAGCCCGCAGCTTCCAGGAAGCCAAGCGCAGCCTGCTCAGCAGCCGCATAGCGCTGATCCGGGGTCATATCGGAGGTATAGATGTCGTTGCCGTTCACATCGACGGAGAAGGCCTGCTTATATCCTTCGTCAGTCGGCTGCGGTGCGGCCCAGGAAGTGTTGGAAATCGGGTACTGGATCACGGAAGCCGCCTCACCGTAATAGCTGTCATATGCGCTGTCGCGATAGACGGCCAGAATCGTGGCCAGCGCCTTGCGCAGATCCTTGGACGCTTCGCTTCCCTGATCGTCGCCGACCTTGACGTTATCGGCATTGATGCCGATGTAGCCATAGCCGAGGTTATCGACCTTGGAGGTGAAAATCACATCGCCGGAAATTTCACCGTTGGAGTTAAAGCCCTTGACCTCGTTGAACCGATCCTTGGAGCCGGTCATCTCGCCCATATCGACGGTGCCGGACGCAACGGCCGACGCCACCTCGGCGGAGACGGTTTCCTTGAACTGGACGTACTTAACCTTTGGAGTACCCTTCCAATAGGTCTCGTTGGCTTCGTAATAAATTACCTTATTCTCATACTTGATGAACTTATAAGGTCCGGCGCCAAGCGGCGTGGTGGTATTTGCCTTGACAACGCTCAGATCACCCAGCGGATGTCCGTAAAGTCCCTTGTCCGGATCCCACTGAGACTGATCGCCGTAATAATGAAGCGGAACAATCTGCAGTCCGCAGATGGAATATACGGCCGGCGCGGAATAGCCGTTGGTCTTGACTTCAACGGTATACTCGTCCAGCTTTGAGATGCCGGCAACAGAAGTAACGCCGCCGCTCATGCCCGGATCAGCGGAGCCGGCCTCGGAGATGAACTTGGTCTTGGCGACATCGATGACGCTGTCGCTGTCGGCCGCTTCAACCGCCCAATAAGCCTCCGGATCGCCGCCGTACGCAGCTTTGCACGCCTCGTAATAGTCATCCAGCGTCGGGAAGGTGTTGACCAGATCGTAGGTCTTGCCGTTGGAGTCTTTAAAGATCAGATTGCCGTTGGCATCCTTGGCATTCACGGTACTGCCGTCGGCCGCGGTGGTGGTTTCAAAGCTGCCGTAGCCCCACATCCGCATGCCAAACGCGACCTGCGTATTGTCGTTAAGCTCCAGGCTCGAATCCATATAATCCGCAAACTGGCTTCCGTAATTGTTCAGAACGTAGGTAACGATTGCCTGCACGTCGTCTTTCCACGCCTGCGGCAGGATCTCGTTCCAGAACAGATCATACTGCTCCTGTGTGAAGGATTCGCTACCCGTGCAGGTATAGCCCGCGCCTGCGGCATAGATATCCGCAAACATGGCGTTATACTTGTCATAGATATCATCGGTGGTCTGCGTCTGATAGTTGCGCAGGCCGATGATGTCATAGCTGCTGAGCGTAGTGGAGCCGACATAGTCGGGATCCAGATACACATAGTAGGTAAAGAGCATGTCGTCGGCGGTCGCATGTTCGCCGTCGCTGAAATAGATATCGTCGCGCATTTTCACCGTATAGGTGGTGATATCGGTGGTTTCATCATAGCTGACGGAGATATCGCACGGACCGGTGTACAGATAGTCGGTGCCGTTGAAATTGACCGTCTCCCCCTCGATGGCATTATAGATAATGCCGCCCATACGGTCGGTCGTCATCATGCTGACCTGGGTCATTTCCACGGCATCCATGTCATAACCAGTATCAGCGAAGAAGGGACTGAACTTCTCGGAGAATGGGCTGTACGCCACGACAAGCGGCGTATCATCCTCAGGAACTTGGGTCTCGTTGCCGGGTTCGGTGCCGTTGCCCTCGTCCTCGGCAGGCTGTGTTTCGCCCTTGCAGCCTGCAAACAGTGCGGCACACATCATGCACGCGAGTAACAGCGCCAAAAGCTTGGTGAGTTTTTTGCTCATGTTCTTTCCTCCAATTCCTTTTAATAAAGCAGTGTACACTCTGCTATTTTTTATTTCAATTATACTAGATAGTACAAATGCTGTCAATGAAGATTCGGCATCTTGCGCAAGCTCTGTGATTCTCGTATATCTTTTTTGTGCTATTTGTCCAGTTTCGTACACACCGCATGATCCTGCAGAAGAAGAAAAATCCAGCAAAGCGCAGTCATCAGAGCGGCCAGAAGTACAAACCATACATTCTGCACAATTTTCTCTGCGTCCCGGTTTGCCACTGTATATACCAGGCCGCCGGCCCCGGCGGCGGCGGCGCACAGCAGCAGCGCAACGGTATATTGCCGCCGCCGTACAACCCACTGCTCGTATTCCCGCCGCTGCAGCTCCCGCCCGGCAAAAGCAAGCGACAGCACCTTGCCCCAGCACATTCCCAGCGGGAAAAGCAGCATGGCATATGGAAGCAGTACATAGGGTGCAGCCGGGCCGCTGCTTCCCAGCGGGCCGGCGGGCAGGATCGCCATGGCGGCATAGAGGCCTGTCATTCCCACAAGAAGCAAAACCATTCGCCAGAGAAACCTGCGGTATTCCCGGTCAGACAGCTCATACCGCCAATAGCCGCCCTTATAAACGGCAACGGTCCGCGTTCCCTTTCCGTTCAGGTGCGGCGCATCCTGCAGCTCGTAATCATCCTTGTATTTTCCGTACATACTCATATGCTTGCCTTATCCACCGTCACAACAAGATGGTAATTCCCGTCCCAGTCCTCAGCCTTCCGGCGCAGCTCCGCAACCGCCTGTTCATCGCTGAACTTCAGGTCAAAGGGCAGGACAAGATCAAAAATCAAATTGGTATGCGTCGGTCCGGTGACCACGCGGAAATCATGAATGGATATGCGCCCGTCCAGCGTCTGCGCCAGCTCCTCCATCCGGGTGCGGAGCGCAACGACATGCTCATTGTGCGTCTCAATCGGATCCATATGGATCACCGCAGCGCAAAAATACCTGCGGCTCACCTCTGTCTCCGCCAGGTCTATGGCGTCATGCATCGCAAGTAAATTCCCGTCGCACGGCACCTCCGCATGGAGGGATACCATCCTGCGCCCGGGGCCATAATCGTGGACCATCAGGTCGTGGACGCCGACAATGGGAGAAAATCCAAGCACTGTGCGTTCGATGCTTTCCACCAGCTCTTTATCGGGCGGCTGGCCCAGCAGCGGCCCAATCGTCTCGTGGATAGCCTTAAAGCCGGCCCAGATCACCAGGCCGGCCACCAACGCACCGCACCAGCCGTCGACGGTCCAGTGGAAATATTTTTCCAGCAGCATCGAAAGCAGAACGGCAGAGGTAGCCCCGCTATCGCTCAGACTGTCCAGCATGGTGGCACGCATAGCAGAAGAATTAATGAGCCGCCCAATCCGGTGGTTGTAATGCGCCATATATAGTTTAATGAGGATGGAGACAGTCAGAATGGCAATACTGACCAGGGAAAACGCCGTTGGTACCGGGTGCAAAATCTTCAGGACTGAGCTGCGTCCCAGCTCGATGCCGGTAATCAGAACGGCTACCGCCACCGCCAGTCCCGCCAAATATTCGATGCGGCCGTGACCGAATGGGTGATCCGCATCGGCCTTTTTAGCCGCCATGCGGAAGGACACCAGCGTCACCAAAGATGAGCCGGCGTCCGACAAGTTGTTCAGTGCATCCGCCGTGGCGGCGATCGAACCGCTGAGGCTTCCCGCCAGCAGTTTCAATGCCGTGAGCAATAGGTTAAAGCCGATGCCCACAGCGCCGCACAGAATGCCATAGCCTTCCCGTGCGGCCGGATCGGTCGGATGCTCCCAGTTCTTCACAAGCCGCTTTGCCAGCAGCTCGATCATTCAGCTTACTGCGCTTCGCCGTCTTCCGGCTTTTCCTTCAGCTCGCTGATCTGGCTGCGCAGACCGGCAATCACTTCCTGATGGCTGCGGATTTCACGGCAAAGCTGAGACAGGTCTTCCCTCAGCTCGTCCCCCGCGAGAAACTGCTCCCAGACCAGTTGACCCAACGCCAATTTGATGTTGTCGATCTCGTTTTCTTCCGATTTGACCTTGACGTTCAGTTTCCCCACTTCAATGGCGGTGTTCGCTTTTTCACCCGCAATTTTCGCTGCTTCCGCAGCCTTTTCCCCTGCAGATTTGGCAATGCCGCCCAACTTGTCCAGAAATGCCATAGTTTTCCCTCCCAAAATATTTTATTTATTATACCATGAATGAATAAAAAAAGCGATAGTATTTTTAGGTCGTATATGGTATAATTCCGTCGAATAACTTCACGGAGGCCAATCGATGGTACATATTGGAAACGATTGGGACGAGGTGTTGGCGGAAGATCTCAGTTCGGAGAGTTATCAGGCGCTGCGGGCGTTTCTCAAGATGGAATATAAGTCCCATGTCGTTTATCCGTCCATGTATGATATTTTCTCAGCCCTGAAAGAAACTCCCTATGCCGGCGTCAAGGTTCTTCTTCTGGGACAGGATCCCTATCATGGGTCGAATCAGGCGCACGGGCTTGCTTTTTCTGTTCTTCCCGGCATACAGGTCCCACCTTCGCTGCAGAATATCTATAAAGAACTGCATGAAGATCTGGGGTGCCGGATTCCGGATACCGGCTGCTTGCTTCCCTGGGCCCGGCAGGGTGTTCTGCTGCTCAATACGGCGCTGACCGTCCGTGCGGGACAGGCCAACTCCCATCGGGGACGTGGCTGGGAAACATTTACCGACAGCATTATCCGGCATCTCAATGCGCGGGAAAAGCCGGTGGTTTTCCTGCTCTGGGGAGGAAACGCAAAGCAGAAGCGGGCTCTGATCACATCGCCGCAGCATCTTGTACTTCAAGCCGCACACCCCAGCCCGCTGTCCGCCTATAACGGTTTTTTCGGCTGCCGCCACTTTTCAAAGACAAACGAGTTTCTCGTGCAGAATGGGATGGCACCGATTGACTGGCAGCTCTGATTTTTGGAGCACCTCATGCCATCCATCCATAAGATTATGAGGAGGAAATGAAAATATGCTGAAAGACCTGCTTCTGAAAAACCGCAGTTACCGTGGCTATGACGAAAGTTGCACCGTGACCCGTGAACAGCTCCTCGACATGGTGGATCACGCGCGGCTGACGCCCTTCAGCCAGAATTACCAATCCTTCAAATACTATCTCTCCTGGACCCCGGAGCAGAATGCCGCCATCCAGCCGCTGACCGGCTGGGCCCGTGGGCTGCCGGAGATGAAGCTGCCCCACCCGGGCCATTGCCCCACTGGGTTTATCGTCGTCTGCTATGACAGCACCATCGGGCCGGGGGTCGAACGGTTCTGGAAGGACGTGGGGATCGTTGCACAGACCATCCTGCTGCGCGCCGTGGAAATGGGCCTCGGCGGCATCATGATCGGCAACTTTAGCCCTGAAAAAGTGTCCGAAGCGCTCCACCTGGCCGCTAATCTCCGGCCGGTGCTCATCATTGCCCTGGGCACTCCGGACGAAAAGGTGGTTCTTACCGATCTCAAGCCCGGGGACGACTTCAATTATTACAGGGATAATAACGATGTCCACTATGTCCCCAAGCGCCGCCTGGAGGATATCGTCCTGGATTGATCGCAATGCTTTTGCCATAACAACCGCAGCGCCGCCCCGATGGGGCGGCGCTGTTTCTTTTCAGACTTTGCAGATGAGCGTTTGGCATAAAACAGGCAGCTTTACTTCAGGATCACTTCCAGCCGGACCGGGTTATGATCGGCATATGTAAACCCGCAGTCCAGCGTCTCTACCGACGCAAGCTCCACGTTGGGTGAAAGAAGAAAGCCGTCGATAACATAATACTGCGTCAGCAGGCTGTCGGGGTCATAGGGCTGGTTCAGCAGCCGACAGGTAGGGGTCGCTTCGTCAAAGGCCAGCGTCCAGCCTTCTGAAAATGCCTGCGGATCGAGCGTGCCGGGCATCCAGTTCTCCTGCACAAGAGGATAACGCTCCGTCGTGCCGGGAAATACCTGATTGAAATCTCCGCCGGCGATTACATAATCGCCGTTTGCATACGCCGTCTCCAGATAGGCGGTAAGCGCGGCTGCCTGCGCAAGTTTTCCTGTTCCGTCGTCATAGGCCTCCAGATGCAGGTTGATGATGACCAGATGTTTGTCCGTGCCTTCAATCGGCAGCCGTGTAACCAGCAGGCAGCGTTTTAAGTTGACCATCCGTACAGGCCACGAAAAGGGACAGGGCAGCGCAATCCGTTCTGCCGATTGGATCTCCGCTCCGGTCATGGTCATCAGACCGGAATGCACCTGTCCGATCGGAGGCCACGGATAGGGAACGAAGTTGCAGACATAATTATAGGCAAACGCTGTGCTCCCCCTGCCCAGCATCGTCCGTTCGTCGATCCCAAAGCTGCGGCGGGCGCCGGTATCCACTTCCTGCAGCATGGTCACATCGGCATCCTGCGCTTCAATCAGGGCGGCGATGCCTGCCAGATCGCCGTCCACGCGGGCACGGGAGTCAGGTATGACCTCTTTCCCGCCGTCCATAAAAAAGTCAGCATCCTTCCCCAACGCACCGTAACCCATATTAAAGCTCAGTACGCTCAGGCGGTCGCCGGGCGAAAACGTCTTTTCCGGCGTTGTCTGCGAAAGTACGGCCGGCTCCGAAGCCTCCGGCCGGTATTCCGTGACAGAGAGGTAAACGATCAGGCCGCAGGCCACCAGTACAGCGGCGGCCAATACATAAAGCAGCGTCTTCAGCAGCTTTCTCATACATGCTCCTTTCGTCCGCAGGCAGTCTGCGGATTTTTGGCATACTGCCGGTGATAGTTGCAGCAGGCGCTGCAATCTCCGTGTCTCGGGCAGCCATCGGTATCGCAGGGGCAGGCGGGATTGACCGTGCTTCCGGCCGACCGCCCCAAAAGCACGGCGGCCTCCGCTGGCGCTATGCGGGCCGTCTCCGCCGGTGTCTTGCCGCGCGCGGCGAATTTCACCAGCTCGCAGCCGAGATAATAGCCTACGTCGCTGTACCCTTCAAAGGAGCACCAGTCCCCAAAAAAATCCTGTACGGAAGCGCTCGCCGCCATACGGTGGCGGTATTCCGCAAACAACCGCGCACGGTTTTCCCGGCACCAGCGCAGCCAGCCGTCCCGGTTCTGATGATAATGTGCCGGATCGCCGGCCAGCAGCTGTTCGGCATACATGGCAACACCCTCACTCCACAGCTGCCACAGCGCTTTTTCCGCCGGTGTCCCCGGCGTTTCCGTGAACGGAAAAAGAGAAAAATGCCACAGATGCCCCAGCTCATGCCAGAGAAGCGCACGCATCTGTTCCGGTGTCTCCCAATGTAGCTCCAGCACTTTTTCCACGCCGATAAGTACGGCCGGCTGGCCGGACAGCCTGGTCGCCCAGCCCGCACCGTTGCACAGGCCAAAATAAAAAACCACGTCTGCCTCCGGCGCGGAGCCGAGAACGGCACACATCCGTTCCTCCAGACCGTCGCACGCTCTCAGAAAGCTGTCATGCGCCGTGAGCAGGCGTTCCTTTGATGCCAGCGCGGCATCCAGCACCGGGCGCACCTGCCGCTCAAAATCATAGCTTGCGCTGTCACGCTCCACTTTTTCAAGCAGTTCTGGCGCGATTCCGGCAGCGTAATGCCGCCATACGTCCCGCTCGAAGCGTCCGCCCATTGCCAATATGCCCGGATAACTGTCAGTGATCCGCATCATAGCTCCTTCCGGTAATCCACCAGCGACATATTTCTGTTGACGGGCCGCGGAGCACCAATGCGGACATATCCCAATTTTTCATACAAATGGCAGTTTCCGGCCTCCTGCGCCACGGTATCCAGCACCCAGGCCGCCGCCGCCGGATGCAGCTGCTCGATCTGCCGGAGTGCACACTGGGCCACGCCCCGGTTCTGATACTCCGGCAAAATGCCGAGGGCCGATACTCTGCAGGTTCCGTCCTCACGTGTCTGGATGCGCACCGCACCCGCCGGCTCTCCGCCCACAGAAATCAGGTAGGGCGTCGTTCCGGGCCGCGTCAACTTTGTACAAAAGGCCTCAAAGCTCTCCGCCGCCGGGCTAATTGCATGATCCTGATATTTTTCCAGCAGCGGCAGAAACGCACGCTGCTGGATGCCGTACAAAAACTCCGCCTCCGCCGGCCCGGCGGGACATACGGTCACCGGATGAAGCAGCCGATGCTCCAGCCAGCGAGCGACGCCGTCATGGTCGTTGTCGTCGGTGACCTCCCGCGCGGCGGCCAGGACTTCCGGGGCGGCATTTTTCATGGCGATGCCGTATCCCACACCGCGCAGCAGCTCAAGATCGCTGTAATCGTCGCCGAAAGCCGCGGTCTCCCCGTGCGCAATCCCCATGGCATCCAGCACGGCTGACAGACCGGCCAGTTTATGAACACCGCGGGGTGAAAAACGCCACCATGTCTCCCCTGAATACCCGGTCAGCGCGGATGCCGGGAATCGCGCCGCAATATCCCGTACCGCCGCGGTATCCGGCATATCCACCGTCAGCTTATAGGTCGGCGGCAGCGGCATCGAATAATCCGTATAGACGGCATCCCCGTAGTCGGCCGAAAACGGCGGCTCATGCGAGTTCCAGAAATACCCCGCCTGCGTCTCGGCGGTTACCATCGTGGCGCCCGCTTCGAGACACGCGCGGGCAATCCCGTTAGCCGCGTCCGGCGACAAAAGCCGGAAAAAAACGGTCCGCTCCCCCACACGCGCCAGCCCGCCGGAATTGGTGACCGCCGCATCCGGGCAAAGCTGCTGCAAAAACCGCGCCGAAGCGCGCTCAGAGCGCGCCGTGGCAACAATCAGCCGGATGCCGCGGGCGCGGCATTCTTCCCATGCGGCCAGCGTGCGTGGCGAGATGCTCTTATCGCTTCGCAACAGGGTATCATCCAGATCAACCGCCACCGCACGAATATGAATATCCGATATCATAGATTTATTTCTCCCGGGTGTTTTTCTTTTATCGGGGCCGGCTGATCACCAGCACATCATTTTCCTGCAGATCCGTAAAGCCGGAGGGCAGGATAAGCTCCCCGCTCCTGAGAACCATCGCGATCAGCTGTTCCGGTTCCAGTTCCACTTCCGCTACGGTCTTTCCAACCCATTCATGTCCGGCGTCCAGGATCGTTTCTGTCAGCCGGATTCCCTCCGTCTTCCCTGCCGCTTTCGCAATAAGCACCAGGCAGTCGCCCTCCTCCACCACCGTGTCCCCCCGCGGTGCGGTGCGCTGATCGCCCCGCTGCAGTAATACAAGCAGGGTATCCGGCGGCAGCAGCAGGTCGCGCACCGCCTTTCCGGCCCACGGATGGCCCTCGGTGATATCCAGTCGGATCGACTGCACCGGCACCTCATCCGTATAATCGGTAAAAGTGCGCAGAACATCGGCGCGCGCGTCGATCATGCCGAGGTGCTGCGCCACCCGCGGCAGCAGCGATCCCTGCAGCAGGATGGAAAACAGGACGATGCAAAAAACCATATGGAACAGGTCATGCTCCGTCCCTGCGGGATTAAGCACAGCTAAGATGGCAAACACGATGGAGGCCGCACCGCGCAGCCCTGCCCAGGATACCAGAAGCTGCTGTCCGCGGGAGCAGTGAAAGAGGGAAAGCAGCGCGGTAACGGCAAGCGGCCGGGCAGCCAGCGTCAGAAAGAGGGCCGCCAGCAATGCGGGAAGCAGCACGCCCGGCAGACAGGAAGGAGTGGCAAGCAGGCCCAGCAGAAAGAAGATGAGCATCTGCATCAGCCCCGTCAGGCTGTCAAAGAAATTGACCATTGCGCGCTTGTTCTGTATGGGGCGGTTCCCCATCAGGATGCCCGCCAGATACGCCGAAAGGTATCCGTTTCCGCCAAAAGCCATGGGCACGGCATAGGCAAGCAGGGCGATGGCCAGCACAAAAATGGTATCAAAGCCCGCTGTCATAAAATGGATTTTCCGAAGCAGCCACAGGGCGGCCAGCGCGATGATCACACCGCAGACCGCACCGTAAACCAGCTGAGCGAAAATCAGGTAGAGCAGCTTTCCGCCCGAAAGGTCACCCCGCATAGCCGACAAAACGATGATCGTCAGCATATAGGAAACGGGGTCATTGCTTCCGCTCTCCAGCTCCAGGAGGGAAGCGGTCCCGTCCCGGAGGTTCAGACGGCGGGAACGGAGAATGGAAAAGACGGAGGCCGCATCCGTCGATCCGACGACAGAGCCAAGCAGCATGCTTTCCAGCCATCCGAACCCCAAGACAAAGTGGCAGAACAGACCCGTCAGACCGGCGGTAAAGACAACCCCCAGCGAAGAAAGCAGCAGCGCCTTGAGGGCCACCGGACGGGCCGCGCTCCATTTGGTGCCGAAGCCGCCGTAGAACATGATGAAAATCAGCGCGGCCGAGCAGACCTTCCCCGCAAGGGCATAATTATCAAAAGAGATCCGTACCAGACCGTCTGAGCCAAAGAGCATACCCAACAAAATAAAGGCCAGCAGCATGGGAATCCCGATCCGGCTGGTCAGCCGGTTCAGGATCACACAGATCAGAATGACTACGGCAGCCAGCAGAAGATATTCCGTCAAAAGAAACCTCCGTTTCGTCCAAAGGCGGAACTTACCGTTTCCCGGGAAATCAGAGGAACCGTCAGAACCTGAAAATCATCGGCTTGTTTCCCTGCGTCCGTTCCGAAAAGCCCAGCGCCCTGTATACGCTTTCCCCCATGGCGGTAGCCATCAGCTCGATATAGGACAGGTTGCGGTTATGTCCATCTTCAATGGCCATACGCATCAGTGCGGCCGCATGGCCCTGCCGGCGGTATTCCGGGCAGGTATATACATTCAGAGCCGTTCCGAAATATCCGGTGGGCGTACTTTCGCTGGCCGGTTTTTCAGAAATGGTGAGGAAGACCGTGGAGACGCTTTCCCCATCCTCCTCCGCGAGATAGCAAAGAAGGGTTTTCCCAAGGCAGCGCCTAAAGTAATCTTCCAGCGTTGCAGAAAAAGAAGCCGACTGTTCTTCCGTAAGCGGTCCATGCAGCTCTGCGAGAAATGCAAGACGAAGACGGATCAGACAGGGGATGTCGGAGCATCCCGCAGGACGATAGATCATTGTCCAGGCCTCCCAAATCAATATAGAATAGTATACCATATCATACAGAAAATGCCAAACCGATCTTTGAGCCGTGCCGACATGCCACTTGAGAAAATAAAAGGGACGTATCAAGGGAGAGCCTTCCTAAAGAAGTTCTCTCCCCCAGATCTTTATATGTAGGTTTTTATATGTGAGTCTTAAAAGGCATAGTAAAAGCCAACGGCGGGGAAATTCATTACCCCTTGCCACGAACATTATTCGACAAACATAAGCGGTCCGGACGCACGATATTAAATGCTCGGCTAGGCAAATAGACACATGCGTTTTGAATAAAAGCTACCGTCTTAGCCGCCTGGCCGACGGGCCTCGCCATATCTACCTATCAGTTTGCCTTTACATTTTCATGGATGTATGTTATGTATAATATTATATAATGATTTTTATATATTTCAACAGAGGTGAAATATATTGAAGAAAATAATGTTCATTCCCCTCCTCGCGCTGCTTATCTGCCTGTTCGCCGGCTGTGCTGCGGACAAGGCAGCTCGGCCGCTTTCAGAGGTGCCGACTCGGTCGGAATATCATGAATATGTCACGACGCATACAGCAGAGGAGAGCACGGCCTATCAGGCGGAGATTATGGATTTGATCGACAGCCTCACCGATGAGGAACTGCGCACCGTCCTGGAAGGCCAGCTTACGCCATGGAAGGACGAACAAACGCTGCTCAAAATCGACCGGATTTCCCTTACGTTTACAAAGGACGACCTGCTGATGGACGAGAATGCAAATAAACGCAAATATGCTAACCTCAATGTCAAAGTCGGCCTCTATTGTACCCAGGTACAGGTCCTCCATGCGTGGGACGACATGGATCAGGCTGCCCAGGAGGTACATGCCACACTGCGTGAAGGATTATACGGCGCCTTCAAAATCAACGAGATCAAAGTGACCGGTTATTCCGACGGCTCGTACATGTATTCTCATGAATTCAGCTTGGGCCTTGGCCCGGCCGCGCGGCTGTCGCCGGAAGAACTGCGGGCTCAAACCATCGCTTATGACTTCGTTCAGGATTTTAATCAGGCAGAGTTCAGCGACCCGCGGTATAATCCGCACGGCGAGGTGACGCTCCTGCGCTTTGGCATCCTCCCGGACACGGACGAACTTTATATCGAGATGCCGATCTATACGCCCGGCTATCGGGATGACGCGCAGCGGGAAGCCTTTACGGACAGCCTGAAAGACTGGAGTGCAGACCTCTTCTCCAGGATTTCACAGGATGCGGACACCATGGATTATCTGGATGCCCAGGGCGTACGGACGGTCACGGTATCCTTTAATACGCTGTGGGAAAAACGGGGACAGTTCTTCCATACCTTCAGCTATGAGCTTGAGCCTTAAGCGCGATCATTTCTACTTATCTACGCGGCGGCGGTGCGCCCGTGCGGCGATGATGGCGCACCGGTAAGGAGTCTTTTTGACAAGCGGGCGATGATTTTTGCGTCACATTATGGATGGATATGCGGCGGAATACGCTTTCTGTACCCGTATTCAGTCATCTCATATCAGCCGTCCAGCGCAAAACTAAAGTAGGCGTTTAACAAAAACAAAGAGCACATCCGGTATGGATGTGCTCTTTGTGTAGGCGTTACCTATTTTCCCGGGCCGTCGCCAGCCAAGTATCTTCGGCACTTGCGAGCTTAACTACCGTGTTCGGGATGGGAACGGGTGGACCCTCGCTGTAATCAACACCTACTATTTTATTGTCAGGCGCATCCGCGCCAGGAAAACAAATTGGTGACCCGTGCGGGAATCGAACCCACGTTTGCGGCGTGAGAGGCCGCCGTCTTAACCGCTTGACCAACGGGCCACGTCGTATCTATATCACGCGGGATATGCCGCCGTAATATACAATGGTACACCTTCAGGGACTCGAACCCTGGACACCCTGATTAAGAGTCAGGTGCTCTACCAACTGAGCTAAAGGTGCATATCCAAGGTAAGAAAATCCAGCACATTGAAAACTGAAAGAGAGACAAAGGGAGAGGGGGCGACAAAACGTTGAGGTTGCCTGACAATTTGAAATGAAGGTCAAGCCCTCGGCCCATTAGTACCGGTCGACTCAATGCCTTACAGCACTTACATCTC
>JAYFOA010000101.1:0-13029 GCA_034933145.1 Clostridiaceae bacterium
CCCGAAGGTGCGTCGCCCGATCCCGGACGATCCCGTGCTTTCCGACCGCACCGCGGCCTGCTTCGAACTGAGGTTTGACGAGTACAACCGCTTCCCCTTCCGGCGTTAAGTGCAGAAAAATGGAGGGAAGGATCAGCCGCAATGAAATGAAAGACACATCGCAGACCGCCAACGACGGCGGCGGTGTCAAAGCGCCGGCAGGCAGCATACGCATATCCGTATGTTCTTTGTTTTCCACTCTGGGGTCGGCCCAAAGGGCCGGGGAAAGTTGTCCCGTGCCAACATCCACCGCATAGACGCGCGCCGCGCCCCTGCGCAGCAGACAATCGGTGAATCCTCCGGTTGATGCGCCTACATCCAGCACAAAACGACAGTTTGGGTCGATTTGGAACTCTTCCAGTGCCCGCTCCAGTTTTTCACCGCCCCGGCCGACAAACACGGGTCTCGTCGGTTTGACGGTAATCAGAGCGCTGTTGTCCAGCAGCGTTGCCGGTTTGAGAACCTCTTTCCCGCCTACGCGTACAAAGCCTGCAGCGATCCATTCCTTTGCCTTATCCCGGCCGGAGACCAGGCCGCGCTCAACCAGCAGCATGTCAAGGCGACGCCTGCACTCAGCCATGGGACGCCTCGCTTCCACATTCAAAACGCATAGCCTTTGCCACGCTCTCTCCATCCAATCCGCAGAAGTGCCATAGTTCCGCTACCGTACCTTCGGGGACAAATCGGGCCCCCAAATTACGAAGCTGTACTTTCGCCGGGATCCCTTTTGCCAGCAGTTCCTCGCACAAACGCTCTCCCAAGCAGCCTCCGGCGGCACAGTCCTCCAGCATCAGCAGCCGCCCCGTCTTCCTCACGGACGCTTCCAATAACGGATATGCATTTTCCGTAAGGCAATTAAGCTTTACAACATCGACAAAAAGGCCGTTTTCCTCCAAGATTCGGGCAGCGCGCAGCGCTTCGCCGGTCAGAATTCCGTACACGGCGATTGTACCGTCCGCACCCTCGTGCAGCAGAGCTTCCGCCGCATCCATCGTATCGCCAAAATACCCATGTTCACCGCCGCGGGGATAGCGGACTGCTGCGGGGCCGCCGCAAAGCAGGGCGGCACGCAGCGCAGTACGCAACTCGCGAAAAGAAGCTGGCGACAGTAATTTCATGCCCGGAATGGCACGCAGATACGGTACGTCGAATGCGCCCTGATGGGTGGCACCGTCCTGTCCGGCGATCCCGGCACGGTCAACGGCCAATACTACCGGCAGGCGCCGGATCGCCACATCGTGGATCATCTGGTCGAATCCGCGCTGCAGAAATGTAGAGTAGATGGCACAGACCGGTTTTAAACCGCCGGCCGCCAGACCGGAAGCAAGTGTAACAGCATGCTCTTCCGCGATGCCTACGTCGAACAGCCTCGCCGGAAATCGTCCGGCGAATTCGCTGAGACCGGTCCCTGAGGTCATGGCGGCCGTGACGGCGCATAATTTTTCATCCTGAGCTGCAAGGTCGCACATAGTACGACCAAAAACGCCGGAAAAGGTCTCTCCGCTCTCGGCACATTCACCACTTACCGCGTCAAAGGCAGAAATTCCATGAAAGCGTGCCGGATCCTGTTCTGAGGGAAGGTATCCACGTCCTTTGACTGTTTTCAGGTGTACAACTACCGGAAGCCTCAAATTTTTTGCCTCGGACAGTAAAGTTAAGACGGTTTCCATATCGTTGCCATCCGCCGGACCAAGATACCGAAAGCCCATCAGTTCGAAGAGCGTTTCCTTTAGTATGGCGGTGCGAAGCCGCCCCTTAAAGGCCGAGATGGCGGCGATCAAATGCTCGCCGAAGGAAAAACGCCGCAACAGGGCTTTTGTCCGTGCTTTTAGTTTAAAATAATGCGGCTTCAGGCGAATTTTTCTCAGTCGTTTTGCCAAAGCGCCCACGTTTCGGTCAATAGACATCTCATTGTCATTGAACAAGATGACCAGCGGCAGGCCGGACTGTCCAGCATCGTTAAGCGCCTCGTACAACATCCCTCCAGTCAGCGCGCCATCACCGAGAACGCAGACGACACTGCGTTCTCGCCCCAGCAACCGGTCTGCACGGGCCAGGCCCAGAGCGGATGAAACAGAATTTGAGGCGTGGCCGGATATATACGGGTCATAGGGACTTTCTTCCGGGCGCTGAAACCCACTCAGACCGCCAAAAGCGCGCAGCATTTCAAACCGGTCTTTTCGCCCGGTCAGCAATTTGTGAACGTAGGATTGGTGCCCTACGTCGAAAAAAACCGCATCTTCCGGTGAGGAAAAGATCCGATGAATCCCAACTGTCAATTCGACTGCGCCCAGATTGGAAGCCAGATGGCCGCCGGTACGGGACACATGATCGATCAGGAACTCGCGTATTTCCGCGCACAACTCCGGCAGGTCTTCCTGCCGCAGGGCTTTCAGATCCGCGGGCGTATGGATATGTTCCAGATACGGGTAACTGCGCATTGAGTCCTTCCTTTCGGAATAATCAGGCGTCGCGTTTTGCCAACGCATTCGCCAGCGAAATCAGCGGCGTGGGATTCGGAAATGCCTCGGCCGCTTTGGTCGCCAAAATCGTATAGTTTTGAATCAGCTGCCGGCATCCTTCGATACCGCAAGCAGAGGCGAATGTCTCTTTTCCCTGCCCGGCATCATGATGCGCTGCCTTGCCCATCTTTCGCGGATCACCGGCTACGTCCAGGAGGTCATCAGCGATCTGATATGCCAGGCCGAGATTGGTGGCATATTGTGTCGCCGCGGACTGTAGCCGACCACCGGCACCGGCCAGAATACACCCGCCGACGCAGGCGGCGCGCAGCAGCGCTGCGGTTTTCAGTTCGGCGGTTGGCGCCAGCAGCGCAGGATCGAACGATGTCTCCATCTGCAGATCAAGTACCTGGCCTCCGATCATGCCAAAAGCACCGCTCTGTCGGGAAATATAGGCCGCGCAAGCCAGCGCCCGTTCAGCAGGAACCGTATCGGCAGACAACATGATTTCAAACGCGCGATTCAGCAGCGCGTCACCCGCCATTACGGCCATGGCTTCTCCAAACATCTTGTGTGAGGTGGGCCGTCCCCTTCGCAGATCATCGTCGTCCATGCAGGGCAGATCGTCGTGAATTAAGGAATAGGTGTGGATCATTTCCAGGCTGCAGGCAAACGGCAGCGCGTCCTCGGGCTTTTTTCCACACTGCTCATAAAACGCCAGCAGAAGGGATGGCCGCAAACGCTTTCCACCGCACAAAAGGCTATACCGTGCAGCTTCAAAAATGCGTTTTTGCGGAAGCGTACTTTCCGGGAAATGTCTGCTCAGTGCCGCCTCAATTGCCGGCGCGAACCGGGTCAGAATCTCAGGAGTCATTGTCCTTCCTCCGAAAAAGCCTCAAAAGCCGGTCCTTCCGGCGTCTGAATAAGCAGCTTCAGCTTCTGCTCTGCGCCATCGAGCGCGTCACCGCATTTACGAATCAGGCCAGTCCCCTCTTCAAACAAAGTCAGGCTCTGATCCAAGGGCGCATCACCTTTTTCCAACGCGCTTACGATCTCATCCAGACGTTTCATCGCTTTTTCAAATACGAATTTCTCTTCCGTCATTTTATACGCTCTCCTTTATCTGCACGCCCTGCACAGCACAATCCGCGCTTCCGTCGGAAAATGTCACCCGCAGGCTTTGCCCGAGCCGCAGGCCTTTTGCGCTTTTGATCACAGTTTCGCCGTCACTGATCATGGAATAGCCGCGGGAAAGGACTTTTAGCGGGCTGAGCGCATCCAGCCGTGCTGCGGCGGCCGCATATCTCCGCCGCTTGTCATCGGTCTGACGGCGCGTGGCGCTCTCCAGCCGTTGGGTAAGCAGGGACAAAAGCATCCGGCGCTCGTTAAGATATCCGTATGGGCTGGACAGTACTTTTTTCTTTCGCACAGCATCCAGCTGTTGCCTTTTTTGCTGCATCTGCCGCAGCTGCATCTGCGCCAGATGTGAAAATACGCCGCGCAGCCGCGCGGAAAGCTCCGTACCGTCAGGCACGGAAAGCTCCGCGCCGTTGGACGGCGTAGCGGCGCGCAAATCAGCGACAAAATCTGCAATTGTGATATCAGGTTCGTGGCCGACGGCGGAAATCACCGGGATGTCGCTTCGGTAGATTGCGCGGGCGGTCACTTCTTCATTAAACGCCCACAGGTCTTCAATTGAACCGCCGCCGCGCCCGGTGATAATCAGGTCGGCCAGCCGGTATGTGTTCACATAGTCCAGCATAGAAGCAATCTCCTGTGCTGCTCCTTCACCCTGGACCTTTACCGGGCAAACCAGAACACCAGCCAATGGAAACCGGTGCCGCAGCACGCGAATCATGTCGCGTACGGCAGCCCCTGTGGGTGAAGTCAGAAGGGCGATTCGCCGCGGATATGTTGGCAGCGCTTTTTTATGGGCGGGGTCGAACAGCCCCTCAACCTGAAGTTTTTGTTTCAGCTGTTCAAAAGCGACATACAGCGCGCCGATTCCGTCGGGCTGCATGTCGGAAACGTAAATCTGATATTGTCCGCTTTTGGGAAACAGGCTGACCCGGCCGCTGAGAATCACCTTCATTCCGCTTTCCGGCCGAAATCGCAGACGGGAAGCGTCGCCGCGAAACATTACGCAGCTGATGACCGCGCCGTCATCCTTCAGTGTAAAATAATGATGACCGGAGGAATGCATCTTATAATTTGACAGCTCGCCGCGCACCGTAACGGCGCTCAATACGTCGTCCCGGTCCATCAGCAGCTTGATATATTGCGTCACTTCCGTAACGGAAAGCGGTTGCTGTGTCACAAAAGGTTCTCCTTTCTTGCGGTGAGCAGTGCTGTGCCCAGCGCGTTATCTCCGCCCAATCCATTTTGTGCGAAGTACACGTTGGTCTCGCACGCCATGGCCTTCTGCAGCAGGCGGTTCACCGATACGCCGCCGGAAACCAGCACAGGGAGGTTCAGCTCTTCCTGCATGGTACGGGTGCAGCGCAGTATCACGTCGGCAATTGTCAGCAGAGAAAAACGGCAAATTTCCGGTGCGGGCAGCCCCACACCGATGCGGGACTTCACTTGATTTTCCATACCGGAAAGCGAGAAAAATCCTTGCTTAATTTTTACCGAAAAAAAATCCCCGTTATCAGAACTCAAAGCCAGCCGCTCCACATCCGGCCCGGCCGGAAATCGAAGGCCCAGAAGAACACCCGTTCGATCGATCAGTTGCCCCGCCGATATATCTTCCGTCCCGCCGATGATTTTGGTACGCAGGTCAGGATACACATGCAAAAACTCCGTTGTTCCGCCTGACAGATGCCAGGCCAGAAATTCTTGTCCCATCAGGTCAAAGCGTCCACAGGAAAACGCCGCAGAGGCCAGATGCCCCTCCTGATGAGACGATGCACGGCAGGGTACACCAAAAGCGGCGGCAACAGTACGGGCCGCGCTCTCCCCTGCAAGAAAGCAGGGCATGTAGGAGCCTTCGACTGCCCGTGGCCGGTCTGAATAACCGACTGCAAGCACCGGCGCTCCGTCCAACAGCCGCTCTGCCAGTAGCGGAAGATGACGCACATGCTGAAAAAGTGCTTCGTTCTGACGCAGCCCAAGTGCTCCAGCCGGCACATTCAGCAGACGCCCTTCGAGACGGTACGTCTGGTCCGAAGGAGAAAAAACGGCAATTGAGGTCTTATAATTGCTGGTGTCAAATCCGAGAATGACAGGGGTCACGGCTTTTTCAACTCCTGAGCGACAAAGCTGCCGAGGATTCCGTTGACGAACGCTGCCGCCTGATCGCTGTCATAGGCCCGGGCCAGTTCGACCGCCTCGTTGACCGATGCACCGACCGGGATGCCGAGGTACAGAAGTTCATACATGCACAGCCGCAGAATACACTTAGATACACGCGATATGCGCGCCACGTTCCAGCCTACGGCATATTTTTCGATGTAAGCGTCCAATTCCGGCATATGCTCCGTCACGCCGATGACGGTGTCTCTCACATATTCTTTCTGATTGTCCGGCGGTAGCTCCGCATAAAGCGGGTATTCGCTTTGCAGCGACTCAAACCGTTCGCCGCTGATCATCCGCTGAAGGAGTTCATGCCCTGTAAGGCCTGTAAAGTCGCCGGCAAATAGGAGGTGCAGCACCAGTTCCCGCGCGCCCCGTCTGTTCATGTCATATCCTCCGAATTTCTCCATATACAAGCTATTTATATTATACACAATTCTGCATGAAAAGAAAGCCTATAAAATGAATAATTTGCAAAAGAAAAGCGCCTCCTCTGAGGCGCTTTTCCATAAAAGCAATTTTAAACGCCGGCCAACTCTTTCCATGCGGCAAGATAGGCCTCTTTATCCGCATATGGAGGACGGATCTCCGTCAGCGTACGCTTTGCCAGCGCGGCGCCGTCACACAGAAGATCAATGACCGTCATGGCCATCAGCTTGGCAGCAGTCACATAAAAAAGCTCAGGGTCCGTTATGCGGTAATCGCTGCTGTGGGCAGGGCCTTCTGCACCGCCTACATAGCAGTGGATTCCAGGCATGATATGGGTAATATCACCGAAATCGGTACTGCCCGCTCCGTGGCCTTCCTTCTCAACGCGCTCTGGCCCGACAAGGGCGACGGCATTGGCGGCAAAAGCCTCGTCCATCGGCGGACATTCGATACGGGGCATATATCCAGGCAGCGTGGAAATGTCCACTTTGGCGCCCATGGCGAAGGCGCCGGCCTGCAGCGCACGATCTACCTTCCGGGACGCATCCAATACGGCGGGCATGGTTTTGCCACGGACATAAGTTTCCATCCGCACATCGGCGGGGATCACGTTGACCAGATCGCCGCCCTTATTGATGATGGGATGGACGCGGATGGCGTCTTCATCGCGGAAAGTTTCCCGCTGTGCGTCGATTGCTGCCAACCCGAGACGGGCTGCACTCAGCGCGTTGATCCCCTCATGGGGTGCGCCGCCGGCATGCGCTTCTTTTCCAATATAATGGACATATTTGGCGACAAACCCATTGCAGGTACCGCCAGTCAGTACGTTGGGCCCGGCAGTCTGATGCACCATCATGGACAGGTCTACATCATCAAAGCAGCCGCGGGCGATCATCTCCTGCTTTCCGCCGATAAAGCGGATCTCCCCGCTGTCCATCAGGCCTTTGCGCCATTCAATTTCCACTGCCTCCTCCGCAGGGACGGCAAACAGTGCCACCGACCCGGATAGCTCTTTCAGCACGTCGGTGTCGTGAAGCGCCATTGCCACGCCCAGCATGGCAGCGATCTGCCCATTGTGCCCGCAGGAATGGGCCGCACCGGTCTTCGGATCGGCATTTGGGTGCTTTGGGCAGACAACAGCATCCAGCTCACCCATAACGGCGAGCTTCGGGCCATCCGCCCCTCCCTTTAAATCAGCGCGCAGCCCGGTACGGGCCAGCCCTTTCTGATAGTCAAAACCCAGTTCTTCAAAGGCGCGCTGTACAATGGCCGCAGTACGAGTCTCCTTGTATCCCAGCTCCGGATGTGCATAAATGTCCTGTCCGATAGAGATGATCTGCCCTTTTCGCTTGTCAATGGCGGCGCAGACCGCCTGTTTCATTTCCTGCTTGTCCAAGCCCACTGTCCTCCTATTTTATTTCATTACAACGCCGGCGACATAAATATTGACTTTTCCGAGAGAAACGCCTGCCACCGCATCAATGGCAGTTTTAACATTCAATTGTGCCGTCTTTGCCACATCGGTCAGGACGTCGCCCATCCGCACCAGCACATAGGCATCTACCGTACAGGTGCCATCCGTCTCCAGATCAACCGAAACGCCCTTGATCGGCGTGGTCTGCGGTGCCGTGCCCATGGCGGAGACGCCGTTTGTCTCCAGACAGGCGGCAGCGCAGAGTTCGGCCAGCACATCAGTGGAAATGCGGATGGCGCCGTTGGCGTCGGAGATCTCCACATAAGATATCTGTTCATTCATAGCATATCACGCTCCCTTTTGGGGTATGTACCGATATTTTAATCCAATCCCCGGTAAAACGCAAGTTAAAAGGCTGTTAACTCAGGTGGTTTCGATAATTTTGATTTTATCGGCAGTGACTCCCGCCTCGTCAATCACGATGTCTTTGATTTTCGCAACGTCTGCATCGGAAAGACCGTTTTCCGGTTTTGCCACAATGACGTTGACGCCATTTTGATTGATAAACACCACGCAATCGCGATATCCTTTTGCCAGCACAAGGCTTTCGATACGGGACTCGGTGGTCGCATTTTCTGCCATTGCCATGATCTGTGTATTGGCGGCAGCTTTGGCTTCTTCCGTCGCGGTCTCGCTGGAAACCGTTGCACTGAGAATGTTTACCGCCTCATCCCGCGCTTGCTGCCGAGACAGTCGGGCAGCAGAGAAATAATCGTCGCCTTCTTCCAGCGAAACCGTCCACCCATCATCGTCTTCGGCCGTACCCTCTGCACCGTCTACCAGGACGGATTCGCCGAGAATCTTTCCGCCGGCTTCCTCATCACCCTCTGCATTCAGTTCGCCGTTGGTTTTTGAGTAGCTCCAGTTAAGGTAGACCGCCACACAGAGCATGAGCGCGACGACCGAATAGATCACCCCGCGTTTTTTCATTCGGAACCCTCCCTATTTCATTTTGACAATGACGATGTTATCCGCTGTGATTCCGGTCAGCGATCGAAGAGCTTCGGTCAGCGCCAGCCGGACTTTTGCACTTTCCGCACCCTCACAGACGACCACCGCACCGGAAAAAAGCGGTGCATCCACCCGCACGACTACTGGATCTCCTTCGCTTCCTCCCACGGTTACCAGTGTCATACTGCTGGAGGAACTGGCTCCCCCGTCACTCTTGCTGGCGCTTTTGCTTTCGTCGTAGGCATAAACCGTTTCGCCTCCGCTCTGGGCAGTCAGCATTACACGGACCCGCCCTACGCCGCTGACCTCCGAAAACAGCGCTTCCAGCTGAGACTGCAGCAGAAGGACCGGATCTTCTTCGCTGGCGCTTTCCTCCGCTTCTGCTGTGGATTCCGTTTTTCCGCCAAAAGGCAGAAGAATCAGGATCAGCCCAACCGCGCAGAGCAACAGGACATACTTATATTTATCGAACAACCGCCGGAGATATTCCGGGGCCGAGGCCTTTTTCAAGTTCATCGTTACCCCTCCCATTGAATGGCTTCCGCCGATATGCCGAACCGCTGTGCCAGTGCAGCGGTAAGCGCGGCTTTTGCAGTGCCGCCGTCCCCCTGCAGAACCACCTGCTCCACCGTATCCCCGGCTTCAGAACAGACGATGGTAGCTGTCAACGATAAGTCATACTGGCTCCGGGCAAATTCTTCCGCGTCGCGGGCAAGTGCCTGCTGCGTCTGGTCGACCTGCGCCTGCCGTGATCGAGTAACCGCTTCATCCACTGCCGCCTGTACCTCCGCTTCATAAGACACCGTCGGGATTTGCAGTTCTCCTTTGGATAGGGGGGCCAGCGCGACCAATGCCAGCACGCAGGCACAGCAAAAGCGCACCAGCTCTTTTTTCCCTTTGCCGCACAGGGCGTCCACACCGGCGCAGATCAACCCTGCGGCAGTCAGACGCAGCAGATATGCCTGCAAACCGTTCATGCGCCGGCCACCGTCAGACTGGCGACGATCGCGATGAACTGTACGGCACAGCAGGTGCCCAGCAGACCCAAAGCGATGCCATAGGCGTCGGCAATCCCATCGAGCAGCTTCTGCGCGCCGGAAGAAGCAAAAGATGCGGCAAAAGCTGCCAGGAGCTTATAGATCAGTAGATGTGTGAATGCCTGCAGAAAGGGTGTCAGACAGATAGCTGCCGCGCCCAGGCAGCCGAATAGACCGATGCCTGCCCGCAGGGCTTTCGCCCCGGCCAGAATCGCTTCCGATGCGCCGGCAATGATGCCACCGACAACCGGTACCGCACCGGACAGTGCCACCTGCGCCGTTTTAACCGCTGCTGCGTCTGCAGATCCGGTAATTAATCCCGAAAGCGTCACATATCCAAAAAAAATCATTAAAAACCAACGATAAAAAGTGGAAGCCGTCCATTTAACCAGCTGCGCGCCGCGCAGCAGCAGCGGACTTTCCGCTGCTGCGCCCGCAGCGCAGGCGAGCACATAAAATCGTGTCAATGGAAGAAAAATCATCCTAGAAAGGGAGATGATTACATTAGAAAACAACATGGTTGCCGCAGAAGCGGCGACGGCACTGATTGGTCGCCCTGCCACTGCGCCCGCGGCAGCAAAGGTTGTGGTCAGCGTTTTTGAGAATAGATCAAGCCGTCGAATAGAGGCTTCACATTCACTGACCAGCCCTCCGCTGCCGGCAAGACTGACGATCAGAAGTCCGCAGATTGCCGTCAGTTCGGCAGCCTTAGAGGCCCCGGTCAGTCCCGCGGATTTTGAGAATCCTTCCGCCAGCGAAAGGACTGCACAGATAGCCAGCGACAAAAAGCCCGATGATACCGCGCTTTTCAGCTGTCCACGAAAGGTGCTCAGCGCGCCGTTAAATAACCCGGAGAATCCTTTGGACACATCTCCCTGTTCGGCATCTATTCCTCCAATTAGGTCTTTTTCCTCCTGTGTCAGTGCCTGATTGAGCTCTCCGGTATCCAGCCAGTCAGCAGCGGTAATCGGCAGAATCAGCAGCATCGCGCACAGTAAGATACAAGCCGCTATTTTCATGTAATCCCTCCCACCAGCTCCAGCACCTGCTGTGCCAGCGGCAGGGCGCAAAGCACGCCTGCCGCTGCACCGGCAAGCTCCAGCTTCGCTGCGACTGCGTCCTGCCCGGCGTCACGGCACAGCTCTGCGGAAATACGGGTACAGACCGTAATGCCCAATATCCTGAGCAGTGGGGAAAACAGCTGTGTATCCAGCCCTGCTTCCTGGAGCAGCAGTTTCCCTTTTCCCACGGCCACACCGATGACTGGCAACAATGCCACCAGTGCAACGACGCAAAAGGCCACCGCTACCAGAAATCCGCCGAGCGGATTGTCTTTTTTCAGCATCAGAGCGGCGGCGCAGGCCAGTATCGCGCCCAGACAAAGCCGGAGCGCCATTGACCCGCTCACAGGCCAAAGGTAGATTTGATGAGCGAGAACATCTGACTTATGGCCTGGATGATAATCATCATCACGACAATCAGGCCCGCCAGTGTCGTCATCATTGCCTGCTCTTCCCGGCCGGAGCGAATCAGGAGCTGATTGAGTACGGCCACCAAGATACCAATGGCTGCAACTTTAAAAATCAGTTCAACTTGCATCGCGCACTTCCTTTTATCACATTCACCATAACAACAGCGCTAACATTAATCCTACGGACAGCCCTGCTGCCCGATAAACCCGTCCTTTGGCCGCAAGCTCTGCCTGCAGTTCTGTCATACTTCTCTGCAGCGCGGTATGCGCCTCTGTAAGCGCCCGAAGCTGGGTCTCCAGATCATACTCTCCAAGTACCGTGAACGCGTTTTGCAGTTCCCAGACGCCGTCTGTCGGAAGGTATTCCGGTAAATGCCGCAATGCTGCCCGCCAATCCCCTGCCTTCTGCAGCTCCGCTTCCAGTGCCAACAGGCAGCTGCCTGCTCGCCCGCCGGCCAGATTTGCCGCCATTTTCAAAAGTTCCGGCAGCGGCGGTGCTCGAAACCGCAGTTCGTCAGACAGCGCCGTCAGTGCGGCACACCAGCTTTGCACTGCTCGCAGCCGCGCGCGTTGGGCCCGCTCCGCCGCCGTTCCTGCTAGCGCGCAGGCGCAGGCCAGCAGCACGACTCCGATCGTACGCAGCATCGACTCCCTCCAGTCCTAAAACTTTATATTCCCGCAGGCCGCCGCTTTGGGTGATCGTCACCATACGTCGGAAAATCCCGGCTGTCAGTAGTTCCCGATATACGGGCCGCGCCCGAAGGTCGGACAGCGTTTCGCCATGCGCGGTCGCAAGGAATCGACAGCCGCAGGCGGCGGCCTCCATCAGCGCGCGGCAGTCCTCCGGCCGGGTAATTTCGTCTGTGGCAATAATTTGAGGTGCCATGCCGCGGGTCAAAAGCGACAGCACCTCCGCCTTGCTGCCCCCGGTAAATACATCGCACAGGCCGATATCAAACCGAGGTGTACCGGAAAAGCAGGCGGCAATCTCAAATCGCTCATCCGCTACCGATACATGCCAGCGTCGAGAAAGCAGCCGGCATAAATCCCGCAGCAGAGTGGTTTTTCCCGCACCCGGTGGCGCAACGATCAGCGTGCTTTCAAATCCGTTGCTGCACAGAGCGGGAAGCAGCCCGTCCGCAATCCCAATTGCTTGCTTTGCGATCCGCAGGTTTTCGGAGGATAAGGCACGGATATTCTTAATTCGCCCATTATCCAGTACTGCTTCACCGCAGATACCCAAACGGTGTCCATATTTTGTGGTGACAAACCCTTCCCGAAGCTGTCCTTCCACCGTATGTACCGAATGCTCGGCTGCCCGGGCCAGTAATAACTGCAGCTCCTCCGACGTCGCGCATGCGGGCAGGGTCACCTGCTCCCCTGCTACCACCGCTGTCATTGGCCGCTCCAACCTCAGCCGGAACTCCTCACATAGCGGCCGCTGTGCTTCGGACAGGGTGTATGCTACCCGCCAAAGGCGTTCCGGCAGTAAATTGGCTGCCGTATAAAATCCACGGATTGCTTCTTTTTGATCCATGCCTGTCCCCCCCTTGTCCAAATCTTATGCGGACAAGTACCGGTTAGAACAGAAAAAAGCGACCCCGTTCAGGGACCGCTTTTTGAAAATGTTCAATACCATTTTTTTCGCTTAAAGAAAAAGAAGCACAGGCCGCATACTGCTGCGCTGAAAAAGATCACATACAAATAGCCGAATTTCCAGCCGTACTCCGGCATATGGAAATTCATGCCATACCAGCCGACAATCAACGTCAGCGGCAGAAAAATCGCGGTAATCACTGTGAAGATCTTCATAATTTGGTTTTGTTCTATGTCAATTTGTGCCTGATATGCTTCTCGGACCTGCGTGATGTA
>JAYFOA010000102.1:0-11798 GCA_034933145.1 Clostridiaceae bacterium
GCAGTGGTGGGTACGTCGCTTTTGCTGACGGGAGCATTTGCCTGCGCTGTGACGCGCGACCGCGCGCTGCGTCGTCAGCCCAGTAGCGGAAAGGGCGCACAGATGCAGAACGCGGCAGCCGATGCTGCGGACAGTAAGGACACGGACTGCGCCGTACTTGAGACGGAAACGCTGAAGTGCGGTCCGCCGGAAGAAAAGAATTGGATTTGCAGGGCGGCTTTCCCGGCGCGGATGGCGCTGCGGGCCATCCGCCGCAGCGGCGCCAAGAATTTGACTGCCGCGGCGACATCGCTTTGCATGGCGCTTTTGATCGGGGCATTTTCCGCCGGGATCGCCGCCGACCGTGCCGAACGGGAAGCGGTCTATGATACGCTGCCCGTCGTTGCCTATCTGACCAATTATAACGGGAAGCAGATCAATAACCTGTACATGCCGGACACGGTGATCCAGCAAATTGAGGACATGGGCTTCGCGGCGCAGACAAACCTTTCCCGCGAGCTTCACTGCCAGCTGCTGGGGCCGGTGCGGCATGCGGATGGAACGCCGGCGCCCGACCCGGGAGCACCGGACATTCCTGTGAGTGGATTTGCGGCAGAGACGTTTGACGACAGTATTTCAGGGATGGACAAACTGGTGTTCACCACCAGCCTCCGGTATGCGCCCGCCTATTTTTTCGAGGAGGACGTACCGTTCACCTTTTTCAATGGGTATGACGAATCCGCGTTTGCAGGGGAAGAGGCGGTCTGCGCGGCTTCACAGGAGTATCTGGACGTACACGGCCTCTGCCTTGGTGACGTGATCCGGCTGACCGCCCTGCAGCGGAACCGGGTCAACGCCGCGCTGGGCGCCGAATTCGGCGTGCTTGAGGCGAAGATCGTCGCCGTCTGCCCCAAGCTGCAGGGAGGGGAGACCGTCTATGTCTCCCTGGCGGCGGCGGCACCGGTCCAACAGCTGCTCGACTGGCACTATTCCAATGGGGTGGCGGTGACAACCATCGTTTACTATGACGCGGCCTCCTTCGTACTGAAGGATGTCCGTAATCTCAGCGTCTTCAAGGACAAACTGGAGCAGGCGGGCATTAGCCCCGTGGGAAAAATCGGTGCAGCGCGGATCAATCTTGTTGTCCGTGATCAAAAGCTGTATGATACCCTCAACAGTCTGACCCGGCATATTGGGTATCTGCAGGCGCTCAGTGCGGGAACCTTTGCGTTGTCGGTGGCCATGGGGTTCGTGATCTCCTATCTGCTGACCCGGACGCGAAAGCCGGAATTGGCCATCCTGCGCAGCACCGGCGCGGGACCGGGAAAGGCGTTTGCAGTCTTCTTTATCGAACAGGGCGCCCTCTGCCTTATTGGGGCGGCAGCCGGTTTGCTGTTGATACGGGCCGGCCTGTTCGGGAACCTGCCGGTCGGGCTTTCGGGCATTGCGCTTTATGCGGTCTGCTATCTGGCGGGCATCGCAGCCGCCATCCGAATGATGGAGCGTGACAGCATACTTATGATTCTGGGCACGGGGGAGTAAAAAGATGAGCATTCTGGAAATGAAGGATGTCTATTATGAATACCGGAACAAGTATCAGACGGTCAGGGCGGTCAATGGGATCTCCTGCGGATTTGCACGGGGGAAAATATATGCGCTGGTGGGGGCGTCCGGCAGCGGAAAAACCACGGTAATGTCGCTTTTGGCGGGCCTTGATCTGCCAAAAGCAGGGACCGTGGATTATGAAGGAGTTTCCACCGCGCAGATGGATCGGGACCGCTACCGCAGGGAAGACGTGGCCGTGATCTATCAGGGTTTTAACCTGTTCCCGCTGCTGACCGTGCTGGAGAATACCGCCTATCCGATGGAGCTGCGGGGTATGAAACCGGCGGAGGCCCGCCGCCGTGCGGCGGAGCGGCTCCGCGCCGTCGGGCTGGAGGACGCCTGCCATCGCCGATATCCCTCCATGCTGTCCGGCGGCGAGCAGCAGCGGGTCGCCATCGCCCGCGCTTTATGTGCCGAAGCAAAGATTATTTTGGCCGATGAGCCGACAGGGAATCTGGACATGCGCAACAGCTGCAACGTGGTGGAGACGCTGTGTCGTCTGGCACATGAACTGAATTATTGCGTGATTATTGTGACCCATGATATGGCCGTAGCCGAACAGGCAGATACCGTCATGCGGATGCAGGACGGCCGGCTGATTTCCTTACCTGTGTAAGGACTTTAGTCCGCATTTATATCCCGAGGAAGAAGATGAAAATACCCGCCGCCGTTTGAAACGGCGGCGGGTATTTCTAATCTTTTTTGAATACCAGAATGCCCGACAGGATACAGGCGGCAAAGCTGGCGAACAGGTGCACCCAATCCAGCCAAAGCCAGCGGTTCCCGCCCCAGACCGCGGCGGGCGAGGTTCCGTGTTCGTCTACATAAAATCCCATGCGGTAAAACAGACACACGATGACCCCGAATACAAATAGGCACAGGAGAAACAGCACGATACGGAGCCATCGCTTCATAACTCGTTATCTTCACGCAGCAGCTTGTGATCCTGCTTGCTCAGCTCCAGTTTTTCAAACAGGTCAGGCCTTCGCTCCCGCGTCAGCAAAAGCGATTTTTTCCGCCGCCAGGCGGATACATTCGCGTGGTGGCCGGACAGCAGCACCTCCGGCACCGGCCGATCGTGCCAGACTTCCGGCCGTGTATATTGGGGATATTCCAGCGTCCCGGCATAATGGCTCTCGTCCTCAAAGCTGGCCTGCTCGGCCAGCACGCCGGGCACCATCCGGCATACCGCGTCCGTGACGACCATGGCCGCCAATTCGCCGCCGGTGAGCACAAAATCGCCGATGGACAGCTCCTCGTCCACACATTCGTCAATGAACCGCTGATCTACGCCCTCATAGTGGCCGCAGATCAGGATGATCCGCTCCCGCGCAAGATATTCCCGCGCATGCAGTTGGGTAAATACCTTTCCCTGTGGACTCATCAGCACAGTATGGACCTGTCCGCCATCTTTGACAGCCTCCAGACAGCGGTACAGCGGCTCGCACTGCATCACCATGCCCTGCCCGCCGCCATAGGGATAGTCGTCGGTGCGGCGGCGTTTATCAGGGGAATAATCCCGGATGCCGTGACAGCGGATGTCGATCAGTCCCGCCTCCCGGCCGCGGCCGATGATACTCGCGCTCAGGGCCCCGTCCACCATTTCGGGGAACAGGGTCAGGATGTCCACTCTCATTCGATCATTCCTTCAATGGTTTCCACGCGCAGGATGCGTGCGTCAAAATCAGCGCCGCGGTCAAAAGCCGGCACTGCGGGAATCAGAACCTCCCGGTTCCCGACGCCCACAACGTACAGCACAGAAGCGGGGGTTTCCTGTACCTCTTTCAGCGTGCCGATCACGGTGTTCGTCCGCAGGTCAAAGACGGAGAAACCGTACAGATCCTGGTAGAGGAACCGGCCGGCGGGCAGACGGATCTGCGAGCGCGGGACGGTGATTACCGCTCCCCGCAGCGCCATGGCCTGCTCCACCGTCTCAACGCCCTGCAGCGTCAGCAGCATAAAGTTTTTATGGGGCCGGAAAGCCAGCAGCGGCCATTCGCGGCCGGCGGCGGAGACGGTCTTCAGACCCTGCCACAGCGACGGTTCGGCCCAGTTTTCCGCCCGTACCTCGCCGCGGACGGCGTGGGTGCCGACGATTTTTCCGAGTTCAACCGACGCATTCATGCGCGTACCTCCCTGCCGAGGATCAGGCTGTCCATCAGCGTGTGGGCCGCCGGCACAAAAAGCCCGGTCTCTTTGCAGTCTTTTTCTGTAAACCTGGCGGCACCGGAGGTGTTCCGCCGCGTATCAAACAGGGTAAAAGGCACCGGGTCGGGCGCATGGGTGCGGATAGCCATCGGCGTCGGATGGTCGGGCATCAGCAAAACGGCGAAGTCCTCGCCCCGCGCCCGCAGCGCATCCAGCACCGGGCCGAGTACCTGCCCGTCGATCTGTTCGATAGACCAGACCTTCTCCCGAAGCTCATTGTGATGTCCGCATTCGTCGGGGGCCTCGACATGCAGATAGACAAAGTCCATGGTGTCAAAGGCGCGGATCGCCGCGCGGCTCTTGGCTGCAAAATCGGTATGACAGTTTCCGGTGATCTTTCCATCCACAGGGATGCTTAGCAGGCCCGCGCAGCGGCCAATGCCGTGAATCAGATCCACAGCGGAGATCACACCGCCCTGGATGCCATATTTTTCTGTAAAGGACGCGAGCTGCGGCTTGCGTCCTTCGCCCCAAAACCAAAGGCAGTTCGCCGGATTCTTGCCCTCTCTTTCCCGCTGCGCATTGAGCGGGTGCCGCCGCAGGAAGTCATAGGAATGTTCCATCAGTCCGCGGAGCAGATCGGCATTCGTCCCTTTGGGGAGATACTCCGCCACGGGCCGGCCCGGGATGTCATGGGGCGGGGTCAGCTCCGCACCATCCTCCGCATCGCGGAGGACGAGACAGTGCCGGTAGCTGACGCCCGGATATAGCTCCAGCCCGTCACGGCAAAGCTCTTTCGCAAGATCGGCGATCAGGATGCGGGATTCCTCGCTGGGGATCTCACCGGCACTGTAATCAGTCATCACGGAGCTTTCTACCGTGTCGCCGGTCAGGGTGACGGTGTTGGCACGGTAGGTGACGTCGCGCGCGTTCAGCGGGATGCCCATATTGACCGCCTCCAGCGGAGAGCGGCCGGAATAGCAGATCTTCGGGTCATAGCCGAAGACCGACAGGTTTGCCGTGTCGCTGCCGGGGGGCATCCCTTCCGGCACCGTGCGGGCCAGGCCGCAGACGCCGTGCTGCGCCAAAAAGTCCATGTTGGGATGGGCCGCCGCTTCCAGCGGTGTGCGGCCGGAAAGCTCCGGCACCGGCCAGTCGGCCATGCCGTCGCCCAGCATTACGAGATATTTCATTTGCTCAGCCACTCCTCAACGGCAGATTTCATGCCGCTGCGCGGCAGCGTGTCCGTGTGGATCTCTTTCGCGGTCTTGAGCGATGCCAGAGAATCCGGCACCGGCAGACGGGAGAGGATGGAAAGAGCTTCCAGCATTTCAAAGTCCTCTCCGGAGAAGGGTACGTTGATGCTTTCCAGAACGGCATCGGGGAATTTGAAAGGGGAAGCGGTGGAAACCACAACCACGGGCGTGCGGTCGCCGGTAAGGGCGTGATGCTGATGCACGGCGTTGACGGCCACCGCCGTATGCGGGTCGCAGAGATAGCCTTCTTTTTCCCACAGTTCGCCCGCGGCGCGGCCGCCGCGCTCGTCGTCACAGCAATAGGCGAGGAAGCCCTCTTCCCGGATGCGCTCCAGCATCTCCGGTCCGACGTCGTAAAAACCGTCGCGGCGCAGCTGCTCCATCCAATCGGAAACACGGCGGTCGTCGTTTGAAAGCAGGAACAGCAGGCGCTCCAGATTTGAGGAGATCAGAATGTCCATGGAAGGAGAATGGGTGCGGTGGAACTGCCGCCGGCGATCGTAAACACCGGTGGTCAGGAATTGGGTCAGGACGTTGTTTCGGTTGGAGGCGCAGATCAGCTTTCCGATCGGAAGGCCGCTGCGCTTTGCGTAATAGCCGGCCAGAATATCGCCGAAATTGCCGGTGGGCACGCAGAAATCCACGATATCTCCGTTTTGAATCGCGCCCGTATTCAGCATCTGCGCATACGCCCAGTAGTAATAGGCGATCTGCGGCGCCAGCCGGCCCCAGTTGATGCTGTTGGCGCTGGACAAAACCTTGCCGGAGGCATCCAGCCGCGCGGCGAGCGATTTGTCGGAAAAGATGGCCTTCACACCGTTCTGCGTGTCGTCAAAATTGCCGTCTACGCCCCAGACGGCCACGTTGCCGCCGGCCTGCGTCACCATCTGCAGCCGCTGAATGGGGCTGACGCCGCCATCGGGATAGAAGACGCCGATTCGTGTGCCCGGCACGTCGGCAAACCCCTCCAACGCCGCCTTTCCGGTGTCGCCGGAAGTGGCAACCAGAATAACGATCTCTTTTTTCGTGCCGCATTTCCGCGCCGCAGCAGTCAGCAGCCGGGGCAGCAGCTGTAGAGCAAAATCCTTAAAGGCATGGGTGGGGCCGTGCCAAAGCTCCATCGCCCACATGCCGTTTTTGATCTTACGCACCGGCGCAACCTCAGGCGCTGTAAAGCGCCGGTAGGCCGCAACCGCCTCGTCCAGTTCCGGTTCCGTATAGCCGGGGAGAAAAGCCGTCAGGATGGCCTTTGCCATGGCCGGATAATCTTTCTTCGCCATCGCGGCCACCTGCTCCGCGGCAAAATGCGGAATTTCCGCCGGCAGAAACAGCCCGCCGTCGGGGGAAAGCCCACACAGAACGGCCTCCGCCGCCGAAACGCGTTTTGCACTGTCCCTCGTACTGCAAAATTCCATAACTATATCCTCCAAGATGAAAATTACAAAAATTAATTATTTATTATACCAAAAAAATAGCGGCCTGTCCATTAGGAAGCACTTTTTTGTGATTCATTCTACGGCTCCGCCGATCCGAAACTTCTGCTATACTATCATTACAGAAATTTTTGCCGTATACGCAATAGACAGCATAGAAAACCGTACTTAATAGATGAGGAAGCGTGAAAGGAGTTTTGAGGGTGGAGGATCAAGAAATCATAGATTTATATTTGCGGCGCTCTGAAAATGCAATATCTCAGACGGATATAAAGTACGGGAAGCATTGCAGAAGATTGTCCATGAATATCCTGTCATGCCCGGAGGATGCGGAGGAATGTGTCAACGATACCTATCTCACTGCCTGGAATACCATACCCCCGCAGCACCCCGTATCGCTCTGCGCATTTATCAGCAGCATTACAAGAAATCTTGCCCTGAAAAAGTATGCGTACATTTCCGCGGGGAAAAGGAATCCGGAGGTTACCGTCTCTTTCTCAGAGCTGGAGGATTGTGTTTCCGGGAAGGATACCGTGGAGGAGGCGGCTGAAAACGGCAGGATCGGAAGAGCCGTCAGTGATTTTCTCCGTACGCTGAGCTATGAGAGCAGGAACGTGTTTTTGCGGCGCTATTGGTATTTTGATTCGATTGCGGCGATTGCGCAGCGGTTCGGCATCAGCGAAAGCAAGGCAGCATCCATGCTGTGGAGGACGAGAAGAAAGCTGAGGGCATATTTGCAGAGGGAGGGCATTGACCTATGAAAGCAGACCGGATAGCGGAAATGCTTGGAGAAATTGACAGCGACCTGATTGAGGAAGCGGCGAGTGCGGGAACCGTAGGCCATAGCATACGTCCGCTGAAGAAAATCGGCTTTTCCATTTTGGCGGCAGCGCTTGTGATTGCCGTTTCCCTGTCCGCCGTCATGGCGGTAAGCGCCGATTTCCGCTCTGCCGTCATTGCGTTTTTTAAGCTGGGAACATCGGAAACGGTCGCACAGGACGGCGGCGCGGCAGGAACGGGCGACATTACCATTGTATCCAGCGCGGATGTCGAAGGGATGGTCGGCATCGACTATCTCAAGATTGACAGCGATTACGAATATGGCGGCGGCGTAATTTTTACCTATCATGAGGAGGAAGGATATGGCAGCGGCGCTTATTTCTGTGTAAAGGACAACCAATTGATTCCTCTGGAGACCAAACGGATGGAAACCGCCTTCTCGTTTGGCGGATATGACTGGAATATCCGCTTCGATTACGCATTCATAGACGGAGGTCTTTATGTCCACAATCTGCCGGATTCCCGAATGCCGGAGGCGGAGCAGACCGAGGCTCTTTTCGGATATGCCTCTGCCATGGAAAATGGTGAGACGGGAAAGGTACTGCTGACCCTTCCGTTCCCTCATTCCTTTTTGCGTTCTTATGCTGAATATAAGGTGGAACTGGATATCGGCACGGGTAAGATTACAGACTTTTTGCAGGGATGCGGATTGGATGCGCTGCCCTATCTCGTTCACGAAATTTCCCTGTCCGACGATCTGAGCAAAGCGGTGATCCTCTGCTATGACAAGAGCAAAAACTATAACGGCTATGCCGCCTGCTATTATTGCGATATCGCGGACAAAAAGCTCACTCCCATGGAAGAGGTTATTGGAGGGCCTGTCACGGAGGAGAGCGTATATGATCTGCGGCTGCTGGACAACGACACGCTGTTTTATACCACCGGAAACGCCGACGGCTGGCGCATCCGGCTGAAAACCGGAAAGAGGGAGCCGGTCTATACCGGACTGAGCCGCTATACGGATGCAGAAGGCGGCGTGCAGTTCCTTGGAAGAAACTATGCCCTTTTCATCGGGGCGGATCGGTCTGTCAGTCTGCTGGATCTTTTGACCGGGACGCGGTCTCTGATCAAAGACTTTGTGTTTACCACCAGGACCGGAGCGGAGCTAAGCGCTGACAGGACAAAAATATATTTCACCTGCTTTAACGAGGACGATCTGCAGATCGGGAATCTGGGTCTGCTGGATATCGCCGGGGGGAAAATGATCATGATGGATCGGGAAGGGCAGGAGATTCGCAGCGAATATGATATCGGCTGGTTTGATAATGATAGAGTCGCGTTCAACGCCGTCGATGAAAACGGTGGCCGTTATTTATATTTGTATGAGTTCAGGAACTGAGGGGCAATGCACGCCGGATGAAAAAAGAAAATAGAAAGAGAACAGGGTGCCCTCTGCAGGGCACCCTGTTCTCTTAAAACGGCCTGAAAAATCAGGCTTTCTCATTTTCGTCATCCTTTACGATGGCGGCGCGGAGAAAGCCCAGAAACAGCGGATGGGCACGGTTGGGACGGCTTTTGAATTCCGGGTGATATTGGACGCCGATGAAGAAGGGATGCGTCGGCAGCTCCACCGACTCCACCAGGCGGCCGTCGGGCGATGTGCCGCCGATGACCAGACCCCGGCTTTCCATCACTTTGCGGTATTCATTCACGAACTCATAGCGATGCCGGTGCCGCTCGGAAATCAGTTCGGTGCCATAGCAGCGGTGCAGCAGCGTGCCGGGCTTAACGGCGCAGGGATAGGCGCCGAGACGCATGGTGCCGCCCTTGTCCATCTGTTCGTTCTGATCGGGCATGAAATCAATGACTTTGTCGGGCGTCTCCGGATCGAATTCGCCGGAGTTGGCATTCGGAAGGCCGCAGACATGCCGCGCAAACTCGATCACGGCAATCTGCATGCCGAGGCACAGGCCCAGATAGGGTATCTTATGCTCACGGGCATATTTTGCCGCCAGGATCTTTCCCTCGATGCCCCGGTTGCCAAAGCCGCCAGGGACCAGGATGCCGGCACAGCCGTCCAGCTGCTCTGCCACGGTTTCCTCCGTCAGCGTTTCGCTGTCCACCCAGCGGATGCGCGCATGGACGCCGGTCTCATAGCCCGCATGGCGGAGGGCCTCCGCCACTGAAAGATATGCGTCATGAAGCTGAACGTATTTTCCCACCAGCGCGATTTCTACCTTGCGCATGCGGCCATGGATGCGGCGGCACATATCCTCCCATTCCCGCATATCCGGGGCGGGCGCGCTGATGTTCAGCTCGCGGCATACCACGCCGGAGAAGTTGCTTTGTTCCAGCATGAGCGGGGCTTCGTACAGTACCGGCAGGGTCCTGTTTTCAATGACGCAGTCGGGCTTGACATTGCAGAACAGGGCGATCTTTTTAAAGATATTTTCCTCCAGCGGCTCGTCGCAGCGGAGGACGATGATATTCGGCGTGATGCCCATGCCCTGCAGCTCCTTGACGGAATGCTGGGTGGGTTTTGATTTATGCTCATCGGAACCGCGGAGATAGGGAACCAATGTCACATGAATGAACAAGGCATTTTCCCGGCCGACCTCCAGCGCGATCTGGCGGATGGCCTCGAGAAACGGCTGGCTTTCGATGTCGCCGGTGGTGCCGCCGATTTCGGTGATGATGACGTCGGCGTTCGTCTTATCGCGGAGACTGTAAATGAAGGCTTTTATCTCATTGGTAATGTGGGGGATGACCTGCACGGTTTCGCCCAGGTATTCGCCGCGCCGCTCTTTATTGAGAACGTTCCAGTAGACTTTGCCGGAGGTGAGGTTGGAAAAGCGGTTCAGGTTTTCGTCAATAAAGCGCTCGTAATGTCCAAGATCCAGGTCGGTCTCGGAGCCGTCGTCGGTGACATAGACCTCACCATGCTGATATGGACTCATGGTACCGGGATCCACGTTGATATAAGGATCCAACTTTTGCGCCGCCACCCGCAGCCCACGGGCTTTCAATAGTCGGCCCAGCGATGCCGCCGTGATTCCTTTCCCCAGACCGGAGACCACGCCGCCGGTCACGAATACGAATTTTGCCATCGTTCATTCCTCCCCGCATTCCAAATGAAAAAAGCGTTCATGCTCCGCCATGGCGAGATAAACGCTTTTCTTTGTCAAAAAAACATTAAATATATTAATACATGGTTATATATTTGTCAAGCTGCAAAATAGAGGATAGCGGTTGCTTTTTCTAAAAGAAAGATATACTATATAACTAATAAGCAGAATGTGGACAGGCAGAGGACAGCGTAAGCGGTGGAGAAATAGGCGGGGGATTTTCTATGCTGTTTCACGATCTGGAGACAGAGCGGCTCCGGCTCAGAAATTTGTCAAAGGAAGATACAGATTTTATATTCCGGCAGTTTTCCGATGACGATGTCAACCGATATCTGTTTGATGCCGAACCGTTTACCGACCGGAAGGAAGCGGAGGCGCTCGTCGATTTTTATCTGAAGCCGGAGCCGAGGGCACAGCATCGGTGGATACTGGTGAAAAAAGATACCGGCGAAAAGATGGGAACCTGCGGGTTTCACGCATGGAATGTAAAGAGCGGGAGCTGTGAAGTCGGCTACGATCTTGCAAGGGAATATTGGGGCCGGGGCTATATGGGCGAAGCGCTTCGGGCCATTCTTTCTTTCGCAGGCAGGGAGATGAAGGTCAAAACGGTCAATGCCTGTATTTCGGTTGATAACCACCGGTCTATCGCCTTAGCGGAAAAGAACGGTTTTGCTTTTCATGGGGAAACGGTCTGCCTCAGCTTTCGGGGGACGGAGTATAAGCATTTGATTCTGACCTATTTCAGGGCAAAAGAGCCGGGGAAGTAAAGTGCCGGGAATGCGCTTTCCGGCCTTGGATTGTTCCGCGCATTTTTTTTCTGCGGATTATGTTATGCCATACGACCACACAGGAAGACGCGACCGCTGCAGGAAAGCTTCCAATCCGGGCCCGTATTCGGCGGATCCGGATTTTGCCGTATTTTGCGTTCTTATTAGGTTCTTATATATATTATAATTCGCCCTTTATGGGCGGGAGGTCTGACAGATGGAAAAAAACCTGACGATGCTCACCGATTTTTATGAATTCACGATGGCAAACGGTTATCTGAAGAAAAACGTGGCCGATACGGTTGCGTATTTCGATATGTTTTTCCGCAAGATCCCGGACGACGGCGGTTATGCCATTATGGCCGGTGTAGAGCAGCTGGTCGACTATATGAATCATCTGAGCTTTTCAGAGAATGATATCACCTATCTGCGCGGCAAGGGCTGCTTCTGCGAGGAATTTCTTGATTATTTGCGTTCCTTCCGGTTCGCCTGCGACGTGTGGGCTATTCCGGAAGGGACACCCATATTCCCGGGCGAGCCGATCGTGACGGTGCGCGGCCCGGTAATGCAGGCCCAGTTTGTTGAGACGATGGTACTTCTGACCATCAATCATCAGAGCCTGATCGCCACAAAGGCCAGCCGCATGGTCCGGGCCGCACGGGGAAGGGCGATCATGGAATTCGGCTCTCGGCGGGCGCAGGGTTC
>JAYFOA010000103.1:0-5214 GCA_034933145.1 Clostridiaceae bacterium
GTCGGAGGCCCCGTCGTACAGAACCGACGCCGCTTTCTTCCCGTTTTCCCCCAGTGCGCTGCCGCTCTGCACCGCCCGGCGGACATGTTCAGAAATAAAGAAAGAGGGCTAAGGCGTTATCACCTTAGGCCCTCTTTTGCCCCATATACACTGCCGGATGCGTTCGCCGCCGTGAGCCAACGTGTCGCCCTGTATCGCGTTTTGATGGCAAGCGGGAGAACGTACCCCTCCCAAAAGCAGCGGCGAACGTGTTGCCCTTGTGCGGCAAATGTCGCACTCAGAAATCAGCTGGACATAGAAGCGGCTTCTCATCAAAACGAGGCTAACTTCGCAGGGTCGAAAATAGTGTTGGTTAAAGGCGGGTGGCTTTTTCAAGCCCCCCGCCCAACAAACACCGACCGGCAAAGCCGTTCGGGGATCGCGGTATGACATAACTTTTCGTGCGGGGTTACGATTTTTATGCCGGATTTTCAATAAAGTTAGTGTTTCCTGTGATTTATGCCCTGTAAAACGGCTGCTGATCTTGTACAGCACTCTGCCCAAAAGTGGTATTGAGTAGCACCATATCCAGAGGCTTTTCGTTTAAGTAAGGTTTACACAACTCGCCGATTGATGAAAAAAGCTGCTGTGGAGAAGCTTTTGTTCCCAAGACTAATAAATAGCCCGCTTCCTGTCCTCTGACCATCCAAAGCAGATAGGCCGTATCAACAAGACGGTTGCTGCGGAAATATCGTTCGAGCTTCTCAACCATACGAGACGGGTAGTCCTTTGGCTGGCCAATCATGATGGATTCGTTGCTCTTTGCCGTTTGGAAAGGGTCGTTGCCGCCCTTAAATATCTCTTTCCCCAGCACGATATTGTCGCCGAAGGGATTGAGAACAACACCTTGGTATGGAGTATGACCGGATGTCAGCACCGCTTTGTAATCAACGAAAGAATAAACAATAGTCTGTTGATAGCTTCCCTGATTCCACTTGCTGAGCTCGTTACGGTCGGTAAAGGCCATTAGGTATAAAACGCCAGAAGAATCACTGATACTGACCAGCGAAATGGGGCTGTCGCTATTGAGGATAGCATTGCCATCAGGGTTTTTAGGTAGGCTGCGGGTATCAACTCGGACAGGGCATAGAAATTTAGCTTCGTGCAACGCCGCAAAGAATTGCGGCTCTTTTGAAAAATCAGCTTTCATAAGGCGTATTGCGTTTAAAAGATTAGTGTTATTTATATCCATACAGCTACTCATCCTTTCCGGGGCATACGCCATCTGGATATTTTATTATTTTTCCTGATGCTGGGAACTCAGGATAACGGAATTCCCATAAGCATCCACACGCTTTGCATTTATAGCATTTGATTGTTTGCCTATATACGTTTTTCTCCTTCCCGCCATGCTCATGCCAAATGTGATCGTAATTAGAAATATCCTCAAAAACGCCCTTGGCTACCTGCTCTGAAAAAAAGTCTTTAAGCTCTTCGAACAGTTTATATGAATCAATTTCTATTCCGATTCTTTCATTACAATCACACTCTATTTTCCGAACCATGATGCGTTTACCTCCGGTATATAGATTTGATTTCCACCGCCCATAAGGAATCCCGCTCCGCCATTAATTGTTTGTGGTGCTGCAAAGCCTTCATATATAACGGTTCCTTTCGGTACGGTGACTTTGGTTACATGTGTTGCTGCATTGCCCCATTTGGGATTCAGTGCTAAATCGAGTTGTGATTGCATACCGCCAAGTTGCGGCGTGCGGGACATGTATAAGCCGACTTCTCCTGCTCCTCCACCGTATACACGATAAAAGGTTGTATCCTCTGTAAGGACTTTTTTCGTATATGTTCCACTCCTGAATGTATTAGCGATTGACTCATCCAGTGACCCAGGATTAAACGGAGAAAACGTCTCCCCCGCGCCCTCAGGTGAGAAGTCCTGCGCTTGCAGTTATCGCGCTGCTCGTTATTCGATTATCAATAAATTCAGTCTTGGCCCACCGGCGGCGCAATGTACGCCGTCTTGTTTTTCATCATGCCGTAGACGATGTTCACCAGCCGCCGCATAATGCACACCAGCGCCTGGGATTTCGTTTTGCCTTCGCCGAGCTTGCGGCAGAAATAGTCGTAGAAGATCGGATTATTCGGCCTGCCGCTTTTCGGGACGCATACCATGGAGACGGCGAGGAAGTAGAACAGACCATGCAGCGCGCGGTTTCCCTGCTTGTTGCTCTCATCCCGGCCCTTGCCTGCAGAGCTGAAGCGCTTCGGGGCAATACCGGCAAAGCTCGCCAGCTTGTCCGCATTCGGAAAGCGGCGGATGTCTCCGATTTCGGCGATCAGCTTGCCAGCAATCGCGCTGCCGACGCCGGGCAGAGTGGTCAGCTTGTAGTCGAAGGTCGCAAGCAGTTTCTCAATTTCCGCGTCGACCTGTGAAAGCTCAAATTGCTGCCGCTCAAGATCACGGACAAGGCTCTGCGTGATGAAGTCCCGCGACGATTGGTAATCACGAATGGTGTCGCCGTCGTTTTGGACGCAGTCTAAAATCAAAGTACCTTTGCTTTTTGAGATGCTGGAGGCAATTGCCCTCAGTTCCGCGGTTAAATCCTCCGCCGTTTTGTCTTTCAGATGCAGGGGCGAAGGGTAGGTCTTCCAGAAATACAGCGCGGATTTCAGGTCGATTTCACTGAAGAATTTCCGGTAGCTTGGATAGACCACCGATACCTGCTCGTGCAGGGCGTTTTTTAGACGGATGCCGTCGTTGACGATGGTATCCCTGCGGTTCACGAGCTGAGAAAGAGTCCAGTAGTTGTCCGCCGGTTTTGCATCCGGCAGGGTATGTAATTGGTCGATCAGCACCATGCCCACACAATAGGCGTCGTACTCATCGTTTTTTTTCATGGTCGGCGCGCTTCTGCGCCGGTCATATGCCAGGGCAGGATTCACATCCTTGACAACACAGCCTTTTTCAATGAGAAAGACCGCGAGGCTCCGTCCGTGGCCGTACGCATTTTCCAGTCCGTATACAGGAGTTAATCCGAACGTTAAAGCCTTTCTGTTTACCCGCCTGACGAGCTTTTCAAAATCAACGGGCTTGTTTTCAATCACAAGGGTATCGAGTTTTTCGTTCCAACAATTCACCAGGACAGCGGTATGGGTTTTCTTATGCAAATCCATGCCAACATAAAGATAGCTTTCTCTTTTCTGCATTGCATCCGCCTCTCTTTTTCCTGCCATTCACATCAAGACCCCGGTACCGGCAACCTCAGATGCCAGAATTCGCGGTTTAACCGTGTTCAAGGGCGCGACAGCCTATCCACCAACGGACTTTACGCTTCAAGCAGGTTACTATGGTGTGTGATGTTAACTCTGCCCGAAAAGCTTTGCAAGTCGTTTTTTCGGATGTCGCAGAACTGTCTTAAATACAGAAAAAAGAGAAAGAGAGAGCTTAAGCGTTACCCCCTTAAACCCCCTCCTGCCGCAAATTATACGCTGGTTGTTAAAGTTTGTCAATTGGTGCTGCGTTACAAGAATATTACAGTTTTTTACTGTGGCCCCGCGTGACGGACGGGTTCGCCCGCGTGGGCCGACGTGTGCGCCTGTGTCCGCTTTTGCCACCAGGGAGGGGCGGGTATACCCCTCCCCAGCAACAGCGGCAAACGTGGGCCGTTGTACGGCGCGTTGTTCGCAGCTTATCTCCCCGCAAAACGGTCAAATCTCCTGCGTCGAAAACAGAGCAGGAGAAAGCAAGGTGCGGTGAGCCGCACCTTGCGGTCACACCGCCCGGCAGTGCCGGGCGGTTTCCCTTGGAGAACACGGGATTTTTATCAATGTAGTGCAGATGACTCGAGGTGCTGTAAACCCGCGCTTTTGCTGTCTCGGGTGCTGTATGAGCTGAAATATTGCGGTATAGAAGCATTTGTAAGATGCTGTTCAGGGTGCTGAACTTGGAAAAATTGTCGCCTCGCAATTGATCGTTTGCAGGATGTTTAGTCAACGATTTCTGACGGGGGATAACGTTTTAACTCTTGCCTTATCAGCGCAACTACTTCTTTCTTAGTTCCCGCATCCATCCCCAAGTATTCTGATCCATCCCAACCTTTGATGGTTTTTGCATATAGTGCCACTCCGCCAACAAGCGGATCGGCATTCATGGTTACACTCTTGCCTTTGAATTTTCCTTCTTCAAAAGTGACAGTTATTCTGTCGGGTCCTGGATTGCCTCGAATTTTCATATCTACCTCCGAAATATAACAGTCTCTGTTAAAGTTTCTGGATCGACCAGTATTATTTTAGAAACATAAGGATTTTTAGTCAATGCCGGTAGTTCAATACTCTTCCAAATGCTGTTTTGGCGCTGTGTAGTCCCAATAAGTGCATGAACGTCTCCGGAAACTTGCCCAGCATACTTTCCGGACGCATACTCCCAAGCTTTTATTGAGCTTTGATCGGCAATGTCCCACGTCGGCATCTCAATACCCTGGCTCTTCATAAGACCTTCCAATGTGGTTCCACCGTTTTTAGCGGCATGATCCATTGCAAAATCTTTGCCGCCAATGCCGTTGGAATTACCGGACCAAAAGTAAGCCGTATTTGGTTCAGTTCTAAGTTGTTCATCTTTGAAGTAATGGCTCGACTTCCCCGCGCCCTCATTGGCGGGACGGTCTTCCGCCGAAGCGGGCTTGTCCCCCGCGGCGGCCCGGTCCGGCAGGGCCAAGCTGTCCCCGCCCGGACTGTTACCGGCCATGCCGCTGCTGACGATCTCGCCGCCGGATGCACTGTCACTGGTGATCCCATCGTCAGGTACGCTGTTCCCGGATGCGTGGTCCGACGGGGAAGGGGGTTCCCCGGTATGTAAAAACCTTCCATCCGTCTCTACTATACTGCCGGGGCCGCCGGCTGTCAACGCCGGAGCCATCCTCCTGAGTCCGGGGAGATTCTCCGCACCGGCCGGCGACGCCGTATTCCCGGTCACGCGGCCTGTGAGGTCAAACGGCCGCGCCGTGCCAGTTCCCGGCCTTACACCGCTTCCGTTCTGAATCGGGCCGCTCGCATTTCCGTAGGAGGGCGCGTTCACCGCCCGCGCCCGCCGCGTCTGCTGTGCTGCGGCGGCATCCTTCCGCCCGGAGGACATGGCCGCCCGCGCCTCCACTTCGGACAGGACGGACGGGGAATAGCTCTCGTCTCCCTTCAGACCGGCGCGATAGGCGCGGGCAAAATCGA
>JAYFOA010000104.1:0-42718 GCA_034933145.1 Clostridiaceae bacterium
CGCTGTCGATGCTGTTGCTCACGCTGTCCGCACCCGCCACGGTAAAGAAGTCAGCTGCCACACCCGTCAGGGTATAGCCGGCCTTCGCCGTCAGGGTGATCGTCGCCGTATAGCTTGTGCTGGCCGCAAAGGTGGCGTCAGCAGGAGTCCAGGCGACAGTTCCTGTATACTGCGCGGTTTCCGTGATGGCGGTGACCGGTGTCCCGTCTCTTACCGGTACGGTCACGCCCGTGATTGCCGCAATATCAATTATCGCATCCGCTGCCAGCACGGTTATGGGGAACATCGCGAATACCATGCAAACAGAAAGCAGCCACGCCAAGCTCTTGTGGACTCTCGTCTTTTTTTCGCTATTCATCCGCTTTTCCTTTCCTATTAAGCATTTCACACGCAGCGTCCATCGCGCATACGTATTCTTTCTTCCGCTTCACTCCGCTAAAAAGAATACAGGCTTTATCCGCCGTCGTCTAATCCCCCCCCATTTCCCCTGTATGACTTTGATATGCTTAACTATCCTATTTTTTAAGGCCGTGTTCGCCCTGTTCCGACGGCACTTCCCGTCGTGCCAGCGATACCATCATATCCGGAATCTTCGCCAGATCCATCTGATATTCAACGGCGCCGATATCGTATGCCACCTTTGGCATGCCGTAAACCACGCTGCTTTTCTCATCCTGACCAATCGTGCGGGCACCCTTTCCCCTCATTTCCAGAAGTCCTTTGGCGCCGTCCGCACCCATCCCTGTCAGGATCACGCCTATAGCGTTCGCGCCCGCCTCCCGCGCTACCGACTGAAACAATACGTCTACTGACGGGCAGTGTCCATTTACCCTGGCGCCTTCAAAGCACTCCACCACATACCCGCCGGTCCGGCGGAGCAAACGCATATGCTGATTTCCCGGAGCGATCAAAACGCGGCCGGGCTCCACCCGGTCTCCGGTTTCCGCCTCCTTAACGTTGAGACCGGTCTGCTTATCCAGCCTCTCAGAAAAAAGCCGGGAAAACACCGGAGGAATATGCTGTACGATGACGATTCCCGGAACGGTCGGCGGCAGCGCCTTCAGCACCTGATAAATCGCCTCCGTCCCTCCGGTAGACGCACCGATGGCAAGCACCCGCCGCCGATCCGGAGACGCTCCAGCCGACAGCACCTGCCCTTCTGCCCGGGCCGGAGCGATCGGCCGTGTCAATTTGGCCACTGCAGCCACCTTGATCTTCCCTGCCAACTCCGCAATGAACGCCTCCATGGACTCGGGCTCGCCTTTTGCCGGCTTTCCCACGAACTCCACCGCACCGGCATCCATCGCGTCCAGCACCGCTTCACTCACCGTACTGACGATGATGACCGGCAACTGATATTGCGGAAGCAGACGCCGGATGAACTCGATTCCATCCATCTTGGGCATATGTACGTCACAGGTCATAACGTCGGGCCGGAATTCGATTATCTTGTCCCGTGCATCAAACGCGTCCACCGCCTTTGCCACCACCTGGATTTCCGGGTCGGCGGAAAGACCTCTCGAGACGACCTCACGGAAAAGCATGCTGTCGTCTACGACCAATACCCTAATTTTTCGGGCTCGTGTCATATTTTCACCTCAAGCTCGCCATATCGTTAGATTTTCTGATAAGTCGCCGGCCGTATGTATTTATATTTCGACTCCCAGCTTGCGATTGATTCCGTATGACCGATCAGAAGATAGCCACCGGGGGCCGTAATATCATAAAACCGGTTGACAAGGTCAGTCTTTGTCTTTTGATCAAAATAGATCATGACATTTCGACACAGAATCACATGAAATTTTTTTCGAAATGCAAACCGGTCGCCCATCAGATTCAGCGGAGCGAACACTACCTGATTTCGGATGTTGCTTTTAACCTCCATATGCTCGCTGTCCACCTGCGAAAAATAGTCCCGCTGCCATTCCGGCGGCAAATCGGTAAGCCGGCTGGTTTCATATATGCCGCGTTTGGCGATGCCCAACGCCTTTTCAGATATATCGGTGGCAAGAATCGTTTTGTCCCACCAGTTTTTTTCCCTGAAGTATCCATCCAGAAGAAAAGCAAGCGTATACGCTTCCTCCCCGGTTGAGCACCCGGCACTCCATATACGCAGGTCGCGGTCGTTTACGCTTTGCTCCAGTGCAGGCAGCACGGCATCCTTTATAAATGCAAAATGTGAAGATTCCCGCATGAAATAGGTATAATTGGTTGTAATCTGATTGATCAGCGTTTTTTCCGCTTCACCGGAACGGTCACGCTCAAGATAAGAGCAATATTCAGAGAACGACTGAAATCCGTTTTTCTCCAGCACCCCATTCAGGCGTCCCGTCAAAAGCGCTCGCTTTTTTCCCTTTAAATTGATCACATAGTTTTTGTATATATATTCCGATAAGTGTACAAATTCATTGTCCGTTATTTCGACCATCTGCAACCGTCCTTATATTGCCATCAGCGGGAGAACCTTCGTGTTCCCCCGCTGACGCAGATGAAATCTCTCCCAAGATCAGGGAAGATATTTGCCGTAAGACGCGTCGCCAAGATTGATGGAGACGGGCTGTTTGTCATCATCGCTGTGATCTTCTTTTTCTTGTTCTTCCGTTTCTTCTTCGGAATTGGAACCGCCGTATTGCTTCTTAAGCCGGAATTGCCCGATCATCCCCTTGAGCATTTCCGCCTGACCGGACAGCTGCTCACTGGCCGCGGCACTTTCTTCCGCCGTTGCGGAGTTCGTCTGGATAACATCAGAAACCTGGGAAATGGCTTTATTGATCTGGGAAATCCCCGCCGATTGCTCATTGGAGGCAACCGCCAGCTGGCCTACCAGATCTGCCGCCTTGGTGACGCCATCGGCAATTTTTTCCAACGACGCCGCGGTCGAGCTAGCGATCCGGGTGCCGCCCTCTGCCTTTTTAATCGAGCCTTCAATCAGATCTGTCGTTTCACTGGCCGCCTTGGCGCTGCGGGCCGCAAGATTCCGCACCTCTTCGGCGACAACGGCAAATCCCTTGCCGTGCTGTCCTGCACGGGCCGCCTCCACCGCAGCATTGAGAGCCAGGATGTTGGTCTGAAATGCGATATCATCGATGGCCTTGATGATCTTGGAAATGCTGGTAGAGGCTTCGTTGATGTCCTCCATCGCCTTCAGCATGCTCTTCATCTGCTCAATTCCCTGTGTTGCATCCTTCTTTGCCTGCAGCGAAATCTCGCTTGCCTCATCGGCGCGGCCGGCATTTTGATGCGTCTGCACGGAAATCTGTTCCAGCGAGGCTGTTAACTCCTCCACTGAACTAGCCTGTTCTGTGGCGCCCTGAGAAAGCGCCTGGCTCGATGATGCGACCTGATGGGAGCCGTAGGCCACCTGCTCCGCTGATGTACGAATTGAGCTGGCAAAGGTGTTCAAATTGGCAATCATCCGGCCAAAAGCTTCGGAAAGCTGTCCGATTTCGTCCTTGCTGCAATAGGTAATCTCCACATCCAGGTCATTATCGGCAATTTTGTTTGCGACTTCGACCATCTCATGCATCGGCTTGCTCACCTGCCGGCTCATAAAAAAGCCCATTCCGACTGCAGCCAGAACACTGACTCCCATCAAACCAAACATAATGACTTTGGCTGTCGTCGCGGCAGTCTTGTTTTCGTCGGCAGTTTTTTCCGCAGCCTGCAGCTTGTAGTTCGCCATTGCCTCGATCGCGGCCTCTTCTGCCGCAGCCGCCTCTCCGACAGACCCTTTCAGCAGCTTGTCCGCTTCGTTGTCATAATTGGACTTTGCAAAGGTGATCAGTGTCTCCAGCCCTTCCAGATAAGTTTCGCGGACGGCTAAGAACTGCGCGTACAGATCCTTCATGTCCTGATCATCATCACTGACCAGCTTTTCAAGGTCTGTAACCTGATTCCCAAACTGATTCCGCAGCTCGGTCAGCTCATCGACCGAGCTGTTGATCTCTGAAGTGGCATAGGCAGTCACCATATCCCGGGACTTCACCTGCACCTGCTGAAACAGCAGCCGCATGGTGGAAAGGGAACTGATTGGCTTTGTGATGTGCTCGTACATAAATGTATCTTTCGCTGTGATCTGACTGACGAAAACAACCCCGGTGCCAGATACAAGTCCGGTGATAATCGCCATCAGCAAAAACATCGCAATCAATTTTTTCCCGAGGTTCATGTTGCGAAACCACGCCATAGTAACACCTCTTCTATTGAATATATAATGGAAGCCTCTTGCTATGGAAGCTTCGCACTTGTGAAACCATTTTCGGCAGTTTGAAAAAAAAATCTCTCTTCCCGGCTTGTCCTTTTTCTTCCGGTGCAGCCGGATCGCATTAAAAAAGGATTTATCCACTTATACGCCTGCTTTCACGCTTTGCTTGGCCGTCTCCGCAGCCCCGGAAATATTGGAGAATTCTTCTTCGTTTAAAAGCTTGTCACAGTCCAGCAGCATTTTGATTCCGCCGCCGGCCTTGGCGATACCGCGGATATATCGGTTCCTCGTCACGTAATATTCCGGCGGCGGTGCGATTTCCTCTTCCGGAATGGTCAGAACTTCCGAGACGCGATCCACGATCAGGCCGACGGAAAGATCCATCATCTCCACGACAATAATGCAGGTGCGGTCATTATATTCCATCGGCTGCTTGCGGAACCGAAGCCGGACATCCATCACCGGAAGCACCTTTCCGCGCAAATTAATCACGCCGCGGATAAACCCGGGGGTCTCCGGCACGGGGGTGATTTTCTGAATGCCGATAATCTCCGTGACGATGCGGATCTCCAACCCATAAGTCTCCTCGTCCACCCGGAAGGTCAGAAACCGATCCCTTTGTGTGTCCTCCTCCAGTTCCTCTGTCCCGTCCATCAGCAGCTCTTCCATGCGTTTTCCTCCGTTTTTTCGATCATATTCCCCACTTCCCCAGGGAGGCTTCACATCCGTGCCGCCATGATCCCGCCGGTATCCAAGATCAGGCTGATTTGTCCGTCGCCCAATAGCGTGCAGCCGGAAAGACCGCGGATCTTTTTCAGGTATTTCGGCATCGCCTTTACCACGACTTCCTGCTGCCCCAAAAGTTCATCCGCCAACAGGCAGACCGCATTGTCTCCGTTTTCAACCATAATCAGAATACCGTCGGCTGGATCGTCACTGTCAACCGGGATCCGGAACAGACGGCTTAAGCGGACAATGGGGTAGCACTTTCCACGAACCATGATCATTTCATTGCCGTCAGGATCGAAGAATGTCTCATTTGGCGCGGGACGGAATGACTCACGGATATTCGTAATCGGAATGGTATATAGGGCCTTCCCCACGCGAAGGTTCATTCCCTCCACGATGGCGAGCGTCAGGGGGAACCGCATGATGAACATGGTGCCCTTTCCTTTGGCGCTCTCTACCGTGACTCTTCCGCCTACTTCTTCTATGTTCTTCATCACCACATCCAGGCCGACGCCGCGGCCGGAAAACTCGGTAATCGCTTCTTTGGTGGAAAAGCCCGGGATAAAGATCAGGGAAAATACTTCCCGGGCGGTCATATCCTCCGCCGGCTTGGTAAGCAATCCCCGTTCTGCAGCTCGTTTCAGGATCTTCTCCCTGTCCAGCCCTTTTCCGTCATCACGGACGATCAGTACGATTTCGCTCCCATCATTCCGCGCTTCCAGCTTGACCGTGCCGTGCTCAGACTTTCCGCAGGCACGCCGTTCCTCCGGACTCTCTATCCCGTGATCGAGCGAGTTACGAACCAGATGCATCAGCGGATCGCCGATATGATCGATAATATTCTTATCGACCTCGGTATCCGCGCCCACAAGCTTCAGGTCTACATTTTTTCCCAGCTTGCGGTTCATGTCCCGGACAATGCGGCTCATCCGCTGAAAGGTTGCCGTCAGCGGCACCATGCGGACCGACATAACAAGGTCCTGCATCTCACCTGTGATCTTTTTCAGCTGCCGGGCCGCCTTTTGAAAGTTTTCCAGCGGAAGGCCTCTGAGATCCGGATTATATAATACCATTGCCTCAGCAATGACCAGTTCTCCCAAAAGGTCCATCAGCCCGTCCAGCCTGCCAACATTAACGCTGATCATCCCTCCGGCGGAAGCGGCGGCGCCGGGTTTTTCCGGCACACGCTGCTCCTGCTCGCGCACAGGGACGTCAGACTGCTCTGCGCTTGTTCCGTCCGACTGGGTCGATGTTTCCTCGGTAAGGATCAGATCCTTCAGAAATACCTGCCGCGAAAAAAACCGTGCCATCTCCTCGCGCGTTTGATCGGTAGAAAAGCATACGGAAAGGCCATGATCCCGGATGGCTTCAGCACTCTCCTCTCCGTCGAGGTTTTCCGGAGAATGGGAAAGTACAGCAGAAAGCGCCTCCAGCTTGTGAAGAACATCAAACGCGCGGATATTCTCCATCATGCAGCCTTCCTCAAAAGAAAAGGCCGCGGTAAACTTGTGGGCACCCGCTTTCCCATTGGAAAGTTCCCCGGACGCACAGGTTGAAGCCGCCGCCGGTTTTTCTGCCTTTTCCTTTCCATCTCCCCTAAGGCTTTGCGCAAAGGTAGAGACGCGATCTTTCAACGCGGCCGGCACACTGCCTGCCTTTTCCCCGGCCTTCAGCCGATCGATTTCTCCCTTAAAATAATCGATGCCGGAAAGAGCCAGATCGGAAAGTGACTCTGCGTCATAAGCCGCTTTATGATTTTCCCTCAGAACGGAAAACAGATCTTCCAGCTTATGCGCAAAATGAGACATACCATCAAACTGCATCATGGCTGCAGAGCCCTTGATCGTATGCATGACCCTGAAAATCTCATCGACCATCTCTTTTGTATATGGGGCCGACTGCTCATTGTTTAGTATCAGCTGTTCCATCTGCTCCAGATTCTGGGTCGTCTCAAATATAAACAGATCAAACAATGAATCATTCGAAACATCGGTTGGCAATGTGATCCCCCCTGTTCCAGTTTTGGCAACGCTATGCCAGCAAGCTATTCAAGGTCCCGACAATAAAATCTTCCTTGTATGGCTTGACAATGAACGACTGCGCCCCGCTTAAAATCGCCTCGCGCACAAGGGCCTCCTGCCCCATGGCGGAAACCATAACGACCTTGGCGGCAGGATCGCGCTCACGAATGGCTTTCAGCGCCTCGATCCCCGTCATCTCCGGCATGGTGATGTCCATCGTCACCAAATCAGGACGAAGTTCCAGGTACTTTTCAACCCCTACCTGACCATTTTCGGCTTCTCCTACAACTTCAAAGCCATTTTTCTCAAGAACCTTTTTTATCGACATCCGCATAAAGGCAGCGTCGTCAACAACCAGCACGGTGGACAAATGCGGCATCTCCCTTCCTATAATTCCGATAGCTTATCCATTCTATATGTCTACAATTTGGGTAATTGTTATATTCAGATACTGCATATCGTTGTAAAGGTCATAATATATCGGTATCTCCGAGTCACAGATTATCTGCACACGCGGGCGAATGGAGCACCCCGGATGATTCTCCACCACGACGGCCTGTAACCCATTGCTCAATTGGACGGTGGTTCCCACTGGATACGGGACAATTCGTTTTGCAAATGAACTTACCACGTCCGGATCAAATAATGAGCCGGAACCGCCCATCACGTATTCCATCCCTTCAGAGGGAAGCAGACGACGCCGATACGGCCGATCGGAGGTAAGCGCATCATAAACGTCCGCCACGGCGGCGATCCGCCCAAATTCCGGAATTTTGTCACCCGATAGCTGATTTGGGTATCCGCTTCCGTCAAATTTTTCGTGGTGAGTCAGCACGGTAATGTTGGATTCAACAGGAATGTCCCACTGCTCCTTTAAATATTCGCTTCCCTTTAGGCTGTGGGCCTTTACCTGCTCAAATTCATCGGCCGTCAACGCCCCGGGCTTACTGAGGATTTCCTTGGGAACGAAAACCTTTCCGATATCATGCAGAAGGGTTCCGAGGCCCAACTGATAAAGTTCTCTTTTATTGAGCCCTATTCCATAGCCGAGAATGACCGATATGACCGACACATTGACCGAGTGATAATAAGTATAATCGTCAAATTCCTTCAGATCGGTCATGTTGACAGATACGTTACGATTGGAAGTGATCTCCTGCACAATCTCATTCGTAATGTGCATTGCACCGTTCAATATGTCCTTTTTAGAGAAGTAATCCCGATCATACTCAATTTGCTTGAACAATGTCTTCAGTGTTTTTACCGCTTTGCTCCGAAGGTGAATGCTGATCGCAGTGTCCGGCTCCAGATCTTCTGAATCCTTATCTGCGACATACACGCCCTGATACTTGAGAAAACGGATTCTGTTGATTTCGATCGGTGACAGAACCGTTCCTTTGGCGAGCATCAATTCGTTTCCGAACCCATACAGATCTTTTCCTACGATCATCCCGGGTTTCAAACAGAAGGACGGTATAAATCTCATATTTCACCTATCCCAAAGATCATCTATTGTGGCGGCCGATAAGCCGGAATATAGAGAATCATGCCAAAAGAATACGATGTGAATTCTTTTGACATAATCCTCCATACATCGGTTTCGGACGGCCATCTGCCGGGGGCCGGGGAATTGTCCCGACAGATGGCTTGGCTTCTGACTTTTATAAAATGTATGCTTTCTCGGTTACTGCAGCAGGGACAGTACGTTCTGCGGCATGGCGTTGGCCTGCGCCAACATAGACGTGGATGCCTGTACCAGAATGTTGTTCTTGGTGTACTCGCTCATCTCCGAGGCCATATCCACGTCGCGGATGTTGGATTCTGCGGCGGAGATATTCTCATTGGTGGTGGACAGGTTGTTGGCAATGTGGCTCAGCTTGTTCTGCTGCGCACCGTAGGTCGCGCGCTGGGCATTGACCGTCCCGATGGCGGTATCAATGGTGGTGACGGCAACGGCACGCCACTCATCCCCTGTCTTTGTATCCGCACCAATGGTGACGTCGCCTTCACCGTCCACCTTGATTGCCTTCAGATTGGTGACCGTTGTACCCGTGAAAGCAGTCGCCGCAGCCACTGTCACGCTCTGGCTGGCATCCGCGCCGTAGGCGATGGTGGTCGCGGTTCCAAAGACGTCGATGCCGTTAAACTTCGTGGTGGTGGATACTTCACCGATTGCGTTGGCCAATTCCGTCATCTCTGACTGGATATTCGTGCGATCCTCCGTGCTGTAGGTACCATTGGAGGCCTCGACCGACAACTCTTTCATACGAACCAACATGCCGGAGACTTCTTCCAGCGCGCCTTCAGCCGTCTGGATGTAGGAGATTCCGTCTTCCACGTTCCGGTTGGACTGGTCCAGGCCGGCGATCTGAGACCGCATCTTCTCGGAGATGGACAGACCGGCCGCATCGTCCGCCGCGCGGTTGATCCGCAGGCCGGAGGACAGCTTTTCCATGGCCTTGCTGGCAGCCTGAGTATTCGAGGTATATTTATTGAAAGTATTGAGTGCGGTAATGTTATTGTTAATACGCATAGGTTATATCCTCCCTGATTTGTTTTTCGGAATTCCATTCCTTATTTAGCACCCGCATACGGCGGGTGAGGGAACCATTAGGTCATGTCCCGGCGATTTTCACCGGTGCGCCGGCCCGGTTACTGCAGCAGGGACAGCACGTTCTGCGGCATGGCGTTGGCCTGCGCCAGCATGGACGTAGACGCCTGCACCAGAATGTTATTCTTGGTGTACTCGCTCATCTCCGAGGCCATGTCCACATCGCGAATGTTGGATTCCGCAGCGGAGATATTCTCATTGGTGGTGGACAGGTTGTTGGCAATATGGGACAGCTTGTTCTGCTGCGCGCCGTAGGTCGCGCGCTGGGCGTTGACTTTCCCGATCGCCGCATCGACTGTGGTAACAGCCGTCTTCGCATTGGCGCCGCTCGTCACGTCCAGCGTAAGCAGCGAACCCTGTACCGCTACATCGTCTTTGTCTACGCCATCGTAAACCAGCGCCATGAAGCCCGCGGCCGGGTCCACCGTCACACTCTGTGCAGCGTCTGCACCGTAAGCGATGGTTGTCGCGCCCGTCATTTCATCACTTCCGCCCGATTCGAGGGCTGCTTCAAGCGCCGCCTGATCAGCCGGAGCCGCTACGCTCAGTTTGTCCACTGCAGTTCCAAAGACGCTGATCCCATTGAACTTCGTGGTGGTGGCAATTTCCTTGATCGCATTGCCAAGCTCCGTGACTTCGGACTGAATGTTCGTGCGGTCTTCCGAGCTGTAGGTGCCGTTCGAGGACTCAACCGACAGTTCCTTCATGCGCACCAGCATGTCGGAGACTTCCTCCAGCGCGCCTTCAGCTGTCTGGATATAGGAGATACCGTCTTCCACATTTCGGTTGGACTGATCCAGACCGGCGATCTGAGACCGCATCTTCTCGGAGATGGACAGACCGGCCGCGTCGTCCGCCGCACGGTTAATCCGCAGGCCGGAGGACAGCTTTTCCATGGCCTTGCTGGCCGCCTGGGTGTTCGAGGTGTACTTGTTGAAGGTGTTGAGCGCGGTGATGTTGTTGTTAATACGCATAGATTACATCCTCCCTGATTTGTTTTTCGGAATTCCATTCCTTTGTTTTTGAACCGCGTATGACAAACGGGGATACCATCAGGTCATGTTCTGGTGATTTTCACTGTAGCGTGTTACTGCAGCAGGGACAGCACGTTCTGCGGCATGGCGTTTGCCTGTGCCAGCATGGACGTGGACGCCTGTACCAGAATATTGTTTTTGGTGTACTCGCTCATCTCGGAGGCCATATCCACATCGCGGATGTTGGATTCCGCGGCGGAGATATTCTCATTGGTGGTAGACAGGTTGTTGGCGATGTGGCTCAGCTTGTTCTGCTGCGCGCCGTAGGTCGCACGCTGGGCGTTGACTTTCCCGATGGCCGCATCGATCGTACCGACAGCCGTCTTCGCCGTGGTATCGCTGGTCGCCACGTCCAGCGTAAGCAACGAACCCTTCAGCGCAGCGCCGCTGCTGTTTAATCCATCATAAACCAGCGCCATAAATCCCGCGGCCGGATCCACCGTCACGCTCTGTGCGGCATCCGCGCCGTAGGCAATGGTGGTCGTGCCCGTCATGGCATCACTTCCGCCCGATTTGAGGGCCGCTTCAAGCGCTGCTTGATTAGCAGGGTCGGTGGTCAACTGATCCGCCGCAGTTCCAAAGACGCTGATACCATTAAACTTCGTGGTGGTGGCGATTTCCTTGATCGCATTGCCAAGTTCCGTGACTTCGGACTGAATGTTCGTGCGGTCCTCCGTGCTGTAGGTGCCATTAGAGGACTCGACCGACAGCTCCTTCATGCGCACCAGCATGTCGGAGACTTCTTCCAGCGCACCTTCAGCCGTCTGGATGTAGGAGATACCATCTTCCACGTTCCGGTTGGACTGGTCTAGGCCGGCGATCTGAGACCGCATCTTCTCGGAGATAGACAGACCCGCCGCGTCGTCCGCCGCACGGTTGATCCGCAGGCCGGAAGACAACTTTTCCATGGCCTTACTGGCCGCCTGGGTATTCGAGGTGTACTTGTTGAAAGTGTTGAGCGCGGTGATGTTATTGTTAATACGCATAGGTTGCATCCTCCCTGATTTGTTTTTCGGAATTCCATTCCTTACTTTTGCCCGTATATGGCCTCAGATCATGTCGCGGCCATTTTCACCGGAGCGCCAGTCTGTTACTGCAGCAGGGACAGCACGTTCTGCGGCATGGCGTTTGCTTGTGCCAGCATGGACGTGGACGCCTGCACCAGAATGTTATTCTTGGTGTATTCGCTCATCTCCGAGGCCATGTCCACGTCGCGGATGTTAGATTCCGCGGCGGAGATATTCTCATTGGTGGTGGACAGGTTGTTGGCAATGTGACTCAGCTTGTTCTGCTGTGCGCCGTAGGTCGCGCGCTGGGCATTGACGGTCCCAATGGCGTCATCAATCCGGCCGACGGCTGCTTTTGCGTTGTCATAGGTATCGACAGCAAGGCCGTTCAGTGCGTACGCCGATCCCGTGGCATCATGGTCATATGTGCCAGCTGTCAGCAACGCTTTAAAGTCGGAAGCGGCCGCCACCGTTACGCTCTGTCCGGCATCTGCACCATAGGCGATCGTGGTCGCCGCCCCGAATACATCAATACCGTTAAACTTCGTGGTAGTGGAAACTTCAGAAATCGCATTCGTCAGCTGATCAATCTCCGCCTTGATATTCGTACGGTCTTCCGAGCTGTAGGTTCCATTGGAGGCCTCAACCGACAACTCTTTCATACGAACCAGCATGTCGGAGACTTCTTCCAGCGCGCCTTCAGCCGTCTGAATATAGGAGATACCGTCTTCCACGTTCCGGTTGGACTGATCCAGACCGGCGATCTGAGACCGCATCTTCTCGGAGATGGACAGGCCCGCCGCGTCGTCCGCCGCACGGTTGATCCGCAGACCGGAGGACAGCTTTTCCATGGCCTTGCTGGCCGCCTGGGTGTTCGAGGTGTACTTGTTGAAGGTGTTAAGCGCGGTGATGTTGTTGTTAATACGCATAGATTACATCCTCCCTGATATGTTTTTCGGAATTCCATTCCTTTACTTTTACACCCGCATGAACGGGTGAGGGTACCATCAAGTCATGTCCCGGCAATTTTCACCAGTGCACCGGCCCATTTACTGCAGCAGGGACAGCACGTTCTGCGGCATGGCATTGGCCTGCGCCAACATAGATGTGGATGCCTGTACCAAAATGTTATTCTTGGTGTACTCGCTCATCTCCGAGGCCATATCCACGTCGCGGATGTTGGATTCCGCGGCGGAGATGTTCTCATTGGTGGTGGACAGGTTGTTGGCAATGTGGCTCAGCTTGTTCTGCTGTGCACCGTAGGTCGCGCGCTGGGCATTAATGGCGCCAATAGCCCGGTCAATTCGCTCAACAGCATATCCGTCGGCACCGGTCACTCCGTCCACCTTAATTCCATTCAGTGCTCCATCCGCGGATGTAGTGGCGTTATCGTAGGTTGCGCTGAGTAGATTTGTGAAACCGGTCGCCGCGGCCACCGTTACGCTCTGTCCGGCGTCCGCACCGTAAGCAATGGTGGTCGCAGTGCCAAATACATCGATTCCGTTGAACTTTGTAGTGGTAGAAATCTCACTGACCGCATCTTTCAGCGCATCAACCTCGGATTGAATATTATTGCGATCCTCGGTGCTATAGGTACCGTTGGAGGCCTCGACCGACAGCTCCTTCATACGGACCAGCATGCCGGAGACTTCCTCCAGTGCACCCTCAGCCGTCTGAATATAGGATACCCCATCTTCCACGTTCCGGTTGGACTGATCCAGACCGGCGATCTGAGACCGCATCTTCTCGGAGATGGATAGGCCCGCCGCATCGTCCGCTGCACGGTTGATCCGCAGGCCGGAGGACAGCTTTTCCATGGCCTTGCTGGCCGCCTGGGTGTTCGAGGTGTACTTGTTGAAGGTGTTGAGTGCGGTGATGTTGTTGTTAATACGCATAGGTTACATCCTCCCTGATTAGTTTTCGGAATTCCATTCCTCTGCTTTTATCTAAATCACGCCCGTACGTAGCGGATTTATTCGATTGGTATCTAGAAAATCCATTTCCATTTATCCTATATATCGTTTTTTCAGCCAAAAAAATTAGTGTTTTTATTGCTTTTTCTCTGACACGGCCTGTTCCAGCGACAAAAGATCCGTGCTGGCCCGAGCCGCCTCCCGGTTCAGCTGTTCCGTCTCCTTCAATTCCTTTCGGATCACCCGGACATCCCTGGGGGCGGAAATTCCCAGCTTGATCTTGTCTCCCACAACTTCCAGCACCGAGATTTCAAGATTGTCTCCGATCAAAACTGCCTCTCCGGCTTTACGGCTGATGACAAGCATACTATTCCACCTTTCCTTTCTCCGAGAAAATAGGATGCCGCATCGGATATGCACTGGTTTCCAGCACGATCTGCGCGGCCAGACCCGTTTGGAAATTGACCGCCAGCGGGCTGCGCAGGTTGACCGTCGTTTGGGAGATGTCCTGCGGTACCACCGCGATAGCAAAGAATGAAAGCTCTGCCGGATTTTTTGCTTCCAGCTGGGCAAGCGCCGTTTGAGGGATCTGGGGGCAGTAACGCTCCACAACGCTCTCGGCCGCAAAAATGACAAACCGGGGGTATTCTCCTTCCAAGGGAGACAATTCCCACACCGGACCCCGTCCCCGCTGCCGCAAGACGTACGCCGTTATATCCTCAAATCCGAGAATTCCAACAGGGAAGCGAAGTTCATACGACTGTTCCGCGTCCATCGGGCGCACTGACTCTTTTTTTACCATACTGATGCTCCTTTTTATTCGACTCTGTCCTGAAACTCCACCCACGTCTCAATGGAATATGGCTGATACGTGATATGGGGCATTTGGATATCCCAGGAAAATGTGTAATTATCTTTTGTATAATCAATAGAGAGCTCCGCCTTTTCACAGGCAATCACCGGTTTTTCCGGCTGGACGCAACGTAATATTCCATGGATGCTATGGGTTAGCTGCAGAAAAGCCAGTGACTCCATCGAGCCCCCCTCGGCCACGGCATCGCCATTTTCGCATGCATGGGCGGCGGAATCCCAAGCAGCCTGCCGCGCCTTTTCAGTCCACTCTTCCGAAAGCGCATGGGTGGATTTTAACCCAACCGAGTCAAAGTACGGGCGATTATCAATTACCAATTTAGCGGGTGTAAAATGAATATCGTATCCGTTGCGGTCGACATCCACGGAAAGCTGTGGCATTTTAAGCTCCGGATCGAGCCGTGCCATCTCCGACCGGATGTGCAGTTCCGGATGGATTGGAAATCCCACTTGGGGAAAGCGGATCATCCTCCGTCCTCCCGGCTCGGGCCCAGTTCCGGCCTTTCTTCCGCCTCTCTCTGTTTCAAACCGATCCCTCCGTATTTCAAAAGCCCCGTAAAAACGGGGCTTTCAAGTCTGCAAATAAGATAAACCGATTCAGGAAATATAGTCGAGCAGCGTCTGCGGAATGATTTTTGCGCCCATAGCCAATGTTGCATCGTAGGCGGAGGAAACCAAGTTATAATTCATGATCGCCTCTGCGGAATCAGTACCCTCCAGCCCAGTCTGCCGTTCGGTCAGATTGGTCTTCGTGGCCGTCAGGCGTTCTTCAAAAAACGAGATAAACTGACTCTGTGATCCCGCTTCCGCCTGATGCACCGTAACGTCTCCCTGAATGGTCGTCAGCTTTTTTGAAAAAAGATCCATCTGGCTGAGGTCGTTATTTTCAAATGCAGAAGCCATCTGCCCGATAAACTGATAAACATTGTTTGAAAGCCCATCACCGTCCACGCCGGAGCCCAACAGCGTTGCCCCGGAAAAAGCAGCATTAACCGCTGTGCCCTCACTGATATCCATGAGAAACTGTTCCGGCGCAAAACTGCCGCTGTCTACATCGCTGCCGTGATACAGAAGATTCCCGCTCCCGTCGAGAGAAAAGGGGATTTCATATTCCGAGGTACCCCCAAAAATATACTTCCCACAGTAGCTGGAATTGCCAATGTCATACACTGTTTCCTGATAACTGCGAAGCGCAGAGGCAATTGATGCCCGGTCGCTTTCAGAGTACGTCCCGGTCTTTCCCTGCTGCAGCAGGCTGGTCATGTCAATGGTAATATCACTCAGCTCCGCGAACGCAGATTCGCGTTCCTGTGCAATAGCTTTCAAGTCGGTGATATTACCCTTATAGTCGTCGATGCGCGCCAGACTGCGGCGGATTTTCATCGCTTTCATCGCCGCCACGGGATCTTCAGAAACCGTTTGATAGGCGCGTCCGGTGGAAACTTTCAAATTTGCTTTGGCGCGCTCTTCAGATCCCGTGCTCAGTGAGGTCATATAGTTTCGGATGATCGTCCTGTCACTGATTCTCATCGTATACCTCCTGTCCTATCACTAAACGGCCATGCCGTTGATCAGGGTATCGAGCATTTCGTCCAGAACGGTCATCACACGGGCGGCAGCCTGATACGCTTTTTGGTATTTGATCGTATTGACGGTCTCCTCATCAATGGAAATGCCGGATACGGCTTCCCTGTCGTCCTGGATCGATTCCACGATGGAATTTTTTGCGGATGCCATATCGCCGTAATAGGACGCATCCAATCCGACGTTTCCCATCAGAAGAGAGGCGTACTCTTCAAAAGTTCCGGTAAACCCGGAGGAAATCGAAACCTTTTCATTCATTGCATCCCGCAGCTTCTCCGGAACGCCGGTGCTTGTATCGACAAAGGAGGCGTCGTTTTTCCAATCTTCTGAGAGACAGATATTCCCCGCCGTGATGGTGCCGCTACCATCGGAGGAGGCAAACAGATCTCCGCTTCCGGCATTGAGCGTATTGTAAGTGGAGGCAAAAGCGGAGGCAAGATCGTCAAGTGCCTTCTGGTAATAAACAACGCCCTGGAAAGTTTCTTCCCCGGTGCCGGCATAGGAACCCGCCCCGTTGATACTCTGCAGCAGGCCCATAAAGGAGCCCCCGGAAAATGAAAGCTCATTTCCGCTCTCATCCAAAACCACTGTGCCAGCGGTGCCGGTGCCTACCGACAACGTTGCCTGCATGCCCGTTCCCGTGTCCAGCAGCGTCGTACTTCCGGATTTAATTGAGACCATACCGGTTCCGCCTGTCGTCACCGATATGTTCATATATTCCGATAACTTATCAAGATATATGTTTCGCTGATCCTTGAGCTCATTGCAATCAGTCCCATTAACCGTGGAAACCGCAATGTTTTTGTTAAGCTCATTGATTTTACTTAACAGATTGTTCGCATCATCCACTGAAAGTGAAAGGTCGTAGTTGAGCTCTTCCCCGATCTGCCCCAGCTGAGACGCATATTCGTTCAGGACGTTGGTCACTTTTTCTCCTGCGGAGCGCAGCAGGCTCATATATTCCGTCCCCTGCTGGTTGTTGGACAAATCCTGAAGGGCTGTATAGTAATCCGCCAGTGCGACGTTGAGTCCATCGGTATCGGTCTCATCGAGCACCCCACGAATGCTTTCCAGCGCCGAAACGGAGGAGGAGAACGCATGATAGGTGGAGTTTGCGTTGCGGTATCGGACATCCAGATATGCGTCCCGGTTCTGCATGATTTCCGTTACCGTGACCCCCTGCCCTACAACCGGGCCTGAGAGAGCAAATTGAAAGGGACCGAGTCCCGCACTTACCGAAGTCTGTACCACCGACTGCCGAGTATATCCCTCTGTTTCGGCGTTTGCAATATTCTGATTGGCAATATTGACGGCAATCTGCGCGGCCGTAAGTCCGCTTTTCGCTATTTCCAATCCATGAAATGTCGCACTCATGATCCGTTCCTTTCAAGCTTCATTTTGAATAGGTCGGCACATCCCCGTCCAATCCAAAAATCCTCAGCAGGCTCTTTTTTGTTTCAATTCGTGCTTGAAGAATTCTGCCGTTGAGATCTCCTACCTTCTTTAGCCGCTCCACGGATTCCTTCAGCCGTGCGTATGCCTCAGCGAGGTACTGTTCTTCCTCGGAGGCTGGCTCTTTCAGAATCCGCTGCATATCAGCCTTAGAAATTCCCAGCGTTTCCTGAAGCTCTGCCCGCCGGCGTTCCAAATTACTAGAAGACATCAGATGGGGCTGTTCGGCGTTCAAAAGCTTATCGAGCTCCTCCACCGTACCTCTCAGCAGTATCTGCTTTTTTTCCTCTTCCAGCGCCCGAATTCGATCCTGCACTGCCGCCTGCTGAATCAGGAGCGCAGCCAGGACATCTATCGTCTGTTCCATATGTGACCGAACGCAGCCCGTCAAAGCCTGTCGATCATGGCGTCGGCAATGTCCTCGCCGCTCACCCGGTAGGTTCCATTTTCAATAGCCGCCTTGATCCGCCGCAGCTTTTCCGGATCGGTGTTCTGCTCAGCTTCCCGGACGGCAAGCGCCTTTGTATCCTCCGGCTCCCTCTGCTTTTCAGCTTCGTCGGAAAGATACACCCGATCGCGGGGCAAGCCAGCTTCCCGGCTGCCGGTTGCGTGTCCCTCACCCGTTTTCAGCGATGTCTCATAGACACTGTCGATCTTATTCAATTCTACAGGATTAATTTTCATTGTTATCACCTGTCTTATATATCGTCATTCGCTGAAAATAATTAAATTCAAAAATTCTTTGTACTTCCAAAGGTTTATGACCGCAGCTGGTTGGCTGTTTCCTCTATCTCATCCGCGGCCCGGATCATTCTGGCATTCGCCTGAAATCCACGTTGGGCCTGAATCATCCGTGACATCTCGGCTGCGAGATCAACTGTGGAACGTTCAAGATACCCCTGTCGGATTTCCGCGGTCGCCGTTTGAACGGCGGTGCCGGAAGAAGGACTGGCACCCAGAAGATTCTCCCCCTGCCGCACAAGGCCGGAAGGATTCGCGAAGGTAAAGACACCGATCTCAGCTGCCGATCCGTTTCCGCCGCTGCTGGACACCGAAAAGCTCACCGCTTTTTCATCCTCAATCGGAATTCGCTGAAGCTGGCCATCCAGCACGTAGCAGCCGCCAGCGGTAGTCAGCCAACCGTCCTCTGAGCGTTGAAATGCCCCTGCGCGGGTATAGGAAAGGCCACCATTTGCATCCTGCACGCAGAAATAGCCGTCTCCCTCAATCATCAGGTCTAGCGAACGCCCTGTTTTTTCGGGTGCGCCCTGCGCAGGAAAGGATACAGTTCCGACCGGCTTTACGCCGGTTCCGGCGGCAATTTCCTTACCATCCTGGGCATAGTAGGCATACAAGGTATCGGAAAACTCCGTCTCCTGGGCATTATACGCAACAGTATCCGTGTTGGCAATATTTTGCGCCCGATCATCGATCCGCTGCTGATTGGCCGCAAGACCCAGACCGGCAGAATGAAATGCTGCAATCATTACTTACCTTCTCCCCTATTTTATACTCCCGAGCTGTACCGCTTTGGCAGTCAACTCATCCATCGTGCGCAGAACCTGTGCACACGTCTGAAATGCACGGGTATCTGCAATCATTCCGGCCATTTCATTCGTTACATCCACGTTGGACGCTTCCAACGCGCCTTGTACGATTTTTCCTTCAAAGGCATCCTCTGCCCCGTTATAGGTATAATAATTTTCTCCCAGCTTTTGCATTCCGGCCGGATCCGCCGGGCAGGTGATGCGCAGCGCGCCGGCTAACGCACCGTTTTCATACACATTTCCGGTCTCGTCCACAGTGAAATCTGAGCTCTGAAGCCGGATCGGGCCCCCAACTCCCTGCAGCCGGTTTCCGGCGGCGTCGGCTAAAAATCCCTCCGCGTCCATGGTAAAGCGTCCGTTACGGGTAAGCGCCGTTCCCTCCGGAAGCGTGACCGTAAAAAATCCGTTCCCGGCGATGGCCAGATCAAGGCTTCGGCCGGTCTGCTCCACTGCGCCCTGGCCATACCAAGTCTCTGCCTCATCGACAACCACGCCGTGAGTGACCGTGCCAATCGGTACCGCATCGGATTCCGGCGTCAGCAGATAGGTCAGGTGCTCTCCGAACGACCGCTGCGCCAGCCTGTCTCTCTTATATCCCGTCGTATCCAAATTGGCCAAATTATTTCCGGTGACGTCCATGGAACGAGCGTGGCTCATAAGCCCGGTCGCCGCGATATAGATGCCTCTCATTCTGCCGTTTTTCCCCCTTCATCCCTTGATGTATCTATTTAAAAAGCCCTTCATTTTCAAAATCGCCTTTGTGTGCATCTGCGACACCCTGGAGGGCGTAAGGCCCATTACGAGTGCTATCTCCTTCAGCTTCAGCTCATCATAATAATACAGGGAAACTACCATACGCTCCCTTTCATCCAACCGATCGATCGCAGCGGCCAGCATCTGCCGGAGCTCTGTTTTTTGCAGCTCCCCTTCGGGGTTTCCTAGATCGCTATTTGAATCCTCCAGCAAGCTTTCCTGCACCAGTTCTTCAAACGACAGCACCGTTGAACTGTAAACCTCCGAAAGGTTCTTGTTCAGTTCTTCGATCCCCATGCCCAGATGTTCGGCCACTTCTTCATCCGTTGCCGGCCGGCCGTGCTGCTCCTGCAAGGTCTGATAAGCGTTTCCAATATCGGTAAATCGTTTCCTGGTTCCCCGGGGAACCCAATCCTGTTTGCGCACATAGTCGATGATGCTTCCTCGGACCCGCATGGAGGCATAGGAATCAAACTGTACGCCCCGGTCAATATCGTATTTATCAATGCATTCCATCAATGCGATGATTCCCTGGTTAATGATGTCTTGCGTCTCAGCATACCCTTTAAAAACCGGAAACATCTTGCGTACATTGCAGGTGACCACATGCATATAGGCCATCAGAATTTGATTGCGCAGCTCCCGCGAATGACCTTCTTTGTATTTAGCCCAATGTGCCTCCGTTATTTTTTCGGCCTCTGCTACTTGCAAATGCGACACCTCCGTTTCCTTTTTGCTTCAGTCGTCATTAAAGAATAGCCTGCGCTTTTGTTCAAATCATACCGCCACACTGGCTACCGACTGTACCTGAACATCCGATTCGATCTCGTTATAGGACAAAACCACCGTCTCCGCGGAAAACTGCCGGATCATCTGTTCATAGTACAGCCGTACCACCGGGGAGGTAAGCACCACCGGCGTCCGTACCATACCGCGGATCCTATCTACCGCGCGGGTATGCTCCTTCACGATCTTCCGCATGGTTTCCGGCTCCATCGAGAGATAAGCGCCGTGATCACTGTGCTTGACGCTGCCGATTATCATGTTTTCCAGCTCGGGGTTGACCGTAATGGCTTTGAGGCTCCCTTTATCGGCAAACTTCCGTGTAATCGTCCGCCGAAGCGCCTGCCGCACATATTCGGTGAGCAGATCTGTGTCCTTTACCGTTGTCCCCATATCCGCGATGGTCTCCAGAATGGTATCCAAGTCTCGAATGGGTATCTGTTCACCAAGCAGAGTACAGAGTATTTTTTGAAGCCCGCCCAGCCCTATGATGTTAGGTACTACATCCTCTACCAGCTGCTTATCTGTCTTTTTCAAATTGTCCAGCAGCATGGAGATTTCTTTCCGCCCCAAAAGCTCATGGGCATGTTTCTTGATCATTTCGGACAGGTGCGTAATAATAACGGATAGTGCGTCGATGAGCGTATATCCATACATCTCGGCCGCTTCCCGGTTTTCCTCGCTTATCCATTTAGCCTGGATGCCGAATGCCGGTTCCACCGTGTCGATTCCTTCGATCTCCTCTCCGTCCGCACCCGGATTCATAGCCAGATAGTGATCCACCAGTACCTCACCCCGGGCGATCTCCTCTCCTCGGAGCTTAATGACATATTGATTGGGATTCAGACTCATGTTGTCACGCAGCTGCACCGCAGGGATGACAAAACCCATCTCAGTGGCAAACTGCCGGCGGAGCATGACCACCCGGTCCACAAAAGTCCCGCCCTTCCGCTCGTCCACCAGAGGCAGAAGACTGTAGCCAAACTCCATTTCCAGTGCTTCCACCGTGAGCAGTGTATAGATATTTTCCGGCGTCTTGTAAAACTCCAGCTCGCTGACGGGCCGGGGTTCTTCGTCTGCCAGGGCAGGAGCTTTTTTCTTTCGGCTCATGTAGGTTCCCAAATAGATCAAAAGACCGCCCATCACGAGAAGAATACCCACCGGGAACCCCGGAACCACGCACAGAAGTAACAGTACGCCGCCCGTGATAGAGAAGATGATCGGGTAAGAGATCATCTGCCGGGACAGATCGTGTCCAAGGGCATTTTCCGAGGCGGCTCGCGTAACGATCATGCCGGTGGCGGTGGAAACCATCAGGGCGGGGAGCTGGGAGACCAGTCCGTCGCCCACCGTAGCAATCGTATAGATGGACAGTACCTCGGAAAAGGTATGCCCGCCGGTGACCATTCCGATGATGGTACCGCCGATGATGTTGATACAAACAACGATGATGGAAACAATGGCGTCTCCCTTGACGAACTTGGACGCGCCGTCCATAGCACCGTAAAAGTCCGCTTCCCGCTGGACCTTCGACCTGCGCAAACGGGCGGTCTTTTCATCAATCATGCCGGAGTTTAAATCGGCATCGATTGCCATCTGTTTGCCGGGCATGGCATCCAGCGTGAACCGGGCAGACACCTCTGCCACACGTTCCGCGCCCTTGGTGATGACCATGAACTGCACTACCACGATGATCAGAAAGACAATGAAGCCGACAACGGCATTGCCGCCGATGACAAATTCGCCAAACGTCTTGATGACCCGCCCCGCTTCACCCCCATGGCCGAGGATCAGCCGGGTAGAAGATACGTTCAGCCCGATGCGGAACAAGGTCGAGATCAGCAGCACCGATGGAAAGACAGAAAACTCCAGCGGCTCTTTCACATACATGGTAATCAAAAGGATACACAGGGACAGGGAGATGTTGCACAGCAGCAGCACATCAAGGAAGAATGCAGGCAACGGGATCAGGATCAGGAGTACGATGCCGATGACGAAAAAAGTGACTAAACTGTTCAGATATTTTGTCATACACCCCGTCCTTTCCGTCTCAGATTATAAACAAAGGCCAGTACCTCGGCTACCGCCTGGTAATATTTTTCCGGGATCTCCCGATCAAGCTCCACCGCCTCATAAAGGCCCCGGGCCAGCGGCCGGTTTTCAAGTACGGTAATGTGATTCTCCTCTGCAATCTCGATGATCTTGAATGCGATGTAATCTGCGCCCTTGGCAATTACCGTCGGCGCCCGGTTTTTCTTTGAATCATAGCGAAGTGCCACGGCGTAGTGAGTCGGGTTTCTTACCACCACATCGGCCTGAGGCACCTTCTGCATCATCCGTGCGTGACGGAGCCGATTCTGAATCTGCCGGATCCGGCCCTTGACCGCAGGGTCGCCCTCTGTGTTCTTATATTCATCCTTAATCTCCTGCTTGGTCATCCGTAGCCGCTTTTCATAGTCCCACCACTGATACAGAAGATCCAGAATGCCGATGGCGATCATGATAACGCAGACCTTCATCAGAATGGAAAAAACCGTATCCGCAATCCATAAGAGCGACGACCCTACGTCCATCGTCATCAGACGCCCGGTGCTGCCGACCCGCGCTTTGATTTCTGTGTACAGCACCATGGATATGATCAGAATTTTGAGAAAGGATTTTGCCAGCTCTACAAAGGATCGGGCCGAAAAGAGCCGTTTAAACCCCGAGATAGGGTCGAGCCGCGAAAACTTGAACGCCAGCAGGGACGGTGCAAACAGAAATCGTGTCTGTGCCCCGCTCAGCAGAAACCCCGCCAACGCGGCAACCAGCAGCAGCGGCAGAGAGAGTGCCAGGCTTTGCAGAACAAATCCACTTACTAACCGTAAGCTCGAAGCACTGGTAAGCCCATTGAGCGTGGCGGCCTTGTCGTAATAGTCGGGCAGCATCCGTTCCGTATAAGCCAGAAAATACCCAGACAGGATCTTTGCCGCCGTCAGCGTGGCCAGCAAACCCAGCGCGCTGGAAAGATCCTGGCTCTGAAAGGTTTCGCCTTTTTTCCGTTGTTCCTTTTTCTTTCGCGGTGTGGCCTTTTCGGTTTTGCTGCCGTCCGGAATACTGCTCCCCCCTTACGCCGCGCCCCGCCTAACTCATCAGATGAAATACATGCTCCATCTGTTCAAACAGATATGTGATTCCAGAATCCATCGCCCGCGCAAACAGGGGTATGGCCGGCAAAATCACTGCCAGTCCCAAAAGGATGCGAAGCTGCAGGCCCACCGAAAATACATTGATCTGCGGCGCAGTCCGCATCAGAGCTCCCATGCCAAACTCCGCAATCAGCTCTGCCGCAACGACGGGAAGGGCAATCTTCACGCCCATAACCAGCATCTGTCCAAAAAGGAGTACCAGATAGTTAGTAAATTGACCGCCCAACAGCGCAGGTCCCGGCGGCAGGATGCGAAAGGTCAGCGTCAAAATCCGGATCAGCGTCAGATGTCCATTGGACAGAAAAAACATCAGCGTCAGGATTAAATTGAGCAGCGTCCCCGTCAAAGGCACGGTGGTGTTGGACTGCGGATCGTAAATCTTCGACATGCTGACCCCAAGTTGAAGGTCAATCAGCTCGCCTGCGATCATCGCCACGGATAAGAGCAAATTAAGCATAAATCCGGTGACAAAACCGATCAGCAGTTCTTTTACCCCTGCGGCCGCCAGAACCGGCAAACTGCTGATCTGCGCGGTTGTATCCCCGCTCAGGGTCCCTGTGACCGCCAATGCGCAGAGAAGGGACAATCCTGCCTTGATCTGACTGGGAATACCCTTTCGTGCCAGCAGCGGGTTAAAAAAGAACGCGCCCGTAAAGCGGATGAAGACCAGCAGAAACAGCAGGTAGTCCTTATAAACGGCATCCAGCATCGAACCGGGCGCGGCTATGCCGTGATCTGCGCGAACACCCGCTGCGTGAACTCAGTCATCATGGTGATGATCCAAGAGCCGAGAAAGATCATAAGCAGCCCGGTCGCGATGATTTTCGGAACGAATACGGTGTTTTGTTCATGAATCTGCGTCGCTGCCTGAATAATGGAGATAAATAGGCCAATGACCAGGCTCACGATCAGAAACGGAGCGGCGATCAGCAACGCGGTAGTAACTGCGTCCTTGCAAATGGAAATCAGATCTCCCTGACTCATGGCACTCCCTCCCGACTATGTATTGAAACTGAGAATCAGCGATTTGACCAAAAGCCCCCATCCGTCTACGAGTACGAACAGCATAACCTTGAAGGGAAGGGAGATCATAACCGGCGGCAGCATCACCATGCCCATGGACATCAGCACGCTGGCCACCACCATGTCGATGACCAGAAACGGCAGATAGATCAGAAATCCGATGACAAATGCCCGTTTCAGCTCACTGGTGATAAAGGCCGGAATGATAGTAGTGGTCTTAATTTGATCCAAGTTCTCCGGCTGACCTGCACCGGAAAGATCCAGAAACATATTGAGATCCTCTTTATTTGTCTGCTTAAGCATGAAGCTCCGAAGCGGCTTGACCGCCTTATTCAGCGCTTCTTCCTGCGTGATCTCTCCGCCCGCATACGGCTGAAAAGCAGTTGTGTTGATCTCCGAGATCACGGGTGACATTAAAAAGAGGGTCAGGAACAGGGCCAGCCCCGCCAGCACCTGATTGGGCGGCGTCTGCTGTAAACCCAAAGCGTTCCGCAGAAAGGAAAGGACAATAATGATGCGCGTAAATCCGGTCATCATGATCAGAATCGACGGTACCAGCGCGACGACCGTAAACAAAAGCAGCAGGCGGACGCTGTCCGCCATACCGGCCGTACTTTCCCCATTGATGTTGATCGATATCCCGGGAGCCGCCTCATTGACCGCACCGACATGGGAAGCTGAGGCGACCAAAATCCCCGCCAGCAGGAAGGTTATGATCAATTTGGTTATTTTCATGATTGTTTTGATTCACCGTCCCCATCGCTGCCAAACGGGTGTTTTAACCGTCGATCCCGGCCCAGCGCCGTTTCCAGTGCTTCCCGAAAACCCGTTGCATGCGGTGACGCACGGGGTGGCAGTTCGCCGGCCTCAAATGAGCAAATCGTTGTGACCCCCTGGCCCGTAATCCCCAAAAGATGTGCGCGGCCATTCAACTCGATCAGTACAAGCTCCCTGTCTTTTCCCACGGAGAGACGTTCAATTACCTTCACATACCGCCCTGCGGCATTTCCCGAATATTTTCCGGCAAGCCACTTGGTGAAGATATACGCCAGAAAGATCACAAGCGCAACGCCCAGCAACGGCAGTAAAAGCATCTGCGCCGATTCTCCTCCGTCATAAGTACCGGCCGCATCCGCCGAAGCGTATAAGCGCGGGATCCAGTTCATCTGTCGCTCCTTTCCCGGCTCTGCCGGCCGCTTCCTGCATCTTTTATTCCAATGTGAGCACTTTGTCAATCGTTCGGAGCAGAAGTCCGGCGCTGAACGGCTTAAGCACAAAGGTGGCCGCGCCGGCCCGGACCGCCTCCAGTACCAGTTTCTTCTGTCCTACGGCAGAGCATACGATCACCTTTGCTTCCGGATCGATTTTCCGTATCTCCCGTAGTGCCTCCAGCCCGTCCATATCGGGCATCGTGATATCCATAATCGTCAGGTCCGGTCGGGTCAAGCTATGCTTTTCGATCGCTTCCCGACCATCTTTGGCCTCCTCGACAATTTCAAATCCGTTTTTGATGAGCAGGTTTCTCAGCGCCAACCGCATAAACGCAGCATCGTCGACAAGCAGTATTCTTTTCTTTTCCATAACGTGCCCATTTGCATCAGCCGGGCATCCTTCCCTTCTCTGAAAGAATTTCGGTGACGCGTACGCCAAAGTCATCGTCGATAATCACCACATCACCCCTGGCGATCAGCTGTCCATTCACCATAATGTCCACAGGATCGCCTGCCTGACGATCCAGCTCAATCAGTGACCCCTGCCGGATCTCGAGGATCTCCTTGACAGACATCCGAGTCTTTCCGATCTCTACCGATACCTCAAGAGGAACGCCCATGACCAATCCCAGATTACCGGAGGGCTCGTCCCCTCCAATATATGTAGGCTCGTCGTCAAAATTCTGGAGCTGTACCGGTCGTACGCTGACAGGCTGACGGGGAGATGCCGCAGGTTTCGGCGCAGCTGCCGCGGGCTTTGCGGCAGCTGCTGCTGGCTGTGGCGCAGCTGCTGCTGGCTGTGGCGCAGCTGCCGCAGATTTCGGTACGGATGCCGCGGGTCGCGGTGCAGGTGTTGTAGGTTTTGGCTTGGATACAGAAGGCTCCGACGCAGGTTCATCAAGCCGCATGGCATTCATGACCAGTTCCTTGGTAAAACTCATGGGCATAACTGTGACAAACTCGCTGTCCAGAAGATCTGTGATCTTCAGAATGAACCGGACGGAAACGACATATTCGTCAAAGGCCGGACGGACAATCTTTTTTTCCAGCTCAGAGATCTCAAACAGCTGAGGTGTGGAAATATTGATACTCTTTCCGAAAAAACTGGCAAGCGACGTGCTTGCTGCCCCCATCATCTGATTCATGATCTCGCCTGCTGCACTCCTGTGCATTTCATTCAGCGGCTCACCGCTATTGATGTCCGACTCCTCTCCCAGCAGTGTGTTGACAATGGCTCGGATATCTTTCAGGCGGAGTACCAGAATATTGGAGCCGGTAAGGCCCTCCAGATATTCGATCTCGATCCCTATGGCTGGCTCCAGGCTCTGGCATTCAAAGACATCCGCCTTTGTTACACTGACCATAGGCGTCGTGATATCGACTTTTCTGTCAAGCATGGTGGAAACCGCGGTGGCCGCCGCTCCCATGCTTATGTTTAAAATTTCGCCAATGGTATCTTTTTCCAGATTGTCAAGCACTTCCGGCGTCCCCGCATTCAAATCCTTTTCACCTTCAACCACGTATACCGCTCCTTCTATCCTCTGTCTCCATAAGCCCTCTCCGCACCGCAGGGCGGCGCCGCCGCTCACAGGATCTTTTTTACCTTAATCGCTTTCCGGTTCCGACTGACGCCCATGATTCCATAAAACCATGCCCGCTCACCCGCGACCACCTTAACATATTTTTCGCTGCGCTGCCCAATCCGGACAACATCACCCACCTGCAGATTCGCAACTTCCTGGATGGTAAGCCGTGTCTCACCCAATATGCTGTGCAGCTCCAATGCTGAGTCTCGGATATGATTCAATACGGTCTCCCGCTGCATATTTTCCTGTGTCTGATCAGATTGCCGCTTGGGCATCATTTTGTTCTTGCTCAGCTGATCAATGATCCCCTCCAAATTAATGCAGGGAATGCTCAGCCCGATAGTGCCTTTTACCGGCCCGATGGACATATCCATCATCACCAGGACCACAACTTCCTCCATGGGCATGGACTGGATCAGCCGCGCATTGGTTTCCACCTGCTGAAACTCCGTCTCGACACTGACCAGGTTCGACCATGCTTCCTTCATAAATAACGCAACTTGCTTAAATATTTTCGACATCAGGGAAACTTCTATCTCCGTAAACTCATGCTCAAAGGAAATATTGTTTCCCGTGCCGCCAAGCAAGCGATCGATCAGTGCAAACGTCACCGAATTGGATATATCAACTAATATCGAACCCTCAATCGGTTTCATGTCAAAGGTGCCCATCATAATTGAGTCATTCAGTGCGTTATTATATTCATAATAAGGAAGCTCCTCAATGGAGGTCACGCTGATTTCACAGTACGTCCGCAAGATCCCAGAGAAATAGGATGCCAGATGCCGTGCAAAGTTTTCATGGATTCCCAGCAGAATCTTGATCTGCTCCTTAGTAAGCTTTTTGGGGGTCTTAAAGTCGTATTCCTTGACCTTTTTGGTATTCAGCTCTTCAGATTCCGGATCGGCAGAGCTTGCGCTCTTAAGGTTATTTAAAAGCTCATCGATCTCGTTCTGTGACAAAATTTCCGGCATTCCGTTTTTCCCCCCTCCTGCGGCGGCAGCCGACAGGCTACCGTTATTCTGCGTACTTTATCTTGTCTTCTCCCCTGGTTGTGTAGATCCGGCGATAAAAATCCTCCATCTTTTCGGTAATTTCCTCTACCGTTTCAAGCACATAGTATTTTTTATCTCCCGCCAGGGTAATCAGTCGGTCAGGAGTTACCTCCACCACTTCAATCAGCATCGGGTTGACATAGAACTTCTCATGATTCATTTTTGTCAGCTCAATCATCAGGTAAAACTCCTTTTTGAGGACTGCTCCCGCAGTTCCTCATTTATTTTGTCGGGTTACCGCTTCAAATTGACAAGCTCCTGGAGTATCTCGTCCGAAGTGGTGATGACACGGGCATTAGCCTGAAATCCGCGCTGCGCCACGATCATATCAGTAAACTCCTTGGAAAGATCCACATTGGACGCCTCCAGTGCCCCGGATACCAGTGACCCCACGGCGCTGTTTCCCGGATTTGCATACGTCGGTGCACCGGAGTTTGAAGAACGAGAAAAATATCCATTTCCGTTCTGAATCAGTCCGTCCTGATTGACAAAGCTGGCCAGCCCAATCTGTCCGAGCGTATCGAGGTTGCCGTTGCTGCCGTTTACGCCGGTAATAACGCCGGTAGAAGAAACATTGATACTGGAATAATTGGCCAAATTACTCACCTGTATCTTGCTGCTGCTGTCATCACAGACAAAGCAGCCGTTGGAATCTACCAGATTACCATAATCATCAAACGAAAAATGCCCCACCTTAGAGAAAAACTGATTGCCTGATGCGTCTTTGATAATAAAATACCCCGAGCCGTCGATATACTGATCCATCGTGCGGTTTGTCGTGGTCATGCCGCCGGTGGAATGCAGCACGTCAATGGTGGAGACCTGCGCCCCATACCCCACCTGTGCGGCATTGGTTCCGCCAATCGTGGCGCTTCCCCCGTTTCCCGTGCGAAGCGTCTGGTAGTATACGTCAGAAAAAGTGGCCTTACTTGATTGAAATCCTGCGGTATCGACGTTGGCAATATTGTTTCCGATGACGTCCATCATCGTCTGATGACACTGAAGTCCTGATACTGCGGACGAAAGAGATTTTAACATATTACTTCCTCCATTTTGGGCCGTGTGCGCGCCTTCTGTCAGAGAAGGCCGCGATAGCTTCCTGAAAAGGTCCGGCTATGCAATCACGGCGCCGTCAATTTGTGTAAAAACGTTTTCTTTCAGATCCTGCCCATTCATGGCCGTGATGACCACGTTGTCAGGCACGTTGACAATAAAAGCCATCTGATCCATAAGTACCAGCGTGTTCTTCACACCCTTGTATTCCGCACGGCCGACGGCATCGGTCAGCTTGGTCATCTCGGCCTGGGACAGGCATATATCACGCTGCAGCATGCGCGCCCCCGCATGTCTGGAAAAAGTCGGTGCCTCCCGCTTGGATACAGCATCCTTTAATATCGCGTCAAAAGATCCTGCGTTGTTCTCTCCGGATCTCCCACCGGTTTCCGTTTCGGCCGGCCGAATATTTTGCGCTGCCGCTGCGATGGATGAATATCCGCCTTGCAACTGATCTAGCCGCATAATATCCCCTCCGGTCAGGTTCCGCTGCGCACCGAAAGGATATCGGAAGTCTGATAATAAACATCTCCTACCCGGATATATGGCGTACCGTCCTGAAAGGTAACTGTATCCACAGTTCCGGAAACAACCATTTCTTCCCCGTTATCATCCGCGGTAACGACGTCCACTTCCTTTCCGACCAGTGATACCGCATAGGATGTGGCGGCGGAAGATGTCAGCTCCTGAAGCTGTGCCAATGTCGTATACTGGACAAGTTGTGACATGTATTCGCTGGTGTCCACTGAATCATACATGGTCTGATTCTGCATCTGGGCTGTGAGAAGCTTGAAAAAATCGTTCATGGACAGGGTACTGTTTTCCTGACTCAGCGCCTCTGCCGCACGGAGGCTTTCGCTCCCCGCAATGCTGCTCCCCGAATAAGTAAAATCCGCACCGGTAACCGGCATAAGGTCTCTCCCTTCTACACCCTTGTGTTCAAAATTCCTTCATCAAGCCGCTGCACCGTTTCCTCCGGATCGTTTTTCTCCGTGCCTGTATCGGAAATCCGATCGGACTGTGAAGCAAGCGCGTTTCCACCGCTGTGTCCTGCCGCTTCCTGTCCGCCGCCCGAGAATGCCAGAGCAGTCTGCACGGCGGCATCGGTATCCGTCCGAATGTGCAGGTCAGAGACCTGATAGTTCTCCGCCAGCGTACTCCGCAGCGCGTCAACCTGCCCGGAAAGCAGCTTTCCTGCCTCGCCGGAATGCGCCGTGACGGTCAGAGTCAGGCTCGCACCCTCACAAACCATGCGTACCTCGACTTTTCCAAGTCCTTCAGGAAACAGCTTCATGTCGAAGACATACTCCCCGTCCCCGTCCGTCGTATGGGTCTCTGTCACCTGCTGTGCGATCTGCTCAAATACCGGTCGATCCGTGGTGAGCGCTTTCTCCGTCGTCATCCCCTCCGCTGAGGGCCGGGCGGGCGTCCAGGCGGCCGAAAGCCGCTCTGATCCTGCAAGTGCCCCGCTGTCATCCGCATTTTTGCTGCCGGACGATGCTTTTTCGTCCCTGGGTACCACAAACTGCAGTTTTTCGCCGGCTGCACTGGTGCTTGACTCCCCTTCCGTGCGAAGGGTGGTATTCACCGGTGTGGATGTCTGTACAGCCCCCGTCTTTGCAATCGGCGCGGTATCCTTTCCGTATGATGCTGCACGCATAGTGGAGTTGTCCTCGCCAGAAGTCTGCATATCCTGTCTCGACTGTGTCCCGACTGCCGCAGAGACCGCTTCCCGGAAATCCGCATTTTTCGGCTCCGCCGTCTGCATTTGCTGCATGTCCACCCTGGTTTTCCCAAGCGCCGCTGCGACGGGCTGTCTTTCCGCTGTATCAGGGCCTTCCAGGGTTGTATCTGCAAAGAATGCCGACATATCAAAAGCCTTTTCTCCGGCCTCCGGAAGGGTGGTTGCCTGGACTTCATCGCCGGCATTACCGGCCGTCTGTACCATTGAGGTAGCGGCCTCAGAAATACAGGCATTTGCCTTGCCGGATTGCATCGATTCCGCTGTACCGACAGTCCCCGCAGTGAATGTCGTCCCTGTTCCGCTCTGTTCGACGCCATCCGCCGTCTGCGCATCCTCTTGTGTGAGCATGGCCAACAGCGCCGCGGGAAGTCCAAACAGTGCCGATGTATTTTCATTGGCAGCGGGCTGTGGTCGCGTCTGTACCTCACCGGATGCCTCTGTCTCCTGCTCTGCATTGTCGGCTTTTTGCTTGCCGCCGGATGCCGAGCCCCCGCCATTATGTTTTGGATCTGTCTCCGTCATCCTGTTTTTCTCAGGCTGCGCTGCACCTGCGAGCCGCTGCCGGCTCTGTTCCAGTATTCCGCCAAATGATGTACCGGGCTTTTCTCCCGTAAGCTGAGCAAAGAGGCTCTGCGCCGCTTCCATTCCCTGTGCCTGAATCTGTGTGAATTGAATCATCTGTGTTCACCTCCTCTTTGTGTAAATTCTATTGGTTTACTGTCCTATGACAGATAAGCCTGCAGCAGTTACAAATTCCTCAATGGATCGTTCTTCTTCCCGTCGGAGGGAAAACAGGTACTGACCGGTTTGCTTTTCCTTAAGAATTTCCAGGCCACGCTTGTCCCGGTTGGCTGCAACGACTTTTTGCGTTTGCCGATCAATTCGTGCTTTGGACTCCTGGATGGCTTGTTCCTGCGTTTCCAGTTGTTTTCGAAGCTCGTCGATATAGACAGCATACGTTCTGAGTTCCTTTACCGGAGCCCCTTCTGCACAGGCTCCCATATATTTTCGGCCGCAGGATGCCAGTCGTGCCATCAGTGCGTCTCGTTCCTCGCATAAACGCCTGTGTTGTGCCTGCAGTTCCGACAAAACCGCTTTTTCATTGTTCTGCAGATGTGTTCGGTATTCCAGCACCCGCTCCAAAGGAAACTCAAATCGCTTCATATCTTCTCCCAATTATTCAGCAAGGGCTTCCAGCACCCCGGCTGCGTCATCATAGCCTTCTGCCTCATCTACGCCCTGTCGCAGGAATTGGTTAATCTGCTCTACACAACGAATGGCATGGTCAAGTTCCGGGTTTGATCCGCTCTTATATGCGCCGATTCCGATCAGGTCTGCATTCTCCCGATAGACCGAAAGGATGCGCCGGATCTTTCCTGCCGCCTGCAAATGTCGGCTGTCCACAATCTCATTCATCAGACGACTGACGCTGGCCAGGATATCAATGGCAGGGTAATGATTCTTCGTTGCAAGCGCACGGGACAGAACGATATGACCGTCCAAAATGCCGCGTACCGTATCGGAAATCGGTTCGTTTACATCGTCGCCCTCTACCAGAACCGTATAGATCCCTGTAATCGATCCTTTTCGGAAATTTCCGGAACGCTCCAACAAACGAGGCATCAGCGCATAGATGGAGGGTGTGTATCCGCGGGCTACCGGGGGTTCCCCCATCGCCAGTCCAATCTCTCTCTGCGCCATGGCAAAGCGGGTCAGGGAATCCATCATCAGAAGCACATTTTTCCCACAGTCGCGGAAATATTCCGCGATGGTAGTCGCGACAAGCGCACATTTCAGCCGCATCATGGCTGGTTGGTCGGAAGTGGCGACCACCAGCACCGAGCGTTCCATCCCAGCTGCCTTCAGGTCTTTTTCCATAAAATCACAGACCTCGCGGCCGCGTTCTCCCACCAGGGCGATTACGTTGACATCCGACTCAATGTTCCGCGCAATCATGCCCAGCAAGGTGCTCTTCCCCACGCCGCTGCCGGAAAAGATACCCATTCTCTGCCCCCTTCCGCAGGTGAGCAGTGTATCGACAGCACGGACGCCGAAGTGGATTTGTTGGTCAATCCTGGGTCGCTCCAGCGGGTTAGACGGGATGTTCTGAACCGGATACATCATCATGCCCCGCAAAGATCCCTTTTGATCAATGGGGTCTCCAAAACCATCAATTACCCGGCCGATCAGCTGCTCTCCCACCGGGATACGTAAAACATCCCCTGTCGCTTTGACCATGCTGCCCGGCCCAACGCCCCGCAGTTCTTCAAAGGGAGTCAACAGAATCCGATCATCCCGGAAGCCCACCACTTCCGCTCGGATCCAATGCCCGCCATATGCGGTCCGGATCTGGCAAAGTTCCCCGATATTTGCCTTGGGGCCGGTGGATTCAATCACTGCGCCGATGATCTTGTCAACCTTGCCCATGTATACCTTTGTCTGCGTCGTATCCAGCGCCCGATAATACGCGTCGAACGTCAATGTTTCTCCTCCCGCTCCGCAAACAGTTCCTCCGTGTCCGGCGCAGTATCAAGGAATATCTCCACGTCGGCAAACGCCTCCTTGATTCTGTCCATCTGCGTATCCAGACTGGCATCCACAATCCCGTCGGGCGTCTCCACAATACAGGTACCCGTCGGTGCCTCCGGAAGGCCCTCAATTTCGATATGTTTCGCTCCCTTCACCAGCGACATAAGAAAATCGGCATTCTCCGTGGCAAATTGAACCTGCAGGTCCGAAACCGAAAGTTTGATCCATTCCTGATCGCGCAGTTCCTGCACCGCGCTTTTGTATATATTCAGAAACATTTCACTGTTATTGTTGAGCTCGGCCTGGACCACTTTTTTTGCAATATGGATGGCCAGGTCGCGGATTTTTCCCTCATAGTTTTTCAGCATCCCTGTCTTCTGTTCTTCCAGAGAGTGGAGCAGTGCTGAAATCTCGTTTACCGTCTCGCCGATTTCCAAATGGGCGCTTTCAATTGCGCCTTTCTGTCCTTCGGCATATCCCTGCTCTCTCGCCTGGGCATACAGTTTCGCCGCCTGCGCCTTGGCATCAGCCAGGAGTATTTCCGCCTGCGCCCGAGCATTAGCAAGAATCTGCCCGGCTTCTTCATCCGCGGAAGGTACCTTCTGCGCGGGCGGCAATGATTCGGGCAGCGTGCCGGACAATATGGGCTGGCTCAGTTCGTTCTCCGCCTGGTAAAGCACCTCGGCTGCCCGACCAATCTGCACATACCGGGCTTTCACAACCCTAGTCAATTACCTCATCCTTCCCGCCGCGGGAAATATAGATTTCGCCGCTTTCTTCCAGACGGCGGATGATTGCGACCATTCGCTGCTGTGCCTCTTCCACATCTGCGAGCCGTACGCCATGGAGATACTGGGCGTCTTCTTTCATCATTTCCGCCATGCGCGTGGACATATTCTTATAGAAGACCTGGGAAATTTCTTCACTGCTGCCCTTGAGCGCGATCAGCAGATCCTTGCTGTCCACGTCACGCAGGAACCGCTGGATTGCCGCCGATTCCAAAGTCGTGATGTCTTCGAATACGAACATCCGCTTTCGGATTTCTTCGGTCAGCTGAGGATCCCGTTTCCCCATTTCCTCCAATATGTATTTTTCCGTTCCGCGGTCCACAGAGTTCATAATTTCGGCGATATACTTGACGCCGCCTATCTGGGCAAAATCCATAGACGCGACGGAGGAAAACTTTTTGAGCAGAGTTTTTTCCACTTCCTTAACCATCTCGGGAGATGTGCGATCCATCACGGCGATGCGCTCGGTTACGTCAATCTGAAGCTCCCGCGGCAGCTCGGCCAAAATTTCCGCAGCTTGTCCCGAACGGAGGTAAGAAAGAATCAGGGCGATGGTCTGGGGATGCTCGTTTTGAATCATGCTGATCAAATGTTTGGGGTCTGCCTTCCGCAAGAAGTCAAACGACCTTGTCCGGATGGTCTGTGATACCCGTTCAATTAAATTAACAGCTGCCTGCGGGCCCATCGCCTTGTTGAGAATCTCACGGGCGTATTCAATGCCGCCCTCCGTCACATATTTCTGAGCCAGACAGAGGCTGTAGAACTCTTCGAGAAATGTCTCCGCCTGCTCCGCTGTCAGATCCTGCATCATCGCGATTTCCAGGGTGAGCTGTTCTATCTCGTCCTCCCGGAGATACTTATAGACCTGTGACGCGGCTTCCGTACCAAGGGAGATGATGACGGCTGCCGCTTTTTTCCGGTAATCAAGCTGACCTTGTTTTGCCATTCACTGTTCCTCTTTCAGCCATGTGCGCAGCAACTGTGCCACAATTTCGGGGTTTCCTACGGAAAACTCCTTAATTTGACGCTTCAGCGCCTGCCCTCTTGTTTCATTCAGAACGATCTCACCAGGCATAGGTTCATTCGACGTCTGTGGATCCAGAAGTCTGCGCAGTTCATCCGGCTCGTCCGTTTCCCCGTGGTGACGCTTTGCCCTCGCCTTGCGGGTGAGCAGCAGCAGCACGACCAGTCCTGCGATCAGAACGGCGGCGCCGATTGCGAAGTACAGCGGTTTTTCTTTCACCAGCGTCAAAAGTTCAACGCCCGTATTTTCGCCGCTTGATGACCCTATATCCGAAGCTGTGCTTTCGGCAAACTGGACCGCCGTAATCAGCACCTGTTCCTCGGGGATTCCTGAGGCATAGGCGACCGCCTGCCGGTATTTCTGCAGATCATCATCGGAAAGCCCGGGATCCCCGATCATGACAGAAACACTCATGGTCTGGATTTCATATCCGTTTCTCTGTACTTGCTCGGTATATTCATTCACCAGATACTGGGTGCTTGAAGAAGCGCTGACGGTTCCGCCCTCTGCCCCGCTGCCCGCTTCAGGATAGCTTGTGCCGGTGTTGGAATCGGTACCGGGGACGCCGGACGCGGCATCAGTCCCGCTGCCATTCTCCTGCGTCACATCCTGGCTGGAAACCATGCCGTTATCCCCGACTGTCGGCGTATATTTTGTCTCCTGACTCACCTTCTGGCTGAGATCGACAACCGTGTTAGCCGCCACACGAATTTTTCCATAGCCAAATATGGGCTGCAGCAGCTTCAGCACCTTATTTTCCACCGTCTGGTTAATTGTTTCCTCCAGTGAAAGGCGATCGGAAGACAGTGCAGCGTCGGCATCCTGGCTGTTAAGCAGGGAGGCGTTGGAATCGATGATCGCCACATTTGAACAGTCAAGCCCCGGCACACTGTTGGCTACCAAATATTCGATCCCGCTGATCTGCCGCTTGTCCAGCTCGGTGTTGCGCTCAAGATCCAGTACAACCGACGCAGTAGCCGGTGTCGCATCCGTCGAAAGGACATAGGAGTCATCCTCGGGTACACTGATGGTCACAATGGCAGCCTTGACGCCGTCCAACGTCTGGATAGCCTCCTGCAGCCGGTTCTGCAGCTGGAAAATCAGGTATTGCCGCTTTTCATAGTCGGTGGTCATAAAATCGACATTCTGGGAAAAAAGATCGTAATTTTGTGCCGTCCGGGGATACCCCTTGGCCGCCAGCTGCATTTTCAGCCGTGATTCTTCACCCTTTGGTACAAGGATCGTATTGTCATCGCTTGTCTTAGTCTGTACTGACATTTCATCCAGCAGGTCGAGAATCTCGCCGGCCTCATCAGAAGAAAGACCCGTATAGAGAATCGTATAGCTCGTATGGTTAAGAAGGATCGCGAGAACAATTGACAAAATAAGGATCGCCGACGGCACTGCAATCAGCAGCCGTCTGCGTCCAGCCGCCTGTTTCCCCCAGAACTCCTTAAACTGTTCAATTGTTTTTGCGGGTGAAAGATTCATATGTCAAGCCTCGATTACCTGAATTTTTTTGCGGCTGCGCTTTCTCCGGCAATGCCGGCGGCGCGGCCGCGAAATAGGGGGACGGCCTACGGCCGCCTATAAGGTAATCCGCATGATCTCGTTATACGCATCAAGCGCCTTGTTTCGAAGCTGTACCAGTGTCTGGAGGGCAAGGTCGGCTTTCGCCACATTGATCATCAGTGTATGAAGATCGTCCGACTCTCCCGTCGCCACCGCCAGTTCGTCCGCTTTTGCGCGGGCGTCGGTTTCGTTGGCCGCATCAACGGCATTGCGAAAAATCTCCGAAAAAGACGTGCTCCCATTTCCGGTACCCGAAACAGGCTGTGCATTCGGCAGCTTGATCTGGTCAAGTATTCCGGCCGCTGTGATATCCATCCATACGCCTCCTTCTATTTCCCGATTTCCAAGGCCTTGGCTGCCATATATTTCACCGCATTGAAGGCCGTGATGTTTGCTTCATACGAACGGCTGGCAGAAATCAGGTCTACCATCTGTTCCGTGGTACTGATATCCGGCATCAGCACATACCCATCTGCGTCTGCGTCCGGATGGTCGGGATCATAAACCCTCTTTACCGCGTCTGGATTCTCAATAATTTCCGTGATCGCGACGCCGCCCGACTGCCGCTCTTTCAGAATCTCGTCAAACGACGATTTCTGTTCGGAAAAAACAACTGATTTTTTGAGATAGGGCCCACCGTCCTCTGTCCGCGTGGTCTCGGCATTCGCAATGTTCTGTGCAAGAATATCCATCCGCAGCTTCTGTGCAGACAATCCGGAGCCGCTGATATTCAGCGATGATAAAAACGACATTTACTTTCCTCCGTTCAGCACATAGCTCATCCGTGAAAACTCGGCGGACACGGCCTGTACCATTGCCTGATACTGCAGCTGCGTCTGAACAAGGGATATACTCTCTGCGTCGGCATCAACCCCGTTTCCGTCCTCACCCATCGCCGCAGAGTCCTCCTGCAATTCGGGTTTTACCGAAAGGATTCGTTCTTCCAGCCCACTTTCACTTCCGCCGGCATCCACCGCTTTCCGCAGCAAATTCTCAAAAGCCACAGACTTGCTCTTATATCCCGGCGTATCCTTATTGGCAATGTTATCGGAGATTGCCTGCTGGCGAAGCCAAAGTGCATCCAAGCTTTTCTGAGCCAGGGCAATGCTTGTGTCGGTGGAAACAGCTCGCATAATTATCCTCCTCACAAAGCCCACGCGTAACCGGGCTGTCGTATATATTATATATTTGTGTAATTTTTATTTAATTTTCCTCTGTACATTTTCTGTGAAATCCATGCAAACATTTTGTATTTTTCTTAAAAAAAAGTATAAAAATACCCCCGCTCCCGCAGCTGGCTGCCATTTCAGGCCCTATAGCTTTGCGTCGCCGTTTTTCAACGGGTTTGCCTTTATTCGCGAGAGTTGAATAAATATCATGCAAGAAATGCGTAACATTTCTAAACTGCGATTGTTAAGAAAGTATCAATATTCAAACCTTACAAATTATCTATTTCAAAATCTGTCCCTCATCATACAACAGGAATTTTATTTTTTCAATATAAGTTTTTAAAAAAAAGTCGAATTTTTTTTAATTCTGTCGAAATAGTAATTATTTAAAGTTTTTTTTGGCTAGTTTAAACAAAGCAGAATGTCCCCCGCTTCCAAAGAATGTAAGCTCTTAATTTTTTCCCGTGGTTGGACGATATTTAGAATATAAGATTTTGCCTGAGACAGAAAGGATGATCTGGATGGCAACCATAAGCAATTCTGCTAGAATCAGCGGTTTGGCTTCCGGCTTGGATGTTGAATCAATCATCGATGGATTGACGCAGGGGACGCAGCTTAAGATAGAAAAGGCGAAACAGGATCTGCAGGTTCTGGAATGGAAAAAAGAATCTTATCAGGGAATCACTGATGCCCTCTATTCCTTTCAAAATACATACTGCGGCAGTTCCAACTTCAGTATGTTGTATGTCGACGATCTAAAACGGCTGTCGGCGTCCAGCTCTTCGAACTATGTGACGGTTACCGCCACGGATAGCGCCGTTGCGGAGTCAGTTTATGTCCATGACATTGTCAGCCTTGCCTCTGCTGCCAGAGTGAGCAGCTCTGCCCAGGTATCGGCAAACCCTACGCTTACGGCAAACACCGAACTACTTACCGACCTTTCCGGAAAATCTTTCAGCGTAACCCTGGACGGCATTTCCAAAACGCTGACCTTTTCCGACAAGACCTATACCACAGTTGATGACGCGGCTACGGAACTGCAATCTCTTCTTTCCGGCGCTTTCGGGGCCGGTCGTATTTCTGTATCTTCCAGCGGGGATACCCTCTCTCTCGATGCGGGCAACAGTATTCTGATTCTGAACGATTCTGGTGCTGAGGACGGCGAGGTTTCCGATATTCTGGCTTTTACATCCGGGATCTCCAACCGCATCAGCCTCACCGCCTCAATAGCAGATTCCGGGTTGGCCGTTGCTCCGGGTGATACACTTTCTTTTACGATCAACGGTTCAGAATTCTCCTTTACCTCTGAAAATTCAATAAAAACGATCATGGAAACGATCAATGATTCTGATGCGGGCGTGACCATGTCCTACTCCCGTACCACGGATACTTTTGCCATTGTGTCCTCCGAAACCGGTTCCGCTTCCTCCGTTGATTTGACAGACGTCGAAGGTTCTTTTCTGTCCTCCATCATCGGCACGGGCATCCGCACCGATGGAACTGACGCGGTTCTTCGCGTTGGCATTAACGGCGACACTGCGGAAGATAGTCTGATCACTCTTACGCGAAGTACGAATACCTTTGATGTTGACGGTACAACATTTACGCTCAACGGTATGGCATCCGGCGGCGCAGCAGAGGAAATCAATGTCACGGTAAGCCTCGATGCACAGACCGCGGCAGAAAAAATCACAGAGTTTGTCGGAGCCTATAACAGCCTGCTTAAAACCATTACGGACAAGCTGTATGAAACCGTTTATTCCGGATACGATCCCCTGACCGAAGATCAAAAAAAAGATATGACCGACAGTGAGATTGAGGACTGGACGGCAAAAGCAAAAAGCGGGCTGCTGAACAATGACTCCGTACTGAGCAGCATCTATACGCAGCTCCGTACCGCCCTGTTCGATCCCATCACGGGCGAGGACGGTAATTCCCTGGGTATTAACCTTGCCAGTATTGGTATTTCCACGCAGAGCTATTCAACAAAAGGACAGCTTACCATTGATCAGGATAAACTGCTCAGCGCGCTGAAAAGCGACCCGAATGCTGTTCTTTCCCTGTTTACGCAGTCTTCCGACGTTATCTACTCTCACTTTCTTTCCTCTGACCGTGCTTCCCAACGGTATACCGAATCCGGGGTCCTCTGGCGTATTAACGATATTATTAAGAACAACCTCAGCACGGTAGGAAATACCGGCGCTCTTGTAACGCTGATCGGCAGCCCAGAAAAAGAATACAAGGGACAAACCACCTATTCCAAAAAAATCAATACTGCACAGGACAAGATCGACACACTGCTTGACAAGCTTGACAAAGAGGAAGACTCTTATTGGAAAAAATACACTGCGCTGGAGACGGCCATGTCCCAGCTTAACTCCATGTCCGGCTATCTGAGCAGCCTGCTCCCCAGTTAATGTGGAGGTAAACGTATGCAAGACAGCAATCCTTACGAAAAATACCGCGAACAGGCCGTCAGCACCCAAACGCCCGGGGAACTGATCATTCTCCTCTACGACCGAGCTTTGTTCCATATTAACGTCGCGTCCCGACATATCGAACATAAGCGGCCGGGCGACGCCCACGCCAGCATCCGTAAGGCACAGGACATCGTCCTTTATCTGCAGGGAATACTCGACCCCCGATATCCGGTGTCTGGAATCCTAAAGCAGTATTATTCCGTTATTCTCCGCCAGCTTTCCCGGGCGAACATTCATAAAGATCTAAAAGATCTGAGCGATGCTGCACAGGCGATGCGCACGCTTCGCGACACATGGAAACAGCTGGAAACTCAAAATCATGCCGTCGCCCCGATCCGGAGAGAAAGCGTATGATCAACGTATCCGAAAATACCCCCCGCTCTTTTGCCGGCAAGGACCTTTGCCTTCTGCGGGAGATAGACGCCGAACTGTCCCGCTTTCTTGATGCAGAGGACGAAATTTCAACGGAAGAGATCACCGAGCTCTTTTCTCGGATAAATGACCGAATGACATGTCTCCGGCAGCTTGGCCTTTCAAATGTCAGCGGATTGACAGATGAACAGCTGCAGCTAATCCGCCGCGTCCTTGAACAGATGAATCATGCGTATCAAAAGGCTGAGCGGCTCTCCGCCGGCTGCCGTGCCGGATTGCGCGGCGTGCAACAGAAAAAGTGGATCTGTGCGCAATTTGCGACGCAATCTCTTAAACCGGGCAGCCTGCTTGATTACTCAGAAAAACTGCAAACGCCCAAAAATATAAAGTAAATTTTTATACCTTTTTACATAGGAGCTAATATGGATCTGATCAGTATCATTGGAATTATTGTCGCCATCGGATCACTTGTTCTTGGATATTCGATCGACGGAGGAAGCATATTCGCCCTTTGGTTGCTGAGCGCCGCCATCATCGTCGTCGGAGGGGCGCTGGGGTCCCTGCTGATTTCCTACGGGTTTCGCCAGATCAAAAAGCTCCCCGGCCTGCTGCTGAGCATCTTTATCCAGCCTCCCTCCAAAATTTCAAAGACCATAGACTTTCTGGTCAAGCTGTCCGAAAGTGCACGAAAAGATGGGATCCTGAGTCTGGAAAAAATTATAGAGGCCGAAGAGACCAAAAGTTCGGTTGATCCTTTTTTGAAATCTGGCGTCATGATGGTGGTCGACGGTGCAGATCTGGAACAGATCAAGAGCTTTCTGGAAACCGATATCTCAGTTTATGAGCAAAAAGCTGCCTCGGAGATCGGCATGTTTGATTCTCTGGCTCAGTATGCGCCGGCGTACGGCATGATCGGAACCATCATGGGGTTAATTCAGGTGTTGGCCAATATGGAATCTCCCGAAACGATGGCCGCCGCCATTTCAGTTGCCTTCATCACCACATTGTACGGCGTGATCATTGCCAATGCATTATGCATCCCCGCCGCAAACAAATTGAGAGTACGGCTCGAATATTATCAGACCGAAAAAGAGATGATCATTGAGGGCATCTCCGGGATTCGCAACGGCGACAATCCGAAGATCCTCCGGGAACGGCTGTCCCCCTATCTGGTTTACGAATCTTCACCGAAGACGGGAAAGCAGAAAGGAAACGGGGAAAATGGCAAGAAAAAGGCCAAATAGAGAAAAACCGAATACAGATCGGTGGCTTGCAACCTATGCCGATATGATGAACAACCTGCTGGTTCTGTTCATGGTCCTGTACGCAATGAGCGTAATGGATCTGGAAAAGTTCAAAGCCCTGGCTGTTCAATTCAACAATAAACTAGCAAGCAATACGGTTATTGAAACCCAG
>JAYFOA010000105.1:0-28190 GCA_034933145.1 Clostridiaceae bacterium
GACGGGGCTTGCAGCGTGGCAAAGGGCATATTTTCGGACCGGCGCCACACTTCCGGTGGAAGCACGGCTTGCGACGCTTGCCCAGCTGGAGTCTGCCGTTCGGTCAAAGGAAGGTATGCTGCTGGACGCGCTCCATGCCGATTTGCGCAAAACATCCGCAGAGGGCTATATGACCGAAGTGGGGATGGTACTGGAGGAGCTGCGCTTTGCACGGAAGCATTTACGCAGCTGGGCAAGGCCCAAGCGGGTGCGCACGCCGCTGGCTCAGTTCCCGGCCCGCAGCTTTATCCAAAAGGAGCCCTACGGCGCGGTGTTGATTCTGGCGCCGTGGAACTATCCGGTTCAGCTGTGCCTGGCGCCTCTGTGCGCCGCGCTGGCCGCCGGCAACTGTGTGACACTCAAGCCATCCGCCTATGCGCCGCATACCTCTGCCGCTCTGCGGGAGCTGCTCTCTGCACTGTTTCCGCCGGAGCTGGTCTGCGTTGTCGAAGGGGGCCGTGCGGAGAATGCCGCTTTGCTGGATCAGAAGTGGGACTATCTGTTCTTTACCGGCAGCACCGCCGTGGGGCGTGTGGTGCTGGAAAAGGCGGCAAAGCATCTGACACCCTGCAGCCTTGAGCTGGGCGGAAAGAGCCCCTGTATCGTGGATAAAACGGCAGATATCCCGCTGGCGGCCCGACGCATCGCATTTGGCAAGCTGTTGAACGCCGGCCAGACTTGTGTGGCCCCTGATTATCTGCTGATCCACCGCTCTGTCCGGGACGCGTTTATTACGGCCTACCGGGCCGCCGTTTCGGAGCTGTACCCTACGGATGAACAACTGCCTGTCATTATCAACGAAAAGCACTATCTTCGGCTGTGCGGACTGTTGGAAGGGGAAAAGGATCTGCTTTCCGGCACGCCTGCTCCAAGCGCATGTTTTCTGCCGCCGTCCTTGCTGGACGGCGTGACTTGGGAGGCTCCTGTGATGGGGGAAGAAATTTTCGGCCCGATTCTGCCGATGCTTGTCTATGACGAGCTGGGCACGGAGCTTTCCCGTCTGCAGGAAATGCCGAAGCCGCTGGCTCTTTACCTGTTCACCCGTGACCCGGCGGTGGAGCAGGCGGTGCTGACCCGCCTTTCCTTCGGCGGCGGATGTGTAAACGACACGATCATCCATCTCGCATCTTCCCGTCTTCCTTTTGGCGGCGTGGGAGACAGCGGTATGGGGGCATATCATGGTATATACGGATTTGAAACGTTTACCCACCGAAAGAGCATTGTCCGAAAGGGAAGACTCGATCTTCCGATGCGGTATCCGCCATTTACCGAAGGGAAGCTGCGTTTGATCCGGAAATTTTTGGGATAACACCGCGGTCATACAGGCGCAAAACAGTGTTCGCTATTGCAATTTTTGTCAGAAACATCTATAATATATAATCGTTTATATCCTATACTTGAAAATCTAAATGTATAACTGGGGGAATCAGTCTTGTCAGACCCTATAGGGCGATGGTGGTTGGTTGAGGTTCTTTTGCTTTTACTCAGCGCTCTGTATTCACTGCTGGGAACCGCTTTTGAAGAGGTATCCGAGAGTCGGCTGCGCAATGCGTCCGAAGAGGGCGATAAACGTTCAGCCCGTGCGCTGCCGTTGGTAGAGGAGCCAAAACGCTTCATTGCCGCGATGCGGACGGGGGCTGTCTGCTTCGGTTTTTTTGCCATCTATAACGACATGACGCGGACGCTATTTACCCGCGCCGCCGGAAGCTCCGCCTGGGCGGGCGTATTTCAAACCCTTCTTTGGCTGGCCGCTGTGCTGGTGGCGATCTCTCTGTGTCTGCTGACACCGCGGCGCTTTGCCGCCTGTCGTGCGGAAAAAATCGTGCGAAGCCTATATGGTCTTGCCCGCATTCTGGAACTGGTAAGCCTGCCTGTACTGAGCGTGGCCTGGGGTATTTCCACCGCCGTAGTACGCCTGATGGGCGTTCGTCCCGGCGACGAGGCGGAACGGGTCAGCGAGGACGAGATCCTGATGATGGTGGATGCGGGTGAGGAGAGCGGTGCCATCGAGAAGGCGGAAAAAGAAATGATCGAGAATGTTTTCGCCTTCAACAATACCTCTGCGGAAGATATTATGATCCACCGTACCGATATGGTCGTCCTCTGGGAAGAAGACGGGGATAAGCAGATATTCCGTACGATCGAAGAAAGCGGCCTGTCCCGATTCCCTGTCTGCGGGGAAGATGTGGACGACGTGATCGGCATTCTGAGTACCCGAGATTTTCTGCTCAATCGGGAACGCAAGCAGCCCAAGCCACTGCGGGAGCTGCTGCGCAGCCCGTATTTCGTACCAGAGTCGGTCAAGACCGACGTCCTATTCCGGGATATGCAGACCGGGAAGGTGCATATGGCCATCGTCGTAGATGAGTATGGCGGTACCTCCGGCCTGGTGACCATGGAGGATCTGCTGGAGCAGCTCGTGGGTGAGATCTACGATGAGTTTGATATTGAAGAAGAGCAGGAAATAACACAGCTTTCCGACAATATCTGGCGCATTGCCGGCTACGCCTCGATGGAGGATGTGGCGGAGGCGCTCGATCTGGGGCTGTCCGAAGAGGACGAGGATGCGTACGATACGCTGGGCGGACTGGTATTCAGCCAACTGTCCGTCATTCCGGAGGACGGCGCTCATCCCGAGGTGGAAGTACTGGGGCTCCATATCCGCGTCGATGAAATCCGCGACCGCCGCGTAGAATGGGCCACGGTAACCAAATTGCCGCCAGCGGAATCAAAGGCTGAGAATGAATAGATAAAATAAATGCAAAACCGGCCGCCGGATCGATGTTCTGAGAAGACATCAGCCGGTGGTCGGTTTAATTTTTCATGTTACATAAACGGGAAAAGACAGAACCTCAAAAGATGAGTGCGGGAGAGGAATCCGCGACATGAGCGGGTAGGTTTTCAGGCAGCAGAAAGAGCGCGTTTGTGCCGCTGTCTCTTTAGGAAAGCCGCTCTTTAAAATCCTGATACCCGAACTGCCGGATGGTCTCTATGCTACCGTCTTCCCGGCGCAGGGCGATGGACGGCAGGCGCATTCCGTTAAAGGTATTGTTCTTTACCATGGAATAGATGGCCATATCCTCAAAGATCAGCTTGTCGCCGATACAAAGCGGCCGGTCAAACGAATAGTCGCCGATGACGTCCCCGGCGAGGCAGGTGGCGCCGGCAAGGCGGTAGGCGTACGTTTTCTCATTGGGTTGTCCGCTTTGCTGCAGCGGCGGCCGGTACGGCATCTCAATCACGTCCGGCATATGACAGGCGGCAGAGGCGTCCAGCAGCGCAATATTGATGCCGTTGTGCACGATGTCAAGCACTGAGGCGATAAGTACCCCTGCGTTGAGCGCCACGGCCTCGCCCGGTTCAAGATATACGTCCACACCGTACTTTTCTTTGAACCGCAGGATGCAGCCGATCAGCGCCGCCCGGTCGTAATCCGCACGGGTGATATGGTGGCCGCCGCCAAAGTTCACCCACTTCATCTTTGGCAGATACTCGCCGAACTTCTCCTCCACCGCGGCCAGTGTTTCAATAAGAGCATCGCTGTTTTGTTCGCACAGCGTGTGAAAATGCAGACCCTCCACACCGTCCAGAAGATCCGGACGGAAATTTTCTCTCGTGACACCCAGACGGGAGCCCTCTGCGCAGGGATCATATATCCCGTGTGTCTGTGTGGAATGTTGGGGGTTGATGCGGATGCCGGCGCTTTTATGGGCGGCCAGCACCCGTTCCCGATACGTCTGCCACTGCGCAAATGAGTTAAACGTAATATGATCGCAGATTTCGAGAATTTCATCAAACTCCCGCTCGATATAGGCCGCAGAAAAGATATGAGTTTCTTTTCCCATTTCCTCATGCCCCAGCTTTGCTTCAAAGAGACCGCTGGCCGTTGTACCGGCGAGGTAGCGGGCGATCAGCGGATATACCGCAAACATTGAAAAAGCCTTTTGGGCCAGCAGGATTTTACAGCCCGTCTGCTCCGCCATACTGTTCAGAATCGTCAGATTGCGGATCAGACTCTCCTCGTCCACGACATAGCAGGGAGTTTGCAGCGAATACAGGCTGTTTTCCATCAGTCCACAAGCGTGGGATGGAAATCCTCCACCCAGGGAAGGCCCCACTGATTGAGAGCATTCATAAAGGGATCGGGATCGAATTCTTCGATGTTCCATACGCCGGGTTTGTTCCAGGTTCCGTTCATTACCAGCATGGCGCCGATCATGGCGGGTACGCCGGTGGTGTAGGAGACGGCCTGACTGCCGACTTCTTTGTAGCATGCCTGATGATCGCAGACGTTGTACAGGTAATAGGTTTTCTCCTTGCCGTCCTTTACGCCCTGGAAGATGCAACCGATGTTCGTTTTGCCAACAGTACGGGGGCCGAGGCTTGCCGGGTCGGGCAGGACGGCCTTGAGGAACTGCAGGGGGACGATCTGCTTGCCTTCATATTCAATGGGCTCGATGGAGGTCATGCCCACGTTTTCCAGGCACTTCAGATGGGTCAGATAGCTTTGACCAAACGTCATGAAAAAGCGGATGCGTTTGATGCCCTTCAGGTTCAGGCCGAGGCTTTCCAGTTCCTCGTGGTGCAGAAGGTACATGTCCTTTTTGCCGACCTCGGCAAAATTGTATTCCCGCTTGATCTCCATTGGCTTCGTCTCAATCCAATGACCGTCCTCCCAATAACTGCCGTTGGCGGAGACTTCGCGGATATTGATTTCGGGGTTGAAGTTGGTGGCGAAGGGATAGCCGTGATCGCCGCCGTTGCAGTCGAGAATATCGAGATAATGGATTTCGTCAAAATAGTGCTTCTGCGCATATGCGGCGAATACGCCGGTTACGCCCGGGTCAAATCCGCTGCCCAGCAGGGCGCAGATGCCGGCCTCTTTGAATTTTTCACGATAGGCCCATTGCCATTTGTACTCGAATTTGGCGGTATCCACCGGCTCATAATTGGCTGTGTCGACATAATGTGTTTTGGTTGCGAGGCAGGCGTCCATGATGGTCAGATCCTGATAAGGCAGCGCCAGATTAAGAACGACGTCGGGCTGGAATTCGTTGATGAGCGCGATCAGATCGTTTACATTGTCCGCGTCCACCTGTGCGGTATAGATCTTGGTTTTGGTCGTTCCTTCCAGCTTCGCTTTCAGAGCATCGCATTTGGATTTGGTACGGCTCGCGATCAGGATTTCTTCAAAAACATCACTGTTCTGGCAGCATTTGTGGATGGCGACGCTGGCGACGCCGCCGCAGCCGATGATCATACATTTTCCCATAGTCCGGTTCTCCTTTTATTTATTGATTTGCAGTAATATTTCTCTTGTGATCTTGCAGGCGGCGGCGGTGGAGCTGCCGCTTTGATCATAGTGGGGCGAAAGCTCATTGATGTCGCACCCCACAATGTTCAGCCGGTGAAGCTGCAGCACGGCGCCCATCAGCTCTTTGAAGGTAATACCGCCGGCTTCCGGCGTGCCGGTGCCGCTGAAAACGGAAGAGTCCAGCACATCAAGATCCAATGAAAAATACACCGGTTTGCCCTCGAGCTTCAGAACGGTTTCGGAGAACCCCTCCAGATCGAACGCATGCAGGCAGGTATGCTCCTTTGCAAACACAAATTCATCCCGCTCCCCGCTGCGAATGCCGAACTGGTAGAGCCTTCCGTCTCCCAAAAGGCGCCATACCTGCCGCATGACGGTGGAGTGAGAAAGGGGCTCACCCAGATATTCGGTACGCAGGTCGGTATGGGCATCAAAATGGATGACCTGCAGATCCGGATGGACTTTTGCTGCGGCCCGCACAGCGCCCAGGGTAATGAGGTGCTCTCCGCCCAGCATGACAAAACGTTTGCCGTCAGCCAGTAAATGAGCTGTATAGTTTTCTGTCAGCTCCAGCACTTTTTCGGTATTGCCAAAGGGAAGCTCCAGATCCCCGCCGTCGAAAACACAAAGTTCGGTCAGATCCCGTCCGCAGTAGGGGGAATAGGTCTCAATACCGAAGGACTCGCTGCGGATAGCCGACGGGCCGAACCGTGCGCCGGGGCGAAAAGAGGTTGTCCCGTCAAAAGGTACGCCGAACAGCACCGTATCGGCAGCGGCATAATCGGCGTCGCAGGCCAGAAATGTCTGCACATTCTTATTCATCATGAAGCTGCTCCTTCACATAGGACGGCAGGGCAAATGCGCCCCGATGCAGGTCCGTGTTATAATAGCGCGTCGCAAGACCAAGCGCGTTCCAGCTTTCCGTTTTCAGATCCTTTATCGGATCCATCTTCCGGGCTGCAAATCCGAACAGCCAGTGGCCGGAGGGGTAGGTAGGGATATGGGCCTGATACACACGGCTGAGCGGGAATACCTGTGCAATACGCCGATGGGCGGATTGCATTGCCCGCGCGTCCTCCTGATAAAACGGGCTTTCGTGCTGATTGATAAGAATGCCGTTTTCAGCAAGGGCCCGACAGCAGTTTCCGTAAAATTCCTTGGTGAACAGAACCTCTCCCGGGCCAAACGGATCGGTGGAATCCACAATGATCAGGTCGTATGAGCTTTCCGTTCGGCGGACGTATTTCAGCCCGTCCTGAAAGTGGAGATGCACACGCGGATCTTCAAAGCCGCAGGCCGTTTTCGGAAGGTACTCCTTGCAGACAGCCACGACACGTTCGTCGATCTCCACCACGTCGATGTTCTGTATTGTATCGTATTTGGTCAGCTCCCGTGCGACTCCGCCATCCCCCGCACCGATGACCAGCACGTTTCGGATGTCAGGATTTACCGCCATGGCAGGGTGAGTGATCATCTCGTGATAGATAAATTCGTCCCGCTCGGTCAGCATCATGATGCCGTCCAGCGTCAGAAAGCGTCCCAGCTCTACCGAATCAAATACCGAGATCTGTTGATAGTTGCTCTTTTCATAATGGAGCTGCTGTGTGACTTTGATAGAAAAACGTATCTCCGGCGTATGGTATTCACTATACCAAAGGTCGTCCATTCAAATCTCCTTTCAGCACGTTCAGGCGGCTTACATCCATGCTTTCCGGGCCGGTCACAACGCAGCCTTTGTCTTTCGCATACTGGATATATGCGACGATCTCCGGCGTAATACATTCGCCCGGTGCAAGGATCGGGATTCCGGGCGGATAGCACATGACAAACTCGGTGCAGATCCTGCCCGTACATTCGGCAATGGGAAGGCTGATTTTCTCAGCGTAAAACGCCGCCTGCGGCGACATCATTACCGTCGGGTTGATATATTCGCTTTCCAGCATATCCCTGTTGTCTTTCTTGTATACGCGCCGGATCTCACCCAGCGCGCTGATCAGCCGCTCGATACTTTTGTTTTTGTCGCCTACGGAAATATAGGCAAGGATATTGCCAAGGTCGCCAAACTCAATCTGGATGCCATATTCGTCGCGAAGCAGATCATATACCTCAATGCCGGCAAGCCCCAGACGCAGGGTGTTTACCGAAAGCTTGGTCGTATCAAAATCAAATACGCTGTCTCCGTTGATAAGTTCTTTAGAATAGGCGTAATAATCGCCGATGGAATTGATTTCATCCCGTGCATATTGGGCAAAATTTTTTACCTTTTCGAAAATTTCTTCTCCGCGCAGCGCAAGATTTCGCCGCGAAATATCCAGGCTGGAAAGCAGCAGATAGGAACCGCTGGTTGTCTGCGTCAGATTGATGATCTGGCGGACATAGTGTGCGTTGATTTGCTCACCACAGAGGAGCAGCGAACTCTGGGTCAGCGAACCTCCGGACTTATGCATGCTGACCGCTGCCATATCGGCACCGGCTGCCATGGCGGAGACGGGCATATCTTTGCCAAAGTAAAAGTGGGTACCGTGCGCCTCATCCACAAGGACACGAAGACCGTTTTGATGTGCAACATGTGTGATCTGTTCTACATCGGAGCAGATGCCGTAATAGGTTGGATTGTTGATCAGAATCGCCTTGGCGGCGGGATGTTTTTCAATGGTTTGCTTTACATCCGAAACGGACATTCCCAGCGAAATGCCCAGCCGCTTATCCGTCTGCGGGTTGATATAGACCGGCAGCGCACCGCAAAGTACCAGCGCGTTGATCACGCTCTGATGGACGTTGCGCGGCAGAATGATCTCATCCCCGCTTTTCACATTGGCAAGGATCATGGCCTGCACCGCGGAGGTTGTGCCGCCCACCATGAAAAAGGCGTGTGCCGCGCCAAAGGCGTCGGCGGCAAGCGCCTCCGCCTCCTTAATCACGCTGACGGGGTGGCAGAGATTATCCAGTGGCTTCATGGAATTCACATCTACGGAAAGGCATTTTTCGCCCAGAAACTCTGTTAATTCCGGGTTTCCCTTGCCATGCTTGTGTCCGGGCACATCGAAAGGTACCAGCCGGTCACATCGCATACGCTCCAGTGCGTCAAGCAGCGGAGCCTTGGTCTGATCCTTCAATTTTCTACCCCCTGAAAGATGTTAGAGCCGCTGAAAATTTCGATCATTTCACGCCGCAGCGCACTCGTGATGTCCAGCCGGGTTTTGGGCGGAATCTCATAAACGTCGGAGTTAAACAGGTAATTTTGCAGCACAAGATCCTTGATCAGCATCTTTGTGTGAAAGATATTGGATTGGTAGACATTTACGTCAACGGCGTCGTATTTCTGTAAAATATCACAGCGGATATAATCCTGAATGGAGGTGATATTATGGTCGATAAAAAGCTTTTGCCCCGCCATGTTCCGGGTGAATCCCCGCACGCGGTAATCCATCGTGATGATATCGGAATCAAAGCTGCCGATCAGAAAATCCAACGTGGAAAGAGGCGTGATTTCTCCGCAGGTGGCAACGTCGATATCCACCCGGAAGGTGGCAATCGACGTCTCGGGATGATATTCCGGATAGGTGTGAACGGTAACGTGGCTTTTGTCCAGATGAGCCACCACCGTTTCACCGCTGCGGGTATGCACCATGCTTTCTTCTGCGATCAAAAAAGTGACGCTGGCGCCCTGAGGCTCATAGTCCTGCTTTGAAATGTTCAGAACAGTCGCCCCAATCATTTCGGTCAGACGGGTGAGGATGGCAGTCAGCCGCTCCGAATTGTATTGCTCGTTGATATAGTTGATATAATCGCGCTGTTCCCGGGCTGTTTTTGCATAGCAGATATCATAGATGTTGAAGCTCAGCGATTTGGTCAGGTTATTAAAACCATACAATTTTATTTTTTCCATTTTTTCACCCCCGGAAAAACAAAAAAGATGTGCCACAACGTACTGTGGCACATCTTGTAAAACATCAAAGCAATTTTACGCAACCTGCAAAATCCATAATCCGGCCATCCGTTTAGGAAATCACGACTGCTGTTAAAAAGTTTTCAGAGTCTATATAGTAAGAACTACTTTTACTACTCTTATTGATCGTTTCACAAGTGTGTACCCTAGTACACTTGGTTATAAGTAACCAACTGGCAATTGAGTTGCCAACTTATAAAATTTGCGCGTCTAGCGCAATCAATAAGGTGAAGAGAACCTTCACCATCGGCAGTTGACCCGGCTGTCCGTATGGCCTTAAGTTTCAAAAAAGAAACTGGTCAAAGCGTTCTCGCTATATGCGATCGAAAACAGCACTATCATAAGACATAGTGTATGCTTTTGTCAAGTAATATTTGCAGAATCGTATCTACAGGATAATTACAAATAATGGTATGAGCCGATTTCTTGAGGAACAGAGGATTTTCAGACAGAAAGCCGCAGGGCACCTTAGATTTTTCACTTTATTTTTTGAGGGATCATCTGAAAATAGCCGCCGGCGAATGCTCGCCGGCGGCCAATATATCAAACACTATTTCTTTTCGTGAACAGGTGTAGTTTTAAGATACATTTCTGGCTACATTCGTTCAAAACCGAGATATCGGGTGCCCTGAAAGGAAAGATAGCCTCGGTCGCCTTCGGACAGCTGCCCGTATTCGGACCCGGAGACCCGCAGCTCCATCCGGTCTCCGCTTTCGAACTGAAAGGTAATATAGTAACTGGTATCCGTGCTGGTATGCATGACGCCGTCGCCCGTATTGTGCGTATGGCGCGTCACATTTTCCCGCTTGGCAGCTACGACGGCGCCGACGGTCAGGCGGGGACTCTGATTATTTCTGTTCCACTGGGAAACGCCGCGGATAACGGTGAAAATGATCATCCCGACGGCCAGAATAAACATAATGCTGAACAGAGACCCGAACCCGCCGAATCCGCCATTCCAGAAGAACGTACTGATCGCGATCCCCTCCTTTGCGGATTAAGCCGCATTCTGTATTCAGGAAAATGTATATTTTGTTCTGCCTGCCGGCACGTGTGCCGGCAGGAGGCTTAAAACATCTTGAACAGCAGGCTTGCAAATTCCGCCCGGGTGATCGTACCGTTGGGCCTGACCTCTCCGGTGGAGCCGCCGTAGCCGTCTACTACGCCGACGCTGGCCAACAGGCTGATATGATCGCGGGCCCAGGCGGGTGCCGTTTCAAAGTCGGAAAATTGTGCCTGCGGATAGCTGAACCCCCGGCCCATGGTACGACCCAGGATCGTCATGATCTGAGCGCGGGAGCAAGCCATATTGGGCCGCAGCACCGATTGACCGTAGCTGTAAGACCCCATCATGATGCTCAGAGCGTACATGGCGCGGACATGCGGCAGCGCCCAATCCGGAATCTGATCCGCATCCGCATAGGGAAGAGCTACGTTGTCATAGAGCGAGGTATCGATGCCCAGATACCGGGACAGCAGCGTTGCGGCCATAGCGTTCGTCACGTTTGTTCCGGGATTGAATTTTTCCGCATCGGCATAAATGCCCTTAAGATGCAGGTATTCGGCATAGTCAGCACACCAGTGTCCCGTAAGATCGGCGTAGGAATAGGAAACCGTTTCGCCAAAGACAAGACTGGTGCGTGCATAATTGAGGAAATAGTCGCGGGCGGAGACGGTAATCCGGTGCATGCCGGCGCTTTGCGGCACATTGCATATCAGCACGCCGGTATCCGCGTCATAGGAAAAGTCCAAGGCCTTTCCGTCCAGCGTGACGGAGATCATATTTTTTTCCACCGGGAAGGCATAGTTGTCATGGATGTTGGCATTCAAGACCAATCCGTCAAAGGGCTGTACCGTCAGCGTGGGAGGAATTACATCATTGGCTGCTGCGCCGAAATGGACCATCAGCTGGTCGATATAGGCGTCGTGATTCAGGGTATCCCCAACGGCGGTGATGCCGGTCAGGGCCGTTGCGCCGGCCGGCAGGCTCACTGCACAGTATTTCCAGGCGTCACCGTCGGCACCAAAGGCAGCGGTTGCGGTACCGGAAGATGTTGTGAAATTCAGCAGATATCTGCCGGATCCTTTGACCAGCAGGCTGAGGGTCTGGGCGCCGGAGGGCAGGGCCAGCGGCTGAGCGGCAGTGAAGGTCAGACTTTGCGCTTCACCGACTGCGGACAGGTGCAGGGAATTATGGCCATAGCGGCTGTTTTCCACGGCGGTGTTGAGGGCGGCGGCGGCCGTCACCCCGTCCGCTGCGGCAGCGGACCACTGGGCACCATGCTCAAAGTCCTCCAACACCTGCGGAGCGCGGCCGACGGCGACGGGAATGGAGACCGATACGCCATTATAGGAAGCGATAAGCGTACCGCTAAGCCCTGAGACCCCGGCGGCGGTGATAATACCCTGTGCATCAATTGTCCCCAGATTGGGGGACAGGGAAAAAGTAAACTGGGTATCCTGGGAGACCAACCGGCGCAGGCCATCGGTGGCCCAGACGTCAATGTCATAGACCTCGTTGGGTGACAGTGCCAGACTCTGCAGCGCCGCACTGCTGCCGGAAGGCACCAGACGGAGCGCTGCTGGCGTATCCGTGACATTAAAGACAGAGACATCGCTGGAAAGTCCCGTCACATCGGCAGCAACCGAAATAGTATCAGAGAATACCGGGGTATAAAGCAGGTTATCAACCATATATCCCTCGCCGGATAGGACGGTGTATAGATTGTCATAGGCACCCGTGGGGAAATAGTCCGCGTTGGAGGTCAGGGCGGACAGCGAAACTGTCGCGCCGGCCAGTACGGCGGCAGCACGGGGATAGACTGTGGCGCGGCTGGCCGCCAGCGTTTTATCGCCGGTGTTGACAAAGAGCAGGTAGGTGGCGCAGGCACGCTCCGAACCATCGGAAGGGCTGTTCTGCAAAACCGCCCCGGACTGTCCAGGATAGCGGGCGGAAATGGCGGAGCTGCCGCCGCCGTCCAGGCAGATGACCGTCTGGCAGCCCTTATTGAGCAGAAATTGGGCGGCATCCTTTGTGGAGATGCCGGAGGACAGCGCGTTCTGTCGTCCATCACAGACATAGACGGAGACCGAGCCATTTTCATATACGCCCAGTACAGTGCGTGCGTCGTCACCGGCTTTGGCCTCGGCGGTCAGGACTCCATCCTTAGCCAGCAGGCTTCCGCCGCCGGTACTCCAGATGACATTTTCCCAGCCGCCGTTCGCCGCGGCAGTAATGGTAACTTGAGATCCAGGACCAAAACCGCTCAGAGACTGACCGGCAGTATTGTCGGCCGCCAGACTGAGCACCAGTTGGTTCGCCCCAATGGGCGTAGAGGTCAAAGGACCGCCAGAGACCACTGTGGCAGTTACCGTTTTGCCGACGGCCAGAGCTTCGCCCTCAGCCAGCTGAAGCAGGATCTCCATGCCCGGACGGGTCGTGCGGGTGGTGGAAGAAAAGTCGGAGGAATACAGATACAGACCCGCTGTGGTGCGGGTCTTGTTCAGACCGTAGATACCCATCGTTGTGCCATCGGACTTGGTCAGCGAAAGCTGAAGCCCGGGTGCTCCAACAATGGCCGTTCCATCCGCGCGGAAGCCGATAGCGTTCCAGGCGCCGTCCGATGTACACAGCCGGCCATTTTGGATTGTCATGCCGGTAGGCAGACCTGTTTCCAAATGAAAGTAATCGGCGTTGGTCGCCGCCATGACAGTATAGCCCAGCTTTTCGGCATAGGAAACTACTTCGTCAATGGTGGATTTGCCATATAGCTTGTCCCCATAGAGGATCAGCGGCGCGGTGGTCTGTCCGGGCGTATAATCCAGTGTAAAGGCACGCCGAAGCGCGCCGGTATTCAGCTGAATTTGGGAAGCACTCAGTGTAAGGCCACGGGAGATGACGGTGCTGGCACTGAGATCCGCGGCAGCATAGACGGGCAGGGGGGCAAGACCAAAAAGCAAGGCAAAAGCAAGGGCGGCGGCGAGTATGCGTTTCATGGGGACTCCTTTCAAGCGAGCGACAGACGGTTTGTAGTATCACATATAATTTATTAGACTCATTATAGCTTATTTTGTTTCGGAATCCTATGAATAAATTATACAACCATGCCTTCTTTGCAAGCGGCTTTCGCCATGATATAATACAAAAAACAAAATGATATAGGAGGGGCATTCCATGTTGAAGACCAATCGTAACCGTTTGCCCGTTGTATCTGTGCAGGGGCAGGTATGGCATCCCTCGGCAAAACAGGCCGGGCGGCTGGATCCCGATGGAAATCCCATGTGGCTGCAGGGAACCGGAGGAATTACCTATAACGCGCAGATCGGCGATATATGCACCGGCTGGGTGGCCGACCATCTGGAGCCGGGCGTTACCACCCGCAACCCGGACAATGCCAAAAATGACGGATATGTGGTGCTCTCCTGCATTGGAAATGAGGCTACGGTGGTTTCGGGCGACGCCAAGGGGGCAAAAGGATTTGTCACCGGAAAGCATGGAGGCTGCGAGCATCTGATCTGCTGGTTCAGCTCGGACACGCTGGAAAAGCTGCAGATCGATGATAAAATCGCCGTAAAAGCCACCGGACAGGGGCTGGCCTTCCCTGACTGGCCAGACGTGGTACTGCGCAGTATGAGTCCCGCACTGCTTGATAAGATGTATATTGAGGAGACGGAAAAGCGCCTTCGTGTCGGTGTGGCGAAGATCATCCCCGCCGCGATCATGGGCAGCGGCCTGGGCGCAAATAACAGCGCCGCAGGCGATTATGACATTACGCTCCATGACGAGAAGATGACGAAGAAGTATGGGCTGGATACGCTTCGTTTTGGCGATATCGTAGCCATCACCGATGCGGACACCCGCTATGGCCGTACCTACCGCACCGGTGCGGTGACGATCGGAGTGGTTATCCACGGCGACTGCACAATGGGGGGCCATGGCCCCGGAGTCACCACGCTGATGAGCAGCCGAGGTCGTACAATCGAGCCCTTTGTCGATGAAAAAGCCAACTTGGCCGATTACTTTCTGAAATAAGCATGAAGCAGATTGCGGTGCTGCAGGACCTGTCCTGCTTTGGAAAATGCGCGCTGACCGTGGCGCTGCCCGTGCTTTCCGCGGCGGGCTATGCGGTATCCCCGCTGCCGACAGCGGTGCTGTCCGCTCATACCGGCGGACTTGGGAAACCCCATGTCTGCGACCTGACGTCCGACTTGCCGCCGATCCTTGAACACTGGAAAACGCTCGGCCTTCGGTTTGATGGCGTATACACCGGCTATCTGGCATCACCAAGGCAGGCGGTGCTGGCAAAACGCCTGATCCGGGAATTTGCGGCAGAGGGTGCGATCACCCTTTGCGACCCCGCCATGGGCGACCATGGAAAGCTTTATTCCGGCCTGCCGGAAGATATGCCGGCGGCGATGGCCCGCGTCTGTGCCTGTGCGGATGTGATTGTTCCTAATTTCACCGAGGCACGGTTGCTGGGTGCCGAAACGGCGGAGAAGCTGGCAGAGAATTTTGGCTGCCGTGTGGTACTTACCGGTGCGGAAAAGGACGGGATGCTCGGGGCAGAGATATGGGACGGAAAGGAGTCCCTGGTCCTTGGAGAGCGCCTGCCCGGTGCATTCCATGGCACGGGCGACCTGTTTGCCGCCGTGCTGCTGGCTGCGCTGCTGCGGGAAAAGACGACGGCGGAAGCCGCGCGTGCCGCCGTGGACTTTACCCATGACGTGATTGCCGAAACCATCCGCCGGAGCAGGGATGAACGCTTCGGCCTGTGCTTCGAGCCGCTGCTACCATCGCTGCCGGAATATCTGGCGTAAGTAAGTTAAGAGGAAATTTAGGAGAGAAATTGCCGGCAGCCCCCATTACAGAGTATCCACCGGGCGAGCCCGGAAATCAGACAATAGTGTGGAATTCATGACCATTGTTGCCGTTTGTTGCATCACTTTTGCCGTCAGGATACTGTAGCCGCTGAAAAAGATAAAACGAATAGAACAGAATCAAATCGCCTGCTCCGGACTTCCCGTAGCGGGCGATTTTTTGTCTGCCGTACAGGGCGGAAATAACCCGAAATTGTAAATATATACATAAAATAAACTGACATTTAGATATTTTTAACATACCAAAAAAGCTGATACATTATACCAAAAAATTGAAATATTCAGGAGAAACAATCAATGATAGAATAAATAAAAATCAGCGGGTATAGGGAAAGCAAAAAACTGCGCAGGGTATATATATGCGCTGATTCAAACCAAAAAGGAAAGAGGGAAACAGAATGAAACGATTTCTGACACTGCTTCTGGCTGCTCTGGTTGCGGCAACGGCCTTTTCCGGCTGCTCCCAGCAACCGGCCTCCAACGGCGGGGATTCCGGTTCGGAAGCCGATTCCTCCGGAAAGCGTACCGATGTGAAAATCTATTGTGAAGGTGTTTGGTCCACCTTGGACCCCTATGGTACCGGCTGTACCTCCTATACCAATATGTATCTCGCCAATCAGATGTATGAATGCCTGGTCTACGTGAACGACAACAATGAAATCGTTCCTGTTCTGGCCACGGATTGGACCGTTAGTGACGACGGCCTGGCATATACCTTTAATCTTCGTCAAGGCGTTAAGTTCCACAACGGAGAGACAATGAAGGCCTCCGACGTGGTTTATTCCTTTAACCGCGCCATGGGGGAAGCGCCCCTGGAGACTTATTACAAACCAATCGAGAAAGTCGAGGCCAGCGGAGACAACGCTGTTGTCATCACGCTGAAGAGCGTCTTCGCCCCCTTTGTCTCCTATCTGGAGAACATTCCGATTGTCAGTGAGAAATATGCCACGAAAAACGATCTGCTGACCTCTGAATGCGGCACCGGCGCTTATAAGCTGGTTTCCATCGAAATGAACACTGAGTGCAAGATGACCGCTTTTGACGATTATTGGAAAGGAAAAGCTTCCATTCAAGACGTGACGTTCCAGGTTATCACCGAAGGTACCACCGCAGTTGTCGCCTTCGAGTCCGGAGATATCGACTACATGTTCTGCTACAACGTCTCCGCTTTTGCTCCGCTGAAGGATTCCGGCAAGTATAACACGGCCCTGACCGCGACATATCACACTGCCAACATCCTGCTGAACAATAAAGTTGCTCCGCTGGACAACAAACTGGTTCGCCAGGCGCTTTCTTATGCCACCGACCGCGATACAATGATCGCCATTGCCTATGAGGGGCTGGCGCAGCCTGCTTACCTGATGGCCAACACCAACACCTTCGGTGTCAGTGAAGACCAGTACTATAATCATTACGAGTATGACCTCGATAAGGCCAAGGATCTGCTTGCCCAGGCTGGCTATCCCAATGGCCTGGATCTTGGCAAGATGACGGTTATCAGCGGATCCTATCACGAAAAATACGCGCAGGTCTGGCAGCAGAGCCTGTCCCAGATCGGCGTCAAGATCGAGCTGGTAGGTTCTGAATCCTGCGTAGCGGATTGCACGGCGCATAATTATGTCACCGCCACAATGGGCAACGGTTTTACGTCCGACTTTGCCTACAACTCCGCACACTATACACCGGACAACATGGCGAACTATGATAACCCTGTTGTCACCGATCTGTTCAGCAAAGCGGCAAGTGAGCTGGACAACACGAAACGCCAGGACTATTACAAACAGATTATCGACATTATTTTTGATGAATGCCCGAACATCCCCATCTTCAACAAACAGATTCCATGGGTCTGGAACAAGAATCTGAACGCCACCCCGCATCTCAATTCCGGGCATCCCTATTACGTTTATGAAATGAGCTGGAACTGATCTGGTTCTATTCTATTCGTGCAATTTTGAGAGAAGGAGCCGGGTCCCCTCGGCTCCTTCTCTGTGAACCACCGTATGCGGAGTGTTTTGGAGGAATAGATATGCTGCGCTATATACTCAAGCGGCTGCTTCTGCTGATTCCTGTTTTGTTGGGGGTCATGCTGATCATATTTACAATTATGGCGATCCAGCCGGGTGATCCAGGTCGGATGATCCTGGGCGAAAATGCATCGCAGGAAGCGGTGGATAAGCTCAACGATCAGCTGGGTGTCAATCAGCCTTTTTTCGTTCGCTTTTTTAACTACCTGTATAATGCTGCTTTTCGGCTGGATTTTGGCACGTCCTACCGGACGAGTCAGCCGGTCTTCAATGACGTATTTGCGCGTGCCGGCACCAGCTTTAAAATTGCGTTCAATGGAATCTTCATGGCCACTGTGGTTGGAATCCCGCTGGGGATCCTTTCTGCCGTCCGGCAGTATTCTGCTGTCGACACTTTTTCCCGCGTGTCTGCCATGCTTGCGGCGGCAATCCCTCCGTTCTGGCTGGGCATGATGTTGATTTTTATTTTTGCGTTAAAGCTGCAGTGGTTGCCGTCCAATGGCGTTGAAGGCTGGCAGAGTTTTATTCTCCCGATGATCACGTTGGGTATCCCTTATGCCGGCAGTCAGCTGCGCATGACGCGCTCTACCATGCTGGAAACCATCCGGCAGGATTATGTCCGTACGGCAAAAGCCAAGGGCGTGCCCAGGGGCGTAATCATTTTCCGCCATGCATTGCGTAACGCATTACTGCCGATCATTACGGTGACGGCCACCTCTTTCGGCGGTCTGCTGGGTGGTGCAGTCATTACGGAGTCGGTGTTTTCCATGCCTGGGCTTGGGACCTTGATTGTCACTGGCATTCGCCAGCGCGATACGCCGAGTGTTCTGGCCGCCACGATTTTTTTGGCGTTTATGTTTGGGCTGATCATGCTGGCAGTGGACTTGCTTTATGCGTTTGTTGATCCGCGGATCAAAGCGCAGTATTCCAGGTAAGGGAGTGACCGTATGACTTATACACAAGAAAACGCCGGCCGTATCCGTACCAAAAAGAAAAGTAAGCTTGCTGATGTGTGGAAGCGGATGAAGCGAAATGTCGGCGCTGTGGTCGGGCTGGGAATCATCCTTATTTTTGCGCTAGGCGCGATTTTTGCCAATCAGATTCGTCCGGAAGAGTTAGTCACCCAGCAGGATGTCACCGTCCGGCTGCAAGGGCCGTCCTCAGAGCATTGGTTTGGTACCGATGCCTATGGACGTGACCTGTTTACCCGCGTTTTGTATGGTTCCAGGATCTCTTTGACCATCGGTATCTTTACCGCCGCGTTTTCATTGATGTTCGGCGGTATTCTCGGCGCGGCCTCGGCATATTATGGCGGGCAGCTGGATAATGCCATTATGCGTATCATGGATATGTTTACCGCGATTCCAGGAACCCTGCTTGCGCTGGCGATCGTGGCGGCATTGGGCGCCAACATGACAAATTTGCTGATTGCCATAACCGTCTCAAGCATCCCGGGGTTTGCTCGGCTGATCCGTTCCACCGTCCTTACGGTAGTCGAATCGGATTATGTAGAAGCCGCCCGCGCCTGTGGTACCCGGGATGGCCGGATTATTTTCAAGCACATCTTGCCAAACGCCATTGGCCCGATCATCATTCAGACCACCTCCAGCATTTCCGGAATGATCCTCCAGGCATCCGGCCTAAGCTATATCGGTATGGGCGTGCAGCCGCCAAAGCCGGAATGGGGCGCAATGATTTCGGAAGCACGGGAATTTATGCGGCTGTATCCTTATCTGATGATTTTTCCGGGGATCTGCATAATTCTGGCTGCACTTTCCTTCAACTTGGTCGGCGATGGCCTGCGCGATGCGCTGGACCCTAGGCTCCGCGACTGAACGGGCTTTGTGACGCCGTATGAAAGGATAAGGTGAGCCATATGAGCAATAAATTGCTGGAAGTTAAGGACTTAAGCGTAGTTTATAAAAGCAATGATGAAATCGTCCGTGCCGTCAACGGAATTTCCTTTGACCTTGCAGCAGGGGAGTCCATCGGCCTGGTGGGAGAGACCGGTGCGGGAAAGACCACGACTGCGCTGTCTATTATGCGATTGCTGCCGGAGAGGACGGGCATCGTCAGCGGTGGATCAATCCGGATGGACGGGCAGGATTTGCTGTCTATTTCTGAGGCAGAGATGCGGGATGTTTATCGCGGCGAACGGATTTCCATGATTTTTCAGGATCCGATGACCAGCCTGAACCCGGTATTGCGCGTGGGTGAGCAGATAGCGGAAGCGCTGATATATCACAATGAAGGAAAGATGAGCCGGCAGGAAATCGAAAAACGTGTGGAAGAGACACTAGAGCTGGTTGGCATCCCAAAGTCCCGTACAAATGACTTTCCGCATCAGTTTTCCGGTGGGATGAAGCAGCGTGTGGTCATCGCCATTGCGCTGGCCTGTGAACCCGACCTGCTGATTGCGGATGAGCCAACCACCGCGCTGGACGTGACCATTCAGGCACAGGTACTGGCGATGATGGGTGAGCTGCGCGAAAAGCTGGGCACTGCGCTCATCATGATTACCCACGATCTGGGCATCGTGGCGCAGGTTTGCGATAAGGTAGCGGTCATGTACGCGGGTGAGCTGGTGGAGCAGGGACCTGTGGAGATGATTTTTGAAAGCGATAAACATCATCCCTATACAGACGGGCTGTTTGGCTCCATTCCGAATCTTACGGTAGAGAGCGATCGACTTTCGCCTATTGAAGGGCTGATTCCTGACCCGACTGATTTGCCGCAGGGCTGCTATTTTTCGCCCCGCTGTCCCCACTGTATGGATATCTGCCGAAGGAAGCACCCGGGCGAGTATGTAGATGGCGAGCACCGTATTGCCTGTCATCTGTTTACAGGCGATAAGTAAGGAGGGGCAAGATGGAAAAAAGCCAGACGCCGCTGATTGAGACCAGAAATCTAAAAAAATATTTTAAAGTTAAAAAAAGACAGCTGCACGCTGTCGATAACATTAATCTTCGAATTGATGCGGGAAAAACCTTGGGCGTAGTGGGAGAATCCGGCTGCGGGAAGTCCACCCTTGGCCGAACGATTCTACGCCTTACCGAACCAAGCTCCGGTGAAATTCTTTTTGACGGGACAGATATTACCCATCTCAAGAAAAGCGAAATGCGCCGGATGCGCCGCGATATGCAAATCATATTTCAGGACCCATACTCCAGTATTAATCCGAGACTTTCGGTTTCGGAGATTATTGCAGAGCCGATGATCGTTAACGGCAGCTTTAAAACGAAGAAAGAGCTGTATGCCCGCATTGACCAGCTTATGGATACGGTGGGGCTGGCCTCGCGCCTGTATAATACATATCCGCATGAACTGGACGGCGGCCGGCGTCAGCGGATCGGGGTTGCACGCGCATTGGCGCTGGACCCGCGGTTTATCGTATGTGACGAGCCGGTCTCGGCGCTGGATGTATCAATTCAGGCGCAGATACTGAACCTGCTGATGGACCTTCAGGACCAGCTCAGTCTGACCTATATGTTCATTACGCACGACCTGAGCGTTGTTAAACATATCTCGGATGAAATTGCCGTTCTGTATTTGGGTCAGTGTGTGGAAAAAGCGCCTTCGCGGGAATTGTTTGCGAATCCCAAACATCCCTATACGAAAGCGCTGTTATCCGCAATCCCCGTCCCCGATCTGAGTATGCGCACGAAGAAAGTGCATGTTGTACGCGGAGAGGTCACTTCACCCGTCGATCCGCCGCCGGGCTGCCGTTTTGCAGCCCGCTGTGAATATGTACGGGAAGGCTGCACCGGCGCCGATCCGGAATTTCGGGAGGTTGGGCCGAACCATTTTTGCGCCTGCCCATTTATCAATCAGCTTTGAATCAGCGCAGAATTTCCTCCGGTGCCTTTCCGACTACGGCGTAAATGCGCCGGAGGAATTCTTTTGCCAGCGGCGAAAGCGGCTGTCCTTTCAGGCATAGCCAGGCTGTATCATAAGAAAACGGTTTGTTTACAAAAGAGAATACACGGATGTTGTCGTAAAATCCCGTGATGTTGTAGGCATGGGTGTTGCAGATGCCGATAAAATAGCCATTGGTCCGGGCCAGAATATTCTGAAAACTGCCGCTGTCGCTGATCACCAGCGTACCGCTGTGCGGAAACTCGTCTTCATAGTCTTTCTGGAGCTCATTTTTTTCCCAGGCGCCCCCATCATTTTCGTATCGTACGGCGGGAAAGGGGCGGAGCTGCTCCAACTGAATTAAGTCGCTTTCGAGCGTAAAAAGCGGGCTTCCGCGTCCGACCATACAGCGGCATTCGTCCGTATTGATAAAATGGTATTCCAGGCCGCTGTCCTCCATCATTTCCACACAGCGGTCATGATACTTGGTCGGTGTGACGATGAGACCAATCTCCGATGTTTTGCTCATCAGGTCCTGGCAGACACCACCACGTGTTTTTTCGGTAAACCGAAGATTCGTGACCTGGCCTTTATATTCGGAAAGCAGAGCTGCAAAGACCGAACTGGCATACCTGAGAAATTGTGAGGAGATATAGAGTCGTCCGCCCTCGGGACTCGAAGCCTTTGACAGAATATCGTCATATAAGAAAAGAATTTTTTTTGCGGTTACGATAAACGCCTTTCCAAAATCGGTAAGGTCGATCCCTTTGTGCGATCGGCCCAGAATTTTTTGCCCGAGTTCCTCCTCTGCTGCACGGATGGACGCGCTCAGGCTGGATTGCGATATAAATAGCTTTTGTGCCGCTTTGTTGATGGAGCCGGCCTCATAGACCTCTGCAATCTGCCGAATCTGATCGATCCGCATAAACGTTCCTTTCTTCCCTGCAGTTCTGTCGCATTACAAAATTTGTAACTATAAAATAGATTATATCAAATACGCAGGCGTTCTGCAATAAGTCGCCCGCGCATGGAACAGGAGTAAAAACAATGCTTGATTTGCTGATTCGTAACGCGTCCGTCGTCGATGGCAGCGGGGCGCCCGCCTGGACGGGGGATGTGGGCGTCTGGAATGGACGTATTACCTTGCAGACAAAAGGGGAGACGGCGGCCGAAGAAATCAACGCCGAAGGCCTGACGCTTTGCCCCGGTTTTATCGACTCCCATTCGCATGGTGATATGTCTGTCGGAACAAACCACGGAACGCTGTGTAAAGTTTCTCAGGGAGTGACGACTGAAGTCGGCGGCCAGTGCGGCCAGTCACCGTTTCCGGTGAGTGCGCGCTTTGTTGAACAGCTGCGAGGGGTATTGGCCTTTGCACCGGATTTTTACAATATGCCATATGAGAAATTTTCCGGATTTGAAAGTTTTTACCGTTATGTTGAGGCGCTTCCGCTGGTGCTTAACGAGATGTTTCTGGTGGGGCACAATACATTGCGCACATCCGTCATGGGCGTTGAAAACCGACCCGCGTCATCGCAGGAGCTGCAACTCATGAAGGAGTGCCTGCGCGACGCCATGGAGCACGGGGCCGCGGGCTTAAGCAGCGGACTGATTTATATTCCGGGTGTCTATGCGCCCACAGAGGAAGTCATTGAACTTTGTAAGGTTATCAAGCCTTATGGCGGTATTTACGCCACGCATATGCGAAATGAAGCCAAAGATGTGGTGAAATCTGTCCAAGAGGCTATTTTTATTGCCGAGCAGGCAGATGTGCCGCTGGTGGTGTCTCACCACAAAATATGTGGCCGGGCCAATTGGGGAAAATCCGCCGAGACACTGCGCTTAATTGATGAGGCAGCGGCCCGCGGCGTTCGGGTGATGATCGATCAGTATCCGTATGAGGCGAATATGACAGCCCTCAACGTCTGTATCCCGCCGCGTTATTTTTCCGACGGGATGCCCGCCCTGCTGGAGAAGCTGCGAGATCCCCTGTGGCGCGTGCGCATCGCTTCGGAGATGGATGATCCCGATGGAGGGTATGACAATTTTTACCTCAACAGCGGCGGCTTTACAGGCGTATTCATCTCTGCCAGTCCAGCCGTGCCGGAAGCAGAAGGCATGACGATAGATGAGTATGCCCAAAAGGTTGGGAAAACCGGTTTTGATACTTATTTTGATCTGCTGCTGGCCAATGAAGGCGGTGGAAACGGCATCTATTTTGCCATGGATGAGCGGGAAGTCGAGCGTATCTATCTTCATGGGCGCACCATGGTTGGATCGGACGGTCTTTGCTTTTCTCTGGAGGAAAAAGGGCACCCGCGGGCTTGGGGCACCTTTATACGCCCGCTGCGTCTTTTTGCACAGGAGCGAGGGCTGATCTCCTTTGAGCAGGCCGTTCGCAAGCAGACATTTCTGACGGCGGAATGCTGGGGCATCCGGAACAAAGGCCTTATTGCGGAGGGTTATGATGCCGACCTGGTGCTTTTGGACCGTGCAAAGCTCTATGACCGTGCGACGTATCAAAATTCCAATCAGAAGGCGGACGGTGTTGCATGTGTTTTTGTTAAGGGAAAGCCGGTTTACCGCGATGGGAGTCTGACCGGGCTTTATCCGGGACGGCCTCTGCGGCATACATGCTGAGCAGCTATTCTATATATTTTTTATAAGGGGATTTTATTATGATCATTCATTCCGTCTGGGAAGTGGTTCAGGCCGAGGCGGCCGCCGTTACGGGAAAACTGGGGGTGTGCTTTACAGACCTGAAAACAGGGGAGCGTTGTTCCCTGCATGGGGATGAACCATTTCCTTCCGCCAGCGTCTTTAAAATATTTGTTTTGGCGGAGCTGTTTCGGCAGGCGGCGGCAGGGCGCTTTGATCTCGACGACCGTTACCCCCTCCGGGAGGAAGATAAATCGGAGGGAAGCGGCGTTTTGCAGCTGCTGGCTGCGGGAATGGAGCCGACGCTCCGCGACTATGCAACGCTGATGATGATTTTATCTGATAATACTGCCGCGGATTTTCTGTTTAGGCTGACCGGAAAAGAAAACATCCGTGAAAATGTTTTGAAACCGCTTGGGCTTGTGAAGACAAAATGCGACCTGACCTGCTCCGATCTGATTTCCATATGCTATCAGATGCAGCCGGGACAGAATCTGCACGCACGAATTGGCGGAGATTCGCCGTTTCTCCTCAATACCGCACCCTATATCGGCGCGCTGCCCGAAAATGACGAGACCTCTCCTCACGATGTTTCCGCTCTGCTGGAGCGCCTATATCTTGGAAAGTGGATTGATCGGAAAGCCGACACAGAAATGCTGGAGATTATGAAGCGCTGCCAGACGAATGCCCGCATCCCCAAATACCTGCCGAAAGGAACAGCGGTCGCACATAAGACGGGAACAATGGACAGGGTTGCCAACGACGCCGGAATTATCTATACCCCGGAAGGGGACTACATTTTATCTATGTTCTATAACGGGAACATGGCGTCGGAGCAGGAATATCTGTCGAATGACCATAATTTTGTAGGCGATGAGCTGCTGGCGCGGCTATCCCAAAAAATTTATGACATCTATACAGCATAGAAATATAGGGAAGTCCTGTGATAAACCGGCTGCCGGGCTGTGCCCCCATATTTTTCTGCATAAAAAAAGACCGCCGTTTGGCGGTCTTCTTTTATGCTCAGTCGGCTGTATAGGGCAGCAGGGCGATGTGCCGGGCACGTTTGATGGCCTCGGTCAGCTGACGCTGATGCATCGCGCAGGTGCCGGTCATGCGGCGGGGCAGGATCTTGCCGCGGTCGGACGTGTACTTACGCAGCTTGGCGGCGTCTTTGTAATCGATGCACTCGACCTTGTCCACGCAGAACTGGCAGACCTTGCGCCGGCGGCGCATATCGCGGCCGGGACGCGCAGAGCGCTCAGAGCGCTCGGAGCGCGCGTTGGTCTCTCTTTCCATGGTGACGGTCTCCCTTCTTCAGAAGTATTGGATCAGAACGGCAGGTCGGAGTCGTCGCCGTCCAGGACGGCAAACTCGTTCCCTGAGTCGGCGCTGCTGTCAAAAGGCATCGGCGCCGTTTCGCGGGGCTGTCCGCCCTCGCGCTTGGGCTCAGCAAAATGCGCTTCGTCGGCAATGACCTCAAAGGTCCGGCGCTTCTGCCCGTTTTTATCCTCCCAGTTTCGAACCTGAATCCGGCCCGAAACTGCGACCAGCTGGCCTTTCGTAAACCATTTGGACACAAACTCAGCGGTTTTGCCCCAGGCTACGATGTCAATAAAGTCGGTCTGCTGTTCGCCGGGACGCTGAAAGGTGCGGCCAACGGCGAGGGTAAAGGATGTGACAGAAGCTCCGCTTTGGGTCCGGCGGAGCTCGGGATCGGCGGTCAGCCGACCCATGAGGATTGCTTTATTCAGCATTTTGATCCTCCTCCGGTTTACTTCGCGACGATGAGTGAACGCATGATGCCTTCCGTAATGTGGAAGATACGGTCAAGCTCGGCGGGGAAATCGGGCTTGCTCTCGAATTCGGCCAGGACATAGTACGCTTCCGGCATATCATTGATGGGATATGCCAGACGGCGCTTGCCCCATTCATCGACCTTTTCCACGGTTCCGTTCTCGGCGATCAGGCTTCTGAACTTCTCCACCAGCGCGGCGATTGCCTCATCGGTGAGAGTGGCGTTGATCAGAAAGATGGTTTCATACTTTCCTGTGACTTTCGGCATGGTTTTTGCACCTCCTTTTGGACTTATGGCCGGCAGGACATTCTGCCGACAAGGATAACATATAAATATTACACAGGCCACCCGGAAAAGTCAAGGAAATTTCAATTTTTATCCGGATGGGAGCCTCAAATTCCTATTGACGGCACGAAGTGCCTGTGTTATGATATTAAGGCATTTGGAGGAGGGCTGTTCGTGAAACCGATTGTTCTGCGCTTTGCGCGGCTGTTGGCGGGACTGTTTATTATGAGCGTCGGCATCACGATGGCATATCAGTCCGGCTTGGGCCTTTCTCCTTGGGATGTTCTCAATGACGGCGCATCCGCCATACTTCCGATTACGTTCGGACAGGCCAGCATTCTGATCGGGCTTGTGATTCTGGTAATCGACATGCTGCTGAAAGAACGCGTTGGTTTTGGAACTTTTATCAATATTGTCATCGTCGGAATGATCGTGGATTTGATCGTGTGGATGAATCTGATTCCCAGCTATCGCGGGGTGGAGGGCCTTGGCCAGCTTCTGCCGCGGCTGGCACTGTGTGTATTTTCGCTGATTCCCTGTGCCTATGGCATGTACTTATATATGTCCGCGCGGCTGGGTGCCGGCCCCAGAGACGGGCTGATGTGCGCCATTACCCGGCGGAGCACAAAGGTGCCGGTGGGTGCTATTCGTATCGTACTGGAAGGGCTTGCCCTGATCGGCGGCTGGCTGCTTGGCGGCCGTGTCGGATTGGGCACGATCATTCTGGTCCTCGGCAACGGGCCGGTAATGCAGCTGGTTTTTAAGCTTTGCAAATTTGAGATCAAGGATCTGCACAACGAGACAATTCCCGAAACGCTGGCCGCTATCCGTTCCGCTTCCGCGGCCAAATAAATAGCAACAAGCTGGCATAGCTCAGTCGGTAGAGCAGCTGATTCGTAATCAGCAGGTCGTGTGTTCAAATCACATTGCCAGCTCCAACGCAAACCCTGTAACCTTAATGGCTACAGGGTTTTTATTTTTTTGTCTGGCCACGTTATCTTGCATTTTGTCTTTATTTGGTCTTTAGTTTGAAAAGTTAATAAGGCAACATAATAACCCCTTCCGGCACGGTGGTAAGCCTGCGGACTTATAAAAACGGGGAAATCATAAGCAATCTGGAATATGAATACGGTCTGCGGGCCAAAAGGAAAAAGATTGAAGACGAGCGCTCAGAGTATGATTACGACGCCCCGTCCCGGCTGAAGACTGCTCTTGGAGACGGACGGCGACGGCGCCGTGACCGCGGAAAACGTTTGGGGCATGCGTCTGCTGGAGCGAAAGACAGCGGAGGCGGATTACGGCTACCGCTTTGACGGGCACGGTGATATAATAGCTCTGACGGATGAACATGGTACCGTGCTGGAGGATTATTCCTACGACCCGTACGGCGTGGATCTGTGGGAGGAAACCACCCACATCCGGAAGTGGAAGAGCGATAGCCTTACGTTGGATAACCCCTTCCGCTATTGCGGGGAATACTATGATCCAACAACAGGTCGCTTTATGCAGGAAGACATGTATTGGAATACAAAAAATCAAATATGTGGTGATAAACCTGCCCCAATAAATGGGGCACAACTTTCGGATATTTTTGCCATCCGTCAGAGCACTGAGCTGTACATATTTGTATTGAATAATCCGGTCAGGTATATGGATAAAAGCGGAGAGGCGGTATATGCGCAAGGAGTAACTATCATGGAGTACTTACTAAGGCGTTTATACTAAAAACAGGAAGGATGAGTGAAAGAAATGCTCACTATTACAAAAAATTCTTCGTCAATGATGGTAATCGCTTATATAGAAAATAAAACAAAAAAAGATGTGTGGCCAGTGTCTAAACCAGGAATTTATTTACGTAAAAGGAAAAATATATTATATTTATGGAGCAAAAACAAAACTAGTATATTTGGTAGTAATCCCTATCAACGAATATTCAAGTGTGAAGTGAATGATGTAAGCGATAATGGTGGATGCGAGATTAAAGGGCACTTTGTTTTCAGGAAAGGTATTTATATAGCCCCAATTTTGTTCACGCTTTTCTATTGGATTATTTGTGTAATTGATAATACTTCTTTTAACATTCTCCCCATATTTATAGTTTTTGTTGCGCTTGGAGTTTTTTGTTTTATAGGTGCGACATGGTATGAAGAAGAAGAACATAAAATAATAAGCTTAATTAATGATATCCCGGAAAATATATATGGCGAGATATCATAGGGGTGCGGAAGGCAAACACGATAAAAAAAGAGAGACATAGGGACGGTTCATCTGTCTTGACAAGGAAGCACCCCCGATGCTATGATGGGAGCGTCGGGGGTGTACTTATGCCAAGAACTGCAAGGGAAAAAAGCGGGAGCGGGATTTATCATGTGATGCTGCGCGGAATCA
>JAYFOA010000106.1:0-4147 GCA_034933145.1 Clostridiaceae bacterium
GCTGATAGCTTCACAGTTGCCGTATATAAAACCATACCGCCGTTCCCCGGGGAACGGCGGTATTGTTTTATATAATCGCAAAGGATTGGATCAGAAGGGGAGGATGCTCAGATGCTCCAGCAGGATCTTTCCCCCGATAAGCACGAGAGCGACGCCGCCCAAAAACTCCGCCTTTTGTTGATAGCGGCTGCCGAACCGGTTGCCGACCGCCACACCGAGCAATGACAGAACGAAGGTTGTTATGCCGATCAGCCCTACGGAAGGAAGAATACGGACGCTGGGCAGCAGGGCAAGGGTGACGCCGACCGCCAGGGCGTCGAGGCTGGTGGCTATAGCCAGCAGAAACAGCTCTCGGATGTCCAGCCGGTCACCGCAGAGAGAACAGCTCTCCGCTTTTCTGGAATCGAAGATCATTTTTCCGCCGATCATTGCCAGCAGAGCGAAAATGACCCAGTGATCAAAAGCTTCAATATAATGGGCAAACCGGCTGCTTACCAGCCAGCCGATCAGCGGCATCAGTGCCTGAAAGCCGCCGAAGAACAGGGCGATAACCACACTGTGCCGGTAATTGATCTTCTGCATGGACAGCCCTTTACATACGGCGACGGCAAAGGCGTCCATAGAAAGACATACGGCGATAAAAAACAGATCCCAAAGCGACATGAATGTAACCTCCGCAAAACGAAAAATCAGGCGTGTTTGCGGCCTGATTTTTGTATGCTCAGGCACGGCAAACATGCCGCACATGAGTCTTGCTATTTAAGACAAGCCAGGCGGAAACCGCCAGTATGTTGACTTGCCGCGCCGTAAAGACGCCAACTACTCCCTCAAATGCATCTTGTTCAGGATACACGAAACAAGGCAAGCTGTCAAGCGTTCCCCTGCGGATCGTCCGGACCATCCGGCTGCGAGGATTTATCATTGGAAGACGGAGCCTTCGTCATATCCTGTGCGGCGGGGGTTTCAGGCTGTAACTCTTCGGCGGCCTCCGTCGGGCTGTCTGTCTCTGTTTTTACGGGAGAATCACCAGACGGCGCAGGCTTCACAAAGGGCTTCGGATATTTTTTCGTAATATAGAAATAGGCAAGTAAACCCCAGCAGATGACGACGCAGATACCGCCCACGACTTTGGAAATGCTGATGCCGGTATGCCCGATAATGAGGCTGTCGGTGCGTAGATCCTCAAGCCAGAAGCGGGCCAGTCCATACCACCCGGCATAGATCAGGGCGATCTCACCATCAAATTTCCGCTTTTTGGAGTAAAAATGAAGGAACAGAAATCCGGCAAACGTCCAGAGGGATTCATATAGGAAGGTGGGGTGTACAGGTACGCCGCCATTGATCGTCATGCCCCAGGGAAGACTTGTCTCGCTGCCATAAGCCTCAGCGTTGATGAAATTTGCCCATCTGCCGATGAACTGGCCGATAGCAAAACCAAAGGCCAGCAGATCTGCGACACCGCGGATGTTTGTATGATGACGCTTTCCGTAGATCAGCAGTACCAGGGCGGCGGCGATGATGCCGCCGTACATTCCAAGGCCGCCTTCCCAAATCTTAATGATATCGCCCGGATGAGCGCTGTAATAATCCCAGGAGTTGGCCACATAGTAGATGCGGCAGCCGATGACGGCAGCCGGCAGGCCCCAGAGCAGAAGGCCAGTAAACTCATCGGCACTGGAGCCAAAGGCTGGCGCCCGCCGGCTGCAGTACAACGCCGCCAGGACAAATGCAGAGGCCAGGATGATGCCGTACCACATGATGGGCTTACCCAAAAGGACAAAAGCCACGCGATTGATTTCAAATGTCCGGTCGAACAGGCCGGGGAAACCGATGGTATGGATCATTTAACAGCCTCCTTGGGTTTTTGCGGAAGCTGGGCAAGAATAATGGCGCCGAATACCAGCGCGCAGCCCAGCAGCTCTCGCAGGGACAGCTTTTCATGCAGCAGCGCCCAACCGGACAGAGCGGCAAACACTGACTCCAGAGACAGCAGCAGAGAGGCCACCGCCGGGTCGGTATCCTTCTGCGCTACGATCTGGAGAGTATAGGCCACACCGCAGGACAGAATACCGGAATAGCAGATGGGAAGCCATGCCGCACCGATGCCTGCCAGCGTCGGAGTCTCGAAGATAAACATCAGAGGAAGGCCCAGCAGGCCGGCGACAAGGAACTGAATGCGGGACATCCGCACACCGTCCACATGGGGGGAAAAATGATCGATGATCAGGATATGTATCGCGAACATCAGGGCGCAGGCTAAGACCAGCAGATCGCCCTTTCCCATGCTGAAATCCTCTTTTACACAGAGAAGGAAGAGACCGCCGACGGCGATGACAACGCATATCCATATAATTTTCGGGACCTTTTTCCCGATGAAAATGCCAAGAATGGGCACCAGAACGATATAAAGCGCTGTGATGAATCCTGCCTTGCCTGCCGTGGTGAAATTAATGCCAACCTGCTGCAGGGTAGAGGCGACAAACAGCGCCACGCCGCAGCAGATACCGCCGGTCCACAGCAATTTATGGGCGGCAGCGCGTTCTTCTTCGGTCTGCTCCGGTTTGGGGCCGCCGCGGCGGTCGAGCAGCGCGATGACCGGCGTAAGGGCCAGGGCGCCCAACAGCGTCCGTACCGCGTTAAAGGTAAAGGGCCCCACCAGCTCGTTGCCGACGCTTTGCGCTACAAAAGACGCGCCCCAGATCAGTGCTGTCAGCATGAGCATCAGGTTGCCCCGCAGTTTCTTCTTGTCCAAAGCCAGGACCCTCCTTTGTTATATTGCCGAAATCAGTATAGCAAATTCCGGGGTCAATAACAAGAGGGTTGACAAACAGGACAGAACGTGGTAATTTACAGGCAGAAACCCTACCCAGGGGGGAGGGGATAAGGAGAATCAAATATGAGCATTCATTACAGTAAGGATCTGGACAAACGGTTGGCGGCCGCCGAAGGGCATGTGGCCGCGATCCGGCGCATGATGGCTGAGGATCGGGAGTGCGAGGAGATCCTTCTTCAGCTGTCCGCCGCGGAGAGCGCGATCAATAAGGTCGCAAAGATCATCCTCAAAGAGCATCTGAATCACTGCGTCAAGGAAAGCATTGAGCGAGGCGAGGCCTCGTCGCTGGAGCAGTTCAACCGAATTCTGGATAAATATCTTTAAGGGAGATGCATGCTATGAAAAAGGCTTATCGGCTGGATCATCTGTGCTGCGCCAACTGCGCGGCAAAAATTGAGGACAAAATCGGAAAACTGCCTGGCGTAACCCGTGCCACCGTTAATTTTCTGACCGGGCGGCTGACCATTGAGGCCGGCGAGGCCGAGATGGAGCACATACTGACAGAGGCGGAGAAGATCGTCCATAAAGTGGAACCTGACTCCGTCATGGTCGCATTATGAGGAAAAAGCTTCTCCGGGTTTGTGCGGGCGGTCTTCTGTTTGCTGCGGGGTTTGTATTTGGAAAGCAGTGGACACTGTTTACCGCGGCTTATGTGCTGGCGGGATACGACGTGGTCCTAAATGCCCTTCGCGGACTCTTTCGTGCCCAGCTTTTGGACGAGAATCTGCTGATGGCCGTGGCATCCATCGGTGCGCTGTCGCTGGGTGATTTTGCAGAGGGTGCAGCCGTTATGCTGTTTTATCAGATAGGCGAGCTGTTTCAGGAATACGCTGTGCGCCGCTCCCGCAAATCCATTACTGCATTGATGGAGCTGCGGCCTGATTCCGCACTTCGGGTATCAGAAAACGGGCAGGTCTCCGAAGTGCCGCCGGAAGAGGTCGAGGTCGGGGATCTCATCCTCTTAAAACCCGGGATGCGTGCGCCGCTGGACGGCGTGATCATCGAAGGGTCCGGTGCGCTGGATACCGCCGCCCTGACCGGGGAAAGCATACCGCGGGATGCATGCCCTGGAGACGAGGTACTGGGCGGCAGCGTCAGCTTAAGCGGCGCGCTGACGCTGCGGGTGACGCGGCCCTATGCTCAGTCAGCTGTCAGCCGGATCCTTGAAATGGTAGAGGATGCGGTGGCACACAAGGCACGGAGCGAGCGCTTTATCACCCGGTTTGCCCGTTGGTATACGCCGTCTGTCGTGGGGGCCGCCATTCTGTTGGCGGTGCTGCCGCCGCTGCTGGGGCTGGGCACATGGCTTATCTG
>JAYFOA010000107.1:0-19611 GCA_034933145.1 Clostridiaceae bacterium
CCTGCGGAAACCATCCCTTTGTTTTATTCGCAATTCCGACGAGCGTCAGCATAACCGGCACTTCAACCAGAACGCCCACAATGGTAGCCAGTGCCACGGGGCTCTGCGCACCAAACAGAGAAATTGCAACGGCAACAGCCAGTTCAAAGAAGTTGGAAGCGCCAATCATTCCGGCGGGGGCTGCGATAGTATGTGGCAGTTTCAACGCTTTGCAGGCAAGATATGCGATAAAGAAAATAAGGAATGTCTGGATGGTCAGAGGGATTGCAATCAGCACAATGTGCAGCGGATTATCCAGAATAACATCGCCCTGGAATGAAAAAATGATTACCAATGTCAAAAGAAGGCCAATGATCGTGATATTTCCGAATTTGGGTATAAACCTGTTTTGGAAATATTCCGGATCATGCTTCCTGATAACATAGCTCCGGGTTATGACTCCGCCCGCAAGAGGAATAACAACAAACAAAACGACCGATAAAATCAACGTATCCCAGGGAATGGAGACGCCGCCTACGCCAAGCAGAAACGCGACAATCGGCGTGAACGCAACGAGGATAATCAGGTCATTGGTAGCGACCTGCACCACCGTATATGCCGGGTTGCCGTTTGTCAGATGACTCCATACGAATACCATTGCCGTACAGGGAGCGGCGCCCAGAAGTATAGCGCCCGCCAAATAGTCTTTGGCGAGCTCGGCAGGAATAAGCGTTTTAAAAATTACAAAGAAAAACAGCCAGGCAATGCCGAACATCGTAAACGGCTTTATCAGCCAGTTGGTAACCCAAGTTACAAATAACCCTTTGGGGTTTTTACCTACGTTCCGAATGCTCTGGAAATCAACCTTCAACATCATGGGATAGATCATGAGCCAAATAAGTATCGCAATCGGGATCGATACATTCGCATACTCAAAGCGCCCGAGGAACGCCGGAATCCCCGGAAGAAACTTACCGATCAGCACTCCGGCGACCATGCACAGAACGACCCACAGCGTGAGATATTTTTCAAAAAAGCCGATTCCTGTGTTTTTGTTCTTCTCCATTTGAATTCCCCTAAGGTTATCTGACCTTCTGCAGGATTTTTACAACCTCGTCTGTTTTCAGCACCTTCCCATAGGAAACCACTTTTCCGTCCACCACCAGCGCGGGGGTGGTCATCACGCCATATGCCGCAATCTGTGAAAAGTCAGTCACATGGTCAATGGTTGTATCCATTCCGAGCTGCTCCAATGCTGCCTTTGTGGCTGCTTCCAGCTGGTTGCATTTCGCGCAGCCGCTGCCCAATACCTTTACGCCAGAGCCTTCGGTTTTTGCGTTTTCCGCTTTTGCCATACTTTTGGCATCGCAGTTGCCGCCGCAGCAGCAAGACGTTCCCTCATTTTTGCTTTTCTTTCCGAACAGTGCCATACATAACGCTCCTTTCAAAACGCTTAAATAGTTTTTATACCACTCGTTTTTCCCGCTGGAAAAGCGTCGTGATTCCTCCGACGATCAGGAAAAGAATCGCTGCGATCAAATAGATTCTTGATATGCCGTAAGAACTGATGAGCTTTGCATTTAAGCTGGTTCCAACAGCACCGCCCACGAACATGTTAAAGGAAGCCATGGACATAGCCGTCCCCTTCATCCTGGGGAGCATCCCCTGCGCGGTCGCAACCAGGGCCGACTGGAAAAATATAAACGCCAGTCCAAAGAAGAACAGGCCCGCAGAAAGGATATAAATATCTGAGCTTATCGACAACGTCAACACAGCCAGAAAGCCAATGACGCCGGCAATCATAAAATATGCGGAGCCCGTTTTCTGTTTGATTTTCGGGGCAAGGCGACCGCCAAGAACGGTGCCGATACCAAACAGAGATAAAATCAGCCCTACGCCCAGCACGGAATACCCGGTGATCCCCTGAAGAAGTTTTCCGGAATAGGTAAATGTGCCAAACACACTGAATCCTACCAGAAAGATCGTGAGTACCAGCCGCATAAATTTATAATTCGTCAGCGGCTCCTTATAAGCGGATACAAAGTTTAATTTTTTTACAACAGGCGCGTCTTTTTCCAGCAGTTTCAGCATCAGCAGCGCCAGAATCAGTTCACCGACGCCATAGACGATATATACGAGCCGCCATGATCCGAAATAAGCGAGCACGCCGCCTACGATGGTCGCGGTGGCCGCGCCCAAAAACATCATGCCCATGACCTTGCCCAATGCCTTATGCCTGTTGCTGTCATCAAAGCTCTGCCCGACGAGCGCCATGGTAACAGGGAAAATTCCGGCCCCAAATGCGCCGTTTACTGCTCTGAAAAAGACGAGCGACGTCAGATTAAACGCGAAACCGCCCAGTATGCTGAAGATCGCTGTTCCGATAGCGGCAATATTAATAACCTTTGCTTTCCCGAATCTATCCGACAACGGTCCGAATATCAGCGTAAAGGCGCCAAACGACAGCATATAAGCAGTGACCGAAATCGCAGCCGTTTCAACGCTCAGGTTAAGGTCTTTCGCAATATTGAGCAGCAGAGGAGCTGCGGCATAATTGTCGCCGTTGGCCAGGAAGGCCATCAGCCCTAATAATCCTATCATTTTATTCTTGTTCATAAAAGAAAATTCCTTACATCCAGCCGATATTTTCAGCGTTTTATAACTTTCTGCCCAGTGACCGGTTCTATAATGCTCTGCCAACAGAGGTTCATTTGCATTTTCCGCCTCAGAATCCAAGATAGAACATATAGAATCCTATCAGCAAAATCAGAGTACCCATTGCGATTTTCAAGGCATTGCTTGCCTTGCCGTATTTTTTACTGGAAGAAAGCTTTTGCACAAGGCCTATCGACGTTCCGGCGATCACCGAGAGAATGCCGTGCCCCAATGAATACAGCAGCAATAACAGTATGCCCCAAAGGATGCTTCCTTTTCCAGCCACGATGGCGAGCAGCGCAATAAGTACCGGCGTTGAACACGGAGAAGAAAAGATCCCGCCGAGAATGCCCGCTGCGAACGCCCCCACAAAGCCTTTCTTTGTGTTCTTCGAAACAAGATAGCTTGATGGGATAATCTCAAATATCCCCCACGTCTGCAGCGCCATCAACACCATAAGGGCGCCCAGAATCAAGTACCACCAGGACGCCGCATTACCCAGCAGCTTTCCGGCAAGAGAGGCGGCAACGCCCAATACGGTAAACGTTACGGCAGCTCCCGCCGCAAAGGTTACAGAGAGCCAAAAAGACTTTTTCGCATCCCGCTGGCCGACGCCGCCGACATAGCCGATGACCAACGGAATACCGGAAAGCGAGCAGGGCGTAAAAGAGGTAAGTACGCCTGCCAGAAGCGCAAGCAATGGTGCGAGCCAGCCGCTCTTCGTTATAAGCTCAGACAGATTTTCCAGTACGGCCGTCACTCGGTCACCCCCATATCCGCAAGAATCGCTCGCATCTGGTCCTCGGTCAGCCCGCCCTCATGTACGGTGAAAACATGTTCATTGGTATCCTTCGTTGAATACATCGTAAACTCAATTTCAATCTCGTCGCTGGGCACATAAGGCGTCCCATCGGCATTTACGAGCACCTGCGTAGGGATTACCTGTATCGGAAAACCGTTGGCAGCCACTGTGTTTTTCCAAACATCAACAAACTTTATAATGGCTTTCCCCTGCATTTCCTCATTCATGGTTTTAAGAACAGGAGCCATCTGCTGACAAGGGATACATGAGTCCGATCCGAAGTCGATGATCATCGGAAGACCATACGCAGTAAGCGTATCGAGATCAACAGCTTCGGTCTCCAAAACGAAATCCTGATAATTATTTGGCGATATTGAATTTCCCGAACCCGAATGTTTGAATATCCAAATTCCGGCGATAACGATCACAATCAAAGTTGGGATCAGTATCTTTGTCAGCTTCTTTTTATCCATCAGCAGCAGTCACCTCCGCAGGAGCAGCAGGATTTGCTTTCCTTTCCTTCAAAAAAAGTCTTTAGGTTTTCCGGAAGTTCATAATTACGGAAGGAGCAAACGGTCTCAGTTTGCCCAAACACGGCTTGAAAGATTGCTTCAGCCAGCATCTCCTCGGGAGGCACTTCATAGGTCTCCCCGTTGTATTCAAACACTCTGCAAGCTACATCGGTCCCGCTGATATCACTGCAGCAGCCGCAGCTGTTCTCCGCGACGGATTGGCAAATATCCCTCCCGTTTACCCTAACTGTCGGAGATGAGATAAATTGATACTGTTCTGCCAGTTCCGCCGTTTCTATCTCCATTTTATTATACTCTACCTCATAACCTGCAAGCTGTAAGGCTGGAGTAAGCACCGACATCACTTCATCAAGAACATTGTCTGTTCCAATGCAGCGGTCGCAGGTCTGCAGATCAAGATAAAGATACTCCACGACGATTTTCTTTTTAGGAGCCGTTTCACCTCCGCAGGAGCAGCAGGCTTCTTCCGCTGACGGCTCTCCGTTCGGCGGTATCCAGCCGGTGTCATCGCCTACATAGGTGATAGCTCCAACCGGGCAGCGATTACCGCAGCCATGGCAATGGTCAATACACGCTTCCGGATTCTTGACGCCAGGAGAAGGAGCCTTTCCTGCGTCATATACGCCGTGGGGACATTTCGCAATGCAGGTACCGCACTCCACACATGTCAGATAATCGATAACAGGATACCAAGTCTTCGCCATAATTTCTTTTCTCCTATACGATCAGCGCCTGAAACGCGTTGAATAAATAGCCGACAATGATGATTCCAATCGTACATATCGCAATGAAAACAGCCAGCAGCTTTGGTTTCACCGCCTTGCGCAGCATGATCATCGAAGGCAGGGACAGGGTTGTTACCGCCATCATAAAGGACAGTACCGTTCCAAGCTGAGCGCCCTTATAGAACAGGGCTTCCGCAATCGGAATCGTACCGAAGATGTCGGCATACATCGGGACGCCGATGAGCGTGGCCAGTACCACACCGAAGGGATTTTTACTGCCGAGCACCGCTGCCACCCATTTCTCCGGAATCCAGTTGTGAATGATCGCACCGACACCAACGCCGACCAGGATATACGGGAATACTTTCTTAAAAGTTGAGAGCATCTGCTCCTTTGCATAGATCAAGCGGTCCTTTTTCGTCAGATCAGGGGATTCGATATCCACGCTGCTGGCGGTCAGGATAAAGCTCTCCACGTATTTTTCCATGCCCATTTTCTCAATAAGAGAGCCGCCGACGACGGCTATGAACAGGCCGACGATAACATATATAACAGCTACTTTCGCACCGAATATGCTCATCAGCAGGAGCAGAGATCCGAGGTCCACCATGGGGGAAGATATCAGGAAAGAGAATGTTACGCCGACCGGCAGACCCGCCGATGTGAAGCCGATGAACAGCGGAATGGACGAGCAGGAGCAAAACGGCGTAACCGTACCGAGCAAAGCTGCTACGCTGTTTGCGCCGATCCCATGAAAACGTCCAAGAATTCTCTTGCTCCGTTCGGGCGGAAAGTAACTTTGGATATAGCTGATTAAAAAAATCAGGAGACATAGCAAGATTGTAATTTTAATCACGTCATACAGGAAAAACTGAATGCTCCCAATCCAGCGGTTGTTCAGATCCAGTCCCATAGCGGACAAGCCGCTTCCGATCACGCGGTTCAGCCACTTCATGGCGAGTATTTGATTCTGGAAAAAGTCCCAAATTGATTTTAGTATTTGCATAGGATATACGCCTTACTTTCCATAAGAATATCAAATATTTTTGATGTGTTCTGCTGTTTCAAAGCCATCATTAAATGGCTCATTTCCTACAGCAGCCTTTTTCTTCTTCAACTGCGCTCGTTGTCGTCAGCGCCTTCAGCAGAGTGCCGGCATACGCACCGCCCTGTTCACTGATTATATAGTGTGTCCATTTGCCTTCCTGCCGGCTCTCCACAATTCCTGACTCAACGAGAACCTTCATGTGGTATGAAAGTCCAGACTGCCCCAGGTCCAGCTGTTCCAACAAGGCGCAGGCACATTTTTCTCCGCAGCGCAGCAGTTCTAGGATTCGCAGACGCTTTTCATCGCAAAAAGCCCTGAACACTTTTGAAGCTTCCTCATAACCGGTTGCCAATTCATCACCTCATATCAAAAATATTTGATGTTACTCTATTATATGCATCAAATCAAATTTTGTCAATATGTTTTCGTTTTGGCTGCGGCGGCAAGGAAAAACGTAAAAACGTGATTTGATCACGGAATATTGCTGATAGAACCGATATCATATAACCATAATAATGACGAGGAGATATGAACAAAATGGCCTTTGGATTTGGACGGAAAGAACCTGCGGCGAACAACGCGGATAAAAAACTGATGGTCAATATAGCACGCTGCCCGCAAAACCACCCCTGCCCATCGGTAAAGGTTTGCCCCGTTGGCGCATTGGCCCAGCGCGGCTTCAAAGCGCCCACGGCAGATCAGGACAAGTGCATCAAATGCGGTAAATGTGTAAAGTATTGCCCGATGAGGGCGCTGACGCTGGAATAACAACAAACAGGAGGAAATAAAAATGTCCGTAATGACAATTACAAAAGATAATTTTCAGCAGGAAGTAATGGAGAGCGAAAAGCCTGTCCTGCTGGACTTCTGGGCAAGCTGGTGCGGCCCGTGCCGGATGGTGTCTCCGCTCATCGACGAGATCGCAGAAGAGACTCAAACCGTCAAGGTGGGAAAGATCAATGTGGATGAGCAGCCGGAGCTGGCCTCGGCATTCAATGTTATGAGCATCCCCACCCTGGTGGTTATCAAAAACGGCAAGGTTGTCAACCAGATGATGGGCGCAAGGCCCAAACAGCAGATCATTTCCATGCTTGGATGATCCCGTAACCCCCGCCCTCTAACGGAAGCCTGGGTATCATCTGTTGATCTTGTTAAGCCGCAGGATTTTTGAAAATCCTGCGGCTTTTTTGCGTCAGAGGTTCCATTTCCGAAACTCCGTGTATGTACTCACGACGAAGACAGGACGAAGTTCGCGCAGCGGCGGGACGAGGGGTAAGCGTGAGTTGTCCGCACAAGATTCTGCCATGGTGCCAAAATTTTCTGACCACTCATTTTTGCCCTCACGGAATCTTTTTGAGGCGTGCCTTCCCCAAACCCTGCCGTACATTCTGCAGAGCGAGAGAATCGCTTGCCGCCGTTGGCCCATCCATGTTTCCTAGCATGGATGGGCCTTTCCGCGTTGCCCGGCAAGCTGTAAGCGGAGGTACTCCGAAAAATCAAAAAGCAAGCTTTTCAAACATCTCATCAGGTGCGACCTTTGTTTTTTATCATGGTGCCAACAGGGGCCAAAAAGAAAAAGCGGCGCTGAAGTATAAGGTATTGCAATGAAAAGAAAAAAGAATCATCTTTCTCCTGCAACGATGGCCTTGTATAATACGAATATATAAACAGAGGCGGTGAGGCTGTGGAGCGAGAGCATAAATTGATACGCGAGATTCAGAGAAACGGATCACGGTTGGCAGCCGATGAACTGATATGTGCCTATTATGACGAAATATATATCTTTGCATACCGGCAGACCGGCAGCAAGGAGGACGCCATGGATCTGACGCAGGAGATATTTATCGCCATCTTGCGCTCCCTTCAATCCTATGACAATCGCAAAGCGGCTTTCCGGACGTGGCTCTACCGTATTGCCTCAAATAAGATCATTGACTCGCGGCGCAAGGTCAGGCCGGAAATGACGCCGATAGAAGATGAAGGGCTGGCGGATGAAGAAGACTACGTCTCGGACGTCTGCGATAAAGTCCTGCTGGAGCAGATTGAGCGCTATGTGTCGGGTCTCGACCCGGAGATACAGACTGTGTTCCGACTGCATTTATATGGCGAAAAATCGTTCCCGGAGATAGCAGCGATCCAGGGACAGCCCGAAGCGGCAGTCAAGGCTCGTTATTACCGGCTGATGCGCAGATTAAGAAAGGAGTTTTGCAAGCATGACGAAGCATGAACAGATTCCGATGCCGTCAGATGCGGAGCGGAAACAGTCAATCAGCGCAATCCTGGACGCGCGTGTAATCCCGGAAAAGAGTCTGTGGAAGAATCTCGCATCCGCTAGAAGCTTACCGCTCTCCATGCTGTTTTTGGGCGTGGGAGACTGTCTGTTTCTGGCGCTGCTGTTCGCTCTGCTGTGCATCATTCCCGCCTCCGCAGCAGCGTCAGAACAGCATGTGATCCTGCCGCTGCTGTTTCTGCTGTCGCCCGCTTTATATGCCGCGCTTCATCTGCTGACAAGATGGAAGGAATCGATGTCCGGCACCCTTGAATGGAAGCAGACCTGCAAGCTATCATTCGGAAGTCTAACCGCTGTGCGGATGCTTCTTTTCGGAGGCGCGGCCACGCTGCTATGCGTACCGCAAAGCGCACTGCTTTGGTATATCGGCGGCATGGAAATACCTCTTTTATGGATGCTCTCCGTATCCTTTGCAAGTCTGTTCCTTTATGCCGCTTTATCACTTGCTCTGGCCCGCCGCCGGTCGTGGATGCTCATGGCTGCGGCTCCGGGCGGCTGGCTCTGTATCGGCGTTGCCCTGCTCTACTGGGATAAGGCTGCTCTTTTCCTGCTGAAAGTCCCGGCTGCCGTTTTTATTATCCTATCCGCTGCGGCCTTAGCCGCCGTCTATGTCCAGATTAAATCAATGATTTTGCGTCCAATAGAAAGGGGAACCTCCTATGTTATCGGTTGAACACGTAACAAAATGTTATGGGAAATTTACAGCGCTGGAGGACATCAGCCTGCGCTTTGAACCGGGTGTTTATGGCTTGCTGGCACCCAATGGTGCCGGAAAAACCACGCTCATTAAGCTTCTGACCACGCTGCTGTTTCCCACAAGCGGCCAGATCCTGTGGAACGGAGAGGATATCGTCTCCCTCGGTGAGAACTACCGTGCGCTCCTCGGGTATCTGCCGCAGGAGTTCGGTTACTACCCCAATTATTCGCCGTGCCAATTCCTCAAATACGGTGCCGCGCTCCAGTGCATTCCAAAGGAGCAGGCCACTGCGCGGATCACGGAGCTGTTGGAGCTTGTGGGCCTTGCGGATGTTGCTGATAAAAAAATGCGTCAGTTTTCCGGCGGGATGCTGCAAAGAGTCGGCATTGCACTGGCCATGCTGAACGACCCGAAAATCCTGATTCTTGATGAGCCGACTGCCGGACTTGACCCGCGGGAGCGTGTCCGGTTCCGCAACCTCATCCACTCGCTGGCCTCTGACCGCATCGTGATTCTCTCCACACATATTGTCTCCGATATCGAGACCATCGCCGGTCAGATCGTTATGTTCCGCAATCACCGCCTGTACTGCTGCAAGTCTCCGGCGGAAATCTGCTCAGCGCTTCAAGGAAAGGTGTTTGAAGTGAGCGAGGGGACTCCGATCACACAGGGGCAGACCATGCTCAGCGAGCGCCAGGGCGAGAACGGTACGATCCTCCGCATTGCCTGCGACACGGCTCCGGCGGCAGGTATGCCGGTCACGCCCAATCTGGAGGATGCTTTTCTGTACATTTTCCGGGAGAGACAGGCATGACGCTCCTGGGATATGAGCTGCGAAAGCTCTTTCGGCTTCCAGCTCTGTGGGTGTTTCTGGCGCTCTGCCTTGCGCTGAACTTTATGCTCATATTCAGCTCCGAATATGGTTTGCCGTTTTTTAATGAAACGAGCGAGACGGCATCCGTCCTGGGGCAGCGAGTCGATGAGGATTTTGTCGCCGGGTTAGGCGAAATACCGCAAACTGAGAATGGAGATATTCTGGCTGGGGCTGTGGCCGGCATGACGGACACGTTTGACGACTTTGATGTGGACTCCTTGTCGCAATACTATGAGAGCATGGTGGCGGAATCCCCTACAGCCGTCCGTTGGATGCAGAGCAAATATGAGAAGCTGTCCGCACGCATTGCTGAACTCGCGGAGAGCAATGCTTCACTGGATCTATACGCCGGGCCCATGACCCATGATTCCCACCAGTTCCTTTTCGGAACGCTGCTGCGCGCCATCTCAGCAGAGAGCTGTATCCTCGCGGCGCTTGCGGTGCTGTATCTGTTCGGCTATGAAAAGCTGAACAGGACAGAGCTGACAGCCTGTGTTTCAAGAACGGGCCGCAGACTTTGGCGGACAAAGACTGCCGCGGGCATTTTGGCGGCGCTTGCAATGCTTTTGCTGCTGGCCGCGGTTTCTCTCGGCGTTTATTTCTCCCTCTGGGATTACAGCGGTGTCTGGAGCGCCAATGTCTCCAGCGGCTTTAACTATATTGAGGATGTATTGATGGTAAAGCCCTTTATCACATGGGGCAATCTTTCCGTGGCCGGATACCTTTCCGCCGCGCTTGCGCTCATTGCGGCCATGACGGTGATCAGCAGCCTTGTCTCCGCCATTACCGGAACACTGATTCAAAACACCTATGTTGCGGCGCTGGCCTTACTGCTGATCTGCGCGGGCGGATTCACGCTGCTCAGTGCGTTTGCGGATTTGAAGCTCTGGGCGGCATACGAGATATCCGCTTTTTTGCCGGTCACGCTTTGGACGACGCAGAGCATCTGGTTTACCGAGTCCGGTGTCAGCAGCATTCTGCCGTGGCAGGAGACCATCACGGCGGCGCTGGACCTGCTGCTCTTTGCCTGTTTCACAGGACTGGCGCTGCGGCGTTTTTACAGAAAGGATATTGCATAATGGAATTGTTATTGCAGGAGCTGAAAAAGATATGGCGTCCGGCGATCCTTGCCGTGATCATCCTGCTGGGTGCGATCTACTACTATCTTTTCCCCGAGTTTTATATTCAATATTTCAACAACGGCGACAGTGCCGAGGCAAGCTTTTCGCTCTCCGCCGAATGGGCGGAAAAATACGGCAGTACGCTGGAGGCAGATGAACGTGCCGAGCTTGACGCCCAGCTTGCTGCGGAACAGACGCGGTTTGCGGAGGAACTGAAAGCCTACGACGAACCTGCGGAGTACGGGTTTTCCGACTGGGAGAGCTTTGACGCCTTTCAGCAGGCCTATTATAAGCAAGCTTCAGAAAATGACGGCGAAACCGACATGGTGACGGAAGAAGTTATCTGGAAAATGATCCGCGGCACGAACTATTTCACGGTAGATACTTTAATCAGTGTCATGAAATTTTACGACAATCTGGCAGATGACATCCCGCCGAATCTCAACTACGTTGGCAGCGGCGACAGTGCGGCCACCTATGAAAAGACGATCGCAAGAGTGGCGGTAATCAAGACTTCTGACAGGGTGCATGGGTATCTTCCGTTCGGGATGCTTGATTCTACCAACAGCTATCTGAAATATCTTGCCGTCTGGGCGGTATTGAGTGTGGTGCTGCTGCTCTCGCCAACGCTTGTTCGTGATCGTATTCGCCATATGCGGGCCGCGCAGTGGAGCTCAAAAACGGGACGCCGCGTCTTAAATATTCAGTTTGCCGCTGCCGGAATTTCCGCCCTTGCGCTGACGCTGGTCAACCTGGTCATCTATGCAATTCCGTTCCTCCTGCAGCATCCGCTGATTTTCAAGAACTTTCAACTATTTTCCTTCCAGATATTTTGGATTCCGTGGTTTGACTGGACCTATGGCCAATATCTGATCGTAATGGCGCTGATGATCGTGGTACTGGCGATCGCTGCGGGCGGACTGACGGTTTTCTTATCACAGTACAGCGGAAATTACGTTGCCATGCTGCTAAAGGCCTTGCCGTTGTTTGCAGCGTTGGCCTATATTTCGTCAAGCTGGATCATGGATCAGGCTTTTTTTGCCGGAAATGCTCTTAGCAAGGCGCTGGCAATGCCCAGAGCGGAATTTCTCAGCGCCGCTGCACTTGCGGCACTGGGCATCGGTCTGCGACTAATTGCTTGCCATAAGCAGCTGCACAGGGAGCTGTGAGATTTTACGACTTTTACATCAGCAGAGAGGGTTCAGATGTTTTTTGCGGCCCTTGTCTTACTTAAGCCAATAATTATCATATAGGAACATCGCGAACAATACATACTGTGTCGGCGATGTTCCTATCGGCTCAGTCTCTCTTTTTCCGGCTCTTGACCGTTCCATTCCATACGGAATAGCGTGGGGCTGGCTATACTTGTCTGTATTGCCTGCTTATGCTTCTTTATTACCCATGTGCATTATATCAAGGCTTCCATCCAGTAGAAGCGCGCAAAACGCAGCCGCTGCGGAGCAGTTTCCGCAGCGGCTGTCTGCATTCCCGGGGATTTCCTATTTTATCGTTTCATGTTCTCGCGATATTCGCGGGGGAATCGCGGCGCTCATGAGCAGGGACATACCAGCCGCTGCACCATAGGCGGGCTTTATTGAGACGCCGTCTTTGCGATACGTTTATTCTTCCGCTGCCAGCCTGCCATACGCTTTGTCGCCGACCGGTTCGCACCATTCGGTTTTGCAGTCCGTTCCCGGCACCTCGACGGCAATATGGCTGAACCAACTGTTTTTCTTCGCTCCGTGCCAATGCTTTGCCTCTGCCGGAATCGTGACGACCATACCGGGCGTCAGGCTGACGGCAGCCTTTCCCTCCTCCTGATACCAGCCCTCGCCGGCGGTGCAGACGAGGATCTGCCCGCCGCCGGACGCCGCGTGATGAATGTGCCAGTTGTTCCGGCAGCCCGGCTCAAAGGTCACGTTGGCAAGGAATACGGTCTTTGTGGGGTCGGTCAGGGGTTTCAAGTAGCTCTGCCCCACAAAATACTGCGCATACGCCGTGTTCGGCTTACCGATCCCAAAGAAGCCGCCGTGTTCTTCCATACCGCTGTCATCGGCGTACGCTTCTTCTGCCATGCGAAACGCCGCCCACGCATTGGGCCAGCCCGCATAGAAGGCAAGGTGGGTCAAGATTTCTGCCATTTCCGTTTTGGTGACGCCATTTTTTCGTGCGGCCGTGAAATGATAGTTTAGTGAGCTGTCCGTGATACCTTTGCTGATCAGGGCGGTCAGCGTCACGACGGAGCGCATTTTCAGGGACAGCTTGTCCTCTCTCGACCACACCTCGCCGAACAGCACATCATCGTTCAGCTCGGCGAATTTCGGCGCAAAATCGTTCAGTGCATCTCTGCCAGCTGTTTGTTTGATCATAGGGATCCCTCCAGATTTTATCTGTTCAGCGAGAATACCACGACGATATTCCCGTCACCGAGAACCGCCTTCAATTCCTCCTGCGACAGTCCCCGCACCACTCCAAGCTTTGTAAAGCTCCATTTGTTGGTATCATAGTAGATCGTGACGGAACTTCCCTGATACAAAATCACATCTCCCGGCTGCGTGGTAATGTTTTCATCGTTTGCGGGAAGCGTTGTTCCAAGGTCTCCAACCTTTTCAAAGCCACCGTAGTCGTGCATCTCAACCGTCACGTCACCCTGCACAAGCAGCTCCGCAAACGCTTCTGCGGAAGAATTATCCTCCGGCTGAATTTCAAGCACATTGTCACCGATATGGGCATAAATCATCGTCTCGGTATTTTCGTCTTCGGAAGTCGGCGCCTGCACAGGTGCGGTCACTGTTTGCTCGTCGGTTTCCTCATCGGAAAATACCTCTTCTGCATCCGCCTCAATGCCGGCCGATTCCGCCATGCCGCCGTTGTCAATTAAGTTATCAGCATTGGGTATCGGCACATTCTTCCCGCAGGCGGAGAGAACAAGCAGTGCCGCCGCCAGTAGAATTAAAGGGGCTGCTTTCTTCACCGCTCTTTCACCTCTTTGCGTACCGGAATCTGTTATTTCAGGTATTCACGGAAAAACGCTTCCATTTTGTCAAAGGGAATGATATCTGTCCGATCGTACAGATCGGTATGCACGGCGTTGGGGATCAGCAGCAGTTGCTTGTTACCGCCCGTTAATTTCTGATAAGCATCCTTGCTAAAATAGCAGGAGTGCGCTTTTTCTCCGTGAATCATCAATACCGCGCTGCGGATCTCGCTGCTGTATTGCAGGATCGGCATATTCAAAAAAGGCAGGGAAGAGGTGACATTCCAGCCGCCGTTTGAATTGAGCGACCGCTTGTGATAGCCTCTGGCGGTCTTATAATAGTCGTAATAATCCTTTACGAAGAAGGGGACGCCCTCCGGCAGCGGATCGACCACGCCTCCGGCTCTTGCGCAGCTGCCGCTTTTGTAATCCGCGATCCGCTGGGCATTCAGGGCCTTACGCTTTTCATGGCATGCTTCCTCACTGTCCTCGGCATCGAAATAACCGTTGGCTGTCACGCGGGTCATGTCATACATGGTGGCGGTGACCGTCGCCTTGATCCTCGTATCAATGGCCGCAGTGTTCAGTGCCATACCGCCCCAGCCGCAGATGCCGATAATTCCGATCCGCCCCGGGTCAACATTTTCCTGCACGGACAGAAAATCCACCGCCGCCTGAAAATCTTCGGTGTTGATGTCCGGGGAAGCGACGTATCTCGGCTCTCCGCCGCTCTCTCCCGTAAACGACGGGTCAAAGGCAACGGTCAGAAAGCCGCGCTCCGCCATGGTCTGGGCGTACAGGCCGGAAGACTGCTCCTTCACAGCGCCGAACGGTCCGCTGACGGCAAGGGCGGGCAATTTTCCAGTCGCACTCTTCGGCTCGTACAGATCAGCGGCCAGCGTGATGCCGTAGCGGTTGTGGAAGGTGACCTTGCTGTGATTGACCTTTTCGCTCTTGGGGAACGTCTTATCCCATTCTTCTGTTAACATCAGCTTTTCTTCCATTTTGATTTCCTCCATAATTAAATTGACGCGCCCATATCGTAGGCTTTTTTCAGAGCTGGGTGCCCTTCGATCTCGCCGGCTGCGTTGACGCCCCCGGCAAAGACCGCACCGGCGAGGTGACATTTCTCGTAGCAGGCGATCCAGCCTTCCAGCCCATGGATCGCCCGTTCGTCCACGCCCTCTTCATCCTCTGCTGCCGAAGAGAGAAAATAGATATCGCGGAACGCATACCCGCTGGGGAACAGCGAATTTGCCCGGTCAAGCAGGGTTTTCATTTGCCCGCTCATCTCGTAATAGTAGATGGGTGTGGCAAAGGCAATTACGTCCGCCGTTTTCATTTTTTCCGCGATCTCAAGGGCGTCGTCCTCAATGACGCAGTGTCCAAGGCTCTGACAAGCAAAACATCCCCGGCAGAAGGCGATGGATTTATCCCGCAGCGTGATTGTTTCAGTCTTATGGCCCGCGGCCTTTGCACCTTCGGCAAAGGAATCCGCCAGCGCCTCGGAATTGCTGCGGCGTCTCTGGCTGGTGCTGATGACAAGTACCTTTTTAGGCATAAGATGGTCCTCCTCCAAATTAGTTTGACACCTTTGCTGTTTCTTGGTATAATCATGGTAATACCTAAACCTGACTTTATGTCAAGGTATTTAAAAGAATATTTACAATTCAGCGGGAGAAGAAAATATGTACACCATCGGACAGGTATCGGAAATGTTTCATTTGCCTATCTCCACCCTTCGTTATTATGATAAAGAAGGGCTGTTCCCGGGGATGGAGCGCTGCTCCGGCATCCGTAAATTTGGGGATAAGGAGCTGGAAGCGCTCAGGGTAATCGAGTGTCTGAAAAAATCGGGCCTTGAGATCAAGGACATCAAGCAGTTCATGCAGTGGTGCACCGAGGGAAGCAGCTCCTATCCGCTGCGGCGAGAGCTGTTTACGCGCCAGAAGGAGCTCATGGAAGCAGAGATTGAAAAAATGGAGCGGACGCTGGATATGATCCGCTTCAAGTGCTGGTATTATGAGCAGGCGATAATGGACGGCAATGAAAACCGTCTGTATGACATGCTGCCAAATCATCTGCCGAAAGAAATACAGGCGCTGTACGATCACGCACACGAAGAAAAAAGAACGGGCTAGCTGATTTGAAGATCAGTTGGTCTGTTTGGCCTCACGCGTGCATGCTTGATCTTAATTGCCTAAAAACCTTTTTCCGTTATATGCGCACAAAACGCAGCCGCTTCGGTGGTAATTTTCCGCAGCGGCTATTTTCATTCCGGAGATCTGGAACTTGCGGCCTTCAGTATGGCGATGGCAATTCCCGCGTTCATCGATAAAGCGTCTGGTGAAGATTCTTTCATTGGGCATAATAAGAACAGGAAAAGCTCAGAGTTCCCCTTTATTATTTGGAAGGCTGGCAATAAAATGGACCATAAAAATGTTGGTACTGTCGATCGCGTTGTGCGCATCATCCTCGCAATTGTGCTGTTCAGTCTGTTTTTTCTGCTGCCGGGCAATCTGAAATGGTATGGCTTGTTGGGGCTGATTCCGCTGATCACCGCGCTGGTCGGGGTATGCCCGCTGTATTCGGTGCTTCACATTTCCACAAACAAAAAATAGCGCACTGTGCAGAGTCCGTTGTCATAAGGCAGGACAAACAGCCGTCCTGCTTTTGAACTATGCCGGCAAGTTTTGCCCCCATGCGGGCATTACCTGTCCTTCTCCCCAAGCCGGACACTTGTTTTGATGCATTGAGTATCACGGCAGGTGTCCGGTTTTTTGCTGGGAATTACTTGTGTATAAAGTATTTTCTCAAAACCGAACACAGAAAAAAGCGTTCTGCAATGGGAAAAGACGTGTTTTCATATATAGCAAATAGAGAATCAACCCGGCAATGGAGATTGAAGCAGAATTTATCTGTATTTCAGGAAGTTTACGCAGCGGAAGACATACAAAACATACGGCAAGAGCCGAGGGTATTCTCTCGTCAAACTTTTACTATGCGCTGCAGGAAGGAAAAACTATGCTTGATGAAGTATTCAGAAATTACCAGTTCACGCATCCTGAAGCAAAATTCATACGGCATAATGAAAACATGACCTATATGGTTATGGATGATCAAAAGACATATCTTTTAAGAATCCATAAAGAGGTAGAGGGTTTGGATCTTTCTCAGGGGTGTGGAAATATTCCGCGGCAAGCTCGTATTCGCAGCGAGATTGAACTGCTCAATCAATTGCATATGGGCGGAAACATAAAAACTCAATGTCCAGTTAGGAATAAATCCGGTGAATATATAACATATCTGGAAAACGGGATACCGGTGACCGTTCTCTCCTGGCTGGAGGGATGCGATTTACAAAAAACAGTTATCACGAATGAACTTGTATACAGAATTGGTGAAGCAATCGGAAAATTGCACAATGCTATGTCCAAAATCTCCTGTACGAATAGATATTGGTACGACGAGGCGTTTGTGGACAAGCTTTCTAACAACATCAATGAAGCATATGAATTAAGACATATCAATGAACTGCACTGCCGTCAGATGCAGGATGTGTTATTCTGCATCCGGAGAATATTGGCGGTAGAAAAGCAGCAATTCACATTTTTACATGCCGATCTGAGCAAATCCAATCTAATCAATTCATACGGTGAGATATGCCCAATTGATTTTTCCTTATCGGGATATGGACTTGCGGAGCAGGACCTGTCCGACATAAACTGGACGTTACATAATGAGAAACTGACGCCGTCTCTTTTTTCAGGATACGAATCTGTAACAAAACACACAATAAACCATTTCTTTATCCGTATGTTTACTGCGCTTTATCCCATAAGCTATATTGCGTCGCACCACAACAAAATATATCAAGATGAGAAATTTATTCAAACGCTGAGTAGGTGGTGCGATACTATTTTGCTTCCGTTCATTATTTCACAGCAATAACGCCTGAAACTTATCGGTCTTAAAAAACAGCTCCATTCATCCGCGCTCTTTGTGTCTCCTAATGATAATCCCATGTTTCCCGCCAGCAAAGCCCCGCAACACCTTAAAGAGGTGTTGCGGGGCTTTCTTTTCTGCCTATGTCGCTGTAAAACGTCCTTTCAGACAGCGGTATTTCTCTTTCATTAACGGCAGTTTATATTTGCAAATTGCAATTGCAAGTTGCGTTTGTTTATTTACCTTTGAAAGAGCCGGTTTATTCTCCAATCGCTTCGACGCTGACAAGCTGCTGCTGCCAGATACAGCTGACCGTGGCCGGTTCTCCGGTATAGGAAACGGATACCTTCTCCTTAAGCACATACTCCGCCGTCTTTTCTTCCGGGAGATAGACCGTCACGCTGTCGTATTCCTGCCCATCATCCAGCGTTACCCCGAGCGCATTAGAATTCGGGTCAATTGCGTCGACGGTCCCTGTCAGCGTGTGGGTATCGCCGGCATTACCCGAGGTGTTTACTTCAAGCAGCACGGACAGCGCCTTTATAAAATCTTCCCGGGACAGATTGGATGCGGTGACGTAATAGGCCACGCCGTCCTGGACGAATTCGACGTAGCAGCAGTCGCTGCCGTCCTCGTCCGTGTAATGGAATACGGCGACCTCCCTGCCGTTCAGTTCCGTAAATGCGAGGGTCTGGTCTGATACGCGCTCATTGCGGACACCGGAAACGAACTTGCAGGCTTTGGCAAGGGTGATACTCAAAGACCGGCTCCCGTCACCCGTTTCAAAGAAAAATGCGTTTGCATCATAATAGACACCTCTGTCGTCATTCCGGTAGATGCCGCTGCTCTCGCCCTGCGGCTGCAGCTCCAGGGATGGGAGCGCATCCTCTGCGGGCAGCGTTACCCCATAATACCGGAGAAGCTCATCGGCCGTCATCGCCTGAAAATCATCACAGAGCAGCACGAACATGGCCGCTCCGCCGGACGGCATACCGCTCAGCTCATTGAGATGCAGGGATACGTTTTCCAAGGTATCAGACGGAGTTGTTTCGCCGCCCGACGCACCCTGCTGGCTTCCCACATTTTCAGTTGTTGATGCTGTAGGGGCGTTTATAGGATGGGAAAACGGCGGCAGGACATAAACGGCCGCCAGTACAACAGCCAGGCAGGCCGCGGCAGAAGCGCACCACTTTATCCATGCGGTTTTTCGCCTGCTCTTTTCTTTCGGTGCCGCTTCCATAATATAGGCATCGGGGATATCCCCGATCAAGCGGAGTAATTTATCAGTTCTCATAGAGCAACGCCCTCCTTTTCAAGATATTGCTTTAGTTCAATCCTGATACGATACAGTATCAGTTTTACCTTGTTCTCGCTCATACCGTCCTGCCCGGCGATCTCTTTGATCGGCATCAGATACCAATACCGTTTTACAAAGATCATACGTTTTTCCTTGGGTAGCTGTCCGAGAAACTTGCCCAGCGCTTCTCGCACAAAAAGCTCATCGCTTGATTGCTCGACGTCTGCGGCTGTTGAAATACAATCCTCCAGTTCGGACAGCGCAAGCTCGGTATTCCCGGAGCCGCGCTTCTGCGTGGTATTTTGTTTATATTTGTTCAGGGAGAGATTTCGTGTGATCTTTCCCAAAAACGCCGGCAGGCTATCGGGACGGTCAGGCGGTATGGCGTTCCAGGCACGCAAGTAGGTTTCGTTTACGCATTCCTCCGCATCTTCCTCGCTGTGCAGGATATTAAAGGCAATGCAGCCGCAATACCGCGTATATTTCTTCTGCGTCTCTGCAATTGCCTTTTCAGACCGCTGCCAATACAGGCCGACTATTTCTTCGTCTTCCATATTCCACTTCCTCGCAAAGGCCTTTCATTCTAATAGACCACCAAAATCGTGGGAGGTTTCAAAATAAAATAACTTTAATGCAAAAAATGTATCTCTTGATTCAGGCAGTTTACG